>CATWQE010000006.1 GCA_958352855.1 uncultured Bacillota bacterium
CTGGTGAAACAGTTCCAGGAGACCATTCACAATATCAAAACAGACCGCGAGATGGGAGAGCGCTATATGATTTTTGAAGAAATGTTGCGGGAAGAAAAGCAGGAAGGAAGACTGGAGGGGAGACAGGAAGGTAGAATCGAGGGGCGAATCGAAGCAACCAGGGAAGCAGTTTTAGAACTTCTGGAAGATTTGGGAGAAGTTTCGGAAAAGATTCGGGAGAGGATTGAACGGCTGGAAGAACTGGAAGACTTAAAGGCGCTGCACAAACTGGCTGCCAGAGCAGCTTCTTTACAGGTTTTTGAGGAGAAGATGGAGAAGTACCTACAAGATAAAGAAAAATAAAAATCAAGTCGGTGGTGCTTTTGTACTGCCAGAACATATCTGGGCGCTGTTGTACAAAATATTGTTTGGTGCGACAGCTCCGTCTATGAAACTCTTGAAATTTAAAACAAGAGTATCTTACTGATTCAGGAAAGATTCAAACAATTAATGGACAGGGGAATCCTATATTGCATAGCGTTGTAATAAAAAAGATAAAATCAGATTCTTTACTTGGAAGGGTATGAAAAAAAGAAAAAACATGTTATACTTCCAGAAGATTCTTGGTAATATTACCAAATAGAAAAGAGGTATACTCATGGAATTAATAGATAAAATCGAAGCATACTGGACCGGAAGGGCAGAGGGATATTCCCAGGTGAACCAAGGGGAACTGGCTACTGATCAGAAACAGAAATGGACAGAAAATTTGAAAAAGCATCTTCCAAAAGGGGAACCGGAAAAGATAAAAGTTTTGGATGTGGGAACTGGTCCGGGATTTTTTGCTATTCTTTTAGCAGAAGCAGGATATCAGGTGACAGCAGTGGATTATACAGAAGAAATGTTAAGAGAAGCCAGGAAAAATGCAGGAGAACTGGCAGAACAGATTACCTGGAAACAGATGGATGCCCAGAAGCTGGATTTTAAGGATGGGACTTTTGATGCTGTGGTATCCAGAAATCTTACCTGGAATCTGGAGAAGCCAGAAAAAGCCTATGAGGAATGGATGAGGGTATTGAAACCAGGAGGGAAAATGCTCAATTATGACGCCAACTGGTATCATCATCTTTTTGATAAGGAAAAGAGAAAAGAATATGAAGAGGACAGGAAGCAGGTGGAAAACCTCCAGATGGAGGATCATTACACTTGTACAGATATTGATTCCATGGAGGAAATTGCAAGAGAAGTACCTTTAAGCCGGATTGCCAGACCGAAATGGGACTTGGAAACTCTAAAGGCTTTGGGATATGAGAAAAACGAAGTAGAGGAAAATGTCTGGAAGGAAGTCTGGAGTCAGGAAGAGAAGGCAAATTACCGGTCTACGCCTATGTTTTTGATTATCAGTGAGAAGTGACACAGAGGTTGAAGCCTGGAAAAAAACGTGCTAAAATAGAGAACAAGCGAAATGGTAGTTGGAGGACAGAAATATGATAAATGATAAGAAAGTTTTATTCAGTGGTATGCAGGCAACCGGAAACCTGACTTTGGGAAATTATCTGGGAGCGCTGAAAAACTGGGTAACCTTAAGTGATGAATATGAATGCTTTTATAGTGTGGTGGACATGCATTCGATTACAGTACGCCAGGACCCTGCAACCCTGAGAAAGAGAGCCAGAGCTCTTCTGACTTTGTACATTGCGGCAGGATTGGATCCTGAGAAAAATTGTATTTATTATCAGTCCCATGTATCAGGACATGCAGAGCTGGCATGGATTTTAAACTGCTTTACTTACATGGGTGAATTAAACCGCATGACCCAGTTTAAGGATAAATCAGCGAAACATGCAGATAACATCAATGCCGGTCTTTTTACCTATCCTGTATTGATGGCAGCAGATATTTTACTGTACCAGGCAGATGTAGTGCCGGTGGGAATTGACCAGATGCAGCATCTGGAGCTGACCCGCGACCTTGCTATCCGGTTTAATAATATTTATGGAGATGTGTTTACTGTACCGGAAGCCTATATTGGCAAAATCGGTGCCAAAATCATGAGTCTCCAGGAGCCTTCCAAGAAGATGTCAAAATCGGATGAAAATCCAAATGGCAGTATTTATCTTATGGATGACCCGGATACTATTATGAGAAAGTGCAAACGTGCAGTGACAGACTCTGAAGCATGTATTGCATACAGACCAGAGCAGCCGGGAATTAAGAACCTGCTGGATATTTACTGTGCCTGCACAGGAAAAACACCGGAAGAGGCAGTAAGAGAATTTGAAGGTAAGGGCTATGGAGAACTGAAAATGGGTGTTGGCGAAGCAGTGGTAAGCGTTCTGAAACCTCTTCAGGATGAAGTGGCAAGACTGGAAAAGGATAAGGCATATCTGGATTCCATTATTAAGGAAAATGCTGAAAAAGCTCAGTATTTTGCAAATAAAACCTTGAGAAAGGTACAGCGTAAAGTTGGTTTTCCGGACAGAATCCGGTAAGAGACAGGAGGTGTCTGTTATGACAGTAGAAGAGATTATTTCTGTTTTGGCGATGCAAGAGGAGATTCTGCAGTTTAATCATTTTACCAATGAGGACGCATGGGCGCTTGGAACGCTGCTGGTAGCAGAATCCAAAAGACTGGATGTGGATACCGCAGTGGAAATCCGTTTGAATAATGGTTATACCGTATTTAAATATGCAGGAAACGGTACTACCTTAAATAATGCGGTCTGGATGGATAAGATGTTTGCCGCAGTGCGCCGCATGGAAAAAAGTACCATGCTGCTGTACAGCGAATTAAAACGAAATGGTGAGAGCATGGAAGAAATCGGCCTGGATGAAAAGGAATATTCCTGTCTGGGCGGAGGCTTCCCCATTCGTGTGGAAGAGGTAGGAGTTATAGGTGTGATTATGGTCACCAACCAGAGTCATTTCCTGAATCATGATATTATTATCAAAGCCTTGAGCAGATATCTTCATGTAGATGAAGTACCGAGAATACGGGCACTGTAAAAAATAAAAAGAGAGGGCTTTGATTATGGAACAAAGGGCGCCTGGAAAGGGGCTGTTAAAAGTCACCGGAATTTTTTTGATTATCGGAGGTGTGTTTTGCATCCTCCAGTCAGTTTACAGCTCTGCATTGGTGAGCATGCTCAGCATTCCCAAAGAGGAGCTTGCGCCAAATACAGCGGCTATTTTTCAGGAGATGGGGCTTACTGTACAAAAAGCCCAGCTAAGCGCTGCCACTTCTTCTATCCAGGGGATTTTATATCTGGTTGCAGGGATTTTCGGGGTGCGTAACTGTAATAAAATTGAAAAATCCCAGATTTGCTTTGCATGTGGGATTCTCTTGATGATTTTTGTGCTTTTTAACACTGTGATTGCAGGGGCGATTTCAAAGGTTTGGAGTTCAGCTCTGCTTTCAGGCATAGTTGCATTGATTTTTCCGGTTCTTTATTTTATGGGAGCTTTGAAAAACCGTCAGGCGATGCAGGGAAAGTAAGGCGCAAGTCCTGCATCCCTGTTGCAGAGAAGAAAGGAAGAGGGTATGGAACACCTGATTAAAGTAGTAGATTTATGCAAAATTTATAATCCCGGTGAAAATGAGGTTCGCGCATTAGACCACATTAATCTGGAAATCAATCGTGGGGAGTTTGTGGCGATTATCGGCCAGTCCGGTTCTGGAAAGTCTACGTTTATGAATATGCTGGGGTGTCTGGATATTCCCACCTCAGGTAAATATTTCCTGAATGGAACGGATGTATCTACCATGACAGACAGCCAGTTATCCACAGTCCGGAACAAAGAGATAGGATTTATTTTTCAGGGATTTAATCTGATTGCCAATCTCACAGCAATAGAAAATGTGGAATTGCCGCTGATTTATCGTGGAATTGATAAGAAAACAAGGCGGGAGCTGGCAAAAGAAGCCCTGGAAATGGTGGGACTTGGACACCGCATGGAACATAAGCCTGCGGAAATGTCAGGAGGACAGCAGCAGAGGGTAGCCATAGCAAGGGCAATCGCTGCAAAGCCGCCGGTGATTCTGGCAGATGAGCCTACAGGAAATCTGGATACAGCTTCCAGCAGGGAAATCCTGGATATTTTAAAAGAACTCCATGAAGGCGGCAGAACAGTGATTCTCATTACCCATGATAATGGAATTGCAGAGCAGGCAAAACGTGTGGTGCGGATTATGGATGGGAAAATCGAATCAGACACAGCAAAGGAAATGGAATGAGAAATTTTATGGCAGGAGGTTCTCTTTTAGGAGAACAGTCCTGCCATATCTTTTGGAAGGGGCATATGAAATTCCATAGGCTTTTGCGTGATAGGATGAGAAAAGGAGAGGGCATAGGAGTGCAGCGCTACCCGGTTAATATGAGAAAAATCGGGATGGTAGAGATAATCTCCTAACAGGGGACAGCCAATATAATCCATGTGAACACGTATTTGATGAGTACGTCCTGTTTCCAGAGAAAGCTCCACCAGAGCCAGAGACCCTTTGGTCTTTAAGACTTTATAATGGGTGACTGCCCGTTCTCCTTTTTCAAAATCCACACAGCGTTCTATGGCAGAAGCTTCCTTTCTGGCAATGGGAGCGTCAATGGTTCCTGCAAGTGGCGTAGGAATCCTGGATACCACAGCCTGGTAAGTTCTGTGAATCTGGCGATTTTTCATGGCTGTAGAGAGAAGGGATGCGCTCAGAGCATTTTTTGCCAGAATCAGAAGTCCGGTGGTATCTCGGTCCAGGCGGTTGATGCAGCGGAAAATAAAGGTTTCCTCCTGTTGCTGATAATAATAGGCCATGGCATTTGCCAGGGTATTATCATAATTATGGATGGAGGGATGCACCGGCATATCAAAGGGCTTGTTCACAACAACGAAATCCTCATCTTCGTAGACGATTTCCGGCTCTATGGGAACCGGAAGAATGTTTTCTGATGCCCCTTCCTCTACAAGTGCTATTTTAAGAGAATCTCCGGGGAAAAGCTGGGTTCTTACATAGGCCCAGACACCATTTCTCAGAATTCCATGTTCTGTTTTTTTCAGATGAATGATAATCTGGCGGGAATACCCCTTTTGTTTCAAAAATTCTCCCACAGTGCAAGGTGCATCAGTGGGAGAGATGGTATATTCAAAGATACGATTCATAACCATTCCTTTGCTTTGTTTGATTTAGTTGGCATTGCTTGCCGCGATTTTTACCCGGCTCCACAAATCGCCCATGATTTTTTTTGGCTTTTCATTGTACTCAAACACTTCATCTAATTCGTTGTCTGTTCTTGGGATATAGGCGTTGATTCCTTCATATTCGCCGCCTTCTCCATATAAATCCTCCAGAACCTCCTGGTTGGCAGATGTATAACCCACATAACTGGAGTTATCATAAGCGCCTTCGTACTGAGTGGCAAAATTAATATATGCATGAGCCAGCTCCGGATTTTTGGCATTTTTCGGAATGACCATGGCGTCAGACCAGAGATTGGTACCTTCCTTTGGAAGGAAATATCCCATGTTCTCATTTTCATTCATAACATAGGTAGCATCTCCGGAATAAATCAGACCAAGAGCTTTTCGTCCCTGCGCCATGTTGTCAATGATTTCGTCGGTTACGATTTCCGGTTCCATGGTTTCTACACAGGTAACCAGCCAGTCATAGGCCTCCTGAATTTCTTTTTCATTTTCCGTATTCATGGAATAGCCCAGGTTTTTCAGCGCCATCATAAAGGAGTCGCGCTCTGAATCGTAGAGGTAAATATCGCCCTTGTATTTTTCATTTAAGAAAATTCCAAATCCCTGCTCCTCTAAATCTTTGATATCCACTTTTGTTTTATCATAGACAATCCCAACGGTTCCCCAGAAATAAGGGACAGAATATTCGTTTTCAGGGTCATAGGGAAGTCCGGTTACATCCCTGGAAAGCAGATCCAGACAGTCCAGTCTGGAGTGGTCCAGTTTTTGCAGAAGGTCTTCCTGAATCAGACGCTGAATCATGTAATCGCTTGGCACCAGCAGGTCATAGGACTCATCATTTGCCACTTTGATATACATCTGTTCATTGGAATCAAAGTTGTCCATAACCACCTTGGCTCCGGTTTCTTTTTCAAAGGCTGCAACAATATTTTCGCCGGTATATTCTCCCCAGTTGTAGATATGCAAGGTCTGTCCTTCAAAGGGGCGGTCCTGCTTCTGACCTGCAAAGCGGATGAAGCACACCACAAGAACCAGGGCAGCAGCAGCCAGGGAAAAGGAAAATACATGATTTTTCTTTTTGATGGTATCTTTTTGCCGGCGCTTTGCAGCCAGTACAGGGGCCACATTAATGAGAAGCAGGGCAATGGTGATAATTACTACCACCAGGGTGGAAATAGCATTGATACTTGGATTAACACGTTTGCTCATGGTGTACACCATAATGCTTAAATTCTTTACGCCGCCGCCAGTTACAAAATAAGAGATAATAAAATCATCCACAGACATGGTAAAGGCAATTAAAGAGCCGGAGATAATACCGGGAGTAATCTGTGGCACAATGACCTTGGTAAGCGCCTTCCAGGGGGTACAGCCAAGGTCCATAGCCGCGTCCGCCAGGTTTGGGTCCAGAGAGCGGATTTTCGGCATCACAGACAGCATGACATAAGGAATACAAAAGGCAATATGCGCTAGCAGCATGGTTACATAGCCCTTTTCAATACGGAAGGTAATAAACAAGAGCATAAAACCAATGGCTGTTACAATTTCCGGATTCATCATAGGCAGATTGTTTACCTGTTCCATAAGCTGGCGCACAATCTTTCTGGACTTGCTCAGTCCAATGGCAGCAATGGTGCCCACTACAGTAGAAATTAATGTTGCAAGAATCGCTACGCTAAAGGTTGTGGAAAGCGCGGACATCATGTCCTGGGATTCTAGCATATGGGCGTACCAGCGCAGGGAAAATCCGGTAAAATGGGTGAGAGATTTTCCTTCATTAAAGGAAAATACAATCATATATACAATAGGAAGGTAGAAGAAGGCCAGTGTGAGAATCATAAGTACCTTCCCAAAGGGATGCTTTTTCTTTTTCACAGTCTAGTCCTCCTTCCCGCCCTGATTTCTGGTCTCAGCTTTTCTTACTGCCATCATCAGGAGCATCATAATAATTGCCATAATCATGGAAATGGCGCTTCCGAAATTCCATTCTCCTACAGTGATAAACTGGTTTTCAATCATATTACCAATGAGGAAATACTGGCCGCCGCCCAGCAGCTTGGGGATAAAGAAAGAGCTCACAGCAGGCAGAAATACCAGGGTAATGCCATTAATCACACCAGGCAGAGACAGAGGCAGGGTCACTTTAAGAAAAGCCATGACAGGATTTGCTCCCAGGTCCGCGCTGGCTTCCAGAAGAGAGTGATCCATTTTGCTAAGAGAAGTCTGTATCTGCAAAATCATAAAGGGAAGGAAGTTATAAACCATTCCAAGAAGCACAGCGCCTTCCGTATAGAGAAGCTCTGTGTTTCCAAGTCCAACAAGGCTTAATATGCGCTGAATCAGTCCGCCTTCACTTAACAGACCAATCCATGCATAAGTACGCACCAGCATGTTAATCCACATAGGGATGGTGATACACAAAATCAGAAGATTCTGGGTCTTTTCTCTGCTTCTTGCAATAAAATACGCAATCGGGTAGCCCAGAAACAGACAGATAACTGTGGTTTTCAGGGCAATCAGCAGAGAACGCCAGAGAATCAGCAAAAAGTCAGGGTCGGTAAAAAACTTTTTGTAATGCTCCAGCGTAAAGGCAAAGGGGACAATGCTGTTTCCCTGTTCCATCACTGAATAGACAGCAATGAGTCCCATGGGGAGAACCAGCATGAGGATTGCCCATATAATATAAGGCAGGGCAAGCTGCGAAAATTTCTTCATTTTAATATCCCACCTTTGACATAACATGAATATCTTCCGGGAAAAAGGTCAGTCCGACTTCCTGTCCTTCCTCAGAATAGTCTGTGGTATGGATTTTGAATTCCCGTCCTGTTGTCCAGAAGGTGATTTTGTAAACGCCTTCTTTTACATCTTCAGCATCAAAATCATAATCCACACTTAAATCCACACTCTGATTTTCATCACTTAGCTTCCATGCCTGGGCATTGGCCCAGGTTTTCAGCTCTGTATCCAGCGCCTGGGATTCCTGGATTTCATCTACGGTTTTAAAGAAGTTAAATGCCATCACAGCTTCATTTGCCTTTTCATTTTTTACAAAAGGCTGGTCCACCACAAAGATGGTGCGCTGGATACTGGTACCCTTTGCAGTGCTGAAGGTAACCGGATATTCCCCTTCCTGGTTGGTGATTTCATATTCCACTTTTGCAACAGAAATAAATTCATCACTGGCCACATCCCATGCCTGGGCATTGGAAAGAGCGATGATTTCCTTCTCATCCAGAGCTTCCACATCATCAATGTCCACATAGAAATCATTGGCGCTGATTTTTTCTGTTCCGTCCTCACTGGCCACGTCATGATTCCGAATCACACGCATATTGACCGTAACGCTGGTTCCGGGAACCGTTTCTACCATAATTTCATAGTGAACGCCCTTAAACAGAACGCTTAGCACCTCACCGGTCATTTTTCCGTCTTTTACATCTACAATATCAATATCCTCCGGACGGATGACCACATCCACCGGTTCATTTTCTTTAAAGCCGAAATCCACACAGTCAAAGGTAATGTCATCAAACCGTACCTTGTAATCCTCTAACATCACTCCGGGGAGAATGTTGCTTTCCCCAATGAAATTAGCGACAAACCGGTTGGCAGGTTCATTGTAGATTTCCTGCGGAGTTCCTACCTGCTGAATCTCACCGTTTTTCAGTACCACGATTTTATCAGACATGGTAAGGGCTTCCTCCTGGTCATGCGTAACGAAAATAAAGGTGATGCCAACCTCCTGCTGAATCCGCTTTAATTCATACTGCATTTCCTTTCTCAGTTTCAGGTCAAGGGCAGCCAGGGGTTCGTCTAAGAGCAGAACCTTGGGTTCATTTACCAGAGCTCTGGCAATGGCAACACGCTGCTGCTGTCCACCGGAAAGCAGGGTGGTATTTTTGTTTTCATATCCCTCCAGACCAATGAGCTTTAACATTTTCATAACCTTCTGGTCAATTACATCCTTGCTCATTTTTTTGATTTTCAGCCCAAAGGCAATATTTTCATATACATTCAGGTGAGGGAACAGGGCATATTTCTGGAATACAGTATTTAATTCCCGCTCATAAGGCGGTTTCTGATTGATTTCTTCACCGTCAAAAATAACATCACCTTCATCAGCCTGAAGAAAACCCCCCAGAATACGCAGCAGGGTGGTTTTGCCGCAGCCGCTGGGACCTAACAGGGTAACAAATTCGTTCTCATAAATATCCAGGTTAATTCCCTTGAGAATAACCTGGCCATCAAAACTTTTCACAATATTGCGAAATTCTATGATTTTTTTCTCTTCCATGTGCTTCTCCTTTCCGTAATAAAACCATTATACTAAAGCAGAAAATCATGTCAATATACAATAAGTAAAATCTGGGTATAATATAGGAAATCAGCAGAAAGTCCATTGTATAAAAAAAAAGTTTGTGGTAGAATGTCCCTAGGTATCGGAAACAATAAACAACAGGAGGGTATTGCATAAATGAAAGAAAAGTATGTTGCATATGTGGGAACGTATACCCATGGAAGCAGTATCGGAATCCATTTATATGATGTCAATGTAGAAGAGGGAACACTGACTGAGCGAAAGGTAGTTCCTGTAAACAACTCCTCTCATCTGGCGCGTTCCTTAAACGGGAAATACCTGTACTCCATTGCAGATGAAGGGGTAGCGGTGTTTGCTATTGCTCCGGATGGGGATCTGACCTTTATCAACAAAGTAGACATTGACGGTATGCGGGGCTGCCATCTGTCTACAGACGAAGAAGGAAAATATCTCTACGTTGCAGGCTATCATGATGGAAAAGTAACGGTAGTACACACCCATCAGGACGGACGTCTTGGAAGCGTTGTAGACGGTGTATTCCACAGAGGACTTGGCAGTGTGGCAGAACGGAACTTCCGTCCCCATGTAAGCTGTGTACGTCCAACTCCGGATAATAAATATTTGTGTGCGGTAGACAATGGGATTGACCAGATGAAAATTTATCGGGTCAACGCCAGAACCAATCGTCTGGAGCTGGTAGATATTTTAAGATGTCAGAGAGAATCCGGACCAAGACTGATTAAATTCAGTCCGGATGGAAAATATGCATATTTAAACTTTGAGTTAAACAACACCATTCAGGTGTTCCGTTATGACTGTTCCGGTAAGAATCCGGTGTTTGAACTGCTGCAGACAGAGACAACCCTGGCTTCCAAAAGAGACCAGGAGCATGACGCTACGTCCGGTATGTGCCTGTCACCGGATGGAAGGTATGTCTTTTGTTCAACTGCCGGAGAAGATACGGTGGCAATGTATAAAAGGGATGAAAACACCGGACTTTTGGAGAAGCAGTTTATTCTGCCTATCAGCGGCAGCTATCCAAAGGATTTGGACGTATTCCCTGACGGAAAACATCTGGCAGTGGTAAATCACGAATCCAATTCCATTACCACCTTTACCATTGACTATGAGAAGAAGCTGCTGGTTATGAAGGGGAAACCCATGCATGTGGAAACCCCCAACAGTATTATTTTTTCAAAGTGTGAAGGGTAAAGAAGAATTTTTTAGAAAAAAGGAAGTGCAAATTTATGGAAAGCGGGCCTTGTCCTGGGAAACAGAAAGAAATTCAGAAGAAAATAGAATAGTATTCCTGCTGACAGGTCCAAACTCCCGGTTTTCTGCCTGTGGCGGGAAGTGAAGGGAGAAACCATGATTAGAATATTCAAGACAGTGGATGGAAAGATTCATCAGGTGGATGAAGCCAGTGAAGGCTGCTGGCTGGCGCTTACAGATCCTACTGCAACGGAGATTTTTGAAGTTGCCAGACAATACCACATTGAGATTGATGACTTGAGAGCACCTCTGGATGAGGAGGAGCGTTCCCGTATTGAGGTGGAGGATGACTACACCCTGATTATCGTGGACACACCGGTTCTGGAGGAACGGGGAGAAAAAGACTGGTATGGAACCATTCCTCTGTCAATTATTGTTACAGAAGACATTATCATTACCGTTTGCCTGGAAGATACTTCTGTGCTTGGACGATTTATGGATGGAAGAGTACGGAATTTTTACACTTACATGAAAACCAGATTTATCCTGCAGATTCTTTATAAAAATGCAAGCATGTTTCTGCATTATCTGCGTATCATAGATAAGAAAAGCGAAGAGGTAGAGGAAAAACTCCAGCAGTCTACCAAAAATAAGGAGCTCATAGAGCTTTTAGAACTGGAGAAATCCCTGGTTTATTTCACCACCTCTTTGCGTTCTAATGAAATTGTACTGGAAAAGCTGCTGAAGGTGGAACGGATTAAACAATATCCAGATGACACAGATTTATTGGAAGATGTTATTATCGAAAACAAACAGGCCATTGAAATGGCCAATATCTATAGCGGCATTTTAAGTGGTATGACAGAGGCTTTTGCATCAATTGTTTCCAATAATCTGAATATTGTGATGAAGTTTCTGGCAACGGTGACCATTGTTATGTCCATACCAACTATGATTTTCAGCGCTTACGGAATGAATGTGAACGCCGGTGGAATGCCTTTTTCAAGGAGTCCCTATGGTTTTGCTATTGTCATTGTGCTTTCACTTCTGTTAAGCCTGATTGTGGCATTTATCTTCTCCAAAAAGAATTTATTTTAAGAAAAGAATTGAGGAGACCATATGAATTTTTTAAACAAAATGGAACGAAAGTTCGGGCGTTATGCAATTCATAATCTTACGAAATATATGATTTTGTGTTATATCATTGGATACGCCCTCCAATATATGCAGGCATTGTTTGAAGTGCCGCTGATTTCTTATTTATACATGAGCCCTTATCATATCTTTCATGAAGGGCAGATTTGGAGACTGGTGTCCTGGCTTCTCATTCCGCCGGGCAGTGATAATATTTTCTTTGTTCTGATTATGCTGATGTTCTACTATTCACTGGGAACCACACTGGAGAGAACCTGGGGAGCATTCCGGTATAATGTGTATGTGCTGGGCGGTATCTTGTGTACCATTATCGGCGCATTTTTACTGTATTTTATTATGGGAGATATTTCCGTATATTACATGCCGGCATTTTCAACCTATTACATCAACCTGTCCATTTTCCTGGCTTTTGCCATGAATTATCCGGATATGGAAGTTTTGTTTATGATGATTATACCTATGAAAATGAAGTACCTGGCATACCTGGATATTGCGTATCTGCTGTATGATATGGTGAAGGGAGACTGGGGACTTCGTACTGTAATCATTGCTTCCTTATTGAACTTTATTATTTACTTCCTGACAACCAGAAATTACAGAAGAATTTCTCCAAAGGAAATCCACAGAAGGCAGCAGTTTCAAAAGGCTGTTCATCCAAGCATGGCAAAGGGCGTGACAAAGCATAAATGCGCTGTGTGTGGAAGAACAGAAAAGGACGGAGATGACCTGGAATTCAGATTCTGTTCCAAATGTAACGGAAACTATGAATATTGCCAGGATCATCTGTTTACACATCAACATATAAAATAATGCAGGATACACTACAAAAACAAGCTGGAGGAAAAGAAAAAATGCGTAGAACCAAAATTGTTTGCACCATGGGACCAAATACAGACAAAAAACCAATTATGGAAGCGCTGGTGAAAAACGGAATGAATGTAGCACGTTTTAACTTCTCTCATGGAGATTATGAAGAACAGCGCAATCGTATGAACCTTTTAAAACAGGTAAGAGAAGAGCAGGATAAACCAGTGGCAATTTTGTTAGATACAAAGGGACCGGAAATCCGTACCGGACTGCTGGAAGACCATAAAAAAGTGGTTTTAAAGGAAGGAGAAGAATTTGTTCTCTACACAGAAGAAAGAGTGGGAAATGAAAAAGGCTGCTCCATTACTTATGCAGGGCTGGCAGAAGATGTGGTAAAGGGAAATAAGATCCTCATTGATGACGGTCTGATTGGTCTGGAAGTCAAGGATGTTCAGGAGGGTATGATTCTCTGCCTGGTTGTAAATGGTGGAGAGCTTGGAGAACGTAAAGGTGTAAATGTTCCCAATGTAAAAGTAAAACTTCCGGCAATCACCCAGAAGGACAGAGAAGATATTGTGTTTGGTATCCAGCAGGAGATTGATTTTATTGCAGCTTCTTTTGTACGAAATGCAGCGGCCATTCGTGAGATTCGCCAGATTCTGGCAGAGCACCATGCAGAGTATATTGAAATTATTGCAAAGATTGAAAATGCAGAAGGTGTGGAGAACATTGATGATATTATTGCAGAAGCAGATGGTATCATGGTAGCCAGGGGAGATTTGGGTGTGGAAATTCCGGCTCAGGAGGTTCCACATATTCAGAAAATGATTATCAAGAAATGTAATGCAAATTATACCCCCGTTATTACAGCTACCCAGATGCTGGATTCCATGATGAGAAATCCCCGTCCTACCAGAGCAGAGGTGGCAGACGTTGCCAATGCCATTTATGACGGTTCTGACGCAATTATGCTTTCAGGGGAAACCGCAGCCGGCAAATATCCGGTGGAAGCCCTGAAGATGATGAGCGAAATTGCAGAAAACACAGAGCAGCATGTGGAATATGACAAATATATCCAGCACAGAACCATGGCGAAAGAGAAAAAGGTTTCCTGCGCTATTGGAATTGCATCGGTGCGTACTGCAAGAAATCTGGAGGCAGCCTGCATCCTCACACCAACGGTGGCAGGAAGAACCGCCCGCATGATTTCCAGCTTCCGTCCCGCCATGCCAATTTACGCGGTTTCACCAAGCGAAGCGGTGATTCACAAAATGCAGTTATATTGGGGCGTAACACCACTGAAAGGCTATCAGAAGGATACCACAGAAAACATTATTTTAAATGCAGTGGAAACCATTAAGAGAAAGCATCTGGTCAAAAAAGGAGAAACCATTGTGGTAACAGCGGGAGACCCGGCTACCAATGTGACAAAAGCAGAAGGTGTAGTAACCAATATGCTCCAGGTGCTGGAGGTTTATTAACTAAAAGAAAAGAAGCGGTTTTCCAAAATCAAAACTAGAAGGACTGACAAAGGAGAATACCATGGAAAAGAAACCATTTGTTACCAAGGAGCAGTTGGAAGAAATCGTAAAAGAATATCCCACTCCTTTTCATTTATATGACGAAAAAGGAATTCGTGAAAATGCAAAAGCCATGAAAGAAGCGTTTTCCTGGAATAAAGGCTTTAAAGAATATTTTGCGGTAAAGGCTACGCCAAATCCTTATTTAATTGATATTTTAAGGGAATATGGCTGTGGCTGCGATTGTTCTTCCTATACAGAGCTGATGTTATCAGAGGCCATTGGCTGCACAGGAGAGGACATTATGTTTTCTTCTAATGACACCCCAAAGGAAGATTTTCAGTATGCCCATAAGCTGGGAGCAATTATTAATCTGGATGACATTACACACATTGCATTTTTAGAGGACGCTATTGGAACGATTCCAAAGAAAATCAGTTGCCGATACAATCCAGGGGGCGTGTTTGAAGTATGTAACGGAATCATGGACAATCCAGGAGACGCCAAATATGGTATGACAGAAGAGCAGCTTTTTGAAGCCTTTCGTATTTTGAAAGAAAAAGGAGCGGAAGAGTTTGGAATCCACGCATTTCTGGCAAGTAATACGGTAACCAATCAGTATTATCCAATGCTGGCAAAGAAATTATTTGAACTGGCAGTAAGACTGGAGAAGGAAACCGGAGCCCATGTAAGCTTTATTAACCTGTCAGGCGGTGTAGGTATTCCTTATACACCGGATCAGGAGCCAAATGATATCCGCGCTATTGGACAGGGGGTTAAAGAGGCCTACGAAGAAATCCTGGTTCCTGCGGGAATGGGAGAGGTTGCCATTTACACAGAGCTGGGAAGATTTATGATGGGTCCCTATGGCTGTCTGGTAACCAAAGCCATTCATGAAAAACACACCCATAAGGAATATATTGGAGTGGACGCCTGTGCGGTGAACCTTATGCGTCCGGCTATGTATGGGGCATATCACCACATTACGGTTATGGGAAAAGAAAACCAGCCATGCGACCATAAGTATGATGTGACCGGTTCTCTTTGCGAAAACAATGATAAATTTGCAGTGGACCGTATGCTTCCGGAAATCGAAAAAGGAGATTTGCTGGTGATTCACGATACAGGGGCTCATGGATTTTCTATGGGATACAATTATAATGGAAAACTGAAATCAGCGGAAATCCTGCTAAAAGAAGATGGAAGCACAAAGCTTATCCGAAGAGCAGAGACGCCAAAGGATTATTTTGCAACCTTTGATTCTACAGATTTTTATAAAAAACTGAAGCTGTAAAAAGAAATTCGGGGAATTGTAGCTTTTTTTAGAAAAATGCTTGCAATTCTCCGAAACCTATGATAAGATAAATGACGTTGAAGAAAGCATATGCCGGCGTGTCGGAATGGCAGACGAGGCAGACTCAAAATCTGTTGTGGGCAACCACGTGCGGGTTCAAGTCCCGCTGCCGGCAGTAACTAAAAAGCGTTGAAACCTAGTGAAAGCAAGGTTTCAGCGCTTTTTTTGTAAAGTATAAAGCTTGCTGATAAAAACCAGAAAAAATTTTATTTCGTGAGGTTTCTGTGACATTTGGGTGATACTCTAAAAAGAAAAAGGATGTGATACCATGCATATTTTAGTAGTCGAAGATGACCATTTATTAAATAATACGTTATGTTACAACTTAAACGCCGCCGGTTACAAGGTGGATTCTGCGCTCTGTAAGAAGGAGGCAGAACATTATATTGAGAAACAGAAATATGAATTGATCGTACTGGATGTGAACCTGCCGGACGGGAATGGATTTGATTTCTGCAAGGAGGCAAAGGAGCGCTGTCCGGAGACTGCGGTGATTTTTCTGACCGCAAATGATATGGAAAGCGATATGTTAAAAGGCTATGAACTGGGAGCCGATGATTATGTAACGAAACCATTTCCCATGAGTGTGTTTCAGAAGAAGCTGGCGGCATTGTTAAGCCGCATTGCCAAGCAGTCGGAAGAAGATCAATATAAGGACGGAACACTGTTTATAGATTTTAAAGAAATGACCGCTTCACTGGCGGGGAACGCATTGGTATTTACTCCGCTGGAATACCGTCTGCTTAAAATCTTTACGAAGAATCCACAAAATGTATTAACCCGGCAGATGTTATTGGAAAGGCTGTGGGATATTGACGAGAACTTTGTGGATGAGCATGCGCTGACGGTAGCGGTCAGCAGAGTGAGAAACAAGATTGAGACCAACGGACAGCAGTATATCAAAACCGTTTATGGCATGGGATATATGTGGGTGGGAGGTGTGCAGAAGTGAGACAAAAAACGTATCTTTCCATCAATCATATCTGCCTCTTCTTAGGACTGGTGTTCGGGATGGCAGCCATCGGGAGCAGCATATTGGTACTATGGATCACCCGAAATGTAACGGCTGCCTTGTGTGTACTGGGGTTTGGCGTGTTTGTGTTTGGATGCGGCGTGTTCTTTGTATGGAGTATCCGGAAAAAACTGGTCTTGTTTTCAGATCAGCTTTGCGAACTGCTGGACGGGATGATGTCCGGGAAAGAGGAACTGCCGGAAGAGAGACAGCAGGAGGAGGGGCTGTTTTATAAAATTCATTATCGTCTGAAGCGATTATATGAAGTTATGCAGGAGAACCGGAATCACATCGCAAAAGAACGGGAAGATTTGCAGGAGCTGATTTCCGATATTTCCCATCAGGTAAAGACGCCCATTGCAAATCTGAAAATGATCAACAATACGCTGTTGGAGCAGGAGGTTCCGGCACAGAAACAGCAGGAATTTTTAACAGCGCAGAGCAGTCAGTTGGATAAGCTGGATTTTCTGATGCAGGCAATGATCAAAACCTCCCGGTTGGAAACGGGTGTGATTTCTCTGGAACAGAAAGAACAGTCGATCTATGAGACATTGGCGGCGGCTTTAGGTGGGATTTTCTTAAATGCAGAGAAAAAGAGGATTGATGTGCAGGTGGACTGCCCGGAGCGACTGCTGGTTTCCCATGACCGAAAGTGGACGACAGAAGCCTTATTTAATATTTTAGACAATGCGGTAAAGTACACACCGGCGGGGGGAAACATCCGGGTATCGGTGGAATGCTGGGAAATGTATGTAAAGATCGACATTACAGATAATGGAATTGGAATTTCCGAGGAACATCAAGGAACGATTTTTAAACGCTTTTACCGGGAGGATACGGTACACGATGCGGAGGGAATCGGGATCGGATTGTATCTTGCCCGTGAGATCATTTCACTTCAGGGCGGATATATTGTGGTGGCTTCTGAGCCGGGAAAAGGTTCTACGTTTTCTGTGCGTCTCCTGAGAAAATAGAAGAGAAAGTTGAAATGTCACAGGATTGTGACATTTCAGCCCCCAAAACACCGAAATTTCTTTGTTTTCGTGATATTTCTGTGAGGTTTGGTTGTTATGATAAGGCTAACAAAAAGAAAGGACGGTGTTCATATGAATATCTTAGAAACGATGGAACTGAAAAAATATTATGGGGCAGAGCCGAATATCACAAAAGCATTGGACGGAGTGAATCTTTCCGTAGAAAAGGGAGAATTTGTTGCCATTGTGGGAACTAGTGGCAGCGGTAAATCTACGTTACTTAATATGATCGGTGGTCTGGACGTTCCGACTTCCGGGAAAGTTTTTGTGGATGGAACAGAGTTATCAAAACTCAATGAGGAGCAACTGACCATTTTCCGCAGGAGAAAAATCGGATTCGTTTTCCAGAACTACAATCTGGTTCCGGTTTTGAACGTGTACGAAAATATCGCGCTTCCGGTAGAACTGGACGGAGGAAAGGTAGACAAAAACTTTTTAAAGGAAGTTGTAGGATTTTTAGGACTAAAAGAGAAGCTGAACAGTATGCCGAATAATTTATCCGGCGGTCAGCAGCAGAGAGTGGCGATCGCCCGTGCACTCATTGCCCGCCCGACGATCGTGTTGGCTGATGAACCCACCGGTAACCTGGATAGCAAGACCAGCATGGACGTATTAGGTCTGATGAAAACAAGCAGCTACAAATTTAAACAGACCCTTGTGATGATTACCCACAATGACGAGATTGCTCAGCTTGCTGACCGGATTATCCATATTGAAGACGGAAAGATCGTACAGTAAGGGGGCGGGACTATGAGTGATGTTCTATTTGGAAACAACAATAAAGCGGTGATTAAAAAGGTGGCAAACCGCAGTTTTCACAGCAATAAGAAACGGAATATCCTTGCGGTCATCGCTATTGCACTGACTACGTTTCTTTTGACCGCAGTACTGACCATCGGGTTCGGCGCAAAAAATACGATGCAGTATAGTCAGGCGAGACTATTAGGTTCGCAAGCAGATGCTCTGGTGCAGGGAATGACAAAAGAACAGGCGGAGCAGTTAAAAGAAAACGCTATGTTTGAAAAAGCAGGAATCCAGATTGGAATTGCATTTTTAGAGAATACAAAGCAGCTCAATGTGGAACTGGACTATGCAGATGAGACATTGATGGAAGTCTGTTTTATGACACCGAGTATTGGAACCATACCAAAGGCTGAGAATGAGGTACTGGTATCTGCAAATGTGCTGGAAGATCTGGGAATTCCGAAAAAAGCAGGGGAGACGATTCCGGTTGATTTAAAAGTAGATGAAGAAATCGAACATTTTGATATGAAAGTATCCGGTATCTATGAACCGGTAAAAAATGATGTGGGATATGTTATGGTGTCCCAGGCATTTTTAGAAGAACAGGAAGAAATGGTTTCGTCTCTTCGGAAAGACAGAGAAAATAGAAACTATTATAATGCCCATGTGATTTTGAAAGATCCCAGTATGGTGGAAGAACGGATTGGAGAGTTCATCCGTAGTATCGGAGGAAATCCAGATGATCGGGAAGCAGAAAACTATGTAAGGATTGCACCGACACCATCTGCTGCACAGAGTGATGGAAATTTAGCGGTATGGATGGCGGCAGGCGTGTTTGGAATTCTGTTTATGTTCTGCGGTTATCTTCTGATCTACAACGTATTTGACATGGGAGTGACCAATGATGTCAGACAGTATGGACTTCTCCGAACCATTGGAATGACACCAAAGCAGGTGAAAGGATTAGTGCGAAAACAGGCAATGTATCTGTTCCTGATCGGTACACCAATCGGAGTCGTTCTGGGAATTTTGCTTGGAAAAGGAATGCTTCCGTCAGCACTTCAGATATTTGTAGCGGAACTGGGGGAAAAGAACGTGGTGGTTGGTTCCCTTCCCTATCTTCCGATTATCATCGGTTCTGTACTCTTTTCTGCTCTGACCGTATGGATCAGCACAAGAAAATCAGCAAAGAAGGCATCACGAATCTCCCCGATTGAGGCTGTCCGATATGTGGAACAGAGTACAGGTAAGATCAAGGAACGCAAGAACGTGAAAGGGGCGTTACTTCCACGTATGGCGAAGGCGAACGTGCAGAGAAATAAGGGACGAATGGTATTGGTCATTGTTTCTCTGATGCTGAGTATTATCTTGTTGAATTCCGTATTTATGTTTGCCGGAAGTGTTGATGAAGATATCTATGTGGAACGAAAGATGCGAAGTGATTTTGCAGTTTATACAGCACAGGCAGGATTGATGCAGAAAGGATTTACCGGACATAGTGCTGCATTACCGGAAGATGTGGCAGAAATGGTTACACAACGTCCGGGTGTCAAAAATGTGACGAAGATGTATCGGAATACTTTTGAGGACAGTCAGGTTTCTTGTGATTGGGGAATCAATTATGAAGTGGACGAAGAAGTGACAGAAATGACAGGATTTCCGGATAATATCAAAGAAGGAAAAAATAAAAAAGGAGAGTTTATAGTTGAAAGTCATGCGGCATTGACACCGGATGGAAGACCCCTTGGGAATGTATATGGCGTTTCCGATTCCCTGATTGATAAGCTAGATATTCGAGAAGGGGAAAAAGATAAATCAGTTTTAAAAGAAAAGCTTCAAAATGAAAATGGAATTATTTTAATTGCCGGATATAACGACAAGGGAGAATTTACTGAATATTCAGAGGCAGATTATGTAAAACAGCAGGTAGGAGATCAAATTCAGTTTTATGAAAATGGCGTTCCGACAGAAACATTTACGGTACTTGCAAAGGCGGCTACAGCAGACATGGAAACAGGTGGTCTAACTGGACCGGGAAGTAATATACAAGGAAGTATTGGCGGACCTATTATGTATATGTCCGAGAATCACTTCAAAGAGTTATACGAAAAGCCATCCCTTTACTGTGTTCTGTTTGATATGGAAAAAGAGCAGCAACAGAACATGGAAACTTATTTATCAGAGTACACAACCCAGAAAAACATGGATGTTCTCTATCAGTCAGTAGATAAACTGGGTGCTACCGTTCAGACAACGAAAAATACAGTTCTTTTGATTGGGGGTCTGATCGGAGGAATCTTTGCATTGGTTGGTATTATCAATCTCATGAATCTGATTATGACGAGCATTGTGACAAGGCGGCATGAGTTTGCGTCTATGCAGAGTATCGGAATGACAACAAAGCAGCTTCGTAGAATGGTGATGACAGAAAGTCTTTCCTATGTGCTGCGGGCAGGTGTGATTGGAACTGTGGTTGCAATAATTCTGGGAGTAACAGCAGTGAAACTTTTAGTAGAAAATGGTCCCATTTGGTATATGACTTTCCATCTGACCATCCTTCCGGCAATTTTGTTATCCGTTATTTATATCGTGCTGGCGCTTATCATTCCGATGGTTGCTCTTCGATTCCTGAACCGACAGAGTATTGTGGAGCGTTTGAGAACTGGAGAATAACCTACAGCAGCGATATAACAAATGAGAAATACAAAATGGGAGGTCTTTCCATATGGCAATACTTGAGACAAAAGATTTACGAAAGATATATGGCAGTGGAGAAAACGAAGTGCGCGCGCTGGATGGGGTATCGATTTCCGTAGAAGAGGGCGAATTTGTTGCAGTAGTCGGTACATCGGGCAGCGGCAAATCTACACTGCTCAACATGATTGGCGGTTTAGACCGCCCTACTTCGGGAAGTGTTACAATCCGGGGAAAAGAACTTCTGAACATGAAAGATGAGGAACTGACGATTTTCAGACGAAGGAATATCGGTTTTGTCTTTCAGAATTATAACCTGCTTCCCGTCCTCAATGTGTATGAGAACATTGTATATCCCATTGAGATTGACGGTGGCAGGACAGACACAGATTTTGTGAAAGAGATTATCCATGAACTTGGGTTGCAGAAGAAACTGAAAAATATGCCAAATAACTTGTCAGGCGGTCAGCAACAGAGAGTTGCGATCGCCCGGGCTCTGGCAACAAAGCCTGCGATTATTTTGGCTGACGAACCTACAGGCAACCTAGACTCTAAAACGAGTATGGATGTGATTCTGCTGATGCAGTCACTCAGTCATGAGTTTGACCAGACGATTCTGATGATTACTCATAATGAGGAGATTGCCAGGATGGCAGACCGTATCATTCGCATTGAAGATGGTAAAGTCGTTTCGGGAGGTGTGAGGTATGCACGCTAACCGGAATGAAAAAGCAGTAAAGCGTGTGGAAAGAGGAATGATGAAAGCAAACCGCATTCGGAATCTGTTTGCGGTATTTGCAATCATCCTCACCACATTTATGATTACCACCGTATTCAGCTTGGGCATTAACTATACGGAGAATATGAAGTTAATGCAGGTCCGCACCGCAGGGACAACCGCAGATGTGTCCCTTGCGATGCCGACGAAAGCGCAGGAACAGCAGATTCAGGACTTGGAATACGTCAAAACGGTGGGAACACAGTACATGGTCGGCTCTGTTGCAGAGAAGAATGAAGAGGGACGGGAACTTTCCATCGCGCTTCAATATTACGACAAGACGGAATGGGAAGAACATTATCAAGAAGCAATCAAAGATTTGGAAGGAAACTATCCTTCTGAAGAAAATGAGATCATGTTGTCAGAGGATGCCCTTTCACAACTTGGTATTACAGAACCGAAGTTGAATATGGAAGTTCCTCTGTCCTACTACGACAAAAACGGGGAGCAGGAGAGATCATTTACCTTGAGTGGATGGTTTCATTCCTACACAGGCACAGGAATGGGATTTGTTTCCCAGGCGTACTGCAAAAATGCAGGCTATACAATGGCAGAGGAGGGTGTCCTTTCTTTATCGTTGAGGAAAATGCCAGATGATTTTATGCGCATTCAAAGAGATGTAAAGTTAAATGAAAATCAATCTTTTAGCGGTGCGGTTTCCATGAAATCATCAAGCGGTTCTGTTATTGCAATGGTCATTCTATTGGTATTCTTTATCATTGGCAGCGGCTACCTGCTCATTTATAATGTCCTGTATATCTCTATTTCAAAGGATACCCGTTTTTATGGCTTGATGAAAACGATGGGAACAACGCAGGCACAGATCAAATCGCTGGTGAAAAGTCAGGCAGTGAAGTTTGCCTGCATTGGGATTCCTATTGGTATTTTGTTAGCGACTGTTGTTTCCTTTGGAATGGTTCCCTTTGTTTTGAATCAAGGATTTGAGGAAGGAAAGTCGATGATGGATGCAGAGGTGTTCTTTCATCCGCTGATCTATATTCTGTCCATCCTCTTTTCAGCAATAACAGTTTGGATTGCCTGCAATGCACCGGCAAAAGCGGCTGCAAAAATTTCACCAGTAGAGGCGCTGAAGTTTCAGAACTTTGCACCAAAGAAAATGAAAAGCAGAAATTCCACCAATGGTGGAAAGCTGCATGTGATGGCATTTCATAATGTCTTCCGGGATAAGAAACGTGCAATCCTTGTATTTATGTCTCTGTTTATGGGAATCACCATGATTTTAGGTGTAAATGGAGTCATAAGAAGTATGAATGCCGAAAATTTTATTAAAGCAACTCTGGATTATCATTTTGAATACAGCGATATTCAGTTTGAGCAGCCGGAACAGCTTAACAAAGAAGTACCACAGTTTGATGAACATTTTGTAGAACAGATTCAGCAGATTGATGGTATTAAAAATATTGATATTCATAAGACAGTCTGGGCAGGTATTGATTTTGATGAGGCGGCATTGGCAGATTTTATGAAAATCAAATATGAGGACAGCGGTTATAAATCACAGGGAAAATCCTATGAGCAAATGCTGACAGCGTTAAGAGGATATGCAGATGCCGGTGAGTATGGTTGTTACATTACGACGCTTAATAATGAGGAAGCTTTGGAAGAATACAATGCAAATCACCCGGATAAGCCGATTGACATAGAAGCGTTTAAACGAGGTGAAACAGCAATTTCGGGAACGGATAACGATTATTATACGCCGAATGCAGCCTTAGTCGGAAACTCGCTGACGTTGACTGCCGACAGTATAGATGGAAAGGCAACTGATTTTCTAATTGACGGAGCATTTCGATATGATGATTATGAGGATAGGCTTACTGAAGGAATTGGTAGACGTAAGCATATTGAGATTGTACCGAATATTATCTTTGTTAGCGAAGCAGGTATGGAACGCCTGACAAAAGAACCGATTATTTCTGCAATCGGTGTGGATATTAAGGATTTCAATGACCTAGAGAGAATTGATAGCGAATTACAGGCAATCAACAGTACCTTAACCACATCAGAATGGCAGCTTCTATCTGCTGTGAATCAGAAAGAACTATTTAATCAGACGTTCTATTCGATGAACCTATTGGGAAATGGTGCGGCAGTCCTGCTCATTGTCATCGGCTTGGTGAATTTCGTCAATGTGATGCTGACAGGTGTAGTGGCAAGGAAAAATGAATTTGCCATTATGGAAAGTATCGGTACCACGAAAAAGCAGATCAAGAAGATACTGACCTTAGAAGGCGGTATTTACGCGCTGATTTCTACTCTGCTGATCATGACCTTTGGTAATGCGTTTCTGCTACTGGTGGCGGATGCTGTTCCCCATCTGGCAAACTATGCGGTATTTGAATACCCGGTTGCTCTTGTGATCGGCTTGATTGCAGCAATCTTTGTAATCTGTCTGAGTGTTCCGGCGATTGTCTATAAGGCAATTTCAGATGAAACGGTGATTGAACGACTGCGTAATTTTGATAATTAAAGAAAGTGAAAGAACGGAGGAGATGAGAGTGTGGATGATTTATTATTTGGTAACAACAATACGGAAGTAATCAAGCGGCTATCCAAACAGTATTTTAAGAAGAATAAGGTTCGCAATCGGGTTGCGTTGCTGGCGATTATCCTGACGGCTTTCCTCTTTACCTCTATCATATCCTTAGCTTTTAATATGGCGTCCACTGTTCAGCTTTCTCTGCAAATGCAGAAAGGCAGCAAAGCGGATGGCACTTTGGGATATATGACAGAGGAACAGTATGAGCAGCTTGCAAACAGTGATTTTGTGGAGAAGGCAGGACATCGGCGTATTATTGGCTATGCAAGCAATACTTCCAGCCATTCCATTGAGATTAATTATGCAGATCATGTGCAGCAGGAGCTGACTTTTTGTGTACCTGCCCATGGGGCAGCGCCGGAGAAAGCAAATGAAATCGCCACCACGAATCTGGCGCTGAAGGCGCTTGATGTAGAGCCCAAGGTTGGGGCAGAGGTTCCGTTAGAATTTGAACTGCGGGGAAAAACTTATCATTACGATATGGTGCTTTCCGGCTGGTGGGAAGCAAGTAATGATTCTGTGAGCGTTGCGACTGTTTCAGAGCAGTTTATTAAAGAAAATCCGGATGTGGTCAAAAATACATATGCAACAGATCATGAAATGTCCGGTGTTACTTTTTCCGATGTGGTGCTGAAGAATAAAGCCAATGTTCAGAAACAGTTGAAGGAGTTTGTTTACTCTGTTGGAGGCAATCCAGAGGATATGAGCGCAGACAATTTTATTCTTGCCTCCGAAAATGAAATGTCCCGGGGGCTGGTTTCATCAGATTCCGTTGTGTTTGCCATTGTATTTATCCTGATGTTTGTCGTATGTGGATACCTGCTAATTTATAATATCTTTGATATTTCTGTGATGCAGGATGTTCGCCAATACGGTCTTCTGCGGACCATTGGCACTTCCACACGACAGATTAAGAGTATTGTGAACCGTCAGGCAGTCCGGCTCACGCTGATTGGGATGCCTGTCGGTCTGGCTGCCGGTTTCTTTGCCGGTTGGATGCTGCTTCCTGTTGTGACAGAAATTGTTAACCTTGAATATTCTATGGTGGGTACGTCTGTATCGACTTCGCCACTGATTTTTGTTATTGCTGCCCTTTTTACAATTTTAACTGTGTTTATCAGCACCCGGAAGCCTGCAAAAAAGGCAGCAAAGATTTCGCCTTTGGAGGCAATCCGTTACACAGAGCAGAGTACCTGTCAAAAGAAAGCTTCCAGGCGTACCAATGGAGTAAAGATGTCCCGCATGGCCTTTTCCAATCTTGGGCGCAATCGCCGGCGTGCAGCATTTATTGTGATTTCCCTGTTTCTGTGCATTGTCCTGCTGAATTCTACCATCATCGTGACGCAAAGTCTTGATGAAGAAAAATGGATAAATCGTGTTACCAGAACAGATTTTAATGTTTATAACTCAGCAGCATTTAATGTAATGGAAAGTGTGCAGCACCATGAAGATACGCTCTCACAGCAGGCAGTGGATCTGATTGCAGGACAGCCAGGAGTGGAGGATGAACGCTATCTGTATCGAAATACAAAAGACGATAGAAATGTACTGGTTGACTATGGGTTTGAAGATTTAAGCGGCATAGAGCTATTCCATGAGGAAGAGGGTATCGTGAATCAAAGCTATCAGGGATATAATCTGTATACCACCTCTGATACGGAAAGGTGCTATTTTGGCAATGTGATGGGAGCCTCTGAAAATTTCTGGGCGGATATGCGTATTTTTGAAGGTGAAAAAGATGCTGAAACCTTAAAGCAGAAAATGGCTACCGGTAAATATGTTATTGTTGGTTGCCCCATAGAGAAATTGACAGAGGAGCCAAATAGCACACCATTGACCGATCAGTTGCAGATTGGAGAGAGCATTTCTTTCTACAAAGACGGTGAACTGGTTAAAACCAGCACAATCCTTGCAAAAGCGATTCTTGTGGGAACAGAAACCGAAACGCCCACCGGCAGTACTGCACAGGCGCAAATTGCCGGTGACGCTCCTTTTGTATATCTGCCAGACACTGTATTTAAGGAAATCTATGACAATCCCACGCTGCTGACTTATGGATTCAATGTGGATGAGGCAGTGCAGCCGCAGATGGAAGAATTTTTGAGCAGCTATGTGAGGGAAAATTCTTCAGTTGCCTATACTTCCACCAGGCTGTTGAAAGAGCAGCTTGATTCAGTACGCAGCATGATTCTGGTTATCGGTGGTCTGATTGGCTGTATCATGGCCGTTACCGGAATGATTAACTTTACCAACATGATTATTACCAACATCATTACCCGTCGCCATGAGTTTGCCGTTATGCAGAGCATTGGTATGACTGGCAAGCAGCTTCGCCGCCTGATGGTTTATGAAGGTATCTATTATGCCGCAGGAGCGGATATTATCGGGGGAGCAGTCGCAGCGCTCCTGGCAGTTACGGTACTAAAGAGCGCTTTGAACAGTCCTTCTATGTGGTTTTTTACCTTGCACATTACATTGGTTCCGGTTTTAGTCATTGGCGTACTTTACCTGCTATTGGCTACGGTTATTCCAGTGATTGTGCTTCACTTCTTTAACAAGGGAACAATGGTAGAGCGATTGCGGACAGAATAAACAATCAGAAGGAATCAGGGGTGGGTACGGTCCAAAGAACAAATCTATGATGCGGTTTGGACAGAGGAAGTTAGAGCCGCATCCGGACGGACTGCAGTACCTCCATACCGTAAGAATAAATGAAAGATAAGTCGGCAGTTTTTGGATAAACTGTCGGCTTTGTTTATATGACAATACTGTAAGTTGCTATTTCTTTTTCAGTTAAATATAATGAAAGAGTGGGAAAAGATATACAAGAGGTGATAAGACATGAAACATATATTTTTTGTTGAAGATGATTTAAGTTTGATTAGTGGTCTGTCTTTTGCAATCAAGAAACAAGGATATGAAGTAGATATTGTTCGTACAGTTGCGGAAGCACAGAATGTCTGGCAGGAAGGAAAGTATGATTTGGTTATTTTGGACGTATCACTTCCAGATGGGAATGGTTATGATTTATGTTGTGAGATTCGTAAAACATCGAAAATACCAATTATATTTTTAACTGCGGCTGACGAGGAAACGGATATTATTATGGGACTTGACATTGGGGGCGACGACTATATTACTAAACCTTTTAAATTGGCGGTATTATTATCAAGAATCAATGCACTATTACGAAGAAGTGAAAATTTTAATCAGAAAGACACTGAACTATCTTCCAATGGTATTCGGGTAGATCTTTTGAAGTCAGAAGTGTATAAAAATGGTATGCTAATTGATTTAACGGCTAGTGAATACAAATTATTATGTTTGTTTATGGAACATCCAGATATAATTCTTTCACCAGAACAAATTTTGAACAGACTATGGGACTGTGATGAGAAATACATTGATGGCAACACATTGACGGTATATATCCGTAGACTTCGTACAAAAATTGAGGATATACCCAGTAGTCCCAATAAGATTATAACAGTTCGCCGTATGGGATATAAATGGAATACGAAAGACTGAGGTGGGCTATGAAGATATTAGCAAATAAAAAAATCAAACAATTCTTTATCATAGGTTTATTCTGGATGAGTATCTTTTTAATCAGTTCTGTAAGTATTGTTTGTTTGAAAACGGATTATACAGAGGTTTATCTCATAGTCCTTGCTTTTAGCATGGGAATTCTTATTTTAATGACCGGATATTGGTACTTTCGTGAGCAGAGCAAACTGTTGGAACGCGCAATCGCTCAGATCAGGGAATATACTGATGGACATGAAAATGCCCGTATCGAATGTGATGAAGAGGGCGAATTGTATCTTTTATTCCACGAAGTGAATTCTTTAGTTGCAATTTTGAACGCACATGCAGAAAAGGAAAAGAAAGCCAAACTTTTCCTAAAAGATACCATTTCGGATATTTCACATCAGTTGAAGACTCCGCTTGCTGCTCTTAATATTTACAATGGCATTATACAAGAGGAAGCAAAAGAGCTGTCAACAATCAAAGAGTTTACAATTCTTTCAGAACAAGAACTGGATAGGATTGAAACGTTAGTCCAGAACTTATTAAAGATTACAAAACTAGATGCAGGGACGATTGTAATAGAAAAACAAATCGAGAATGTATCTGATATGATGAATGAAATTGAAAAGCGTTTTCGTTATCGCATAGATCAGGAAGAAAAGAAATTGCTACTGAGTGGTAATGATGAAATTATGTTATCCTGTGATAGCAGTTGGTTGTTGGAAGCAATAGGAAATATTGTAAAAAACGCTATTGATCATACGAAAAAGGGTGACATGATTTTTATTGAATGGAAACAATTTGCCTCCGTTATAGAAATCACTATCAAGGATACAGGATGCGGTATCCATCCGGAAGATTTATATTTTATTTTTAAAAGATTTTATCGCAGTCGTTTTTCTAAAGATACACAAGGCGTGGGATTGGGACTTTCATTGGCGAAGTCTATCATAGAAGCACATAATGGAACGATTAAAGTAGACAGTGAATTAGGAAAAGGAACGATATTTACAATAGACTTTTTGATTCCTACAAAAATGTAGGTTTATTGTCATGTTAGAGTAATGTCGGCGTGTTAAACTTTCCATATCGAATAGAAAGAGGTGTATAAGAGATGAATTTATTAGAAGTAAAATCAATTTCTAAAACGTATGGTAGTGGTAATACTGCAGTTCATGCTTTGAGGAACGCCACATTTTCTGTACCAAAAGGCGAATATGTTGCAATCGTAGGCGAGTCTGGTTCTGGGAAAAGTACCCTTTTGAATATGATTGGAGCTTTAGATACTCCAACATCTGGAAAGGTGTATATTGATGGGAAAGATATTTTTGGAATGAAAGAACGAAATCTAACTGTTTTTCGTCGTAGAAATATAGGATTTATATTTCAAAGTTTTAATCTTATTCCAGAACTGACAGTTGAACAAAATATCATTTTTCCAATACTGCTTGACTACCAAAAGCCTGACAAAAAGTATTTGGAAGAACTGCTTACTGTTCTTAATCTAAAAGAACGCCGTCACCATCTGCCAAACCAGTTATCCGGCGGACAGCAACAGAGGGTAGCGATTGGTCGCGCCCTTATTACACGCCCATCACTAATTCTTGCCGATGAACCGACAGGCAATCTTGACACGCAGAATAGTAGTGAAGTTATTGCTCTGTTAAAAGAAGCTTCGAGGAAGTACGAGCAAACGATTATTATGATTACTCATAACCGAAGTATTGCGCAGAGTGCAGATAGAATATTAAAAGTATCAGACGGAGTACTGACCGATTTGGGGAGGTGCCGCGAATGAAAAGCTATTTAAGCCTTATTCCAATTTCTGCAAAAGTACATAGGCGGCAAAGTCGCATGACGCGAATCTGCATTGTTCTTGCGGTGTTTCTTGTAACTGCAATTTTTTCTATGGCAGAGATGTGGACAGATGGGGAAATAACCGCAATGCGGAGTAATCATGGGGATTGGCACGTTGCCCTTCAAAATATGCCAGAAGATAAAGCTGAACAGATTATAAATAATTCTAAGGTGGCATATTCCTCATGGTATGACGAAATTAATGTTAATGTAGATTGCAATTATTATATCAACGGAAAAAATGTTGTGTTGTATGGTGTTGAAGAAGCCTATGTTACAGATATTATGAAGTATCCGCTGGAAGGCTCATACCCACAAACAGAAAAAGAAATTGCCATTAGCGCAGATGCAAAAAATATTTTTGATGTTCAAATAGGCGACGATATAATTCTGAATACGCCTGCCGGTAATTTTAGTTATATAATATCTGGATTTTATGAAGATGATGAGGAGTTTAACGACATTATTGATGGAACCTGCATATATATGTGTAGAGCTGCGTTTGAGGAAGTGCGGAATCGAAATGGGTTAGAACCTGCATCTCAATTTTATATTCGGTTTCAAAATGAGAATGGTTTGAGAAAAACGATTGCTGATATGAAAGAGCAATATTCCCTTACATCTGAGAATATTAGCGAAAATACGGCTGTTTTGAGCCTGTTGGGAGCGAGCGGTAACGAAAGTGTAAATGCGCTTTATCCTTTGGCAATAGCTTGTTTTATTATCATACTAATTGCGGGAATCTTTATGATTGCAAGTTGCATGAACAGTAATGTTGCACAACGAACAAAATTTTTTGGAATGATGCGTTGTATTGGTGCAAGTAAGCAGCAGATTGTTCGTTTTGTAAGACTTGAAGCACTGAATTGGTGTAAAACAGCAATTCCTATTGGCTGCGCGTTAGGAACGGTAACTTGCTGGGGTGTGTGCCTGATATTAAAATTTATCGTAAAGGGTGAATGGGTAGATATGCCACTATTTTCAGTAAGCGTAAGCGGTATTCTCTGCGGAGCAGCCATAGGTATTATTACCGTATTTATCGCAGCTAGGTCCCCGGCTAAACAAGCAGCAAAAGTTTCGCCCGTAGCGGCAATATCCGGCAATGCAGAAACATCAAAAAATATTGTCCATGCAGCAAATACAAGGCTTTTTAAAGTAGAAACTTCTCTGGGTGTCCACCATGCAATAAGAAAAAAGAAAAACTTAATCCTTATGACAGGCTCTTTTGCACTTACGATCATGCTTTTTTTGACTTTTTCGGCGTGTCTTGATATTGTACACAAATTACTTCCATCAGTGAGTGATTTTACTCCGGACATTACGATTAGCAGTCAAGATGAATCTAACTCCATAGACAAAAGCATATCAGAAAAAATTTCTGATATATCTGGGGTAGAAGCTATTTTTGGCATGATGTATAGTGTGGAATGTCCCACAGAAATTAACGGGCATATGTCAACGATTGATGTATTTTCTCATGAGGATGCTATGATGGACAGCTTTAAAAAATCTGTTGTAAGCGGAAATATATCAAAAGTGTACGGAAATTCTCAATATGTAATGGCAGTTTACAGTGACCAAACAGGACTGAATGTGGGAGATAAAATAAAAATGGGTACAGAAGAACTTGAAGTTGCGTGTGTTGTATCTGAGGGTGTGGGAAGTATTAGTGGTTCGGCTGTTGTGGTATGTTCGGAAGAAACTTACACACGTCTAATGGGTGAACAAGGCTACGCTATGTTAAGTGTTGTATTGGAAAAAGACATATCTGATACGGCAGTAAATAAAATTTATGACCTATCAGAAGGAAATGTAGTTGTAGACAGCAGAGCAGAAAATGAAGAAGTAAATGGTTCCTATTGGGTGTTCCGAATTGCGGCATACGGTTTTCTTGCTATTATTTCCTTGATAACCATATTGAATATTATGAACAGTGTTTCCATGGGGGTATCAGCAAGAATTAAACAATATGGGGCTATGCGTGCTGTTGGCATGGAAAGCAGACAGGTTACAAAAATGATAACTGCGGAAGCAGCCACATATGCTATCTGTGGTGCTACTGTCGGAATTATACTTGGACTGCTGCTTCACTATCTGATTTACACGAAGATTGTGATTACTCATTTTGGTGGTTCATGGAATATTCCTTTTACTGCTATTGCTATGGTGCTTTTATTGGTTGTTTTTTCGTGCATTATATCAATTCATACTCCAGCAAAGCGCATACGTAGTATGGAGATTACTGAAACAATCAATGAACTATAATTTAAAATTATTTTTGAGGTATGGGAAAATATTAATCTTATCTTTGTCAGTCAGTGAAGAGGATATATTAAAGAAACTTTTGAAGGCGGTGGAAGGTTCAGTAGATATAGAAGACCGGACACTGCTTTCGGAAAAAATAGAACTGGCAGAACTGCAGATTTTGCTCCCAGAAAAGATGGGTTACCGCAGATGCGGTTTGGACAGAGGAAGTCATGGACTATGAAAACACAGTCATGCGGTTTATGTTGAAACAGTTTGGGATATGGAATATAAATTTAATCATGGCTTGTAAGGAGAAAGCGGTGCTGCATGTGGTCAGTACCGCTTTCGATATGGTATATCAGTTTACTTGAGTTTCAGAAAGATTTAGTTGTTTATGGAGAGAAAGCGCCATAAACAGACTGATAAGAAAAGAAAGGACATCCGCGATTGGTTGTGCATACAAAATTCCATTTAATCCCCATATGGAGGGAAGAATGAGGATAACAGGGATAAAGCAGAGTCCTTGTCTGCATGCCCCAAGTAAGAAGCCTTCTTTTCCTTTCCCCAATGCAAGGAAAAGAGAAGAATACACTGTGTAATAGCCAAAGAGCATAAAGGTAATACCATTGATGCGTAAGGAATTGGCTCCGATGCGGATCATTTCTGCATTTCCGGTTGTAAATTGTGAGACGATTTGTGTTGGAAAGAGGGAAAATCCAAAGCCTACAACAACACAAAAAATCGTTGACCAGAGAATGGAGGTTTTGATTGCCTGACCCAGTCGGTGGTATTTCTTTGCACCATAGCTGTATCCGGCAATAGGCTGGAATCCTTTCATAAAGCCGAATACAGTCAGACTACCCATAGAAACAAGCCGGGTGACAACTCCCACTCCGGCGATAGCTGCATCTCCATAAGTACCGGCAGCATTATTGATCAGAGAAATGGAAAGGCTTGTTAAGAGTTGAAATACAAGGGTAGGTACTCCAATTTTGAATATTTCTGAAAAAATCTCTTTGGAAAAGGAACAGTCTTTTAAGCGGAAACGAAAAATACTTTTTTTGCTGAAAAGATAGTATAGGTAAACGAGTGTAGATACTACCTGTGAAATCGCAGTTGCAATGGCTGCACCTGCAACGCCCAAATCAAAAGTGTAGATAAAAATCGGATCTAAAACAATATTTAAGATTGCTCCTGTCAGCAGGGCAAACATGGTAGTCTTAGCAGCACCTTCGCTTGTGACGATATTATTCATGGTAACATTAAATACATTGAAAATACAAGAAATGATGTAAATTCCTGCATAGGTCATTGCGTAAGGGAGAATGCTTTTGGTTGCTCCGAGAAGAATTAAAATCGGCTTTAGGAATACAACGCAGAAAAGAATGAGAATGATACCTGCGGATAAACTGCAATAGAGAGAAGTGCTTGCAACTTTATTCGCCTGTTCCTCTTTCCTTTGTCCTAATAATCGTGAAATATAGGATGCTGCTCCATTTCCAAATAGTAATCCCAAACCAACGACCACTTGTCCAAGAGGGTAAACGATAGAAATTGCACCCATTTGACTTTCCCCTAATCCGCCTACAAAGTATGCGTCTACAAGGTTATACAAAGCATTGATCAGCATTCCGATCATGGTTGGAATTCCCATAGCCAAGAGTGCTTTGGGAATAGGGGCATTTCCCAGTAATTCCATTTTTTGTTTTTGGTTGTTCATCGTGTGTAACTCCTTTCACTTGATATATGATGTAAAATATACTACTATAAAATATAGTAGTTGAAATGCAAAAGTTATACTACTATAATTTACAGTAGTTGTCAAGATGGAAGGAGGAACAAGAAGTGGCGACCATTGACTTAATTGTGTTAGGAATGTTAAAAAAAGAAGAATTAAGCGCGTATGACATTCAGAAACTGGTAGAATACCGGAATATCTCAAAATGGGTAAAGGTAAGCACACCCTCTATTTATAAAAAAGTGCTTCAGTTGGAACAGAAAGGTTTGGTTTCCAGCCGAACGGAAAAAGAAGGAAATATGCCGGAAAAAGCAGTATATTCTTTGACAGAAAACGGAGAGACAGAGTTTGAAAAACTGATGCATGAACTTTCTAAAAAGCCAATTCATATGTTTTTAGATTTCAATGCAGTCATTGTAAATTTAGAAAGCATGCCCAAGGAAGCACAGAAAGAATGTCTGGATGAGATAGAAATGAATATAGAGATTCTTTTGAACTATTTGGAAGAGAATCAGAAATGGAAAGAAAAAGCAAAGGATGTTCCGGCAACAGGCATGGCGGTACTTCGTCAGCAACTTATGTTGGCACAGGCAATTAAAGCATGGATTGCTGATTTGAAAAAAACGTTGTTTTAGTGGCAGATTGTGTATCAGCCTACCTAAATTTGTAATTATATGATACAATGATAAAAATTACATGCGGATATGAACTTTAGAATAGTAAAAATGGAAATTGTAGATATAGAAATCAAAACAGGAGGCAAATTCGGTGAACATAAAAAAACTAATTTTAAACAATTTCATGCTTTTTGAAAATGCTGAGATTGATTGGGGGAAAAATATTAATGTTATTTGCGGAGAAAACAGTACAGGGAAGACAACATTACTGAAGGTTATGTATTCTGTGTTAAAACCTCTTAGTAAAGGAAATAAGGAAGCTATAAATAAAGAGATGGAGGAACAGTTATTCGTAAATAAGCTGCAAGGTGTTTTTCGACCAGACGGAATGAAAATAGGAAGGCTTGTAAGTCGAAAACAGGGAAGTAACCGGACTGATTTCGAAGTCCTTTTGGATAAAAATCAAAAAATAACTATGGGATTTGGAAACCGTCAGGAAAATCACGCGGATATTAAAATAGATGCATCAAAATTTTCAGGAATGTATGATGTTATTTATATTCCAACAAAAGAAATGATTTCTACAACAGAGCATTTTGCTTCGCTGTATGAGGAATATCATATAGATTTTGAAGAAATGTATTATGATCTGGCAAAGTTATTGGATCGTCCATTATCCAAAGGACCAAATACAAATGAACAAAATGAAGTTTTAAAAAGTTTTGAAGAAATAATGAAAGGGCAGATTGTTCAACGGGATAAAAAATTCTATTTAAAAGTTCGTGGTGAAGGAGAGTTTGAAATGGGATTACTCTCTGATGGTTACAGAAAACTGGCAATGATTGTTTATCTGATTTTATCTGGAAGCATGAATAAAAATACAATTCTTTTCTGGGATGAGCCGGAAACGAATATGAATCCGAAAACGATTCGTCCGATTGTTCAGGCATTGGTTGCGTTAGCTAAAATGGGCGTTCAGATTTTTGTTACAACCCATGATTACTTTGTTCAGCAGGAATTTAATATGCTGACAGTGTATCCGGAATTGAACCCGGAATGTCTTGACATTCGATTTATGTCATTATATCGTGACGGAGAGATGAACGATGTGAAATATGAACTGGAAAAGACAGCATCTGATTTAAAACATAATGCAATTATGCAGGAATTTGATGCAATGTATGACAGAGAACAGGAGTTTATCTATGGTCATTAAAGAAGAAAGTGGATTGAAATTTGGATTTCCAGATGAAAATTCTGTGGTTAAATTCGATGATACGAAATATTATCGTAATTTGTTTAACGCACTTCCAGAATCCAAAGGCGTAGACTTTATTTCAGCAGGTAAAGATGTTATTTCATTTATTGAAGTGAAAAATTGCATTGGGGATGAAGGAAATAATCGTTGGAGAATTGTAGCGGATAATCAAAAACGTAATACAACAGCCACCAAGATTGATGTAAAAGGACGAGATAGTTTAGACATAGAGGTATCGCAAAAGGTTGCAATGACATTAGCTGCATTAAGTGGTGCAAGAACTTTTGGTGACAGAAAGGAATCACTGGATGAACTGATTGATACGCTTGCTACTGTATTTTCGGATGAATTTGCAAAAGATAAAATGAAAAAGTATGTTATCTTGTTTTTAGAAGGAAATTTTGGCACTCATACGAATTCCAAAAAGATGATCATGGAGAAATTGCAGAGAAGTATCAGTAAAAAGATGCGTTGGCTTGATTGTAAAGTATCTGTCGTAGATTCGGCTACATATAATGAGAAAATCTTTAAGATTGTATCTTAATTGACATTTCAGCAGGGACACTTTGACAGGTGTCCTTTTTTTGAGAAAAATAACAGAACCAAATCCCCCTGCCCCGCGTACCATAAAGTAAGAAAATGCCAGAAAAGGGAGAAGAAAAATGGCATTAAAAGGAATTGATGTAAGCCGCTGGCAGGGGAACATTGACTGGAGGAAAGTGAAAAGTGCAGGTATAGAGTTTACTATGATTCGTGGAGGATACGGAAGCAATCATGTGGATGCCAGATTTCATGAGAATGCGAAGGGAGCAAATGCAGCAGGCATTCCCATGGGAATCTACTGGTTTTCTTATGCGTTGAATCCGGAAATGGCACGACAGGAAGCGCGGTATGCGGTAGCTCTTGCAAGACAGTATGAGACTTCGTGGCCGGTTGCCTATGATTTTGAGTATGATTCGGTAGCCAATGCAGAGAAAAACGGAGTGACCATTACCAGGGGGCTTGCCACTCAGATGGCTAAGGCCTTTTGTGAAGAGGTGAAGAAACTGGGCTATACGCCTATGTTTTATGCAAATCTGGAATATCTGGAGAAATATTTTGACCGCAGCCAGTTGCCTTATGATTTGTGGTATGCCCAGTATGCGCCGACAGCAGAGGTGAAGGAGAAGGCAATCTGGCAGTATTCCAGCAAGGGCAGGATTGCGGGGATTGAGGGAGCAGTGGATTTGAACTATGGTTATAAGGATTACGGAAACGGGGGCCAGATTCAGCCGGAACCTGCACCCACACCACAAGGAACTACACTAGAGCTGGCGGCTGCTGTGATGCAGGGGAAATACGGAGTAGAGGAAGCCAGGAGAAAAGCTTTAGGGAGCCGCTATGAGGAAGTACAGAGCTTTATTAATCATATTGCCGGGGCATCCACAGACACACTGGTAAAAGAGGTGCTGCAAGGCAGATATGGAAACGGAAAAATCAGGGAGCTTGTACTGGGAACCAGATATCAGGCGGTGCAAAACAGGATTAATGGAGCACAGTATTATACCATTCGTCCCGGTGACACCTTGTCCGGCATTGCCGCAAAATACGGAACCACCTACCAACAGCTTGCCCGAATAAATGGTATTGCAAACCCTGACAAAATTTATGCGGGACAGAGAATTAAGGTAAAACTTTAAGTTTATTTAACTTTTGTATTCTTTTATTTCGTGCTAAAATAGAGAAATAGAAAGAAGGTAACAGTCATGACAGAGATAAAACAAACAGGTTTAGTGTTAGAAGGCGGAGGAATGCGGGGCGCTTTTACTACGGGAGTGCTGGATTTTTTTCTGGACTTTCTGGATAAAGAATTTTCCTTTCATTCCTGCTTAGGCGTTTCAGCAGGTGCTATCCATGCCTGCAGCTTTTTGTCCAAACAGAGAAGGCGGGGCTTTGAAACGAATACGGAATATTTGGAAGAAGAACAGTATTGCAGCTTTAAGAATCTGGTGAAAACAGGGGATTTATTTGATGCGGATTTTTGCTATAAGACCATTCCAGATGAGTTAAATCCTTACGATTATAAAACCTTTGAGGAAAATCCAACCAGGTTTTATGCAGTAGTAACAAATTGCAGAACCGGAGAGGCAGAGTATAAGCAGATTACAGATATGCACAAGGGTATTTATTATGTACGGGCTTCCGGTTCTCTGCCACTGGTGTCCAGAACAGTATGGATTCAGAAGCAGCCATATCTGGATGGCGGTGTGGCAGATTCCATTCCTGTTAAGAAATCAGAAGAATTGGGAAATGAGAAAAATGTGGTGGTGCTCACCAGGGAACGCGGGTATCAAAAAGGGCCAAATAAGTTAATGCCCATGGCATATTTACGCTACCAAAAAGAATTTCCCAATCTGGTCCGCCAGATGAAAAACAGGCATATCCGCTATAATGAGACCCTGAAATATCTTTATGAACAGGAAAAGCAGGGAAAGGTTTTCATTCTGTGTCCAAAAGAACCAGTAGAAATCGGCAGGGTGGAAAAGGATAAGGAAAAATTGGAGAAGCTATATACACAGGGCTATGATACAGCCAGAGAGCAGTACCAGGAATTAAGAGCGTTTCTGGGGCTTTGAGGCAGAAGAGAGGAAATATATGGGGATGAAAACATTTGCTGCCATTGATATTGGTTCCTATCATGTGCGTATGGATATTTATGAAATGTCCCAACAGACAGGAATCCGGCATATTGATACAGTGCAGAGCAGACTGGAAATGGGAAAGGAAACGTACAGTGACCGGACTATTACTGTAGACACAGCCAAGGAATTGTGCAGAATTTTAAAGGATTTTACAGAGATTATGAAAGAGTATCAGGTGGATGATTACAGGGTGTGCGCCACCAGTACCCTTGGAGAAGCGAAAAATGTGTGGATGGTTCTTGGACAGGTTTATCCCAAAACTGGTCTGGAAGTAGAAATTTTAAGTAACTCAGAGCAAAGGTTTTATGGCTACAAGTCTATTGCGGCTAAGGAGGTTTCTTTTGCCAAGATGATTCAGAAGGGAACTGCCATTATTGAAATCGGCGGTGGAAATGTGCAGGTTTCCCTGTTTGACAAGGATGCGCTGGTCACCACCCAGGATTTTAAAATGGGAAGTCTGAGAGTGCGGGAGCTTCTTTACCCTCTGGAGAATGAAACCACCCATTATGAACAGATTGTAGAAGAACTGGTACACAATCAGATTTTAGGCTTTAAGAAGCTGCATTTAAAGGACCGCAAGGCAGAGCATATTATTCTTCTTGGGAATACTTTTATTGAGCGGATGCTGGAAAAGCAGGGAAGCCTGCAGGAGAACAGGACAGTAAGCTTTAAGGAGTTTATGGCTGGATATGAGTGGGTGATGTCCAGCTCACCGGAAGAGATTTCGGTTGCCCTTGGAATTTCCCTGGATTATGCGGAAAATATGGTTCCGGCGCTGATTATTTACCGGGTGTTTATGGAGGAATTTGGGGCTCAGACCCTGTGGCTTCCGGGAACACACTTAAACGATGGTATTTCCTATGATTATGCACAGAAGCATAAACTGATTAAGAGCAAACATAATTTTGAAAATGATATTCTGGTTTCTGCCAGAAATATTGCCAAGCGTTATATGAGCAGCAAAAATCATACAGGGGCAGTCAGTGAGAATGCCCTGGCTATTTTTGACGGAATGAAGAAAATTCATGGTATGGGAAAACGGGAGCGGCTTTTGCTTCAAATTGCTATTTTGCTTCATGACTGTGGAAATTATATCAGCCTTAGCAATGCGTCAGAATGTGCCTATGAAATTATTATGTCCACAGAAATCATAGGGCTTTCTCACCAGGAGCAGGAGCTGATTGCCAATGTGGTGCGGTTTATTAAGCAGCCTTTTGACTACCAGTGTGGGAAGGATTTCCGCAATGTGGCAAGCAAGAGCTACTATATGACCGCAGCGAAGCTTACCGCGATTATTCGTGTGGCAAATGTGCTGGACCGCAGCCATAAACAGAAAATAGAGGAAATCAGGGCAGTGGTGAAAGACCAGGAATTAATTATGACAGTGACAGCCAGAGAAGATATGACTTTGGAACGTGGGCTTTTGGAAGAACCAGGTGATTTCTTTGAGGAAATCTTTAGCATACGGCCCGTTTTAAAGTGCAGGAAGCGGAAATAAAAGGAGGATTTTCTCATGGATTTAAAAGAATATACGAAACCGGAATATTACCGGAACAGAGAACTGAGCTGGATAGGATTTAATGAACGTGTGCTGTCTGAGGCAAGGGATAAGTCCATACCATTATTTGAGCGGTTGAAATTTCTCAGTATTACGGCATCGAATCTGGATGAGTTTTTTATGATACGTGTGGCGTCTTTAAAGGATATGGTACATGCAAAATATACCAAGCCGGATATTGCGGGTTTGTCTCCCAAGGAGCAACTGGCTATGCTGGCTCCGGTGACCAGAAATCTCATACAGACTCAGTACAGTACCTACAACCGTTCTCTGCTTCCCGCGCTTAGAAAAGCAGGGCTTGTGGTAGTGGAAAGCCATGAAGCTATGACAAAAGAGCAGAAGGCTTTTACCGACCAATACTTTGAGGAGAGCATTTATCCGGTGCTTACGCCCATGGCCATGGACAGCGCAAGACCCTTTCCTCTGGTAAGAAATAAAACTCTGAATATCGGCGCTTTGATTTTAAAGAAGGGGAAAAAGGAGAAGGAAGAGCTGGAATTTGCAACTGTGCAGGTGCCTTCTGTGCTTCCGCGGATTGTGGAGATTCCCTGTCAGAAGGAAGGAAAAAAGGCAGTGATTCTCCTGGAAGAGATTATTGAACGGAATATTGGCAAGCTGTTTTTAAGCAATCAGGTGGTGTGCGCCTGTCCTTACCGTATTATTCGCAATGCGGATTTGACCATTGATGAGGATGAGGCAGCAGATTTATTAAGTGAGATTCAGAAACAGATTAAGAAACGCCAGTGGGGTGAGGTTATCCGTCTGGATGTGGATGAAAAAATGGATTCCCGCCTTTTGAAAATTTTAAAAACAGAGTTTCATATGAAAGAGGAGGACATTTATGCAGTAAACGGACCTCTGGATTTGACGTTTCTAATGAAAATGTATGGTCTGGAAGGCTTTGAGGAATTAAAAACACCTGCCTATGTGCCGGCAAATGTCCCCCAGATGATGACAGAGGAAGATATTTTTACCCAGATTCGCAGACAGGATATTTTACTGCACCATCCTTATATGACCTTTAAGCCAGTGGTAGATTTTGTGCGCCAGGCGTCCAAAGACCCACAGGTACTTGCCATTAAGCAGACTTTGTATCGGGTCAGTGGAAATTCCCCTATTGTAGCGGCCCTTGCCCAGGCAGCAGAAAACGGAAAACAGGTGACAGTGCTGGTAGAGTTAAAGGCCAGGTTTGATGAAGAGAATAATATTGTCTGGGCAAAAAAACTGGAAAAAGCAGGATGTCATGTTATTTACGGCCTTCTTGGACTAAAAACCCACAGTAAGATTACCCTTGTGGTGCGTAAGGAGGAAGAGGGAATCCGCAGATATGTGCATCTTGGAACTGGAAATTATAATGATTCTACCGCAAAGCTTTATACAGACTGTGGAATCTTAACCTGCTCTGCCAGAATCGGAGAGGATGCCACCGCAGTCTTTAACATGCTTTCCGGTTATTCGGAACCAAGAAGCTGGAATAAGCTGGTGGTGGCTCCCCTTTGGATGCGGAATCGTTTCCTGCATTTAATTGAAATGGAACGGGAGCGGGCGCTGGAAGGAAAAAAAGCCAGAATTGTAGCGAAAATGAACTCCCTGTGTGACAGGGATATTATAGCAGCCTTGTACGCGGCAAGCGCGGCTGGGGTTCGGGTTGATTTGATTATCAGGGGGATTTGCTGCCTGAAGGTTGGGATTCCCGGTATCAGTGAGAACATTACTGTGCGTTCTATTGTGGGAAATTTCCTGGAACACAGCCGGATCTTTTATTTTTACAGCGATGGAAGGGAAGAAATCTTCATGGGAAGCGCGGACTGGATGCCAAGAAATCTGGATAAACGTGTAGAAATTGTATTTCCGGTGGAAAATGAGAAAATCAAAGAAGAGGTTAAACATATTTTGGAGATTCAGCTTGCAGATAACGTGAAAGCGCATGTGCTTCAGGAGGATGGAACCTACGAAAAAATCGACAAACGGGGCAAGCAACTGATAAATTCTCAGGAATATTTCTGTGAGGAAGCAACCAGGCGCGGTATGCTGCCGGAAAATCCCATTCATGGCAGGATTTTTGTACCGGCACAGGCGCCGGAGGAGGCGTAGAGATGAAAGCCTCTGTCTGGAAGAAAATAAGAAGCTTTCTGGGGGACTGGGGAAAACCAGTGGTCTTTGGACTGTTGCTGGCTTTTCTCTGTTCCCAGCTTTTCAGGATTGCGGTGGTAGAGGGAGACAGTATGGAACCCACTTTGCAGGACGGTCAGATATTGCTTTTGCAGACCGGTTTTCTAAAGGAAGAGAATCTAAAGCGTGGTGATATTATTGTAGCATCTAAGAAAATACCAAAGAAAACCCAGATTATTAAGCGGGTGATTGGGCTGCCGGGAGAGCATCTGAAAATTCTGGACAATGAGGTTTACATTAATGGAGAAAAGCTGGAAGAAAACTACCTGAATGAGCCCATGAAAACAGAAAATCTGGATGTGTACATACCAGAAGGTAAGCTGTTTGTCATGGGCGATCACCGGAATGTATCTGCGGACAGCCGCATGGAATCCGTTGGTCTGGTGGATGTGAAGACGGAATTAACAGGAAAACGTCTTTTTTAAGAGCGAAGATTTTTAAGGACTGTGTACGGGATTTTCAGGTTGCCTTTTCCTGTGCCAAGGTGGATAAGAGGTTTATTACTGCCATGAAAATCACTGCCACCAGAGGGCTTTAGCCGATGCTTTTCTGCCAGACGTGCCATGGCTGCCTGGTCAGAAGGTGTGTAGGTGGAATAAAAAACCTCCAGGGCATCCAGCCTGGATTTCTTTAGCTCCAAAATCAGCTCTTCCAGTCTTGAAATGGAAAATCTGCATAGTACAGGATGAGCAAAAACAGCAATACCTCCGCACTGGTGAATCAAGTCAATGGTCTGGGCGGGGGTAACTTCTTCTCTTGGAACATAGCATCTGGCATGGTCACCTAAGTAGCGGTCAAAGGCTTCCCGCATGGAAGGGATTTCTCCATTGTCTACCAGAAATCTGGCAAGGTTTGCGCGGGTACAGGTGCTGTCTGGAAAAGCCTCCTGTACGGATTCCAGAGAAATATGGAACCCTTCTTTTTGAAGAAGGTCAATCATTTTGATATTGCGCCGGGTTCGGGAACTCTGAAATTGTCTCAGGGCTTCCTGGAAGCCGGCGTCTTTCCAGTTAAAATCAAGTCCTACGATATGAACACTGGTATTTTTCCAGGTAGAAGAAAACTCAATGCCGGAAACCAGTTCTATTTGATTCTTAATAGCTGCCTGGGCTGCTTCCTCCAGTCCTGCAGTGGTATCATGGTCTGTCAGTGCAATCGCTTTTAAATGCTGTTCTTTTGCAAGAGACAGGAGCGCTGTTGGGGTTAAAGTACCGTCTGAGGCAGTGGAATGTGTATGAAGATCAATGAAAGAATTCATAAGATATCCTCCGTTTTTCAGATAACAAAAAAGGAAATATCCTTCCGAATATTTCCTTAGCAGTTCGTACGGGAATCGAACCCGTGTTTCCGCCGTGAGAGGGCGGCGTCTTAACCGCTTGACCAACGAACCGTACTCACTAATAATACATCAACCTTTTTTAAATGTCAACACTTTTTTGCAAAAAAATACAAAATAAAAAAGTGTTGACATATAGAACATATGTTCTGTATAATGAAAGAGAAAAGAAAGGTTTGAAAATATCATGGAAATGAGATATGATACAGAAGACCTTATCATGGGAGTATTTACAGATAAGTGAGAAAGGATAAGTAATATGGCGTGGGAGTTTGTTGTTTTAGACTGGTTTCAAAGTATTCACAATCCTGTACTTACAAGTATATTAAAGTTTGTCACCATGCTGGGAGAGGCCGGATGGTTTTGGATTCTTCTGGGAGTGATTCTTTTATGCTCCAGAAAATACAGACCCTGTGGTGTAGCGGTGCTTCTGGCGCTTTTGCTGGATCTTGTTTTGGCAAATATGATTCTGAAACCTCTGGTGGCAAGGCCAAGACCCTGCTGGGTTCGTGACACCGTAGAAATGCTGGTGCGGGTTCCGAAAGATTATTCGTTTCCTTCAGGACATACCATGGCTTCTTTTGCGGCGGCAGGAGCCTTATATTTTACAAAACGTACCTGGGGATGCTGGGCAATGGTTCTGGCTTTTTTTATGGGGATTTCCCGTTTGTACTTTTATGTACATTTTCCTACAGATGTGCTGGCAGGTCTGGTTTTGGGACTGCTGTGCGGATTTTTGGGAGCGTTTTTTATGAAAAAAGCAGGCAATACAAAATTTGGAAAGTTATATAAGGAAGGATAGAAACATGGCGAAGAAAAATGTCTATGATGCCAGCAGTATTACTGTGCTGGAAGGTCTGGAGGCTGTGAGAAAACGTCCGGGAATGTATATAGGAAGTGTTTCACGTAAAGGACTGAATCATTTGATTTATGAAATTGTGGATAATGCAGTGGATGAACATCTGGCTGGTTTCTGCAAGAATATAAGAGTAACTCTGGAAAAAGACGGTTCCGCAACCATTGAGGATGATGGAAGGGGTATCCCTGTGGGAATGCATGAAAAGGGTGTCTCCGCAGAACGTCTGGTTTTCACCACCCTTCACGCAGGAGGAAAATTTGATGATTCGGTATATAAGACCAGCGGAGGTCTTCATGGAGTGGGTTCTTCGGTAGTAAATGCATTGTCCTCTTATCTGGATATTAAAATCAGCACAGGAGGATATGTACATCATGACCATTATGAGAGAGGGAATCCAACAATAGAATTGGAGGATGGACTTTTGCCAAAGCTGGGAAGAACCAAGGCAACAGGAACTTTGGTGAATTTTCTTCCGGACCCGGAGATTTTTGAGAAAACCTGGTTTTCTTCTACGGAAATCAAAAGCAGGTTGCATGAGACCTCTTACCTGAATCCGGAGCTTACCATTTTGTTTGAGGATAAGAGACAGCCGGAAGAGGAACGGATTGTTTTTCAGGAACCAGAGGGAATCGTGGGCTTTATCAAAGACCTGAATAAGAAAAGCGAAGCAGTGCATGACCCTGTTTACTTTAAAGGGGAGTGCGATGGAATTACTGTGGAGGCGGCATTTCAATATGTGAATGAATTCCGAGAGAATGTTCTGGGATTTTGCAATAACATCTATAACTCAGAAGGCGGAACCCACCTTACGGGATTTAAGACCACCTTTACTTCTGTGATGAACACCTATGCAAGAGAGCTTGGAATTTTAAAAGAAAAGGATTCAAATTTTACCGGCGCAGATGTGAGAAATGGCATGACAGCGGTGGTTTCCATTAAGCATCCCGCGCCGAGGTTTGAAGGACAGACCAAGACCAAACTGGATAATCAGGATGCATCCAAAGCTGTGGGCAAGGTGACAGGAGAAGAGATTGTTCTTTATTTTGACAGGAATCTGGAAACCTTGAAAAATATTCTGGCATGTGCAGAGAAGTCGGCGAAAATCAGAAAAACAGAAGAGAAGGCCAAGACCAATCTTTTGACAAAACAGAAATATTCCTTTGACTCCAACGGAAAGCTGGCAAACTGTGAAAAAAGAGACCCTTCTTTATGTGAAATTTTTATTGTAGAGGGAGATTCTGCAGGAGGAAGCGCAAAAACCGCCAGAGACAGAAGCTTTCAGGCAATTTTACCTATCAGGGGTAAAATCTTAAACGTGGAAAAAGCCAGCATTGACAAGGTACTGGCAAATGCAGAGATTAAGACCATGATTAATGCCTTTGGATGCGGGTTCTCAGAAGGCTATGGAAATGATTTTGATATTGCAAAACTCAGGTATAATAAAATCATTATTATGGCAGATGCGGATGTGGACGGGGCTCATATTTCTACCTTGCTGCTGACCCTGTTTTATCGTTTTATGCCAGAGCTTATTTATGAGGGGCATGTGTATATTGCCATGCCTCCTTTGTACAAGGCTATGCCATCCAAAGGAAAAGAAGAGTATCTCTATGATGATAAAGCCCTGGAGCGTTACAGAAAAACCCATAAGGGTCCCTTTACCCTGCAAAGATACAAAGGTCTGGGTGAAATGGATGCAGACCAGTTGTGGGAAACTACCTTAAATCCAGAAACCAGGATGCTGCGTCTGGTGGAAATAGAGGATGCCAGAATGGCGTCAGAGGTAACTGAGATTCTTATGGGAACGGAAGTACCTCCCAGAAAAGCGTTTATTTATGAACATGCACAAGATGCAGAATTAGATATATAAGAGGTGCAGTATGGCAGAAATACAAGATCATATTATCAGAACAGAATATTCGGAAATTATGCAGAAATCTTACATTGACTATGCCATGAGTGTTATTATCGCCAGGGCGCTTCCTGATGTAAGAGACGGGTTAAAACCTGTTCAAAGGAGAACGCTGTACGATATGTATGAGCTGGGAATCCGGTATGACAGACCGTATCGTAAGTGCGCCCGTATTGTAGGAGATACTATGGGTAAATACCATCCTCATGGGGACAGTTCTATTTATGACGCCCTGGTGGTTATGGCTCAGGAATTTAAGAAGGGCCAGCCCCTGGTGGACGGACATGGAAATTTTGGTTCCATTGAAGGCGACGGGGCAGCGGCTATGCGATACACAGAAGCCAGACTGCAGAAAATCACCCAGGAAGTCTATTTAAGCGATATGGATAAGAATGTGGTGGATTTTGTGCCAAACTTTGATGAGACGGAGAAGGAACCAGAGGTACTTCCGGTGCGGATTCCCAATCTTCTGGTGAACGGCGCAGACGGAATCGCTGTTGGAATGGCTACCAGCATCCCGCCTCACAATCTGGGAGAAGTCATTGACAGCGTCATTGCCTATATGAAAAATAATGATATTACGGTTCAGGAGCTTATGCACTTTCTGAAAGGACCAGATTTTCCTACGGGAGGTCTGGTGGTAAATAAGGATGATTTGCTCTCCATCTATGAATCTGGAACAGGCAAGATAAAACTCAGGGGAAAAGTGGAGGTTGAGAAGGGAAAGAATGGAAAAAATCTTCTGGTCATCACAGAAATTCCCTACACCATGGTTGGAGCCAATATCGGGAAGTTTTTAAATGATGTTGCATCCCTGGTAGAGACCAAGAAAACCACAGATATTGTAGATATTTCCAACCAGTCTTCCAAGGAAGGCATCCGTATTGTTCTGGAGCTGAAAAAAGGCGCAGATGTGGAAAATCTCAAGAACATGTTGTATAAAAAGACCAGATTGGAAGATACTTTTGGTGTAAATATGCTGGCTGTTGCAGAAGGCAGACCGGAGACCCTGGGACTAAAGCAGATTATTGAGCATCATGTGGATTTTCAGTTTGACGTTGCTACCAGAAAGTATCAGAACCTGCTGAAAAAGGAACAGGAAAACAGGGAAGTACAGGAAGGTCTTATAAAAGCCTGTGACGTCATTGATTTGATTATTGAGATTTTAAGAGGAAGTAAGAGCAGGGAACAGGTGAAAAACTGTCTCATAAAAGGTGAAACAGAGGGAATCCGGTTTAAGACCAAGACCAGCCAGAGACAGGCTCAGAAATTGCATTTTACAGAGCGTCAGGCGTTGGCAATTCTGGATATGCGGTTGTATAAGCTGATTGGTCTGGAAATTGAGACTCTGATGCAGGAACATGAAGAAACCATGAAACGGATTGCAACATATGAAGATATTCTGGCAAATTATGATTCCATGGCGGCTGTGATTATAGAAGATTTAAAGAAGATTAAAAAGGAATATGCCAAACCAAGACGTACTGTTGTGGAGAATGCGGCAGAGGCAGTCTATGAAGAAAAGAAAATAGAGGAAATGGAAGTCGTGTTCTTAATGGACCGTTTTGGATATGCCAGAACCATAGATAAAAATACCTATGAGAGAAACAGGGAGGCAGCAGACAGTGAAAATAAATATGTATTCTCCTGTATGAATACAGACAAAATCTGCATTTTTACAGATTTGGGAAGGATGCATAGCATTAAGGTCCTGGATCTGCCTTTTGGAAAGCTCAGGGATAAGGGAACGCCGGTGGATAATGTGAGCAATTATGACAGCGCCCAGGAGCAAATTGTTTATGTGGGATGTCTGGCTGGCATTAAGGAAGGAAGGCTGTGCTTTGCTACTGCAAAAGGTATGGTAAAGCTGGTAGCGGGCAGTGAGTTTGAGGCGTCCAAAAGAACCATAGCAGCCACCAAGCTTGGAGAAGAGGACAGGGTGGTTATGGTGCAGAATGCAGAGCCTATGGAACACCTGGTTCTTCAGACAAGGGAAGGATGTTTCCTGAAGTTTTTAAAAGAGGAAATACCGGAGAAAAAGAAAACTGCGCTGGGCGTTCGGGGTATACGCATGAGTGAGAAGGACCTGGTGGAACATGCCTATATGCTGGAAAACAGAACAGAGTATGAAATTGAGTACAAAAATAAAAAAGTGGTTTTAAATAAACTGAAGCTGGCAAAACGGGATACCAGGGGAACAAAAATTCGTGTTTGACAGATAAGAAAGGCAGGGATGATATGGAAGTCAAGAGAAAGATAAAACAAAGCATTCTGGGACTTCTTTTGCTTCTGGGGCTGTGTGGGTGCAGAATAGAGGACATACCAGGAATGGGAAATTCCTCTGGGGCTGAGGCAGAGAGCACTGTTACACAGCAGCAGGAGGTTTTGTATTATGGATATCAGACCTTGCCGGAAGAAGAACAAAAGGTGTACAGACAGCTTATGGCAGGTCTGGAAGCCTTTGCAAAGGAGATTACCGTAAGCCCTATTACAGGGGACAGGCTGGAAGCTGTGGTAAATATGGTTATGACAGACCATCCGGAGTATTTCTGGACAGAAGGAGGCTTCCGGTATTATGAAGAAACATGGCCCGGAGGAAGTGTGGCAGGCATGAAGGTGCTTCCTGATTATCTTATGAGCCAGGAGGCAGCAGCTCAGGTAAAGACAGAAATAGAAGCCACAGCAAATGAATGGCTTTCGGGCATTCCTTCTGATGCAGATACTTATGAAAAAATCAAGTATGTGTATGAGACTTTAATTCATAAGGTGGGCTATGATGAAACCAGTCCCAATAATCAGAATATCCAAAGCGTTTTTCTGGGAAAAAGCAGTGTCTGCATGGGATATGCCAAGGCAACACAGTATCTTTTGAATCGGATGGGAATCTTTTGCACTCTGGTAACAGGTACAGTTACCAAGGATAGGGAGGCAGGCCATGCGTGGAATCTGGTGAAAATTCAGGATGCGTATTATTATGTAGATACCACCTGGGGAAATCCGGGGTATTCAGATGCGGAAGCTTCCGGTGTGGATATATTTTACAGTTACCTGTGCTGTAATGACAAGATGCTAAAGCCCACTCATAAAGCAGATGGAACCATTCCCCTTCCTGTCTGTGAAGATGACAGCTATAATTATTATAAAAGAAAAGGCTGCTGGTATGAAAGTTACGATAGAAATCAGATTTATCAGGAGCTGTTGCAGACAGTAAGCGTGGAAGCTCATACCACAGAGCTGTGTTTTGCGTCCCAGGAAGCCTATGATCAGGCGGTAGCAGATATGGTAGATGGAACTTTGCTGCAGGAAGTGGTTCAAAGTACAGGGAATCTATCTCCTGGTCAGCAGGTTTCCTGGCAGATTTATTATGGCGGATGGGACAAATTACTGATTATTGTGTGGAATTAGCAGGGAACGGAGAAAAAGGGGCTTGCATGTTTGGCAGAATAGTGCTATCCTTAAAGAGAACTTGATAATTACGATAGCATAAGAGTGGGCCAGGCGGTCCACTCTTATCGTTTGTGTACCCTTTCTCAAAAGGGCAATTTTTGGAAAGAAGGTGAGAGCATGAGTAAAAGGGAAACTTATGAACAGAAAGCAGAAGCCTTGATTACCCCTATTGTGGAGGCACATGGGTTTGAACTGGTGGATGTGGAGTATGTAAAAGAAGGAAGTAATTATTATCTGAGAGCTTATATTGATAAGCCACAGGGAATTACTGTGGACGACTGTGAGGTTGTCAGCAGGGCTTTTTCCCAGAAGCTGGATGAAGAGGATTTTATTGAAGAAGCATATATCATGGAAGTGAGCTCACCGGGACTTGGCAGACCTTTGAAGAAAGAGAAGGACTACAAAAGAAGCATGGGCAAGGAACTGGAAATCCGTACCTACCGGGCGGTGAATCGGGAAAAGGAATTTTATGGTATTTTAACTGCATATGATGAAAACAGTGTGACAATTGATTGTGAGGGAGAGGAAAAGACCTTCCAGAAGTCGGATATTGCGCTGATTCGTCTTGCCTTTGATTTTTAAGAACCTTTAGACGATTGTATATTTAGGAGGAAAGTGAAACATGAATACAGAATTATTAGAAGCGCTGAATATTCTGGAAAAAGAAAAATCTATCAGCAAGGATACACTGCTTGAGGCTATTGAGCAATCTCTGATTCAGGCATGCAAAAACCATTTTGGAAAAGCAGATAACATTAAAGTAAACATTAATCCACAGACCTGTGATTTCAGCGTGTTTGCAGAGAAAACAGTAGTGGAAGAGGTGCAGGACCCGGTAACAGAAATCAGCCTTGCAGATGCCAGAATGATGCATTCTCAGTACACTCTGGGAGATGTGGTAAACGTGGAAGTGAAATCAAAACAGTTCGGACGTATTGCTACCCAGAATGCAAAGAATGTGATTCTTCAGAAAATCCGCGAAGAAGAGAGAAAAGTGATTTTCAATCAGTATTACGGAAAAGAGAGAGACATTGTTACTGGTATTGTACAGAGAAGCATGGGAAGAAACTACAGCATTAATCTTGGAAAAGCAGATGCAGTCCTTACAGAAAATGAACAGGTAAAAACAGAGGTATTCCAGCCTACAGAAAGAATTAAATTATATATTCTGGAGGTCAAAGATACACCGAAAGGGCCTAAGATCCTGGTTTCCAGAACACATCCGGAACTGGTAAAACGTCTTTTTGAGGCAGAGGTTACAGAGGTAAAGGATGGAACCGTAGAAATTAAGAGCATTGCCAGAGAGGCTGGTTCCCGTACCAAAATTGCAGTATGGAGCAATGACCCGGATGTAGATCCGGTAGGTGCCTGTGTTGGTATGAATGGCGCAAGAGTAAATTCCATTGTGGAAGAGCTGCGCGGAGAAAAAATTGATATTATCAACTGGAGTGATAATCCGGCCCTTCTGATTGAGAATGCATTAAGCCCTGCAAAGGTTATTTCTGTTTTGGCTGATCCGGATGAAAAGACCGCTATGGTGATTGTACCGGACTTCCAGCTTTCACTTGCCATTGGTAAGGAAGGACAGAATGCAAGACTGGCTGCCAGACTTACAGGATATAAGATTGATATTAAGAGCGAATCCCAGGCAAGAGAAGCAGGGGAGCTGAATCTCTACGAAGAGGAGGAGGCTTATGAAGCGTCTCACAGTGAAGAGAATGGGGAACAACTGCAGGAAGAACCGGCAGAAGAACAAGTGGAAGAGTAAGGTGGACATATGGGTACAGTTCGTAAAATTCCAATGCGCAAATGCGTAGGATGTGGAGAAATGAAAAGCAAAAAAGAAATGATGCGGGTGCTGAAAACCACAGAGGATGAAATTATCCTGGATGCTACGGGCAGAAAAAACGGAAGAGGTGCCTATCTGTGTTTTCAAAAATCCTGTCTTTTGCAGGCAATAAAAAATAAAGGACTGGAGCGTTCCCTGAAAATGGCAATTCCGAAGTCTGTGTATGAAAACCTGGAAAAGGAGTTTGAGAATCTTGAACATTCGTAAAGAATTATCCCTTCTCGGTCTTGCAACAAAGGCCGGAAAGGTAGTAAGCGGTGAATTTGCTACTGAAAAAGCAGTGAAAGGCAGAACCGCTTATCTGGTTTTGATTGCAGAGGATGCATCAGAAAATACCAGAAAAAAATTTCGTGATATGTGTACGTATTATAAAGTGCCTTTTTATAACATTGGTTCAAAGGAGGAATTGGGAACAGCCATAGGAAAAGAGTATCGTGCCTGTATAGCAGTGACACAGGAACAGTTCGCTGTGGCGATGAAAAAGAAGCTGGATGATATGGGACATCAGGACAAAAAGGAGGGCAATATATGTCAACAATCAGAGTTTATGAACTCGCAAAGGAAGTAAACAAAACAAACAAAGAGGTTTTAGATTTCTTAAAATCTCAGCACATAGAGTTAACAAGCCACATGAGCAATGTAGAGAATGCCCACGCAGATATGGTAAGAGCAAATTTCAAGAAAAGTTCTGCCACAGTTCAGGAAGAAAATGGAAAAACAGGGGACGCAGAGAAGCCAAAGAAGAAATTAATTCAGGTATTCCGTCCTCAGAATGCAAGCCATGGCCAGGAGCGTAAGCAGAAACCCCAGCGCCAGGCAAATGCCAATACAGAACAGAAAAATGAAGAAAAACGCCAGGGAAACCGTCAGGGCGAAAACAGAGGTACGCAAGATTCTATGAGACAAGAAAATAAAAATAATCGTTCTAATAACAACCGTTCCAACAATAATCACAACGGGGAAAATCGTCAGAACCGTCAGCAGCAGGGACGTTATAACAACAACGGAGAAAACCGTCAGGGAGGCCGCTATAATAATAACAACGGAGAGAACCGCCAGGGAGGCCGCTATAATAATAACAACGGGGAGAACCGCCAGGGAGGCCGTTATAATAATAACAACGGGGAGAACCGTCAGGGAAACCGTTATAACAATAACAATGGAGAAAACCGACAGAACCGTCAGCAGCAGGGACGTCCCGGAAATCGTTTTGGCAATAACAATGGAGAGGGACGCCAGGGAGAACGTTCGAATAACCGTTTCCAGGGAAATAACGGGGAACGCTCTAACAACCGTTTTGGCGGCAGAAACGAAGGAAGAGCCGGAGATTCCAGAAGAGAACAGGGCGGAAAGTTTGATGCGCCAAATCTGGAGTTTGTAGAAAAAGACAGCCGCAAAGCAAACAGAGAAAATAAGAAAAAAGATAACAGAAGAGATGAGTACCAGAATCAGGGCAAACGTCCAAATCAGGGCGGACGCCGTCAGACTCAGAAAATTCCAAAAGCAATGCAGCTTCAGAAGCCTGTTACACATCCAAAGGAAGAGAAGAAGGAAGAAGTAAAGGAAATTACACTTCCGGAAAAAATGACCATCCGCGAACTGGCAGATAAGATGAAGATGCAGCCATCTGTCATTGTGAAAAAATTATTTATGGAAGGCGTCATGGTTACAGTAAATCATGAAATCGACTTTGAAAAAGCCCAGGAAATTGCCATGGATTATGACATCATTGCTGAGCAGGAAGAAAAGGTGGATGTTATTGAAGAACTGTTAAGAGAAGAAGAAGAGCCGGAAGATACTTTAGTAACCAGACCACCGGTTGTCTGTGTTATGGGTCACGTTGACCATGGTAAAACTTCCCTTTTGGACTATATCAGAAAAAGCCATGTAACAGACAGAGAAGCCGGTGGTATTACACAGCATATTGGCGCTTATATGGTAAGCGTAGGCGGACAGAAGATTACCTTCCTGGATACACCGGGACATGAGGCGTTTACTGCTATGCGTATGCGTGGCGCCAATGCTACGGATATTGCTATTTTAGTCGTAGCAGCAGATGACGGTGTGATGCCGCAGACCGTAGAAGCCATTAACCATGCCAAGGCAGCAGGGGTGGAAATCATTGTTGCCATTAACAAAATTGATAAGCCAAGTGCAAACATTGAGAGAGTAAAACAGGAATTATCAGAATATGAACTGATTCCGGAAGACTGGGGCGGAAGTACTGTATTTGCGCCGGTTTCTGCTCACACAGGAGAAGGCATTGACAACCTTCTGGAAATGATTCTTCTTACTGCAGAAGTATCAGAGCTTAAAGCAAATCCAAACAGAAAAGCAAGAGGTCTGGTCATTGAAGCAGAGCTGGATAAAGGAAAAGGTCCGGTTGCCACTATTTTAGTACAGAAGGGTACTTTAAGAGTTGGAGATTTTATTGCAGCAGGAGCATGCTCAGGCAGGGTTCGTGCGATGATTGACGATAAGGGCAGAAGAGTCAAAGAAGCAGGTCCATCTACTCCGGTAGAAATCCTGGGCTTAAATGATGTGCCAAATGCAGGAGAAATTCTGGTAGTAACAGACAATGACAAGGAAGCGAAAAACTTTGCAGCTACCTTTGTTTCTGAGAATAAGAACCGTCTGCTGGAAGAAACAAAAGCAAAAATGTCTCTGGATGATCTGTTCAGCCAGATTCAGGCAGGAAACCTGAAGGAACTGCCTCTGATTGTAAAAGCAGACGTTCAGGGCTCTGTGGAAGCGGTAAAACAGAGTCTTGTAAAACTGTCCAATGAAGAAGTGGTAGTAAAAGTCATTCATGGGGGCGTAGGAGCCATCAATGAATCTGACGTAACTTTGGCAAGCGCATCCAATGCAATTATCATTGGATTTAATGTCCGCCCGGATGCTACTGCAAAATCTGTGGCAGAGCAGGAAGGTGTAGATTTACGTCTTTACAGAGTTATTTACCAGGCCATTGAGGATGTGGAAGCTGCTATGAAAGGTATGCTGGACCCTGTCTTTGAAGAAAAAGTTCTGGGTCATGCAGAAGTACGTCAGATTTTCAAGGCTTCCGGTGTGGGAAATATTGCCGGCTCCTATGTTTTAGACGGTGTATTCCAGAGAAACTGCCAGGTTCGTATTACCAGAGATGGAGAACAGATTTTTGAAGGAGCGCTGGCTTCTCTGAAACGTTTCAAAGATGATGTAAAAGAAGTAAAGGCTGGATATGAGTGTGGTCTTGTATTTGAAGATTTCAATGATATTAAGGAAGAAGACCGCGTAGAAGCATATACCATGGTAGAGGTTCCAAGATAGGAACAGACAGAGAGGGATAGTATGAGAAAAAACAGTATTAAAAACACCCGGGTCAATGCAGAGGTTCAGCATGAGCTGGCAAATCTCATCCGGGAGGGTATTAAAGATCCCCGCATCCATCCTATGACCTCTGTAACAGGTGTGGAGGTTGCGCCGGATTTAAAAACTTGCAGAGCATATATCAGTGTTTTAGGGGATGACGAAGCGAAGAAGAACACCATTGCAGGACTGAAAAATGCAGAGGGCTATATTCGCAGACAGCTTGCAAAAAGTATAAACCTGAGAAACACTCCGGAAATTCGTTTTATACTGGACGAATCCATCGAGTATGGTGTTACCATGTCAAAACTCATTGATGAGGTCACCAGAAAAGAGGAGGTGCAGGAAGATGGAGAAGATAGCCAATGAATTAAAGGGGATAAATACAGTTGCCATTGCCGGACATGTGCGTCCGGATGGTGACTGTGTTGGTTCCTGTATGGGATTGTATCTTTATTTAAAAGAAAACTACCCGAATCTTGCAGCAGACGTATATCTGGAACAGCCGGGAGCGCAGTTTTCCTTTCTTTCCTGTTTTGAGGAAATCAAAACGGTTTATCAGACAGGAAAGGTGTATGATTTGCTGATTACCCTGGATGTCAGCGATAAGAATCGCATTGGGGTTGCAGAAGAAGCTTACGAAACTGCAAAAAAAAGGGTGTGTATTGATCATCATATCAGCAACCGGGGACTGGGGGATGTAAATGAAATCCGTCCGGATGCCAGTTCAACCTGTGAGGTTTTATACACACTTTTAGAAGAAGACAAGGTGTCAAAAGCAGTGGCAGAGGCTGTTTATACAGGAATGGTTCACGATACCGGAGTATTTCAATATTCCTGTACATCACCGGAGACTATGCGTATTGCGGCAAAGCTCATGGAAAAAGACATTCCCTTTACAAAAATTGTAGAGGAATCCTTCTATGAGAAAACCTATGTGCAGAATCAGATTCTGGGCAGATGTCTCATGGAGAGTATTCTCCTTATGGATGGAAAGTGTGTCATCGGAGTTGTGAAAAAGAAGATGATGGATTTCTATCATGTAGAGCCTAAGGATTTGGATGGCATTGTTCAGCAGCTTCGCATTATTAAAGGCGTAGAGGTGGCAATTTTCATTTATGAAGTAAAACCTCAGGAATTTAAAGTGAGTCTGCGCTCAAAAGGGAAGGTCAATGTCAATGAAGTGGCATCTTATTTTGGCGGCGGCGGTCATGTTCTGGCGGCTGGCTGTACCTTCCATGGGTCAGTGTATGATGTCATGAATAATCTGCTGGAAATTATAGAAAAACAATTAATAGAAGAGTGAGAAACATTCATGATAAATGGAATCATTAATGTATATAAAGAAAAGGGCTACACCTCTCATGATGTAGTGGCAAAACTGCGGGGGATTTTAAAGCAGAAGAAAATTGGTCATACAGGAACTCTGGACCCGGATGCAGAAGGGGTGCTTCCTGTGTGCCTTGGAAAAGGAACCAGGCTTTGCTCCATGCTGACAGATAAGCGAAAAACCTATGAGGCAGTGCTGCATCTGGGAATCACAACAGATACTCAGGATAAATCAGGAAGGGTTCTAAAGGAAAAGCCGGTTTCCTGTACAGAAGAGGAAGTCAGGTCCTGTATAGAGGGCTTTCTGGGAGAACAGATGCAGGTTCCGCCAATGTATTCTGCTCTGAAAGTGCAGGGAAAGAAATTATATGAGCTGGCAAGAGAAGGCATAGAAATTGAGCGTAAGCCAAGACCTGTGACCTTTTATGACATTCAGATCCTGGAAATGTCTCTGCCCTATGTAACCTTTTCGGTTACCTGCTCCAAAGGAACCTATATCCGTACTTTGTGTCATGATATCGGGGAAAAACTGGGCTGCGGAGGTTGTATGGAAAAACTCCTTCGAACTCAGGTAGACCGGTTTAACCTTTCTGACAGTCTGAAGCTTTCAGAGATTGAAGCTCTGGCAAAAGAGGGGCGGATTTTGGAACATATTGTTACAGTGGAAGAAATGTTTTCTCATCTGCCGGCTTATGAGACAGAGCCCGGGCTGGATAAATTACTGGAAAACGGAAATCCGGTTCCTGACAGGAAACAGCAGAGGGTTCAAAGGGTAAGGATGTATACCAGTACCCATGTTTTTGTTGGGATTTATGCGTATCAGGGAGAAAAGCGTCAGTATAAGCCGGAAAGGATTTTCTCTACCCCGGAGGATTTCCGGCATGATAAGGAGAAATTATGATTTATACAACACAGATTCCTCATGTAAAGGCTCCCTGGAAAAGTGCGGTAACCCTGGGAAAATTTGACGGACTTCACAGAGGCCATCAGAAATTAATCGAATGTATACAAGCGCATAAACAGGAACAGTGGAGAACCGTAGTGTTTACTTTTGATGTTCCCCCAAGAAGTCATATGCTGCACATGCCGCCTGAATTTCTTCTTACCTATGAAGAACGAAGAGAACTGGCAGAAGCATTTGGGGTGGATATTCTGGCAGAATGTCCCTTTACAGATGAACTGATGCATATGGAGCCGGAGCAGTTTGTTAAGGAATATTTAGTTGACAGGCTTCAGACCGGATTTGTGGCAGTTGGCCCGGATTTCCGGTTTGGCTATGAACGCAGGGGAAACCCTCAGATGCTGGCTGAACTGGGGGAAATTTATGGGTTTCAGGTACAGGTTCTGGAGAAGGAAAAAGATGGAAATCTGGATATCAGCAGTACCTATATAAGAGAAGAACTGGAAAAAGGCAATATGGAAAAGGTAAATGCTCTGCTTGGATATCCTTATTTTACCAGAGGAGAGATTGTCCATGGACGGCAGCTTGGAAGAACTATTGGGATTCCTACTGCAAATCTCATTCCTCCAAAGGTGAAAAAACTTCCCCCAAACGGAGTTTATATTACCCAGTCTTTGATTGGAAACCGCCTTTATCAGGGAATCACCAATGTAGGGTATAAACCCACTGTGAAAGAAAACTTTTTAGGTGTTGAGACCTACCTTTTTGCCTGCAATGAGGACTTATACGGACAAGAGGCTGAGGTGCGTTTTTACAAATATTTAAGACCAGAGAAAAAATTTGCATCTTTGGAAGAATTAAAGAAGCAGTTGGACAGAGATGTAGAAACAGGTCGAAGTTTTTTTGAAAAATAATATGGACAAGCAGGGAAACATTCGTTATGCTTAAAGCAGGGACGGGTGGCAGCCTGTCCGTTTTATTACGAAGGAGAAAAACATGAGTATAGAAAACATATTGTCGCTGGTTGGAGGGCTTGGTCTGTTTTTATATGGCATGACGGTCATGAGTGACAGCATAGAGAAAGCAGCAGGAGCGAAGATGAGGGGCTTCCTGGCTTTCTTTACCAAAAACCGATTTATCGGAATGCTGTTTGGAATGTTGTTTTGTGCTATTGTACAGTCTTCCAGCGCCACTACGGTTATGGTGGTCAGCTTTGTAAATGCAGGACTTATGAACCTGGTTCAGGCGGCTGGAATTATTATGGGAGCCAATGTAGGTACTACCATTACCTCCCAGCTTGTGGCCTTTAATCTGTCACAGGCAGCCCCGGTGTTCCTCATTTGCGGTGTTGTGGTTACCATGTTCTGCAAGAATCAGAAAATCAAACAGGTTGGGGAAGTCATTGTGGGCTTTGGTGTGCTTTTCATGGGACTGTCTCTTATGTCAGGAAGCATGGAAGGGATGAAAGAGTCCCCCTTTGTAGTTGATTTGCTTGCGGGACTGAATAATCCATTTTTGGGAATTTTGATTGGGTTTGTGGTTACTGCAATTATTCAGAGCTCTTCTGTAACGGTCAGCATTGTACTTTTAATGGCACAGCAGGGCCTGCTTCCTCTTTGGATTTGTTTTTACATTATCCTGGGATGTAATATCGGTTCCTGTACCACAGCGCTTCTGGCAAGTGTCAGCGGCAATAAAGATGCAAAACGCGCAGCCATGATTCACTTCTTGTTTAACGTAATAGGAACCATCGTGATTGCTGTGATTCTGCTGGTTGGTGAAAACTGGATTGAAGCGGGAATCCGTCAGATTTCCGGCAATAATGTGGGAAGATGTGTGGCAAATGCCCATACCTTCTTTAAAGTCTTTCAGTTGATCATTCTGTTCCCCTTTGCACAGTGGCTTGTAAAGCTTACTTATTTATTTATCCCAGATAAGGGAACAGAGAAGAAGAAAGAAGGCTTTCAGTTGGAGTACATAGGCCCTTCCAGCGTATTCTCACCAAGTACAGCAGTTGTGGAAGTGACAAAAGAGCTGGACCGCATGGCAAATCTGGCGGCTACCAATCTTACAAGAGCCATGAATGCCCTGATTACTCTGGATGAGCAGGAGATTCAAAAGGTCTATGAAACAGAAAAAAATATAAATTACATGAATCATGCCATTACAAACTATCTGGTAAGCATTAACCAGAGCAGCCTGCCTATTGATGATATTAAAAATATCGGCGGCTTGTTCCACGTAGTTAATGATATTGAAAGAATCGGAGATCACGCGGAAAATGTGGCAGATTCTGCTGTGACAAGAAAAGAAAAAAACATTCAGTTTAGCCAGGAGGCTCAAAGTGAGCTTTCCAGGATGCTGGACAGTGTTATCCAGATTATGCAGTATTCCATGGACATGTTTTCACAAAATGACCGGAAGCACTTGCAGGAAATTCTGGAGCTGGAGGATCGCATTGACCAGATGGAGAGGGATATGCAGGAATCCCATGTACAGCGTCTGACCAGGAATCAGTGTACCCCTGAGGCTGGTATGATTTTTTCTGATTTGATTTCAGGATTGGAAAGAGTGGCTGATCATGCCACCAACATTGCTTTTTCCATTCTGGATGAAGAGCCGGAAGAGCTTTCCGGTTTCCATACCACAGGAAATACAAAATAACAAAAACCATACAACAAATACAAAAGATGAGGTTGCTGCAAAAAGCGCGCTGGAAAATCCGGCAGACATTGCAGCAGCCTCTTTACGTTTTTTAACAGAAAACTTTTGTAAAGGAGTATAGGATGCAGAAATTAAAACAGCGGTTACAGCATAAATGGATTTTTGGTATGGGAGGGATTCTGGCAGGTATTTTGGCTTTTACCGGAACTGTTTACGGTGCGCCAAAGGAAATGCCGGAAGAAAACCAGGTGGCATATGCGGAGGTTTCTACTTGCTTAAATATCAGAGAAGGTGCGGGAATGGAATACCCGGTGATTGCCCGGCTTCCAAAAGACGGATATTGTGAGGTCAAAAAGGAAGAGGGCGCGTGGTGTTATATTGAGTCAGAAGAAATAGAAGGGTATGTATATAAAGCATATCTGGAAACAGGCATGAATGAGGAAACTTATTTAAGACGTACAGGCAGAGAAAAACCTGTTTACGCCTATAAAGTGGAAACCCTACAGGAAAGTACAGCCGGAAAAGGACAGGAGATTGCTGACTTTGCGCTGCAATTTGTGGGAAATCCCTATGTTTGGGGCGGAACCAGTCTGACAAATGGCGCAGACTGCTCCGGCTTTGTCCAGAGCGTATACAGAAATTTTGGGATTTCTCTGCCAAGAGTTGCAGCAGATCAGGCGCAGGCAGGAAACAGAGTGTCCCTGGAACAGCTTCAGACAGGTGATTTAATCTTTTATGCAGATGGAGGAGCTATTTATCATGTGGTCTTATATCTTGGAAACGGACAGGTTGTACATGCCAGCAGCGCTGCTACAGGGATTAAAATATCTCCGGTAAACTGGCAGAACGCGGTCTGGGGCGTGCGCCTTGTATAAAGAAGGAAAATCAGAAAGAGTCTTTACAACCCACAGTTCCTGTGTTATACTCAGAACGTTGAGAACAGCCATGGTTCAGAAACAGGAATCTCCAACCATTTCTTAATCACTGGCGATTTCCAACAGAGAGAGAATAAAAGATTAATGGAGGAAACAAACATGATTTCTAAAGAAAAGAAACAGGCTATTATGGCAGAATATGCAAGAACACCAGGTGATACAGGTTCACCGGAAGTACAGGTTGCTGTTTTAACAGCCAGAATCCAGGAGCTGACAGAGCACTTAAAGAACAACCACAAGGATCATCATTCCAGAAGAGGTCTTCTGAAAATGGTAGGTCAGAGACGTGGATTGCTTGCATATCTGAAGAAAACTGATATTGAAAGATACCGTTCTTTAATTGAGCGTTTAGGTCTTAGAAAATAATCAGAACCAGGAGACGGGGCGGGAAAATTTCCGCCCTGTTTTTCACGAAGAAGGCATTTGCCGAAAAGCAGAAATATTCTGATACCGAGACCACTGAAAAGGGCATTTTAAAGAAAGTGCTTTTTTCAGTTGTTTCGGACAGAAAGAAAAAACATTGCTTTTTAGAAGCATGCCATAAGAATGAAAAGGAGAAAAAATATGTACAAGAGTTTTTCAATGAATCTGGCAGGCAGAACCCTGACCGTAGATATCGGACGTGTGGCAAAACAGGCCAATGGCGCGGCATTTATGCATTATGGAGACACTACCCTTTTGTGTACTGCAACTGCATCCGATAAACCAAGAGAAGGAATTGATTTCTTCCCATTAAGTGTAGAATATGAAGAAAAAATGTATGCAGTAGGAAAAATCCCAGGAGGATTTAATAAAAGAGAAGGAAAAGCAAGCGAACATGCAATCCTGACCTCACGTGTTATTGACCGTCCTATGCGTCCCTTATTCCCAAAGGATTACAGAAATGACGTAACCCTGAACAACATGGTTATGGCAGTTGATCCGGAATGTAATCCGGAAGTTGTAGCTATGATTGGTTCTTCTATTGCTACCTGCATCTCTGATATTCCTTTTGACGGTCCATGCGCTGCCACTCAGATTGGTATGGTAAATGGAGAATTTGTAGTGAACCCATCCCTGGCACAGAAGGAAATCTCTGATTTACAGCTTACCGTTGCATCTACCAGAGAAAAAGTCATTATGATTGAAGCCGGCGCCAATGAGATTCCAGAGGATAAGATGATTGAAGCAATCTTCAAGGCTCATGAAGTAAACCAGGAAATCATTGCCTTTATTGATATCATTGTTGCAGAATGTGGCAAGGAAAAACACACTTACGAAAGCTGCGCTGTTCCAGAAGAATTATTTGCAGCAATCAAGGAAATCGTAACACCGGAAGAAATGGAAGAAGCTGTTTTCACAGACGAAAAACAGGTGCGTGAGGAAAACATCCGCCAGATTACAGAAAAGTTAGAAGAAGCGTTTGCTGACAATGAAGAGTGGCTGGAAGTTCTTGGTGAAGCAGTTTACCAGTATCAGAAAAAGACAGTTCGTAAGATGATTTTAAAAGATCACAAACGTCCGGACGGAAGAGCAATCACACAGATTCGTCCTCTGGCAGCAGAAACCGATATTGTACCAAGAGTACATGGTTCTGCCATGTTTACAAGAGGACAGACACAGATTTGTACTATTACCACACTGGCACCGTTATCAGAAGCACAGAGACTGGACGGACTGGATGAATTTGAAGTAAGCAAACGCTATATGCATCACTATAACTTCCCGTCTTATTCTGTAGGTGAGACAAAGCCATCCAGAGGACCGGGACGTCGTGAAATCGGACATGGCGCATTGGCTGAGAGAGCTCTGGTTCCGGTGATTCCGGGAGTAGAAGAATTCCCATATGCTATTCGTACTGTATCTGAAACCTTTGAATCCAATGGTTCTACTTCTCAGGCAAGTATCTGCGCATCCACCATGTCTCTTATGGCAGCAGGTGTGCCTATTAAGAAGCCGGTAGCGGGTATTTCCTGTGGTCTGGTGACAGGGGAGACAGACGATGATTATCTGGTACTGACTGATATCCAGGGCCTGGAAGACTTCTTCGGAGACATGGACTTTAAGGTAGCTGGTACTCATGACGGTATTACAGCAATCCAGATGGATATTAAGATTCATGGTCTCACAAGACAGATTATTGAGGAAGCGATTGCCAGAACCAAAGAGGCAAGAGAATACATTCTCACAGAAGTTATGGAAAAATGTATTGCAGAACCGCGCAAAACTGTAAGCAAATATGCTCCAAAGATTGTTCAGATTCAGATTGACCCTGAAAAAATCGGTGATGTAGTAGGACAGAGAGGTAAAACTATCAATGCCATTATTGACGAAACAGGTGTAAAGATTGATATTGATGACAGCGGTGCAGTTTCTGTATGTGGTACTGACCAGCAGATGATGGACAAAGCCATTGAATATATTAAAACCATTACCACAGATTTTGAAGAAGGACAGATTTTCACAGGAAAAGTAATCAGCATCAAAGAATTTGGCGCATTCCTGGAGTTTGCTCCTGGAAAAGAAGGAATGGTTCACATTTCTAAAATTGCCAAAGAAAGAATCAACAAAGTAGAAGATGTTCTTTCCCTTGGAGATGTCGTAAAAGTAGTATGTCTTGGAAAAGACAAAATGGGACGCATCAGCTTCAGTATGAAAGACGTTCCGGAAGAAGCATAAAAAGATAAAAAATCAGGAAAAGAGGGGTTATTGCATTAAGTGGCATTTCATGCAATACCTCTTTTCTATTTAAAAGACGAAGAGGTGACATATATGCGGTATCACAATATTACGAAAGAGGATATGTTAAACGGAGACGGACTTCGGGTGGTACTTTGGGTAGCGGGATGCAGCCATGGATGCAAGGGATGTCAAAACCCCATTACCTGGGACCCCAAAAGCGGTCTGGAATTTGATGAGGCTGCCAAGGAGGAAATTTATGAGCAGATGGGAAAATCTTATGTAGCAGGAATTACTTTTTCAGGAGGAGACCCACTCTATCAGGGCAATCGCCTGGAAATCACTGCTTTTGCAAAAGAATTAAAAGAAAAATATCCAAAGAAAACCATCTGGCTGTATACAGGATATTTATGGGAAGAAATACAGGATTTGGAGATTTTGCCCTATCTGGATGTGGTGGTAGATGGAAAATTTATTCTGGAACAAAAAGATGTTTCTCTGAAATGGAAGGGAAGCGCAAATCAGAGAGTCATTGATGTAAAGAAATCATTAGAAGCAGGCAGTGTGGTGCTGCACGATTAGGAGGAATTATGAAACGGATTGCAAAATTTCATAAGGTAAGTGAGGAACAATTTTTAGAAGGCTGGAAGGACGCTTTTCCAGGCACAGAGGAAGGAACCATCAAAAATATTTATGAGAATATTAAGCTGCCAAAAAGAGCTACTGCAGGAAGCGCGGGATATGACTTTTTCAGCCCTGTGGATTTTGAACTGAAACCAGGGGAAACCCTGAAAATGCCTACAGGTATCCGGGCAGAAATGGAACTGGGATGGGTTTTGAAGATTTATCCAAGAAGCGGTCTGGGCTTTAAATACCGTTTGCAGTTAAATAATACGGTAGGAATTATTGACAGCGACTATTTTTATTCAGACAATGAGGGTCACATTTTTATAAAAATTACCAATGATTCCAATGAAGGAAAAACGGTAAATGTGGCTGCCGGAACCGGATTTGCCCAGGGGATTTTCCTGGAATACGGCATTACAGAAGATGATGATGCCACAGCAGTGAGAAATGGCGGTTTAGGAAGTACAACTAAAAAGTAAGATGTAATTGTACAAAATACAAAAAAGATTGCTGCATTTCCAACTCAGCCTGCGTAGGAAATGCAACAATCTTACTTTATCAGTTTCACTATTTATCTTCTTCGGAAAGCTCTGCTTCACTTTTCAGGTTTGCGATGAAGTCATGGAAGGCTTCTGCTGCTGCCATGTACTCATCTTCCCGTTCAATATTGGTGATAACCGGGTTATCATTTTCTTCTGCATAGCGGAACAGATAGGTTTCGCCTGTAGTATTTTTCCCATCTTTGTTTAAAGGAACTAACGCAATGTATTCCCCAAATTCTTCCACCGGGAAAGTGGTTAAAACAGCACATTCTAAAACAGAATCATCGTCCAGTGTTAATTTAATGGTTGGGTTTGGAACATTTGGAATGGTTCCCTGGTTTTGTCCTCCTGCGCTGGAGCAGTTGGCTGTACAGGATGCACAATCACTTGGATTGCAGCTTTCTAAATTTGCTGTATAAGTTTCGTCGCTCATATTTGACCTCTTTCTTCTATATGTAATAGTTTTTCTTTCTGTATTTTATCAGATACCCAGTGGGAATGCAACCGTTGACGGGAAGAAAGCGTTTGCAATTTCATACAGGGACACGTATAATAAACATACAATAAGGGATAAACAGGAGGGGACGCGTTGAAAAAGAATACATCACATTTATTAAAGCGGGCGGCACATTTTAAGGCAATCCTTACCGGAGAGGGGTTTCTGGTGGGAATTGTGGCAGGAATTGTGGTGCTTCTCTATAGAGTTGTTCTGGAATATGCAGGAAAAGGCATGGAATGGGTGCTGGGATATGCGCGAACCTATCCGGTGATTGCGGGGCTGTGGTTTTTTATTTTGTTTGCCATGGCCTGTATCGTAGGGAAGCTGGTGAAGTATGAACCCATGATATCAGGAAGCGGGATTCCCCAGGTAGAAGGGGAAATGATGGGAAAACTGGATCAGGTTTGGTGGAAGGTTCTTCCGGCAAAATTTTTGGGAGGCTTTCTTTCTTTGTTTTCAGGTCTCTCCCTTGGACGGGAGGGTCCGTCTATTCAGATTGGAGCTATGGCAGGAAAAGCAGTGTCCAAAGCCCTGGACAGAGAGAAAACGGAGGAAAAATATCTTCTTACCTGTGGAGCCAGCGCAGGATTGGCTGCGGCTTTTCATGCGCCTCTTGCAGGGGTAATGTTTTCTCTGGAGGAAATCCATAAGAACTTTTCCGTTTCTGTGCTGATTTCCGTTATGACAGCCTCTATTACAGCAGACTATATTTCCAGCCAGTTTATGGGCTTTGAGTCTGTATTTCAGTTTGATATTGGACTGGAGGTAGAGCCACAGTATTATTGGCATATTGTGATTCTGGGAATTTTGCTGGGGCTTTTGGGAGCTTTTTATAATAAAATGACCTTGTGGGTGCAGGGGCTTTATAAGAAGAACAAGAACTTAAATGAGACCACCAGACTGTTGATTCCGTTTCTTCTGGCAGGTGTTTTAGGGCTTGTGATGCCGGAAATCCTGGGAAGCGGTCACCATCTCATTGACCAGGCAGCCAGTGGCAGTATGGTGCTTCCGGCACTGTTATTTTTGCTGGCAGCAAAATTTTTGTTTTCCCTGGTTTGCTTTGGCTCCGGAGCGCCTGGGGGAATCTTCTTCCCACTGCTGGTTCTGGGAGCTTTAATTGGAGGAGCTTACAGCACCTTTGCAGCAGAATTTCTGGGGCTGGATGCTTCCTATATCAGCAATTTTGTACTTCTTGCCATGGCAGGTTATTTTACTGCTATTGTAAGAGCTCCTATTACAGGAATTATTCTGATTTTTGAAATGACAGGGCAGGTGAGCCAGATGCTTTCCATGTCGCTGGTAGCTATTGTGGCTTATCTTACTGCAACTGCTGTGAAATCCGAACCTATTTATGAAAGCCTTCTTGGAAACCTGTTAAAGAGCAGGGGCATACAGGTGTGCCAGGAGCGGGGAGAAAAGGTACTGCAGGAATTTGTGATTTCCCATGGAAGTCCTCTGGAAAATCAGACCGTAAGCCAGGAAGACTGGCCTGCAAGCTGTCTTTTAGTGGCAGTGAGGCGAAATGCCACAGAATTAATTCCAAAAGGAAAAACACAGCTTATGGCAGGAGATATACTGGTGGTGCTTTCTAATGAACAGGATGTGCCGGAGGTTTACGATTATATGGAAAAGAGATGTAAAGAATCATAAAAATAAAAGAAAAGGGGTGCCCGTTTGGAGACAAGAATACAGGCAGCTTCTGGGAATACAACGTATCCGGGAGTAAAAAAGACAAAAGAAGGATATGAATTTACAATAGAATTATTACGGGGAAAGGAAGCCGCTCTGGTGTTGTATCAAAAGAAAAACAGAGAAATCCAGACCATAGAGATTCCATTTCCCGAAGAAAGCAGGAAGGGAAATCTGGTTTCTCTGCTTATAAAAGGACTTCCCAAGGGAGAAATTTGTTATAACTACCGCATTGATGGGGAAATCTGCCAGGATACCTGTGCCAGAGCGCTGAAAAATGTACCGCCCTTTGGCGTCCCCATGGAAGCCAGTGAAGAACCGAAGATGTGCAGTGTGATTCAGGAGAAGGATTTTTCCTGGACAGACAGGGATTTTGTGCCGAAGCCTTTCAGTGAGTCAGTGCTTTATAAATTGCAGGTGCGTAGTTTTACCATGCATAGAAGCTCCGGTGTACGGAAAAAAGGAACCTTTCAGGGAATAGAGCAGAAAATTCCTTATTTTCAGGAACTTGGTGTCACAGGAATTTTGCTGATGCCTGCATATGAGTATCAGGAAATTGTAAAGTCCAAAACAAGACAGGGAAAATATCCTCAGGCAGAAGCAGAGCGAAGAGAAGAAAAGACAAAAATCAATGTCTGGGGCTATACTGGCGATGCCTTTTATTTTGTACCAAAAGCGGGATTCTGCGGCTCCCGGAATCCGGTGCAGGAATTTAGCCATATGGTAAATGCCCTTCATGAGGCAGGGCTGGAATGTCTGATGGAATTTTATTTTGACCATACCATGGAGCCGGCGAAAATGCTGGACATTGTGCGTTACTGGAAGCTAAAATACCATGTTGACGGATTCCGCATTATTGGTAATGTGTGTCAGGAATTGTTCCTAAAAGACCCGTTGCTGGCAGAAACCAAGCTGTTATTTGGATTTCTGGACGGAGAACGGATTTATGGAAACAAGGAACCGGATTATAAAAATGGCGCGGAATATAACGAAGGTTTTTACTATGGCATGCGCCACATGTTAAAGGGAGATGAAAATACAGCAGAGGAATTTTTGTTCCGCAGCAGGAGAAATCCCAGACAGTACGGAGTCATTAATTACATGGCAGATCAGGATGGAATGACCATGATGGACATGGTTTCCTATGAAGAACGCCACAATGAGGAAAATGGAGAAAACAACCAGGATGGAAAAGAGTATAACTGCACCTGGAACTGTGGAGTGGAAGGCCCTACCAGAAGAAAGGAAATTACCAGTCTTCGGCTGCAGCAGTTGAAAAATGCTTTTGGGCTTTTGCTGTTCAGCCAGGGAACGCCTATGATTTTCCAGGGAGATGAGTGGGGACAGACCCAGAAGGGAAATAACAATGCCTGGTGCCAGGATAATGAACTCACCTGGATTAACTGGAATCAGAGAAAAACCAGAGAAGAACTATTTACTTTTGTAAAACAGGCCATTGCCTTTCGCAAAAAGGAGAAAATTCTCCATTTAGAACAGGAGCCTAAGGGAACGGATTACAAAGCTTTGGGCTATCCGGATTTATCTTACCATACCAGTCAGGCATGGTTTGTATCCAAAGACCCGGGACTTCGGCATCTGGGAATGATGTATTGCAAGGATTACTGCGACAGACCAGGTGAATTTTTGTTTTTTGCCTGGAATTTTCACTGGATGCCTCATGAGATTGCTCTGCCCGGAGCGCCTGAGGAGATTTGCTGGACAGTGAAAGCCCGCACAGATGAGGAAAACCAGGGAGGATTTTTAGAGGAGGGGGTTCTGGTACAGGAAAAGAGTATTCAGGTACCGCCCAGAACATTAATCATATTAACAGGAAAGCAGGATGAAACATTATGGGGATCTGGCAGCATTTTAAAACGATTACAAGGCACAAGCTTTTAGTGATGAAGTATTGTTTTCGGATAGGACTTTATAAACAGGGATTACTTCATGACTTGTCTAAGTATTCCTGGACTGAATTTTCTGTGGGGTGCAAATACTACCAGGGAAACAGAAGCCCTAATAATGCAGAGCGGGAAGCTACAGGACTTTCCACTGCCTGGATTCATCATTATGGAAGAAACAAGCATCACTTTGAACACTGGGTGGATTATGGCATCCACTGTGATACCATTATCCATGGAGTACCCATGCCCAGAAAATATATTGCAGAGATGGTGGTAGACCGCATCAGCGCATCCAGGAATTATCATCCTGATACCTATACGGATGAGGCGCCCCTGGCATATTTTCTTCGCAGCAAGGACAAGCTCTGGTTTGTGCATGAGGATACCAACCGGGATTTGGAATTTCTTCTGAGGATGCTGGCAGATAAGGGAGAAAAGGAAACACTGAACTATATGAAGCATGTATATTTGAAAGGAATGTAAGTATGAGTAATGTACAGATTGCAGAATTGCTGCAATGGATTAAGAATCTGTGGGGGTTGATTCCAAAGCATTATCTGATTGTTCTGTATTTTGGAGGAACGGTCTTTGCCTTTTTAAACTGTTTTATGGGATACCGTTTGAGGAAGGTCTGGGGATGTATCCTGGGAATCCTCATAGGTGGCGGAGCCGGTGCGGCGGCAGGGTATTTTCTTTTGCAGGATAAAATGATGGCGATTTTATGTGCAGCAGGAGGAGCCCTGATTTTAGGACTTCTGGCATGGCTTTTGTACAAATTTGGTATTTTTTTCATGTGTACAGGTCTGGTTTACTTTCTGGTGGTTTCTTTTTTCCAGGAGCCAACCATGACTCAGCATATGATTGCTCTGGTAGCCGGTATTTTTGCCGCAACCCTGGCTCTTGGCTATGAAGCGCAGATGATGATAGGAATTACTGCTGTTTGCGGTGGTATCGGCGGCATTCATCTTCTTATGAAGATGCTGGAAAAAGATGCGGGAGCCGGAGAGCTGATTCTTGGAATCATTATGGCTGCCATTGGTATTGCAGTACAGGCGGCTCCCTTTATGAGGGGAAAAGACTGGGAAGCATCTCTGTTTCACCGCCCGCAAAAAAAGAAGGGACCAGGACTTTTGGGAAAAAGAAGAAAGAAAGTGGTAAAGAAAACCAAAGTCACCCATGTAAAAAAGACCAGAGAAGAGGAAAAACAGGCAGAAAAAAGAAAACCCGCAAAAAAGAACCAGGAAAAGGTACAGACAGAGGCAGAAACCAGAGAGGAACTGCAAAAAACCCAGGAATACACAGTGGGGCAAAAGCAGTACGAAAAGCCAAAACCAAGCCAGAGCCTTTATCCGGGAAGCGGCATCGGAATTGACCTGGATGATTTAAACCGGGAATTATCCCAGGAAATCCAGAAGATTTATGAGGATGAGCAGCAGGAATAATTCGTTTCTTTAAAAAGCCTTAACTTTTTAAGATTTATCTTTTTCCCAAATTTATTCCTTACATGATATCTTTATCTTGTAAGGAGGGAGAAATATGATAACATTTTTGAAGAAAGTACATACATTTGAAAAGAATTTTGATAGAAAAGCTGAAAAATTTGCCTGCTGTCACCCCTATCTTTCTTTTGCGGCTATGTTTGTTGCAATGCCCATGTTTGTCCTCACAACGGTGTGCCTGGGAAGTATGGCAGTCATAATTCCTGTTTCCTGGATATTGGGTTTCTTTATATAATCTTAATACGTGTTAAAATATCTTTATGCGGCTTTTATCGCGCTTATGGAATAATTAAGGCTACATAAAGATATGGAGGCAGGTACATAGGATATGATACAATCCGGTAAAAAAATTAAAAGTCATTTTTCATCATTCAGAATCATAAGTTTTGGTTTTGTAATGGTTATTCTCATAGGATGTTTTCTGCTGATACTGCCCGTTTCTACGGCAGGACCAGGGGGCGCATCCTTTTTAGATGCTCTTTTTACATCTACTTCAGCAGTATGTGTAACAGGGCTGGTGCTTCATGATACGGCAACCTACTGGTCCACCTTCGGACAGGTGGTGATTATGCTGCTGATTCAGATTGGAGGTATGGGGGTGGTGACTGTAGCCATTTCCATTGCTATGGTATCAGGACGTAAAATCGGTCTCATGCAGAGAAGTACCATGCAGGAGGCTATTGCAGCTCCTCATGTGGGTGGTATTGTCCGGCTGACAGGGTTTATTTTAAAAACTGCCATACTTATTGAAGCTATTGGAGTGGCTGTGATGACTCCGGTTTTCTGCAAAGAATTTGGTTTCTTCCGGGGAATCTGGTATGCCCTGTTTCATTCGGTTTCTGCATTTTGCAATGCAGGGTTTGACCTTATGGGGGTAAACAGTCCATTTTCCTCCTTGACAGCGTATGCAGGACATCCGGTGATAAATCTGGCTATTATGTTTTTAATTGTTTCCGGTGGTATTGGTTTCCTGACCTGGGATGATATTCGTTCCCATACCTGGCATCTGAAAAAATACAGGATGCAAAGCAAGGTGATTCTTTCCGTTACAGGGGCATTGATTGTTGTGCCGGCGCTGTATTTTTTCTTTATGGAGTTCTCTGGCAGCCAGTGGGAAGAATTCTCCACAGGAGAGCGTATTCTGGCGTCCTTTTTCCAGTCAGTGACCCCAAGGACAGCCGGGTTTAATACCGTAGATTTGACGAAACTGACAGAAGCAGGTCTGGCAATTATGATTGTGCTTATGCTTACCGGAGGTTCGCCCGGTTCCACTGCGGGAGGTATGAAAACCACCACTGTGGCAGTTATGATTTCTTCTGCCATTTCGGTATTTCAGAGAAGAGAAAGCGCCCACATGTATGGCAGGAGAATACCGCAGGAAGCGGTCCGTAACGCAGCGACGATTTTAATGATGTATCTGAGCCTGTTTTTTATGGGAGGTCTGGCAATTAGCTGTATAGAAAAGCTGCCTATGCTGCCATGCCTGTTTGAAACAGCCTCAGCCATTGGAACGGTAGGGCTTTCTCTTGGCATTACGCCACAGCTTGGTATAATATCCAGGATTATTTTGATTCTGTTGATGTTTTTCGGCAGAGTCGGCGGACTGACCCTGGTATTTGCCGCATTTTCCATTACACATAAAAATGTATCAAAACTTCCTCAGGAAAAAATTACAGTAGGATAAAGGAGCAGAAAATGAAATCTATTTTATTAATCGGTCTGGGAAGATTCGGAAGACATGTTGCAATGAAATTAAATGAACTGCGTCATCAGGTCATGGCAGTGGATATACAGGAAGAGCGGGTAGAGGAAGTTCTTCCCTTTGTCACCAACGCGCAGATTGGAGACAGTACCAACGAAGAATTTATGGAGTCTTTAGGCGTGCGAAACTTTGATGTGTGTATTGTGGCCATTGGAGATAACTTCCAGAGTTCTCTGGAAACCACCGCCCTGTTAAAGGAACTGGGGGCGGAGCTGGTGGTGGCCAGAGCAGCCAGGGATGTACATGCAAAGTTTTTGCTTAGAAATGGAGCAGATGAAATTGTTTATCCAGAGAAACAACTGGCATCCTGGACTGCAATCCGTTATAGCTCAGACCACATCTTTGATTATGTACAGCTTGATGATGGCTATGCCATTTTTGAGGTTTCTGTGCCAGAGGAATGGGATGGGAAAACCATAGGGGGCATGGATATACGAAGAAAATACAATGTAAACATTATGGCAGTGAAAAGAGAAGGAAAGCTGAATCCCAATATCTCTTCCCAAACCATGCTCTCTGGCAGGGATGTGCTTTTAGTGCTGGGAAGTCATAAAGATATTCAGAAGTGTTTCCATATTTGATGAGGAAAGAAATATGAAGCAGAAAAAAAGTATTTTAAATGCTGGCAGAAGTTTGGTTGCCCTTTCTTTTGGGGATATCTGGAAAAGCATTTTGATTTTAGTTCTTGCTACACTGATTGGCTTTTTCTTTTACGGATGTGGATTTACAGAAGCCAATATTATTGCAGTGTATATTTTAGGCGTGCTGATTATCTCTGTAGTGACCACGCACAGAGCCTATAGTCTCATTGCGTCTTTTGTCAGTGTGCTGATTTTTAATTTTTTCTTTACTTATCCCAAATTTACCTTTTTAGCCTATGACCAGGGCTATCCGGTGACCTTTCTCATTATGTTTATTGTGGCATTTATTACGGGTTCTCTGGCAATCCGTCTGAAAAATACGGCCAGTCAGGCAACCAGGGCTGCTTATAGAACCCAGATTCTTTTTGATACCAATCAGATGCTGCAGCAGGCTCAGGACAGGAATCAGATTATCACAGCAATGGCAAATCAGTTGGGAAAGCTTCTGGGGAAGAATATTATTGTTTATCTGGAGCAGGAGGGTAATCTGGGAGAGCCTCATGTATTCTGGCAGGAGGGAAAGGAAGAGAATCAGTCCTGTACTGGGGAAAAAGAAAGACAGGTTGCACAGTGGGTATGGGAACATAACCGGCGGGCAGGGGCTTTCACCAGGAATTTTCCGGAGTGTCAGTGCCTGTATCTGGCTATCCGCATTAATGAGCAGGTATATGGTGTGGTGGGAATTGTCATGGAAGATTCCCGTATGGATGATTTTGTAAACAGTATTGTCCTGTCTATTTTAGGAGAGTGTGCCCTGGCTCTGGAAAGTGAGAAAAATGCCAGGGAAAAGGAAGAGGCAGCTATTCTGGCTAAAAATGAGCAGCTACGTGCCAACCTGCTGCGTGCCATTTCTCATGATTTGCGCACACCACTTACTTCTATTTCAGGAAATGCCAGCAATCTTATGGCAAATGGAAAAGAGTTTGATGAAGAGACAAAAATGGGAATCTATACAGATATTTATGATGATTCTATGTGGCTCATTAATCTGGTGGAGAATCTTCTTTCGGTAACCAGAATTGAGGAAGGACGTATGAATCTGAAGGTTTCCGCAGAGCTTATAGATGAAGTGATTATGGAAGCTTTGCGCCATGTGAACCGTAAGAGCGTGGAACACACCATTACAGTAAGCAGTGAGGAGGAATTCCTTCTGGTAAAGGTGGATGCCCGTCTTATGGTGCAGACTATTATTAATATTGTGGACAATGCCATTAAATATACGCCGCCTGGTTCAGAGATTTGGATTCACACCAGGCAGAAGGAAAACCTGGTGGAAATTCAGATTGCAGACAATGGACCAGGAATCCCGGATGAAGTGAAAGCCCATGTATTTGAAATGTTTTACAGTGGGGCAAATAAAGTGGCAGACAGCAGAAGAAGCCTGGGGCTTGGGTTGTCTTTGTGCAAGTCCATTATCAATGCTCATGAAGGAGAGATTACCGTTTCTGATAATCAGCCTCATGGAACTATTTTTACCATTACATTACCAGCAGGGGAGGTACAACTACATGAATAAAAATCTGATTTTAGTAGTAGAAGATGACGCGCCGGTGAGAAATCTTATTACAACCACCTTGAAAACCCATGATTACCGATACCTTACAGCGCCAAGTGGGGAAACTGCCATTGTGGAGGCTTCTTCTCACAATCCGGACATTATGCTGCTGGATTTGGGGCTGCCGGATATGGATGGAATAGAAGTCATCAAAAAGGTGCGGACCTGGTCCAATATGCCGATTATTGTAATCAGTGCCAGAAGTGAGGATACAGATAAAATTGACGCGCTGGATGCAGGCGCAGATGATTATCTGACAAAACCCTTTTCCGTAGAAGAACTGTTGGCAAGACTGCGGGTAACGCAGAGGCGGTTAGCCATGATGCAGGGAGAGGTACAGACAGAGTCGGCTATTTTCCAAAATGGAAGTCTCAGGATTGATTATGCAGCAGGATGTGCTTATCTGGATGGGGAAGAACTTCACTTGACGCCCATAGAATACAAATTGTTAAGCCTTCTGTCCAAAAATGTGGGAAAGGTTTTGACCCATACGTTTATTACACAGAAAATATGGGGCAGCAGTTGGGACAATGATGTGGCATCTCTTAGAGTGTTTATGGCAACACTCAGGAAGAAAATAGAGAAACAGCCCAATGCGCCTCAGTATATCCAGACCCATATCGGGGTAGGATACCGTATGCTAAAAGTAGAGTAGCGCCATATGGCCTACTCTACTTTTTATACTAAATCTTATAAAACCGGAGCCAGAAGTACCTTTCCGGTTCCGCGATAAACATTTACCAGACCTTCTCCAGAGGCGGCAGAACCAATGAGTGTTTTGCCGGAGCGTTCTACGGTAAAGTCCAGACTTCCGCTCCAGGCAATAGCCATATTGCCATCTATCTTTAACACATCATCCTGCAGGGAAATTTCCACCAGCTCTTCTTTGGGACAGGGAGATTCCAGGCAGACCACACCATTTCCCACAATACCCAGGTTAAAGAGACCTTCATTTCCGGCAACAGCAGAAGAAAGATTGGAACGCATGACCGCTTTGTGTTTGAGGCTGGAATCACAGGCCAGAAACAGACCGTCATCTAAGACAATGGAGCCATTCCAGTCTTCTAAATCCAGAAGGAGCAGATGCTTGTAGGTTGGTTCTAAAACCAGGATTCCCTCTCCTGTATATTCTGGTTTGATTGCCGACTCTCCGGTAACCTTTCCGCGAACTGCCTTGCCGAATAAGTCCCCAACACCTTTTAAACCCGTAGTGGCATGAACACTGCCCACCATCCACTGCATGGCTCCCGCCTGAACCGTAACGTTGGCTTTGCTGGTGTCACAGATTACCTGACGTTTCCGTACATTCATGGCATTACAGAAATAGGCGGTCTGGGCATCCGAAGGCGTAACACTTAAATCTCTAAGGTACTCAATAACCGTAAAAGGCCCCAGCTTGGAGAGCACCTGGATGTCATCGTTGCTGGTAAAATTGGAAATATGAAACATAAAAATCCCCCTTTCGTTTCTCCTGAAAGCTATAGTATGTACTGATTATACAAAAAGGCCTGAAAAAATACAACTGTATTTGTGAGGAAATGGATTGACTTCAAATTTTAGAATTATTATAATTTTTTCAGAACAAAATAGGAGGACACAATATGTTATCGCGTTATAGTGTAAAAAAACCGTATACTGTGGTGGTGGCAGTGGTTCTTGTGTTGATTTTGGGAGTAGTATCCTTCACAAAAATGAACACAGATTTACTGCCAAGTATGGATATGCCCTATGCCATGGTTATGACCACATACCCGGGGGCAAGCCCTGAGACCGTAGAACAGACGGTTACCAGACCCATTGAACAAAGTATGGCTACAGTAAGCAATATTACGAATGTAAGCTCTGTTTCCAGCGAGAATGCTTCGGTTGTCATTCTGGAATTTTCCGAAGATGCCAATATGGATTCCGTTACACTGGAGATGCGGGAAAATCTGGATCAGATAAAGGGCTACTGGGATGAAAGCGTTGGAAATCCCATGATTATGAAATTAAATCCAGATATGCTGCCTGTTTTGGTAGCAGCAGTAGATATGGATGGACTTACTGCGCCCCAGACCACAGATTATGTGGAGAATCATATTCTCCAGGAAATGGAGAGTATTGCCGGAGTGGCGAGAGTCAGCGTTTCCGGTGGCGTAACAGAACAGATTCGTGTGGAGCTTCAGCAGGATAAAATTGATGGAGTGAATCAAAAGGTACAAGACGCCATCAACGGAAAATTTGCAGGAGAAGAGCAGAAGCTTCAGGATGCCCAGAAGCAGTTGGAAGAAGGGCAGGCGCAGTTAGAAAACGGCAGGCAGCAGTTGGAGAGCGGACAGCAGGCAGCGGCAGGGCAGATTGGACAGGGAAGCGCCCAGTTAAGTCAGGCAAAGGAACAAATGCAGGCAGGATTACAGGAAATCTCTGCACAGCTTCAGACTTTGGAAGAAAAACAGGCAGAGCTTGAAAAGCAGGGAGAGGTGCTGGCTGCCTCCAAAGCTCCGATAGAAGCCATGTTAAAGGAATTGACAGCAGCCAAAAATGAATATTATCAGGCAGCAGCAGGGAAGCAGGAGCTGGAAAACAGCATTGCCCAGTTGGAAACCCAGATTGCTACAGCAACAGAGAGTATTGCCCAGTTAGAAAGCCAGTTGGAACAGGCGCAGACACCGGAGGAGCAACAGGAGCTGCAAAATGCCATTGGGGAAATGAACGCCCAGTTAGAAAGTCTCAACATGGCAAAAACAGAAGCCCAGACCCAGCTACAAGCCTTAAATGAAGGCCTTGCCCTTATGGATATTGAGGTAATCAACAAGGGCATTGAAGAAGCAAACAGCGGGCTTTCTCAAATTGCCCAGGCTCAGGCTCAGTTAGAAGCAGGACTGGCTCAGATTACCCAGGGGAAAGAGAAACTTAATCAGGCAAGAGAACAACTGGAATCCGGAAAAAGCCAGATGTCTGCAGCAGAAGTGCAACTGGAAACCCAGAAGATTTTAGCAGCAGTCCAGATGAGTTCTGCAGCAGCAAAAATAGAAGTAAGCACTTCCCAGATGCAGGCGGCGCAAAGCCAGATTGATGCGGGAAAAGAACAATTAGATGCAGCAAAAGAACAGATTCAGGAACAGACAGATTTACATACCATTCTTACACAGGACATGATTAAAGGAATTCTGGCGGCAGAAAACTTTGCTATGCCTGCAGGCTATGTCCAGGAAGACAAAAAAGACTATCTGGTCAGGGTAGGAGAAAAGGTTCAGGATGTAGATACGTTAAAAGATCTGGTGATTCTGGATTTAGGGCTGGAAGGTCTGGAACCCATCAGGCTTTCTGATGTGGCAGAGATTCAGGTGACAGATGATTCCTCTGAAGTTTATGCAGTGATTAATGGCAATCCCGGAGTTATGCTCACCATTGAAAAGCAGACCGGATATTCCACAGGAGAGGTAACAGATAAAATTCTGGAACGTATGGAGAGCCTGGAGCAAGAAGAACAGGGACTGCATTTTACAACGTTGATGGATCAGGGGATTTATATTGACATGGTAATTCAATCAGTAATGCAGAACATGATCTACGGAGGTATTCTGGCTGTTCTCATCCTGTTTGTATTTCTTCGCAGTGTCCGTCCCACCTTTGTGATTGCCTGCTCCATTCCTATTAGTGTTGTAGCAGCGCTGGTTATGATGTATTTTTCAGGGGTTACCTTAAACATTATTTCCCTTTCCGGTCTGGCTCTTGGGGTAGGAATGCTGGTGGATAACTCTATTGTTGTAATTGAAAATATTTACCGTATGCGTAATGAAGGTGTTCCGGCCAGAAAAGCGGCTATTGAAGGCGCAAAACAGGTGGCAGGAGCCATTACTTCCTCCACCCTGACAACGGTCTGTGTGTTTGCTCCCATTGTCTTTACAGAGGGAATTACCAGACAGCTTTTTGTGGAGATGGGACTGACCATTGCCTATTCTCTGGCAGCAAGCCTGCTTGTGGCCCTTACTGTGGTGCCCATGATGTCTGCAGGACTGCTGCAGAAAACAGAAGAAAAGCAGTCCAGATTCCTGGATAAACTACAGGAAGGCTACAGTCAGCTCATTTTAAAAGCGCTGTATCATAAAACCTGGGTACTTTTGGGAGCTTTAGGCTTATTTCTTTTAAGCGCAGTTCTTTCCATCAGCAAAGGAACAGAATTTTTCCCATCCATGGAAAGCACTCAGGTGACCATGACTATTACCACAGAAAAGGGAACTCCTCTGGAAGAAACAGCAGCCAAATCCAATGAAGTGATGGAGAAGATTTCAGATATCAAAGATATTGAGTCCATAGGCGCTATGGCTTCTGGTTCGTCCATGATGTCAGGAGAAAGTAATACCAACACAGTCACCATGTATCTGGTGCTGAAAGAGGAAAAAACACTGAACAATACCCAACTGGAAAAGGAAATCAAAAAACGCACAAAGGATGTGAAGGACTGTGAAATCCAGATTTCTACGGAATCCATGGATATGAGCGCCCTGGGAGGCAGCGGCATCAATATTCAAATCAGTGGAAAAGAACTGGATGAGCTGCAGAGTATTGCAAAAGACCTGGCAAAGAAGCTGGAAGGTATCAAAGGAACCCAGAATGTCAGTGATGGTCTGGAGGATGCGGATGCTGAGTATGAAGTCATGGTAAACAAAGAAAAAGCCATGGAATATAATCTTACGGTAGCACAGGTGTTCCAGGCTATTAATAAAGAACTGGCAGAGGCAGCGTCTGCAACCACCATTTCTACAGCAGCGAAGGACTATGAGGTTTATGTAGAGAGTGATGCAAAAGAAGCCATGACCAGAGAATCCATTGGAAAAATTCCAGTGGAATATACAGACAGCGAAGGCAAAAAGGGAGAGGTTTTAGTAGGAGAGCTTGCAGAATTTAAAGATTCCTTTACGCCTCAGTCAATCACAAGAGAAGACCAGAGCCGCTATGTGTCTGTGTCTGCGGAGATTGCCACTGGTTATAATATTGGACTGGTAAGCCAGAAGGTTCAGAAGATGCTGGATGATTACGAGATGCCGGAAGGCTATCGTGGACAGATGACAGGAGAGGATGAGACTATCAATGAAGCTATGGGGCAGCTTATGCTTATGCTGGTATTGGCGCTGGTATTTATGTATTTGATTATGGTAGCTCAGTTCCAGTCCCTGCTGTCACCATTTATTATCATGTTTACCATTCCCCTGGCGTTTACCGGAGGATTTCTGGGACTTGTGCTGACTGGAAAGCCCATCAGCATTATTGCCATGATTGGTTTTGTCATGCTTTCCGGTATTATTGTAAATAATGGAATCGTATTGGTGGATTATATTAATCAGATGCGAAAAGAAGGTATGGAGAAATACGCAGCCATTGCAAAGGCTGGAAAAGACCGCCTGCGCCCTATTATTATGACAGCCCTGACCACAGTGCTGGGACTGGTTACTATGGCTATGGGACTTGGCATGGGAGGGGATATGGTACAGCCAATGGCTATTGTTACCATCGGCGGTCTCCTTTACGGAACTCTCCTGACCCTGTTCGTGGTACCATGTATCTACGATATTTTAAATCATAAGAGTTATCAGAAAGATGAAAAGCGGTTAGAAGAGTAGGGAACCACATAAAGATTGTGAGATAAGGTCTACTGAATTTTGGAAAGAGATTAAAACAAAAAACTTGTTTTAATCTCTTTTTGTGCTATAATACTAGCAGATAATCGTAAAGGAAGGTGTATTTTATGAAGCTGTTAAGGGTTCGTGCATCAAATTACAAAAATTGCTGCGATGATTTTACAATCGATCTTGTAGCAAAATCTAAGAAAACAAGCGAAGACAAGGAATATGAACTGCAAGAGGTTGCAGATGATTTATATGTTTTTAATACTGCAGCATTTGTGGGTAAAAATGCTTCCGGTAAAACATCTGCAATAGAGTTAATGGAGTGTTCTTATTCTATTCTCAGTGAGTTTCGCCTTGAAGATAAACACTATAACTATGATAATGTGAAATTAGAAATCATTTTCTGCCACGAAGATTATATTTATAAATACACCACCATTTTGAAAGCTGATCCGAATTTGGGAAATAAAGCTAATTTTACAGAACAGCATATTTACAAGAAAAAATATTATAAATCCAAGCTGAAAGAAATCTATTTTGAAGAAGGATTTGAGGAAATTCTTAATCTGGGAGAGCTTCCGGAAGATACGTCCATCGTGTTCTTTATTTTGAAAAAGAAAGTTACCCGCGCTATTTATTTTAACTGTGACGGTGAAGGTACAGATACTTATCACTTAATGTTCAGAGCAATGAAAACTTATAAATTGTCCAAAAATATTTTATCAAAGGTAATCAAGATTTTCGATGATAAGATTAAGAGTTTGGAAATGGTAGATGAAAAGCATTTCAAACTGATTTATCAGAACGATGTGAAAGAACTTTCGGATTCGGAACTGATTTATATGCTTTCCAGTGGTACAACCAAAGGGGTTTTGCTCTATATCTTTGTTGTGGCAGCTTTGGAAAATGGGTTTGATTTATTGATAGATGAGGTGGAAAATCATTTTCATAAAACTTTGGTTGAAAATATGATTAGCTTATTTAAAGATAAAACGGTAAATAAGAAATCTGCAACATTGATTTTCACTACTCATTACTGTGAGGTACTGGATTTGTTTAATCGTCAGGATAATATATGGATTGCAAAATCAGATCATAAGATTCATTTAGATAATATGTATGAAACGTACAATATCAGACCGGAACTTTTAAAGAGCCGTCAGTTTTATAATAATGCTTTTGATACTTCTGTTAATTATGAAGATCTCATGGCATTAAAGAAGGAGCTGATGAGATGAAGTATCTGGTTATGTGTGAAGGTCCGAATGAACTTGAAATTATCCGAATGTTGTTAGAGCATGATAAATTAGTTTTTTCAGAAGATGATTTACTAAACCTGGTTCCTTATCATGCAAGGCAGATTGGAAATAATGCTGCTGTAAAGACAGCGCTGAATTTGTATCCTGGTGATGTGCAGGTGCTTCGAATTGGTGATAAGCTGAGTGATGAATTGAAAATCCCCAGAGCGTATAAAAGCAAAATCAAGGACATTAAAAAATATTGTACAAAACCGGAATTGGAGATGCTGCTGATTATTTCAGAAAATATGGATTCAAAATTTGAAAAGGTGAAATCAAAGATTTCTCCAAAAACATTTAGCAAAGAAAATGTCGTTTACAATCGAATGCGGTACGATAACAGCACAGCATTTTATCGTGATTACTACGGTGAGAGAATTGATTTGCTGGTAGAATCGATTAAACGATATAAGCAGCTTAAAGGTAAGCATCAAAAGGACGAACGCTATCTTGCTGATTTATTGAAATAAAAATAGAATAGGGATGCTGTCCTGAAACAGTGTCCCTATTCCGTAAATTATTTTCTGGATGCAAATACGGGAAGTCCGTCTGTTCCCAGAGGAATTGCCACATTGCCCTGAATCAGAGGAAGGGCATAGGTATAAAATTCCTCTGTGACATCAGAACCATCTTCAGAAATCCATTCCAGGGGAACGGTTTTCTCCTGGTTACAAATTTTATTGACATCTTCTAATCCCAAAGTCATGCGATAAGGAAGGTTAGAGGTTCTTACATAGGATATCATTTTACCTGTTTCGCCTTTTAAGGCAGCTCTCACTCCAAATGCGCCAGCCATAATTGCTTCTTTTTGATCTGTGGCAGACATCATGGAAGCAGAACAGCGCTGGCTTACATTTAATTCCACAGAGCGGGCTTTTACACCAAGACGGTTACGAACCAGATTTTCCAGATATTTACCGCATCCTGCCAGCATTTTGTGACCAAAAGTATCCGTTCCTACGCTATTGTCATATTCACAGATAAAAGTACCTTCTTTGTCATGGATTCCTTCTGATACGCAGACAATTACATTTGGATTTTTTTCAAAACAGGCTTCTACTTTTGCAAGGAACGCTTCCTGGTCAAAAGCAGTTTCCGGAAGATAAATGAGCAAAGGGTTGTCCTCAGAGTGTTTTCTGGCAAGTGCGCTTGCAGCAGTAAGCCAGCCTGCATGACGTCCCATGATTTCCACGATAGTCACAGATTTTGTTTCGTATACATTAGCATCAATGACGATTTCTCTTACTGTGGAAGCAACATATCTGGCAGCGCTTCCAAAACCAGGGGTATGGTCAGTAAGCACTAGGTCATTGTCAATGGTTTTGGGTTCGCCGAGGATACGAATTGTACTGCCGGATTTTTCTGCATACCTGGATAATTTGCTTACAGTATCCATGGAATCATTTCCACCAATATAGAAGAAATAGCCAATACCCAGTTCCTCAAATTTCTGGAAAAGGAGGGGATATACAGGATCCTCCAGACTTTCAGGAAGTTTATAACGGCAGGAACCAAGATAAGCGCCAGGAGTCGTTTTTAATTTTTCTAGTTCTTCTCCTGGAAGAGCTTCCTCAAAATTCAGAACACGTCCTGCTAGGAAACCTTCGATACCATTTACCATACCATAGACGGTTCCAATGGAAGATTGACGTAATCCTTCTGACACAACGCCGTATAAGCTGCTGTTAATCACTGCTGTGGGGCCGCCGGATTGGCCTACAATTAAATTATTCATACTCATAGAAATCACTGTATTCCTTTCTTGAATCATATTCTTGCTCTTTATTTTACCATGAAATTGTAGGAATTGCATTAAGAAATACTTGCCTGGCACAGAAAATGTGATATAATGAGTGTAAAGTTTAAATGGAGGTCATTATTATGTTAGTATCAGCAGCAGAAATGTTAAAAAAAGCAAAAGCAGGACATTATGCAGTAGGTCAGTTCAATATCAATAACTTGGAGTGGACAAAAGCAGCCCTGCTTACAGCAGAAGAATGCAAATCCCCAATTATCTTAGGTGTTTCTGAAGGCGCAGGAAAATATATGTGCGGATTTAAAACCGTTGCAGATATGGTAAAAGCTATGATTGAGGAATTAAACATTACCGTTCCGGTTGCTCTTCACTTAGACCATGGTACATATGACGGATGCTACAAATGTATCAAAGCTGGATTCTCATCCATTATGTTCGATGGTTCTCATTACCCAATCGAAGAGAACGTTGCAAAAACAAGAGAATTAGCAGGTGTGTGCAAAGGTCTTGGACTTTCTCTGGAAGCTGAAGTTGGTTCTATCGGCGGAGAAGAAGATGGTGTTGTAGGTATGGGTGAATGTGCAGATCCAAACGAATGCAAGATGATTGCTGACTTGGGTGTTGATATGCTGGCAGCAGGTATCGGAAACATTCATGGAAAATATCCTGAAAACTGGGGCGGACTTCGCTTTGACGTTCTGGACAACATCCAGAAATTAACAGGTGAAATGCCATTAGTTCTTCATGGCGGTACAGGAATCCCTGCAGACATGATTAAAAAAGCCATTGATTTAGGCGTATCTAAAATCAACGTAAATACAGAATGCCAGTTATCCTTCGCAGCAGCTACACGTGAATACATCGAAGCTGGAAAAGACAACGAAGGTAAAGGCTATGACCCACGTAAATTATTAAAACCAGGATTTGAAGCAATCTGTGCTACAATCAAAGAAAAAATGGAACTCTTCGGTTCTGTTGGAAAAGCATTTGAATAAAAAATAAAAAACTGGGACTGTTGCATAATTATATTTCATGCAACAGCCCCAGTTTTTTACATCTCTTTATCGTATTTCATACGATAATAAAGGGCGTATCCCTGAACCAATAAATATACAAATACTAGAAGGAGTAATGGAATAAGTGCTACTCTCATAAAGGAAAAAATTAATAACAAAGCACCAAAAGCATAGGTCATAAGGTCATAACCTTTGGCTTTCGCACAATTGGATATCATTAGATTTCTTTCATCCTTTTGAAGAATTTCCATTTGCTTTTGAAATTCAGGATTACGTTTTCCAGTCTTTTCCGCAATAAAATTCCCCATTCCATGTCCGAATACTCCACAGCCCACCCCAATACAAATATAAGGGAGCACGAGAGTCCATTCATTAGGCGTTTTAAAACTGGAAATCAGACAGATTCCACCTATCACAAAAGCAATTCCACAAAAAGTAATAAAATAATTTTTTCTGCTTTTCATTTCATTTTTCCTCCTCATAGATAAAAATATCTTCAATGTTCATATGAAAATATCGTGCAATTTTAAATGCTAAAAGAATGGAAGGGTTATATCGTCCGTTTTCTAAAGAGCCAATGGTCTGCCTGGATACTTCAAGAGCAGAAGCCAATTCTTCTTGGCGGATACCTTTTTGTTTTCGTAATTCTTCTAAACGGTTTTTCATAAAATCCTCCACTCCATGGAAAGTATGCTTTCCTTTCTTGCTTTTACTATAGCATCAATAGAGAATAATGTCAAGCATACTTTCCATAAATTATAGATTTTACAGGTAAAGAGGTTTAAAAAGCACCTTTTGGTGCAAGAAAGCTTGTTTTTATAACTTTATTGCGATAAACTATATAAATGAAATGTAATGTAATATGTAGAAGACAACAAGCGGAGGATAGAAAATCATGGTAATACGCAGGGCGCAGCAACAGGATATGGAGAGAATCAATGAACTTTTGATGCAGGTATGCCTGGTTCATCACAGAGGCAGACCAGATTTATTTCAGTATGGACAGAAAAAATATACAGACGCACAATTAGCGGAAATTATCCAGGACGACAACAGACCTGTTTTTGTGGCAGTGGATGAAAACAATAAGGTTCTTGGATATGCCTTTTGCATTTTCAAGCAGTTTTTGAATCACAACATTATGACCGATATCAAGACCTTGTATATTGATGATTTATGTGTAGATGAAGCGCTGAGAGGACAACATATCGGGAAAACACTTTATGAGGAAGTGCTGAAATTTGCAAAGGCAGAAGGCTGTTATAATGTGACTTTGAATGTATGGAGCTGCAATGAGAGCGCACAGAAGTTTTACGAATCCTGTGGTTTGAAACCGCAGAAAGTTGGGATGGAGACGATTTTGTAGAATTAGAGTTTGCGAATCATTTGTACTAAGGGCTGTTGAGAAAATGTGGAGGGATTTAATTCCTGAAAGTGATTGTTTTTATAGAATTGAATCAATTTTTGGTGATTGGAGCATTCAATCATCATGTAACGTCCTCCTACAACATCGACAGCAGATTGGATAACATCATAGGCAAAAGAAAGTAGTTTTTCACCGGATAAAGAGGATTTTGGCACATTAGAATTCCTGGAAAGCTGTCCAATAAGATAGCAGGGAAAAGCATTGATAGGGAATCCATGCAGTTTGGCACTGAAGCCATCTAATTCCTTTCGGAGACGGTTGGAAAAATCAGGAGATAAGGATAAAACTTTTAATGCAATAGAAATGTAACCATAAATGATAAGAGGGGAAGAACAGAAAGAATTTTCTAATTGTTCTTTGCTACAGACCAGATATGTGCGGGCTTTTCCTAATTTTTCAAAAGGAACA
>CATWQE010000007.1 GCA_958352855.1 uncultured Bacillota bacterium
ATCAAATAATCCCCTTGCCTTTCGTATTTGCCGCCCAGTTCCTCAAATAATGATTGATCGCAGAGCTGTTAATGAATATCTTACTCTGATTGGAGAAAAAGAATTGCCCCTAAATTTTTTTGAAATAATTGACATTGAAGACCGATTTCCGGTTGAAAGAGTAAATAAACTATTGAATGGGAAAGAATAATAAATCTTGAATTTGCAAAGGAGACCAGTTATGAAAAAAACTAATAAATATAATGGAATGATATATGGGATGTGCATCGGTGTAGGTGTAGGAACTGCATTAGGCGTGGTATTCAATCATACTATATTAGGATTAGCTATAGGACTGGGAGTGGGAATGTTTGTTGGGAGTCTTTTTACTAATAAACATGATGATGATATAGAGTAGTAAGCGAAAATAAAATTCCAGTTTGACAATTTTATATCTACACACAAAGCAGTTAACCTTAGGATTATTAGAAATTTATAGTGGTAGTGGAACAAATGTTAAGGTTAGTTAATTTTGTCGTAAAGTGATAATACTCCAAGTATTTTATCCAATTTAACAAGGATTTCATCGAGAGGCTTTCTTGTAGTTGCTTCATATTGTGTAATTCTGATATCAGTAGAATCTTCGGGGAAGCCAAGTGCGATACCAAGTTCTTTTTGTGTGAGATGATTTTTCTGTCTCAAATGATTTAATTTTCTTCCAAATGTAATCATAGTAGTTATTCCTTTCTGCAAGTTATTTTGAGTGTGTGAGGTGTCGAATCATAAATTATTCGGCACCTCTGGTTTTATGATCTTTATTCCCCGGTACTTCCAAAAGCCCCGATATCTCTTGCTTCTCCGAGATCCAGAACAAAGTCGGCGATTAGAACCGGAGTGATAACCAGTTGCCCTACACGGGTATCTTTGCGGAGTATTTGGGATTCTGAACTAACATTACTGATGATGGCATGAATTTCTCCTCGATATCCGGAATCAATAGGCGGAAGTTCGCAGACCAACCCTTTTGCTGCCATGCTGCTTCTTGGAAAAACATAACCGGCATATCCATCTGGAATCATGAGACCAAATCCTAATGGGATTCTTGCAATCTCTCCTGGTTTTAATGTGTAGTCATAAGGCATATATACATCGGCCCCGGCATCGTTTTCATGAGGTCGGAAAGGATAATGATCTTTCTCTAACCCAAAGTCGATCAATTTAATTTTCATAAACAGTTTCCCTCCCTTCTACGAGCAGAGGATAATCTGCTCTCATTATTTCTAATGGAGACCATTCTTTTGGGATAGGAATTCCACAGGACATAGCACCTTCTTCACAACATCCCCTCTGGCAGAAAGGACCGGTCAGCTTCGGTGAAAATAACACCGGATCAAATTCATATAATTTCTGCCAGATGTCCAACATTACAATTCTTGTTTCGTCGGTATTTCTCCTGCAGATTCGCTGACTGATCATATGTTTCCACTCATAAGGTGTAGCGCAGATAATCAGAATATTTCTTAAAGCATGAGGGAGGGCATATCCTGCAGAATCATGATGAAATCCCACAGAGCACAATTCCTGATAACATCTGAGATCCGATAAGCAGCTTTTCAGATAGAGATCAATGTATCTCTGTTCGGAAAAAAGGATTTCATATGGGATCGTAAATGCAGCTTTTTCTGAATAGTTGCTATATTGCAGAGATGCACTCATGAATTTTACTTCGTTTTGATGACGAGTAATCTGTGCAAGAAAACGTCTGCTTGCCCCCACAATCGCAACAGTGATCACCGTAAATTTCTGTACGGTTGGATGAGGAAGACTGGCAATCCGATCTACGGTTTTATCTGTAAAAGATTTCTGATAAAGAGCCATAAGATCATCCATGTTTTGAATGGAATGCCCCTGTTGGGTAAGCCTTGCTGCGAATACCATGTTCTGAGCTGCTTCTTGAATGGTATAACTATTTAAAATCTTTGTCTCAATGTGATCCATAGGCTTGTTCCTCCTTTATCAATGCTTTCAGTAGAATGAGATAGTTGATGCAGTCTGTGATCTTCTCATCCCATTGTTCTAAGTCAAATTGGAGCAGCGAAGAGTAACACATGTCATAGAGAGATACGACATGCTTCGACATCATTCCGGCCAGAGCAGCCTTAGGTGTGCATCCCTGTAATGAGGCAGCGATTTTAAACGCACTCAGGCGGTCAATGCGGTCTCCGGTGTATTCTTTCTTCTTGTGTGCCAGGACATCGGCACATTTTCGATATTGTTGTTCAAGGACAACATTAAATTCATTTTGTGTCATATTGTAATTCCTCCTTCGTAAAATGATTTATAATTCGGGTTCCTGTGTCTTTTGCTTTTTCGGAACCTGGTTGTGGAGAATTGCTTCCACATTTTTGTCTACGGTTCTTAAATCTTGTGTCAGATCCTTTAGAGATCGGATGGATGATTTTTGCTGGTCGATCTGTTCCTGCAAGCTGTTTTTTTGTTCCTTCAATGTTTTGATAGGAAGCATCTTTCCATCGGGATAAAAAGATTTCAGCCAGTCACGGGCTTCTTCATATGCCTGAATTTCAGCGGTGTGTTCCTTTCGGAATCTGCCTTTGTTTTTCGCCTTTAAAAATTCGGTATAGATTGCTTTCTGTGAAAAATATTGTCCGGTGTAATGGATCTGACGGTTGATGTTTTTCAAATCTGCATTCATTTTCATTAGCTGATCTGTTGCCTGATCTAACTGTTTTTGAGATTCGGAAAAGGCATTTTTTAATTCGATTTGGGTATTGTATCCATGTTCTTGCACATAGATAATGGTATTTGCCATTTCTTGAAGATTGGATATTTTTACCCGATGAGCATATCCGGGACTTTGCATTGCTTTCACATTTTTCTGAAGATCTACTACCAACCGTAAATGCGATCTGACATAAAGAATGGTTATCGGATCTTTTCGTAAGAAGAGCTGTTCTAAATGTTCTTTGCCGTATTGAGTTCCCAAAGCCTTCTCTGTAATCCGTTTGTTCCGATCCGGATGGAGATAACGATATCTTCCTCTTTCTTCAATGACGGAAATCTGATATTTTTCAAAAAGAAGAGATTGAAATTCTTGAAAGCTTTTAGAATGCGAGCTGCATTCTTCGATGGCATTTCGGAGTTCCTGCTTCTGCGTCTGAAACATTGTGGCATTTGGTTTCAATCCATCTGCAATGATTTTTTTGTTGGTCTCTTCTAATTTTTTCTGCCCGGATTTTTGGGCCATATATTCAGCCTGTGTGATCTTTGTTTCAGCCGGAGAGAGAAGATCAACCTGATGAAGTCCCTCCTGGATGCACATATCCATAATTTCCTTTTTGAAATAATTCAGGAATTTATTTGTGGATCGGTGTTTGTATCCGGCAATTTCTTCATGGGGCTTATCCATGTAACGTTGCCTTCTGACAGCTTCCTTACGGACGCTGTTGATCACAATATGCGTATGGATATTGCCGGAACCATTGTGACCATCGGTATGTGTCACGATAAGAGCCTGATATCCCGGAAATATTTTTTTGGCAAGGTCTAAAGATAGAGCCTGTGCTTTTTCTCCCGTCAGATCACATTCAATAGCATCAGCAGGATCATAACTGATGATATAGTGATGACTTTTGATTTCAGATGATTTTTTGTTTTTATGAAATTTCGCATTTGTCAGACTACACTCCTTGTCAAAAGACATCGGATCACAGTTGAGACCATCCATGTAGAACTCATCTCTTAAAAGACTTCGCCCCATTTCATCTTTTATCTTTTTTCCAGTGCTCTCATCATGTTGGAAAAGCAGATAATCAATGGCATTTGAATAGTTGGCATTTCTACTTTTGATGTGTTTTAGTATTGCCATGAAAATCACCTGCCATTTCTAACACTTTTTTTCGCAAGAGGAAGAGGTCGGAGATACATTGATGGATTTCATTTTCCATAGCCTGGGAATGAGTTCCACCGGTATTAAAATACTTGGCGATCTGGTTCAGATTGGAACCGATTTTACCGTATTGCCCGACCAGCTCCCGAAGTACTTTGATGTCTGCGACAACTTCATAATGAATTTGAATTGGTCTATTTAGGAACAATCTTCGTAGATATTCTGAACGAGAGATTCCCACAGAGCTTGCGGCCTGATTTAATATTTCCAATTCAATGTCTGTAAGTTTCAGACAGATTATGTTTCGATGCTTCAATTCCTTTGATTTTTCTTTTGGTGGCATACTCCTCCTTCCTTTCTAAACTGTGACATCGAATAGTGTTACAGTTCACTAATTTTTATCGGCTGTCCCTTCCGATAGAGAATTAGTGCAGTATCCATTTTTGTGGATACTGACTGCATCTTTGATGCAAAAGCGAGGGTATGGGGAAACGTAATCCCCATCAAGATACCTAACCCGGGGATAAGACCGTTCTCATAAAATGAGGATACGGTATTACCCGGGTGGATCTTGCTCTTGAAAGATTAACCCTCTCATATAACGAAAGGCTCAGGGCAGAAAATACAGGGTGAGATAGAAAAAAAGTAAAAAAACTGCTATACTACAATTCAGAACAAAGCAAAAAAAACGATTTTGAGAATAGAGGTATGAAGAAAATGGTAAAACCAATTATGAAAGATATATTTTTTCTGGGACAAAAATCTGAACCGGCAACAAAAGCCGATCTTCAAGTTGGAAAAGATTTAATGGATACGTTAGCTGCGAACCGTGAGGGATGTGTTGGAATGGCAGCGAATATGATCGGTGTGAAAAAAAGTGTCATTATTGTAAATATGGGATTCGTAGATGTGGTAATGTTTAATCCTGTATTGGTAAGAAAAGAATCACCTTATGAAACTGAAGAAGGATGCTTATCTCTTACAGGAGTGCGTAAGACAACGAGATATCAGATGATAGAAGTTGAATATCTGGATATGAATTGGAAGAAACAGAAATTGAAACTTGATGGTTGGACTGCACAGATTTGTCAGCATGAGCTGGATCATTTGGAGGGCATACTGATTTAAGCCGAGAGAAATTTACAGGAGTGATACTTTATGGGAACGGAAAGAACAGATGAATTATATAAGGTTTTACTTACCAAAGGATATCCGAAAGAACTTTGTGCAGAAATAGCCTATAAGAATCTGAATACAGATTATACAGCGACCAGGATGTTGGGATACTTGTATCGTTACACAGAGCCCAGATTGGAAGATGTGATAGATGAAATGATTGCAATCCTAAGTGACCGGGAAGAAATCATAAAGAAAAAAGAAATGGAGCAGTCGCAGGCTGTTATAAATGAGATTTATAGAAATGGATTATAAATTTTTTTAGTCACCCTGTAAAAATCCTCTTTTTCCTTTCGTTATATAGAAGGATCTTTTTCCTTCCTATATGTATGAAAGAAGAAAGAGGGTTTTTTATATGTCAGAAAAAAGATGTTATACCGTAAAAGAGATTCAGGAAATTTTAGATGTAAGCCGCCCGACAGTCTATGCATTATTAAAGAAAAAAGAGTTCCGATGGATCCAGTTGGATGGAGGAAAGTATAGAATTTCAAAAAAGAGTTTTGATGACTGGCTTGATAAACAGCCGGAGTAAAAAATCTGGGATGTTGGTTGAGAGAAAAAGTCGCAATCGACATCCTAATTTTTTATTTGAAAATGATGTATGATGCAGAAAAGAAAGGAGAGTTGATCAGATGAATCAAGTTGTTATAGAAGAAACTTCGTTTGAAGAAGTGCTTTCAGAAATAGAGGAGAACAGTAAATACAAACGACTTCCTCCAAAGGAAAAAACCTGGATGACAGTTCCAGAGATTGGAAATCTTTTGGGACTAAAGAAGACAGGCAGATACTGGCTGGTTCAGAAAAATTATTTTGAATGCAGAGAAATCGCAGGACAGATGCGAGTGAATATTGCGAGCTTTGAGAAATGGTATGCAAACCAGGTGAAGTATCATAAAGTGAACGGGGAAGAACCGGGGAAAAACCTAAAAAAATGGTCTTATTCCATATCAGAAGTTGCCAAGATGTTGGGGATTAGTGAAACTACGGTTTATGATCTGATTAGACGTGACGGTATAAAAACAGTTACTGTTGATTACTGGATCAGGATTCCGAAAAAATCTTTTCAGGAATGGTATGAGAAGCAATCGAAATATCGCACACAGAAAGACAGGGAAAAGGACAAGGAGCTGGAAGGAGCAACAATTACCATGCCAGAAATGGCAAGGCTTCTGGGAATTCCAAGACGTCAGGTATATGAGATTTTGAAGAATTCTAAATACAGCCATTTTTTTGAAACGATTGAAATTGCAGAGAAGAAAAGAATTACAAAAGAGAGCTTTCAGAAATTTTTAGATGGACAAGATCATTATAAATTGGATCCGGCCAACGATTATGAAGAGTTGTCAATGGAACAAAATTTTAGTTTGGCAAATTACAGGCGAAAGAAATTAGCCAAAACCGGAGATCGTAGTAAGAATGGAAATCTGAGTTATCTGACATTTGATGAGGCAGCGTTTCTTGCAAAGGTCAGTAGAGGGATGATTTACAAATGGATGGATGATGGGAAATTTTCAGCAGTGAAGATTGGAAACATATCCAGAGTAAAAAGAGATGAATTTGAAGCTTGGTTGGAAGAAAGGAAAGGGAATTAGCATGGCATCGATCAGAGAACGAAACGGAAAATTTAATGTGATCTATAACTATAAGGATGATTCCGGCAAACGGAAACAGAAATGGGAAACATATGACACAAAAGCAGAAGCAAAGAAGAGGAAAAGAGAAATAGAATATAAACAGGAAATGGGATCGCTTGTTGTTAGAAAGTGCAATACATTGTCAGATCTGCTTACAGAGTACGTTTCCCTATATGGAAAAGAAAAATGGGCATTGTCCACTTACGAAGGGAATGTTAGTCTGATCAGAAATTATATTGAGCCTATGATTGGAACTGTAAAACTTTCGGAGATCAATACACGTTTTATGGAAAGATTCTATCAGGGATTGTTGCAGACAAAAGCAGTAGGAAATCCGGCAAAGGGAAATAAGAGAAATGAATATGTGTCAGCGAGTACTGTCAGAGATATTCACAAATTACTCCGCAATTGTTTTGAGCAGGCAATAAAATGGGAGATGTTAGAAAAAAATCCGTGTATCTATGCAACAGTGCCGAAACATAAATCACAGAAACGGGAAATCTGGACTGCAGAAACATTGATGTATGCAATGGACGTTTGTGAAGATCAACGATTGAAGCTAGCAATCAATTTGTCATTTTCCTGTTCCATGCGGTTAGGCGAATTACTTGGTCTGACCTGGGATTGTGTAGATATTTCTCCGGAAGCAATCGAAGAAAATCGTGCATATGTTTATATCAATAAGGAAACACAACGGGTAAAAAAGGAATCGCTAAAAGATCTGGAGGGAAAAGATGTCTTACTGGTATTTCCTTCGCAGCACAAAACCAACACAACTGTTCAGATTTTGAAAACACCAAAAACAGAAAGCAGTATCCGTAAGGTGTTTCTTCCAAAGAGCGTTGCAAATATGTTGGTTGAATGGAAAGCAGAGCAGGATGAAGTAAAAGAAGTGCTAGGCGAGGAATATATAGATTACAATCTGGTGATGGCAACGACATTTGGAAATCCGATTGGTACCGGGGCAATCCGGGGACAATTGAAAAAACTGATCGAAGAGCATAATCTTCCTCCGGTTGTCTTCCACAGTTTAAGACATAGCAGTGTAACCTATAAATTAAAACTGAATGGAGGAGACATCAAAGCGGTTCAAGGGGATTCCGGGCATTCACAGGTTGATATGGTAACAGATATATATTCCCATATTATTGATGAGGATCGAAGACGAAACGCAGAATTATTCGAGGAAGCATTCTATGAGAAGAAAAATCTGGATCCAAAGATGCACGATGAAACAGCAACTCAGACAGTAGATGTACCAGATGATGTAGATGCAGAGCTGCTTGCAAAAGTATTGGCAAATCCGGAAATGAAAGCATTGCTGGCATCACTGGCGAAGGCAATGAAGTAATGAAAAATAGTGAAATTTTAGTGGAAAAATTCGATGTGCAGAATTTTCAGCAAGTTAAAATATAAAATAGAGTTCAAAGGAACTTTTCGATTTATGACACAGAGAATCGTTCAGATGCTATGTTATGAATAATTTAGGTTTATATATTTAAAACAGCAGTTTTTATCCAACTATTGAAAGTTTCATCCAGAATGGGGTATAATATGGACGAAAGAACAAAGGAATGGATGATAAACCTAAGGAAGGTAGGTGTAGAGGTGAGAAAGTTTGATTATATGAAATTAGCAGATAGATTGTGGGATGGAGAAGTCGTGTCATATATTGCAAAAATTCATGAATGTAAAGGGCGTCAGGAATTATTTACAAGGCAGAAGCCGGTTGAACTGGAGCGTTTGATAGAAATTGCACGTGTACAGAGTACAGAGGCATCAAATAAAATAGAAGGTATTGTTACAACAAGTACACGTATTAAACAGCTTATGAATGAGAAAACAACACCTAAATCACGAGATGAAAGTGAAATTGTTGGATATCGTGATGTACTTAATACCATTCATGAGAGTCATGATTTCATACCAATTAGAACAGCATATATTTTACAATTACATCGTGATTTGTTAAAACATGCAGGTCTTTCCTATGGAGGTCAATTTAAGAATACACAGAATTATATCAATGAGACAAAGGCTGATGGAACAGTAGTAACAAGATTTATTCCGTTGTCACCGTATGAAACGGAACAGGCAATAGAGGCAATTTGTGAAAGTTATAGAAGAACATTGGCAATGGAAACGGTTGATCCGTTGATTTTAATTCCAACATTTATTTCTGACTTCCTTTGTATCCATCCATTCAATGATGGAAACGGAAGAATGAGCAGATTACTGACTTTATTGCTTCTGTATCAAAATGGATATGAAGTTGGAAAGTATATCAGTATAGAGAAGCAGATTGAAAAAACCAAAGATGCATATTACGATGTATTGGAACGAATTGATTATGGATGGCACGAGGAAGAGAATGATCCAACTCCTTTTATTAAGTATATGCTTCAGGTAATTCTCGCTTGTTATAAAGAGTTTGAAGAGCGAGTTGGATTGATGTCAGAAAAAAATAGAAGTACGGTATATGATGTTGTTAAAAACTATGTAACTGAAAAAATAGGTAAATTTACTGGTGCGGAGGTTATCGCAGCATGTCCGATTGGTAGTCGATCAGCTGTTTTAAATGCATTGAATAAGCTTACAAAAGAAGAGATAATTGTAAAGTGCGGTTCAGGAAGGGGAACGTTCTATGTACGGAAAGATGCTATGGAAAATGAGAACCTTCCCCAATAGAGGTGATATTATTCATAATATGTTGGAATATGTTGATATTGCTGGAGAGTATGTTTAAATCAGATAAATGCCCGAAAAGTCTTAATGAAAATCACAATATACGAAAAAAAAGGAAGGGATTTTAATGCTGAATATTTATTATGGTGATATGAAAGAAGCTGTATATAATACATCGGCTTATTTCAAATATGATTATGAAGACAGTTGGATTGTAGATCCTTTTGTGAAAGAAATGATTCAGGATGTAGATAAGTCAACAGTTTTGGATAGTGGAGTGATAGACAGTCCGGTTTTAGGCAAGATTCTGCCAACCGGGTTATCCGGAGGAGTAAAAACGTTAATTCTTTTTAAGTTTAATAAAGATAAAATTTTCAATGCATCAACTTGTGGAGATAACTGTGCGAAATGGTTGCTTAAAATTGCAGAATCGGAAGACAGGACAGTAAATCTGCGGCATTTGATGGATTTTGGTAAGGATCCTTTTACAATCCGTATTTTGAATACCAACGAAATTGTTCACTCTATGAAAGAACTGGTACCGATTGCGGGAGAATTTGTCTAATGGAGGGGTGGTGCGATGAGAGGGAAACATAGAGTTATTGTATCAACAAAACGTTTAAAATATGATTTTGAAATTCGGAGAAATTTGACGATCATTCGCGGGGACAGCGCTACGGGAAAAACTACTCTTGTAGATATGATTCAGGAATATGTGAATAATCCAACAGGAAGTCCGGTGGAACTGATATGTGATAAGAAATGTTATGTGCTGGAAGGCGCTTTGTGGAAAGGACAACTGGCGGAGATTACTGATAGTATCGTATTTATTGATGAGGGAAATGATTTTATTAAGACTAAAGAGTTTGCCGGAGAAATTCAGAAAACAGATAATTATTATGTGATTGTAACGAGAGAATCCTTGCCAACTTTACCATATAGTGTGGAAGAAATTTATGGGATCCGGACATCCGGGAAGTATGGAACATTGAAGCAAAGCTACTATGAATTTTATCGGATATAGGGTACGCTTACTCATGAAAAAGACGTAACACCTGAATTGGTAATAACAGAAGACAGTAATTCTGGATATCAGTTTTTCGATCATGTGTGTCGCGAAAAACATTTGCGATGCGAAACTATGAATGGGAAATCCAATGTATTCCATTACTTGAGAGAGCATAAGAATGAGAAAATACTTGTTATTGCAGATGGCGCCGCTTTTGGATCAGAAATTGATCGAGTATTAAGGTTAATAGAAGGATGCAAAAATATGGCATTGTATTTACCGGAGTCTTTTGAGTGGCTGATTTTATCTGCCGGAATTCTGAAAAACAATCATGTGACAGAGATATTGGATGCTCCATATGATTATGTAGATAGTGAAGCTTTTTTCAGTTGGGAAAGATTCTTTACAGCAGTTTTGATTGATGAAATGAAAGATACATATCTTGCATATATGAAAAAGAGAGTAAATCCGGTATATCTACAGGATGTGATTAAGGAGACAATCCTTGAGAAAATAGAAAAAATTAGTCTGACATGGAAAAAATAAAAAAGACTACAGTTATAATTTAGTAGTCAAAACACCGTAGACAAGCAGTCTAAAGTACGGTATTATATGTATAGAAATCAATTCAATTTCATATTGTTTATCATTCTCGAATGCTTGAATGATGGTAGCCATATTTTCCATAATGGTGGTGACACGAAGGTATTCCCCAAGTATTAGCTGATGCAAATATTCTGCTAATAAACAGGTCCTATCTAAGGTATATATGTGGGGTACAGAGATTGACTTGATTTGACTCGGAAGTAGAAAAAAGCCTTGACTTTAAAGGGCTTATAATGATAGTTCTTGTCCGGAATTGACACTACTACTCGCTCTCCTAAGCACTAGTTGTGGGTTCGATTCCCGCAGGAAACGTTTGAGAATGTGGAAATGCCTTTCATCAAGGTTTTCCACTTTTTGTTTTTGCCCAAAGATTTGACAGAACCAGTTTTGGTGGATGAGGAAAGAAAAATCGGCTAGAGACAATATTATAACCATCATTCAGGGACTGTAGGTAACAATTAAAAATTATGGGAAACAATCGTTAAATGGTAGTGAAGAAGGATGGAAGCTGGAATTAATGTCAAAGCGAGAGGGCGTGAAAGAGATTCCAATTAGAATAAAATCAGAGAGAAATTTATGAAGAAACGGATAGTTTGAAAATTGCCAGAGCATTTAGAAAAGCAGGAAGGAGAATGTAGTAAATGAATCAAAATGAAACGCAGTGGGATAAATTCCTGAAGATAAAGACTACAGGGAGGGATGATTCGCGCTCAGATCAGTATAGATATCCGTATGAACCAACTTCCTATATGGTTTTAGAACGTTTGGCAAACAGTGGACTAATCAGGAAAAATAATACACTGATTGATTATGGAACTGGAAAAGGAAGAGTATGTTTTTATCTTTCGTATCAGACCAGATGTAAGACCATCGGCGTTGAATATGATGAACGGATTTACCAGAGCGCTTCAGAAAATAAAAAAACAGCAGTCTCTGGAGACAGGACGACATTTGTTTTATCCGGTGCGGAAGATTATAAAGTTCCTGTTGACGTGGACAGGTGCTATTTTTTTAACCCTTTTTCAGTGAAGCTCTTTCAGTCTGTTCTGGCAAGAATCTATGAATCATATTATAAAAATCCAAGAGAGATATTGCTGTTTTTCTACTACCCTTCAGAGGATTATGTGAGCAGCCTAATAACAGAGAAACAATTGATGTTTTATGATGAAATAGATACCTCTGATTTGTTTTCGGGCGATGATCGAAGGGAAAAAATCTTAATATTTCAAGTGATTTAAAAAGCCGGATATGCGGTAAACTTGCACATATGCTATACTCAGAATATAGAAATATAAACAAGGATTAGAGAACCAGGCGGGAGGCTTGTAGTAATGCAAGATAAAATGAAAAAGATACTGGATGAGTTGGAAACAAATATCTATATGACCGATGCAAGAACCCATAAGATTCTTTTTATGAACAAAAGGATGAAGGCGGATTATAATATTCAAAGCCCGGAAGGAAAATGCTGCTGGGAGGTGTTGCAGCAGGGACAGGATGGACCATGTGAATTTTGCAAAATAAAGGAATTAATAGAAGAGAAAAAAGAAAGAATCCGATGGGAGGAAAAGAACAGTAAGGTTGGGCGTGTTTTTGATAATTATGATAGTCTGTTTGAAATTAATAATCAGCTTATTCATATGCAGCAGTCTTTTGACATTACAGAATATTTGGAATTGAGCAGGCAAAAGGAAAAAGACGAACTGTGTAATGTATGGAACAGGACGAAGGGAAAGGGAATGTTAGAAGAACGTCTGAAGCATATGGCGGACAGCGGACATTCTTATCTGCTTGTTTTATTAGACACAGATAATATCAAGGGCGTTAATGAAAATTATGGGTATGGAGAAGGTGATTTCTTTTTACAGCGTACTGCTCAGATTGCAAAGGAATCCTTGCGGGAAGAGGATTTTATTTTTCGTTTAAGTGGAGACGAATTTATTGTTGTAATGGAAGATACAAAAGTGGCAGAAGGAACGAAAAAAATTCTGAAATGGAGAAAGCTGCTTGAGGAAGAAGAGAAGAAGCTAAAGAAACCCTACAGAATGTCTTTTTGCTATGGGACGAATTATGTAACAGCGTCAAATACCTTGCAGGTGAATGATTTAATTGCCCAGGCAGACGAGAAAATGTACGGTGAAAAGCTGAGAAAGAGGAAGAACTATGCGGTGAAAATGAACCCTTTTCGTTCTAATTCCCATGAAGCAGGGGAGATGGAATATCCGTCAAAATTTCTTTATGAGGCGTTGGTAAATAGTAGCGATGATTTCATTTATTTTTGTGATATGAAAACCGGATTGTTCCGTTATCCTCCGGCTCAGGTAGAGATGTTTGATTTGCCGGGAGAGATTGTAGGAGATACATTATCCCACTGGAAGAAGATTGTACACCCGGAAGACTGGGAGCGTTTTTATAAATCTAATATGGAAATCGGAGAAGATAAGGCAGACTATCATTCTATAGAATTCAGAGCCAGAAAACGAAGCGGAGAGTATACCTGGATTCGATGCAAAGGGCAGTTGATTCGTGATGAATATGGAAAGCCCAGTTTTTTTGCAGGGATTATGAAGCTTCTTGGGCAACAAAATAAGGTGGATCCTTTGACCCAATTATTGAATCATGCAGAGTTTATGAAAGCAGTGGAACGGAATATTCAGGATGAAATGGTGGAGCAGATGGCGGTTATACTTTTGGACATTGATGATTTTCATCAGATTAATGAGTTATATAGCCGTTCGCTGGGAGATGAGGTTTTGAAAATTCTCAGTCAGGCAATACAGGCTATTTTACCGGATAATGCTGCCCTATACCGCATGGAAAAAGATTGCATGGGAATTATTCTGGAAAATGGGGACACCTTGCAGGCTGAGTATTTATACCGGATGATTCAGAAGCACATTATGCGAATGAGGGAATGGCAGCAGAAAAAATTAACCATAGAGGTATCTGCCGGATGTTCCATGTATCCACATGATGGGAAAAACCCAGAGGAATTGTATCGATACGCTGCATTTACATTGCAGGAAGCCAAAAAACAGGGAAAAAATCAACTGCTATTTTTTTCGGATGAAATCCTGGAAAATAAATCCCGATTTATTCGTCTGGTACGTCAGTTAAGGGAAGATGTATCCAGGAATTACAGAGGCTTTTATGTGGATTATCAGCCTCAGGCAGATACAAAAACAAAAGAGATTGTCGGTGTAGAAGCATTGATGCGATGGAGAGATATCCAGGGAAAATTAGTATCTCCCGGAGAATTTATACCGGTTATGGAAGAAAATGCTATGATTTACAATGCAGGATTGTGGATGATACAAAAGGTGTTAAAGGATAGCAAAGAATGGATTGCAATACGTCCAAATTTCACAGTTAGCGTCAATATCTCTGCATTACAGCTTTTAGAGGATTCTTTTCTGGAGGATTTGTATAGAGTTATAGAAGAGGAGAAATTCCCTTTTGAGAATCTGATTCTTGAACTGACCGAGAGCTATACTGTGAAAAATATGAATACTTTTTGGGAAAAATTCAGCCGGCTCAGGGAAAAGGGAATACGGATTGCAATCGATGATTTTGGAACAGGTTATTCTTCTCTTGGAGTATTGAAAAATGCTCCCATTGATATTGTGAAAATAGACAAAACCTTTGTAAAGGATATTTTAAGAAGTCATTTTGATGCCACATTTATTAGTTTCGTAGTGGCTATTTGTCATGAGGCAAATATTGCTGTTTATCAGGAAGGCGTGGAGACGGAAGAGGAGTATCACTTTTTACATAATATGAAATTGGATTGTATACAGGGATATTATTTTGGAAAGCCAATGTCAAAGCAACATATCACAGAGAAATTACAAAAGCATCAGGAAAGGCATTGGCATAACAAAACTCAAGAGGTGGATCGTGACTATTTTCATACAAACCAAGGATTTATTGTGGAAACAGCGAAAAAAGAAAAGGATTTTTATCAGGCTATGCTTTCAGAAACTGCGGCATATGCAGAGGTGGATGTGGAGCGTGGCTGCCTTATGAAAGCAGGAGGACTTTGGGAAGAATATTTTTCTGATAAAGGCTGCCAAAGAGAGTCTTTTTCTCAGATTGTGGAATGTGGGATTTTACAAAATACCCTTCCGGAAAACAGAGAAGAATACAGAAGCTATCTGGACATAGAGAATATGAAAAAACAATATCGGGAAGGAAACTATACCAGAAAATATTGTTTTCAGAGTATGCAAGATTACACACTGTGCTGGATGGAATTAACTGTGCATGTTTTTCAGGAAGGGGATACAGGAAACATGTATGCGCTCCTCTACCTGAAAAATATAGATAGTGCTAAAAAACGGGAGCTGGAACAGGAAATGGCCGCTATGAGAGACCCGCTGACAAATGTTTTTAATCGCAGAAGCTTTGAGCAGGAAGTAAATAGTTTCGTGCTTGGGGAGAAAGATGCTTTTGGAGCCATGTTGTTGGTGGATATGGATGATTTTAAGAAAATTAATGATACATATGGACATTTAAAGGGGGACGAAGTCCTTCAGAAGCTGACGGATGTATTAATGTCTACCTTCCGGCGCAAGGATGTAATAGGGCGTTTAGGAGGAGATGAATTCGTTGTCTTTGTTAAAGGGGTGAAAAAAAGAGAGGTTCTGGACCGGCGCATGGAGCAGTTCTACGAGGCGTTGCAGATGCTGGAAGATTGCTCCATTACCTGCAGCGCCGGAATTGCTATTGCAGAACAGGAAGGATTTTCTTATCAGGAGACCCTGCGTCAGGCGGATGAGGCCCTGTATCACAGTAAACAAAATGGGAAAAACCGATACTGCTATTATGAAAAAGAGAGGTAAATGCAGCCGATTCTTCCCGCAGGATTAGCAAAAAGTTTTTGGAAGAGAACAGATATATTCACTGAAGTCTTTCATCTGTGTTGTCATAGGATGAGAGTAATTGTAGCAAAGATAGAAAAATCGCTCAGAATCCACTTCTGGTACAGAGCACTGGAAGAGGAGGCCTGCGGCGATTTTTTCTGTTGCGCAGCGCTCTGATACAAAGCCAAGTCCGAGATTTCTGGATACTGCATCCAAAATGGCAGGGGTGCTGGTGCTTTCCCAACGTACCTGGTATGGTACCTGCTGCATTTTCATAAAGGCTTCGAAAATGTCTCTGGTGCCGCTTCCTTTTTCGCGGAGAATAAAGCTCTGGTTGTGCAAATCAGATACATGAAGCTGCTTTCTTGTGGCAAAGGGGTGTCCCAAACCACAGATAATGCAGAGCTTGTCTGTAAATACAGGTTGTGTGATAAGGGAATCATGGTCTATAATTCCTTCTACAAGGGCAATATCTAATTGGTTCTGCAGCAGCATATGTTCAATATGGGTGGTATTGGAAACTGTTACGAAGATATCAATATCAGGAAATGCGGTATTCATATGCTCCACGATTTTTCCCATAATATTTGTACCTATTGTGACAGTTGCGCCTATGCGGAGAGGACGGATAGAATTTACGGTTTTCATGGTCTGTTTGAGATTTTCCTGGATGGCAATGATTTCCCTGGCGCTTTCTAAGAGGAGGGAGCCCGCAGGCGTGATACCCAGTTCTTTTGCATTACGGTCAAACAGCCTGGTATCATACTCTTTTTCCAGTTCGGAAATAATCTGGCTGATGGTAGGCTGGGAAATGTAAAGATGCTTTGCAGCTTCACTCATGTTTTTAAATTCTGCAGTTGCGATAAATGCTTCTAATTGTCTGATAGTAGCCATAAAGTGGACCCTCCTTGTCTGGTATAAGCTAATTCCTATACCTTACATTAAATATTACTATTTTACATGGGAAATAACAAGTGATAACATAAGGACAGTGAGAAAATCGAATAAAACAGGAGGAAGAACATGAAGGTACTTGTATTAGGCGGCGTTGCTGCCGGAACAAAGATTGCTGCAAAGCTGATGAGAGAAGACCGGACTAATGAAGTGACTGTTCTGAATAAGGGCAGTAATATTTCTTATGCGGGCTGTGGGCTGCCATATTATGTGGGGCATGTTATTGAAAACAAGGAAGAACTGATTGTAAATACACCTTTGAAATATGAAAAATTAACAGGAGTAAAAGTTCTGACAGAAATGGAAGCAGTCAAAGTAGAGCCAATTAAGAAGACGGTTTCTGCTATGGATTTAAAAACCGGAGAAACAAAAGATTTTACCTATGATAAGCTGGTGATTGCTGTAGGCGCAAGTCCTGTAAAACCTCCTGTAGAGGGCTGTGATTTAGAAAATGTATTTTTTATGAGAACTCCGGAAGATGCTATCAGACTGCGTAGTCTGATTGATGGCGGAAGTATTAAAAAGGCGGTAGTAGTGGGAGTCGGTTATATTGGGCTTGAGATTGCAGAAAATCTGAAGACCATGGGGGTACGTCCTTTTGTACTGGATATGGCGCCTCAGATTCTGGCGCCTGGATTTGACAAAGAGATGGCTGATTATGCAGAAGGAAAACTGTCAGAAAATGGAATTCCGGTAGTGACAGGGGTCACTGTGACTGCTATTGAAGGAAATGGTAAGGTTGAGAAGGTTCTTACAAGTAAAAAGGCATATAAAGCGGATTTAGTTGTATTAAGCGCTGGAATCCGTCCCAATACCGCTTTCTTAAATGATACGGGGCTTGAGATGGTAAAAGGAACCATTTTAACCAATGAGTATGGAGAAACCAATCTTCCGGATATCTATGCAGCAGGTGACTGCGCTATGGTACATAATGCCATTACGGGTAAGTCTGCCTGGTCACCGATGGGTTCAACAGCTAACATTGCAGGCCGTATCATTGCGCAGAATATGATGGGAGCCAAGATTTCTTACAGAGGCACCCTGGGTACAGCAGTGTGTAAGCTGCCGGGAATTAATGTTGGAAGAACAGGACTTACAGAGGTTCAGGCAAAAGAGGAAGGGTTTGACCCGGTAAGTGTGGTCACCATTGTGGACGAAAAAGCACATTATTATCCGGGAGCAGGACTTCTGGCTGTTAAAATGATTGCAGATAAATCAACCCAGCGGCTTCTTGGGGTTCAGGTGGTTGGCAATGGGGCAGTTGATAAGATTGTGGATATTGCAGTTACAGGCATTATGCTGAAGGGAACGCTGACACAGCTTTCAGACCTTGATTTTGCATATGCGCCACCATTCTCCACAGCTATCCATCCTTTTGCACATACTTTAAATGTGTTGAAAAATAAGATTAGCGGACGATTTGAAACCTTTACGCCGGCAGAGTATGCAGCAGGGGAAGCAGAGGATTACCGTCTGGTGGACGTATCCATCCAGCCCACAACAGAAGGCGCGCCGTATGTGGAACTTACGGATGTGAACGGACCAATAGAAGGATTTGACCCGGAGGAGAAACTTCTGTTAGTATGTAATAAGGGAAAACGGGCATATCTGCTTCAAAACCGTATGAAATTCTATGGATATAAAAATACAAAAGCCCTGGAGGGCGGAAACTTTTTCTCAGATGTAGAAGTGGAATAAATAATACGAAAAGGAGAAATGATTATGGCATGTACAATTAGCGCAGAGGAAATCAAAAGAGTAAAAGGGTTAGGATTTTTAAATAACAAAGGAACGGATTTGTTTAATGGACGTGTAATTACGGTAAACGGAAAGATTACAGCGGCTCAGGCAAAAGTGATTGCAGAAGCAGCAGAAAAATTTGGCAACGGGGATGTGGAATTTACCACACGTCTTACAGTGGAAGTAAGGGGAATTCATTTTGATAACATTGAACCATTTAGAGAATATATTGCCAAAGCAGGACTTCAGACAGGCGGTACCGGTTCTGTGGTGCGCCCTGTAGTTTCCTGTAAGGGAACCACCTGTCAGTATGGTTTGTATGATACTTTTGCACTGTCTGAGAAAATCCATGAGAGATTTTATCTGGGATACCACACTGTGAAGCTTCCTCATAAGTTTAAAATTGCTACAGGAGGATGTCCAAATAACTGCGTAAAACCAGACTTGAATGATTTGGGCATTGTGGGGCAGCTTGTACCGGATTTTGATGAGGATATGTGCAATGGCTGTAAGAAATGTAAGATTGAGAAAACCTGTCCTATGAAGGCGGCAACAGTGGAAGATGGCGTTTTGGAAATTAATAAAGATGTGTGCAATAACTGTGGACGTTGTATTGGACAGTGCCCATTTGACGCTATTGAAGAGGGAACACCAGGATATAAGATTTACATTGGCGGAAGATGGGGCAAAAAGGTTGCACAGGGACAGCCGCTTTCCAAGATTTTTACATCAGAAGAAGAGGTGCTGGATGTAGTGGAAAAGGCAATTTTATTGTTCCGGGAGCAGGGAAAGACAGGAGAGCGCTTTGCTGATACTATTGCAAGAATCGGCTTTGAGGAAGTAGAAAAGCAGCTTCTTTCCAATGAAATTCTGGAGAGAAAGCAGGAAATCCTGGATGCCAAACTGCATCTTGCAGGAGGAGCAAGCTGTTAGTGAAAAGATGTAAATGAGAATAAGAGAGCATCGTGAAATAACTGATTTTGTCAGTTGTGAAGCGATGCTCTTTTCTTTATAATAAATGATAAAGAGAGAAAGGACAGTGATGATTATGGATAGAAGAAAAACTCTGGAAGCATTTGCTTCGTATGTGGGGCAATATGACAGTAAAGACCCCAAGATTAGTCTGAAGATAAAGCATACCTATAAAGTGGCAGAGCTTTGTGATAAAATCGGCGCTGCGCTTGGGCTTACAGGGGATGGTTTGGATGCGGCTTGGCTGTGCGGTATGCTGCACGATATTGGAAGATTTGAGCAGATTCGGCAGTATAACACCTTTATAGATGGTAAGTCTGTGGACCATGCAAAATTAAGCTGTGTGGTATTATTTGGAGAGGGCAGAGATAGAGATGGAATTTTAAAAAGACTTCCAATGCCTTGCCAGATGGCGGGATTTGAGAAATTTGCAGATTTAGAGGGTTATGAAGATGTGATTTTTACAGCCATTTACTGGCATAGTTCTTACCGTATTCCCGAAGATTTGGATGAGCGGACCAGAATGTACTGTAATATTTTAAGGGATGCTGATAAGCTGGACATTCTTCGGGCGAATCTGGATACGCCGTTGGAGGATATTTATAACGTAAGCACAGAGGAATTATATAGAGCGCAGATAACGCCGGAAGTTATGAAAGCCTTTGATGAGCAGCATGCAGTGCCAAGGGAAGTGAAGAAAACTCCTGCAGACCATATTGCAGGCCATGTGTGCCTGGCATATGAGCTGGTATATCCTGTTAGCAGGGAGTTAGTAAGGGAACAGGGATATTTACAGAAAATCCTGGAGTTTGAATCTGAGAATCCACAGACGCGAGAGCAGTTTGCATATATGAGACAGAAGATGAAAAGGGTACAACTTATAAAAACAACTTGATTTTTTTCTGAAAAAGACTAGAATAGAAAATTGTGACAAAATGGATGATTTTATTCTGGTTGGAAGAGGAGAGAAAAAGATGACAAATGATATGACATCGGGGAATCCGGTGAAGTTGATTATCAGGTTTATGATTCCCATGTGCCTGGGCAATATTTTCCAGCAGTTTTATAATATTGCGGATTCCATTATTGCAGGGCAGTTTCTGGGAGTAGATGCCCTGGCGGCTATTGGAAGTACAGGCTCTTTGATTTTCCTGGTTGTAGGGTGGTTAAACGGGCTTACAAGCGGATTTTCTATATGGGTGGCGCAGTGGTTCGGCGCAAAGAAGCTGGACAGGATGAGACACTATATTGCCATGTCTGTTTATATTTGTATTGCTTTTGTCATTGTTATGACTGCAGGGCTTTTAGCTGCCAATGAGCCTATACTCAGACTTATGAATGCGCCGGAAAACCTCATGAATGATATCAGCAGCTATATGGCTATTATTTATGCAGGACTGGTGGTAACCTGCGCCTATAATGCGCTTTCTGCTGTATTAAGGGCGCTTGGAGACAGCAAATCCCCACTATATTTTTTGATTATTTCTGCAGTTATTAACATTGTGCTGGATATTGTGTTTATTGTGGTATTTCATATGGGAGTGGAAGGCTGTGGATATGCCACAGTGATTGCTCAGGGAATTTCAGCCTTGCTTTGTCTGATTTATATTGCAAAGAAATTTGAGGTTTTAAAGCTGCAAAAAGAAGACTTTCATTTTTCCTTTGAAACCATTAAGAAGCTTATGGTTCTGGGCGTTCCTATGGGACTGCAGTTTTCTATTACAGCCCTTGGCGTTATTATTGTGCAGGGAGCTATTAATGTTTATGGGGCAGTTCATATGGCGGGCTTTTCTGCTGCCGGAAAGATTCAGAATATTATCTGTACGGTGTTTGTTTCCTTTGGGGCTACCATTGCCACTTATGTGGGGCAGAACCGGGGCGCAGGGAATATGGAACGGGTGAAGAAAGGCGTCTATCTGACTCAGGTTATGATACTGGTATGCAGTGCGGTGATTATGGCGGTGATTTTGCTCCTGGGTAAGTATATGATTTTGATTTTCATAGACCCGTCAGAGACAGAAGTGTTGAAAGTGGCGCAGACGTATTTCAAAGCAGTTGCCTGGGCGTATCCGTTTTTGGGAAGTATTTATCTGTACAGAAATGCCTTGCAGGGCCTGGGATTTGGGCTGGTGCCAATGCTTGGAGGTGTGTTCGAACTGGTGGCAAGGGCTGCCATTGTCTTTGCTATTGCAGGAAATGGAAACTTCTTCCAGGTTTGTTTATCAGATCCGGCGGCGTGGATTGCGGCGCTGATACCGTTGATTCCGTATTATTTTTGGGTGATGAAGAAAAAAAGGTTACTATACTAAATGCATATCAAGAATATTTATACATTTCCAGCTCAGCCTGCGTTCACTTTGAGCCTGTAGTCTCAAAGCGTACTCAGCAGATTCGCCGGAACTGTATAAATATTCCTAAATGTTGATATAGTGTAGTAACCTTTTTTCGTTATTTAAAATTTGAATGTATCTCTAAGCGGCGCCCATTTTTGGTCTTTATCGCTTAAATTGAGGGGTGTTCCGTCTTCCAGTGTATATCCGGCAGCAGAAGCATTCCCCTGATATTCTCCGGTAAGCTGTGGCCACTCAATGCCGATTTCAGGGTCATTCCATGCCAGGCCGCCTTCATCTCCGGGATGGTAGAAGTCTGTACATTTGTAGCAGAATTCAGCTACATCACTGAGTACTAAGAAGCCATGTGCAAATCCTTCCGGAATATAAAACTGTTTCTTGTTTTCTTCGGTCAGTTCAATGCCAAACCATTTTCCGTAGGTTTCGCTGTTACTTCTTAAATCTACAGCTACGTCAAATACACTTCCTTTGATTACCCGGACTAATTTTCCCTGTGGGAATTCTTTCTGGAAATGTAAACCTCTTAAAACGCCTTTTGTGGAACAGGACTGGTTGTCCTGCACAAAATTCATAGTAAGACCGGCTTCCTCCATATCTTTCTGATTATAGGTTTCCATGAAATAGCCTCTGGCATCTCCATGAACCGCCGGTTCAATTACATACAGACCTTCGATTGGGCATTTGCTTACTTTAATCTGTCCCATGTTATTAACTCTCCTAACTGAAATAATGTAGTGTCCTTAAAATTCAATTTCCTGTAAATAGCGTTTTACCGCATCCTGCCAGGTTGGCAGAGGCTCAAAGCCATTTTCTGTTAATTTGCTTTTGTCCAGGCGGCTGTTAAATGGACGTTTTGCCTTAGATGCGCCATATTCTGCGGTAGTTACGGGTTTTACAGTAACTTTGGCATATTCTTCGTGTCCGGCTTCTATTGCCTGACGGAAGATTTCCTTTGTGAAATCACACCAGCTAATATAGCCGCCTTCATTGGTGGCATGGTAATAGCCATATTTGTCTGTTTCAATCATATCTACCAGCAGTCTTGCCAGATCCAGTGTATAAGTAGGAGTACCAATCTGGTCATCCACTACGGTAAGGGTATCGTGGGTCTTACCAAGATTCAGCATGGTCTTAATAAAGTTTTTACCATTCTTTCCAAATACCCAGGCAATGCGGACAATAAAATATTTCTCAAGATTTTCAGATACAGCCAGCTCACCGGCTAACTTTGTTTCTCCATAAACATTGAGGGGCTTGTAATCTTTGCAGTCTGGAAGCCATGGTTTGGTTCCCTGACCGTCAAACACATAGTCAGTGCTGATGTAAACCATTTTGCAGTTCAATTCTTTACATACCAGGGCAATGTTTTCGGTTCCTGTGGCATTGACAGCCTGTACAACTGGTTTTTTATCTTCGTCTTCTGCCAAATCTACAGCAGTCCAGGCTGCGCAGTGAATCACAACATCAGGGGCAGCAGATTTTAAAACAGTTTCCACAGAAGCTTTGTCTGTGATATCCATGGAAACATAAGGCATGGTAGTGACAGCAGTGCCATCCTGGATGCCGCTGTACACTTCCTTGATATCTGAGCCAATACCTTCGTATCCTCTTTTGGCCAGTTCGTTCATAACGTCATGGCCTAACTGGCCGGCAACACCGGTAACTAAAACTTTCATTGCGTAAACCTCCTTGTGAGAAACAACTGATTAGCGGTTTGCATACATTTTTTCATAGTAATTCTGGTATTCTCCGGAAATAATGGTTTCCCACCATTCTTTGTTGTCTAAATACCACTGGATGGTTTTCTTAATACCGTCTGCAAATTTAGTTTCCGGCAGCCATCCAAGTTCATTGTGAATCTTTGTGGGGTCAATAGCGTAGCGCATGTCATGGCCTTTTCTGTCGGTTACATAAGTAATGAGACTTTCCGGTTTTCCCAGCTCTTTGCAGATGATTTTAACAATATCAATATTCTTCATTTCATTGTGTCCGCCAATGTTGTAAACCTCTCCTACGCGGCCTTTGTGGATGATTAAGTCAATAGCTTTGCAGTGGTCTTCCACGTACAGCCAGTCACGGACATTTTCACCTTTTCCGTAAACAGGAAGTGGTTTGTCATTTAAAGCATTGGCAATCATCAGCGGAATGAGTTTTTCCGGGAAATGATATGGTCCGTAGTTGTTGGAGCAGCGGCTGATGGTTACAGGCAGACCGTAGGTACGGTGGTAAGCCAGAACCAGAAGGTCAGCGCCTGCTTTGGAGGAGCTGTATGGGCTGCTGGTGTGGATTGGTGTTTCTTCTGTGAAGAATAAGTCAGGGCGGTCCAGAGGCAGGTCACCGTAAACTTCGTCAGTAGAAACCTGGTGATATCTCTGGATACCGTATTTGCGGCAGGCGTCCATGAGTACAGCAGTTCCTTTGATGTTAGTATCCAGGAATACTTCCGGATTTTCAATAGAACGGTCTACATGGCTCTCAGCAGCAAAGTTTACTACCATATCAGGATGTTCTTCTTCAAATAATTTATAAACCGCCTCTCTGTCTGTGATGCTTTCTTTTACAAAACGGAAATTCGGGTTGTCCATAACAGGTGCAAGAGTAGACAGGTTTCCTGCATAGGTCAGGCAGTCCAGACACACAATACGGTAGTCAGGGTATTTGTCTAACATGTGAAAAATAAAGTTGCTTCCAATAAATCCGGCTCCACCGGTAACAATAATTGTCATAATCAAAATCTCCTGTTCTTAAAATAAAATATATGCATTTAGGTCTAAAATATGATTTCTAATGGATTAGTGCAGGGTGTCCAGATATTTACCATCTAAGACGTCTTTTAAATACTGGCCATACTGGTTTTTCTTTAATACTTCATAAACTTCCAGAACATCTTCTTTGGAAATCCATCCGTTTAAGTAAGCAATTTCTTCCAGGCAGGCAATCTTACGGTGCTGATGGCTTTCCATGGTTTTCACAAAGTTGGTTGCTTCTACCAGACTTTCGTGAGTACCGGTATCCAGCCAGGTAAAGCCCTGTCCTAAAAGTTCTACATTTAAGCTGCCTTCTTCCAGATAAATGCGGTTTAAGTCTGTGATTTCCAGTTCGCCTCTTGCACTTGGTTTTAAGTTTTTCGCATATTCTACTACTTTGTTGTCATAGAAATAAAGTCCTGTAACACAGTAATTACTCTTTGGATGTTCTGGTTTCTCTTCAATGGAAATTGCTTTGCCTTCCTGATTGAACTCTACAATACCAAAACGTTCCGGGTCATCGACATAGTAGCCGAATACAGTTGCGCCTTTGCCTGTTTCCGCATTTTCTACGGCTGCTTTTAAGCGTTTTTTCAGACCATGACCTGCGAAAATATTGTCTCCAAGAACCATGGCAACACAGTCATTGCCAATAAATTCCTCACCAATGATAAATGCCTGTGCCAGACCGTCCGGGCTTGGCTGAACAGCATAGGAAAGCTGTACGCCGAACTGATGACCGTCGCCTAAGAGCTCCTGGAATCTAGGGGTATCCTGTGGTGTGGAGATAATGAGGATTTCACGAATTCCTGCATTCATCAGCACAGAAAGAGGATAGTAAATCATGGGTTTGTCATAAATTGGTAAAAGCTGCTTGGATGTTACCATAGTCAGGGGATAAAGGCGGGTTCCGGAACCGCCGGCTAAAATAATTCCTTTCATAAAGGTTCTCCTTTTGTTTGTAACTGGATTTTCGAGTTTCTATGGTTGCATTATATAAGGTGACGTTACGTCATCTGCAAGAGCTTTTTTCAAAAATTTACACAAATTTTAGAATGTCCGGGTTTTACAGAGAAAAATCCCGGCTTCTTTGGTAATGTGAAAAGCAGTTTTCGTCTTTTTTGTCACAAAGCTTCGGAATTCCTTGTATCGGTCCAGAAGGTATTGATTCTGATTTCCATGACAGGAAAGTATGTATTCAATCAGGGGCTCCGGCGCATCCACTTCCAGGCGGTCTTCATAGGAACGCCAGGTAATGTTGGAAAAGTAAGGGGAGAGCAGTTTTTCTCCATTTTCTTTTCCAAACTTCTCATAAAGCTTTTCCCCGGATAGGATAATGCGGCTGTCAAACTCCTGAACTAAATCGCTGATTTCCCTCATATGTGCAATTCCATAAGCGCTGCACAGGAAGCTTCCTCCCGGTTTTAATACCCGCTGGACTTCCCCACAAACCTTTGGAATATCACAGTAGAACAGCACATGATTGGCAATGACCAGGTCAAAGCTGTGGCCAGGATAAGGAAGCTGATGGCAATCAAAGGCAGAAAAGGAAAAACGCTGGTCAAGTGTGCCAATTTCACGCTTTGCATCCCGAAGCATTCCTTCGGAAATATCGCTGAGAGTTACAGAGACATTTTGAGGAAGTTTGTCTCTGTTTTCTGCCCAGAGGGCGCCGCTGCCACAGCCTATTTCCAGAATCTTCATGCCCTCTTTTATGCTACACTGCTCAAAAAGCCAGGGAAACCATCCTTGCTTATTCATGGAATACAGGCTGTGCAGACGGATTCTGGCAGAAATATTGGAAGAATTCTGATATTGGGTTTTCAGGCTTTTTTCCATGTTGGTCAGGTGAATCAGGTTTAGCATGCGGCTCCAGTTAATGCTATGCTGTGTGCGGATTTCCTGGGTGGTATCTTCAATGGCTTTCTCTACCAGTTGAAGCTGTTCAATGCGGTCACGAATGAGTTTTTGCTGCATGTTCAGGGAATTCAGCATAAAGTGAAAATCTGTGTCATTGATGGTCATTTCCTTAATGTCATCCAGAGAGAATCCCAGATATTTCAGCAGAAGAATCTGCTGCAGCCGGGCAAAATCCTGTTCTGTATAGAAACGGGAGCCGGAAGGGGATACATAGGATGGTTTTAAGATGTTTTGTTTGTCATAAAAACGTACTGTACGGACTGAGATATTTGCCATGCGGGCAAACTGTCCGGAGGTGTAGTAGCCGGGAAGGTTCATGGGAATCCTCCTTTCTGTGGAAAATAGTGGTTAGGGTTATTATAACCCAGAGGGGTGGGAGTGTATAGGACTTCTTTTTAGATGAATTTTAATAGTTGGTGAAGTTGGTGTGCTTTGCCATTGTGCGTAGGAATTGTGGTACGTGTATCAAATGGTTTGAAATGGTTCTGAATATAAAAATTTAGGAGGAAATCATTATCCTCACACTCCAGAAATTCTATGATACCTCCAATGGAATATTGGAGATTGGATATGGTCTTTAGGGCAAACCCTAAAAGAACAGAACCGGAAATTTGTTGTTCTTTAGGCAGAGAATAATTTTTGCCTAATTGAGCAATTAAATAAGCAGCAGTAGTATAGGAGTTTGTTTTTGGATTTAGAATACTGACACGAGCAAGTTTCTTTGCCATTGTTTTGCTGATATTTGCGGCGCATATAGAAATGGGTTTTATCGCAAGTGAAAAATAACCGACCAGGGCTGCATCACTTTCAGAAAACACAAGATAGGTAATAGATTGGTCTTTTTTTGTAAATTCGATTGCATTATGTAATAAAAAGAATTCTACGTCGGGATTGCCTGGACAAGAGAAATCGGAGAGTAACTTATAAAGACTGTGCTCTCCGATATAGGTCGGCTGGTCTTTATCCAAATATACTCGAAGATTGATAATAAAGTATTGATTAGACATATTATTTTTTCCTTTTTGCCATTAAATTTAAGATTTCCTTTGGGTTTGTTAATTCTCGTCCAGGAAGTGGCTGTTTGGGAATGCGGTCATGGTCTGCCTCTTCAAGAGCAGTAACAAAACGTTGGACACTTTTGGGATTAGATATAACAAAACTATGAGTAATGCTTGAAGTAGCCATAATAAAACCTCCTTGTTCATGTGGGTATGTATGTTAATAATACATTTATTTGTAATTTCAGTATATGCAGATTTTCTGGAAAAGGCAATGGGTATATTATGAATAATTTTTGAAAAATTTATAATCAAGATATTAAGTATTTTATCTGTTAGAGGAGATAGTTTAATTGGATATCAAGTTTGAAATTAATCTTGCTCAACCGAAAAAACATTGGAACAGCGGTTCTTTCGCTGCTACAATGTTTTTAATATTTCTAAGTTGCCGGTATCCCCTTTCTCTCCCTATATACCGAAGGCGACATACCTAATTTCTTCTTAAAGCTGTTACTGAAATAATACTGGTTTGCATAGCCGCATTTCATACTGATTTCTTTTAGAGAAAGATTTGTGGATTCCAGATAATAACAGGCTCTTTCTATCCGAAAAGCCGCAATGGTGTCACTGATGCTTTGACCGGAGACTTTTTTAAACAAAGAACTCAGGTATGCAGGGCTGATGTTTGCGTGTCTTGCAATGTCATTGAGGCACAGGGAGCTGCTTTCAAAGTTTTCTTTTATATATCCCAAAGCTATGGTATATATCTGATTGTGATAACTCTGCAGGGAAGAATCCAGTTTTTCGCACACTAAAGCACACAGGTGCGTCAGCCATCTTACAAACTGTTCATAGGTACGGAAGGAGTCAAATCTGGTATAAACCTGGATGATTTCCTTTTCTAAATCTTCTGTATCCAGATTCATTTCATATAAAAATTTCAAAATCCGTCCCAAAAGGGAATAAATTCTAATAAACACCAGATTTTTGTCCTGTATTTTTTCTAATAAATTTTGAAAATAACAAGTAAGCCATTGCTCAATTGCGTTTAAGTCTTTGGAACAAATAAGGCGTATCAGTTCTTCTTCGGTATTTTCCGAAAAAGACAGGAGGCTGAATTCTTTGCCAAGTGCTTCTCTTGCATCAAAAATATTTTTATGAGGAAAGAAAAAGCGATATTTCAGTGCATGAGAAGCGCTGGCAAAAGATACTGGAAGTTTCCAGATATTATCAGCAATGCTTCCAATTCCTATGTTTAGTGAAAGAACATTGTTTTTGCATAATTCAACCATAGAGGAGGCTACTTTATGTATGGATTGAAGAAAGTGCTGAGGATGTTTCGTATTTTGTCCTATAATACAAATAACCCCACTGAATTCCTTTAGATAAAAAACATGGTCAAAAATCTGCATTTGTTCTTTTACTAAATCCAGGACATTTAAAAGCTGAATCTGGTACTGAGTAAAATCTAATTCAGGTTTAGATGAGTTAGTTTCTGCTTCAATGATAAGCACATGGAAATAGTCATAGTCAAACTTTAAGTCTAAATATTCAAGATACTGGCTCAAGTGTGCGGCTGGATTTTCTCCAGGATAATGTAACAGGTCATGAAAGAATTTTTCTGTCATAACAGGTCGGCTGGCCTTTACTAATTCCGTATTTTTTTGTGTGCGGTCTATTTCTGTAAAAGCATTTTTGACTTTTTCTGTAAGATAACTGTAATCCAGAGGTTTCTCAATATAATCATATACCCCCAGGCGGATAGCGCGTTTGGCATACTCAAATTTGTCATATGCACTTACAAGAATTACTTTTATAAAGGGCTGGATTTCCTGGGCTTTCTGACTCAGGGAAATACCATCTAAATCAGGCATTTCAATATCTGAAATAATTAAATCTACATGGGAACTTTTCAAGGTATCTAAGGCAGAAAGACTATTATATTTTACAGCAACTACGTTTGCATCCAGGGATTTCCAGTCAATATTTTTCTCAATTCCTTCTGCTGTAAGGCAGTTATCATCTACAATCATTACTTTCTTCATCGTTTTCCTCCATCTGGTCAAATTCAATGGTAATGGATGTGCCTTTAAATAAATGGCTTTCAATGGCAATACTTCCATTTCCAAAATAAGGATTAGAAATTCGTTTATTTACATTTCCAATACCAAAATGTCTTTCATAATTTACAATCTTTTCATCCAGTGTTTTTCTCAATTCCTGAAGCTGTTCCTCCTTCATCCCAATACCATTATCTGTGATAGAAATGAGAACCGTATCATCTCCATAGGAAAGATTAATGGAAATATGAATTTCAGGTGTACTCTGGGAGATACCATGCAGGATGCTGTTTTCCAGAAATGGCTGGAGTGTAAATTTACATATCAAAAAGTTATCAATGCCATCTTCCATATTGATTTCCCAGGTAAGGTTGTCATTATGACATAATTTTTCAATTTCCAGGTATAGTTTTGCAATGGTTAATTCATCGCGGATGGATATTAAATCTTTTGATTTTCTAAGGGTCATGCGGTAAAAACGGGTAAGGTTTGTCAGCATCTGATTGGCAATATCTAATTTCCCAAGGGACTGACAGGTTTGGATAGAACCCAGAATGTTATAAAGAAAATGAGGATTAATCTGGGACTGAAGAAGCTGATATTTTAACCGTTCTTCCGCAAGTGACAGCTCCAGAATAGACTGGAGATTATCATTTAAGGAATGCTGCATTTTTTGAAAGGTCACGCCTAGTTTATCAATCTCATCAAAAGTTTCAGGATTGCGGTTTTGGGGTACTAAATTCTGAAGATTGTTATTATAAGCGTCTAACTGCAAGGTTTCCATAGCTTTTGATAATACTTTAATCCGTCTGGTAAGATTTTTGGAAAACATGATAACTACCAGAACCGTCAAAGGAAGAGAGATTAAAACGGTTAACAGGATGCTGTTAATTAGTACATGGGTATTTTGCCTGATATAAGAATCAGGAATTTCCGTTACATGAAGCCAGCCATTTTGTAATTGGGCAGTATGGTAGGTAATGTGAGATTCCTTTTTAATAGGATTCTTATTCTGGAATAAAAAATCAGATTTTTCCTTATCAAGAGTGGTAGAGATTAAAGCTTCATTATTGCTGGCAATGATTTTTCCGTTATCGGTAAGGATATAGCTGGAAATGCTCTTATCCTGAAAGCTTTCCTGCAGGATAGAAGAAAATTCGGATGCATTTAGATGGATCATATAAGCATACTCTAAAGTTCCTGTATCCGGATGCTTTAAAATTCTGCAACAGGCAAGGGTATCTGATATATCATGAGTATTGGATACCAGAAAAGGAATAGACAGCCCTTCCTGGTAAAACCAGATAGAGGATGTTCCCGGATTTTCCAGAGCATTGCCGGGAAGCTGAAAATCTGAGAGACTGGATAATGGAAAGAAGTATAAGTTTTCCTGAGCCCCCATATGTTCATCCGGCAGAAATATACTGATATAGGTTAAATTAAAGGATGCCTGAAACATGGATAAATTACTTCGGGCTTCTGACAGAGCAGTTAATGTATCCTCAGGTGTTTCTGCCTGCATTAAATGATACATATCATATTGGAGTGAGTCAGCTACGTTTTCTACTTGCAGCAGACGGTTATAGAATTGTGTATGCAGTTGTTCGTCAGAAGAAATAGAAGCATTCAGAATCTTATCTTCTGCAATATTATAGGAAACAGCATAAGAAATTCCACCTATAATGAAAATAGGGATTAATGTACATAACAAAAAAGCACATAAAAGTTTGGTCTGAAAATGAGAAAAATAAATCCTTGAAGTCTTTATGAATTTTTTCATGGAAATTCTCCTTTGTGTTGATTTAGCTTAAAGTCATTATAAGAGAAAGAAAAATCTCTTTCAACAAGGATAAAAATAATATAAACGAATCGAAAGATATTGTATTTTAGAAAAAAGGACTCTTTGTTATTCTTAGTTCATCAAAGTAATGGGCAGGAAGCCCGGACAGGAGGATTTAAGAATGAGAAAGAAGATCGTGAGCGTGTTACTGGCAGGTGTCATGGCAATGGGAATGTTAGCAGGATGTGGCAGCTCCAAAGAAAGTGAAGGTGGAGATAATGCTGCGAAAGCAGAAGAAGGTGGAAAGAAAGACGGAGAGTATGATTTGACGCTATATAGCATCAATACCACAGATCCTGATTTTGATGGCTGGCTGGAGAATGTAGAGGAGGCTACCGGACTTAATATCAATGTAATTGCAGCACCGACAGATTCTGATACCCGCCAGCAGAAGATTACCACAATTTTATCTACGGGCGACGATTCGGTTGATATTATTGAAATCAATGATGAAATGAGCGCTGCATTTAAAAATTCAGGATGGCTGGAAGGACTGAATGATACCGTTATGACCGAAGACATTCGTGATGAGTTTGCTAAGGGATATGTAGAAAATATGATTACAGACAAAGACGGAAATATTGTTGGAGTTCCCGGATATGCTGGCTACCTTGCCTTTTGGGTAAACCAGGAGATTATGGATGAAGTTGGAATTACAGAAATTAATACGAAAGAAGACTTCATGAAATATATGGAAGCTGTTTCTGCGGATGGAAGATACGGATATGGTGGTTCCTGGGAAAAAACATATGTATTTAATGAGATTGCACAGTTTGTAAATATGTTTGGCGGAGATTATTTTGACTGGACCAAAGCTGAAAACAAAGAAGCGATTCAGTTTTTAAAAGATATGGTGGATAACAGCCAGACGCCAATTGACCAGATTGCAGATAAATATGAGCAGATGAATCCAAAGGCAAATGATGGAAAATATGGAAGCTGGTTTATGTGGGGACTTGGAACTGATTATGAAAAAGCAGGTATGTTGGGAGAAGACAAGATTCATATGGCTATGGTTCCAGATTTCAGCGGAAAGGGAGAGAGAGCTATTTTTACAGATTCCTGGAGTTATGTGCTGAATACTGCGTCTAAGAATAAAGAGGCAGCAATTAAGTTCCTTCAGTATATGGCAGATGAAGGGGGGATGGCAGCATCATATGAAGCCTTTGACAGATATCCTGCAAGAGCGGATGTGGCTGAGAAGATAGTTCCAGATACAGACCCTGCAAAAGAAATGTATTCCCGTTATGCTTCTGAATGTACTGTTTCAGGACGTCCAATGCTTCCACAAACCATGGAATTTATTACCGATATGGGTACTATTTTCCAGTCCTGTATGAAGGATGAGATTTCTGTAGATGAATTTTGTGAGAAAGCACAGGAATTAGTAGAAAAATATAGTGAGTAAAGAACATAACAACTTAACAGGGAAAAAACGCCGCAGGAAACAAAGCCTGCGGTGTATTTCCTCAGATGATAGGAGGAGAAAAGAGTGACGATTAGTAAAAAATCAATGAAATGGATTCCCTGGATTTTGATTCTTCCAGTTGTACTTATTCGTGGTTTTACTACCTTATATCCGATTTTAGTAACTTTGAAAAATAGTTTATTTGATATAAAAGTTTTGTCAGGCGTTAATGAGTTTGTAGGTCTGGCGAATTATGTAAATGTATTTAAAGATGACAAAGTACAGACATCCATATCATTTACTGTAATTTTTGTTGTTGTTTCCATGGTATTTCATGTGATTCTTGGTGTGGCGCTGGCTTTAATCCTAAATATGAAGTTTAAAGGCAGAAGATTTTTGCGAACCATTGTTTTAATTCCATGGGCCATGCCGGCAGTTGTTATTGGTATGGCAGCAAAGTGGGGCTTTAATAATGATTATGGACTGGTAAATGATTTTATACGGCGTTTCGTAGAAGATTTCCAGTATAACTGGTTAATTAATACCGGTTCTGCCAGGGCAGCGGTTATTGCTATGGATTTATGGAAAGACCTTCCGTTTTTTGCAATTTTAGTACTGTCAGGGCTTCAGTTTATTTCTGGAGATATTTATGAAGCTGCAAAGGTGGATGGAGCAAACGCAGTACAAAGCTTTTTCCGTATTACCCTGCCTTTAATTATGAAAAATGTGGTTACACTGTGTATTCCATTTACACTTTGGAGACTGACAACATTTGATCTTGTATATGCCATGACTTCAGGAGGTCCTGGTGAGGACACTTCGTTAATTGCTTACAGGATTACCACAGAGGCATTTACAAACCTAAACGTGGGATATGCTGCTACGCTGGCGGTTATGTTATTCCTTGTAATGGCAGTCTTTAGTTTTATTAACATTAAGTTTATCAATAAGCTGGCAGATTAGGAGGGGATGTCATGAAGGAGAGTAATAAATATAAAGTATACAGAGCCTTTACTGCGGTAGGCAGATGGGTATTATTTGCAATTGTTGCCTTTTTGATTTTGTTCCCTGTACTGTGGATTTTTATATCGTCCATTACACCGCCAGGGGAATTGTTTAAAATGCCTATTGATTATATTCCGGATCATCCTACATTGGATAGCTATAAATTTTTGATAGAAAATGTGGGACTTTTGGAAAAAATCGGAAATACCGTTTTGATTGTAGGAATTACCATTGTGGTAAGTACTGTCTTATGTGCCATGGCGGCATATGGATTTTCCAGATTTAATACAAAAGGCATAAGTATTGCCTTTGCATTTATTATTGCAACCATGCTGATTCCGGAAGTGGTAACAGCAAGACCTCTGTATGAGTTTATGAGAGCAGTAGGACTGTATGATACCTATCAGGGTCTGGTGATTCTGTATATCAGCGCTGTCATTCCGTTTACGGTATTGATTTTAAAGAATTTTGCAGCAGAGATTCCGGTATCACTGGAAGAAGCGGCTGCTATAGACGGAGCAAATTTTGTACAGAGATTGTTTAGGGTAGTGTTACCGTTAATGAAACCTGCTATTGCCACGGTTTGTATTATTAATTTTATTACCTGTTTGAATAACTTTTTTACCCCATTATATTATTCTAATGATATTCAGGTATTGTCTGTTGCAATTGTGCAGCTTCCGCTTAGGGATAATATGTATGGTGTGCCATGGGATTTGGTAAGCGCTATGGGCTGGATTATTTTGTTGCCAATTATTATCTTTGTGGCAATCTTTGAGAAACAGATTATGGATGGTATAATGGCAGGAGGAGTAAAGGCCTGATTTTGCCTGAAATTTGAGAAATAGGAGGATAAACAGATGTATTACGATTTCGGAGGAAGTTTAGGAAATTTACCATTGGCGAAGCATAGGAAAAGCCGTGCAATTAATGCAGAAAACCCAAAAGGAGAAAAAGGGAAAGGGGGTATGGCATCCAGTGATTTAGGACCTTCCAGAAAAGGAAGCCCATGCCTTAGGGATATTTTAAGTGGTCAGACAGTGACACTTGCAGAGATAGATGGGCCAGGTACAATTAATCATATTTGGATTACCGTAGATTCAAAAACTACAGAGGCAGATTGCTTTGTGTTAAGAGATTTGGTGTTACGTATGTATTGGGATGATGAAGAAGAGCCATCAGTAGAAAGCCCTCTGGGAGACTTTTTCTGCTGTGGCTTTGGAAGAGAATGTAATGTAAATTCCATGCCAATTGCTGTGGTGCCAAGCAGGGGATTAAACTGCTATTTCCAGATGCCTTTTCGAAAAAAAGCAAGAATTACTTTGGAGAATCAGCATGTAAATCCTATTCCGGCGTTTTTCTACCAGGTGGATTATTGTCTGTATGATGAGGACTTGCCAGAGGACATTGGGTATTTTCATGCTCAGTGGAGAAGGGAAAAAATCACACAGTTACAAAAGGATTATGTGATCCTTGATGATGTAAAAGGAAAAGGCCATTATGTGGGGACATATATGGCGCTTACCACGCTGGAGCGTTACTGGTGGGGAGAAGGAGAGATTAAGTTCTATATTGATGGAGATATAGAATATCCTACAATCTGCGGAACAGGAACAGAAGACTATTTCGGTGGTTCCTGGAGTTTTGCGAAGCAGGTCAACGGGAAAACAGTAGAGCAGAATTATTGTACACCATATTTAGGATATCCATATTATTCTTCACATGATGAAATGATTCATAATTTATACCACAATGATGACTGTATGCCAATGAGAGGCTTCTACCGCTGGCATATTCAGGATCCTATTTGCTTTGATGAGGACTTAAAAGTGACCATTCAGCAGATTGGCGTAGGATATAGGGGATTGTTTGAGCGGCAGGATGATGTGGCAAGTGTGGCATACTGGTATCAGGCAGAACCTCATAATCGTTTTCCCAAACTGCCTGACAAAGAAGAACGGTGGCCAAGATAGGAGCAGAACTTGAAAAAATATGTATTGGGTGTTTTGCTTGGCTGCCTGTTGATGGCAGTCGGATGCAAAGACGGGCAAAAAGAAGGCAATATACAGGATGTACAAGAAAACGCAGCTTCTCAGAAAGAAACAATAACCATCATGCATATTGATGCAGAGGTACCTGGATTTTTGGAGTTCATTGAACAGGCGGAAAAAGAACTGGATTTGGAGATACAGGTAGTCTCCTGCCCTGCAAATGCAGATATCCGGCAGGCAAAAATATCTACTATTTTGGCGGCAGGGGAGACTTCAGTGGATATTTTTTCTGTGAATGATGAGATGGTCAGTGAGTTTAAATATAAAGGGTACCTGGAACCACTGAACGATAGGGTAATGACAGAAGAATTACTGTCAAAATATCCTGAGAGTTATATGCAGAATATTACCATGAAGGATGGAGAGGCCTATTCAGTTCCCTATTTTATGGATATCATGGTATTCTGGATAAACCGGGAAATGACAGGAGACAGGAAAATCCAGACACAGGAAGATTTTCTTGCATTATTGGAAGAAGATTGGGGCAAAGGAATCTATGGATACGCAAGTGCATGGGATAATACTTATGTATATAATGAACTTTCGGAATTTATTAATCTTTTTGGAGGAGACTACTATAACTGGGATAATAAAAATACAAGAGAAGCACTGACATTTCTTCATGATATGGCGGCAAAGGGGCAGATTCCTGTTTCCCAGATGGCAGACCAGTATGAACAAATGCAGCAGAAATTCATTGACGGAAAGTATGCAAGCATCTTTATGTATAGTGGTGCCATGGATGTGTTTGAACGTGCAGGGGTTTACAGTGAAGATAAAATTCAGGCAGTACCATTGCCACAATTTGAAAAGAGCGTTACCAATATTGCTGCATGGCAGTATGTGTTGAACAAGGCGTCTGAGCATAAGGAAGGAGCAGTAAAATTTCTAAAATATGCTGCAAGCAGAGAGGGAAGTATTTCTTACGCAGAGTGTATGAACCGACTTCCAGCCAGGCTGGATATTATTCTGGAGGAAGAACTGGACATTCCGGGATTTGATGTACTTCAGGACTATGTAGAGCATGTGGAACTGAAAGAGCGTCCGTTTTCTAAAAATACCATGAAGGATATTTCTGATATGGGGACATTATTTCAGAAATATATGCTGGATGAAATCTCCCAGGATGAATTTTGCCGGAAAGCCCAGGCGATTGTAGACGGGTTTTAATGGATGGTATCAAGTGAATAAAGTTTCATTGTGCTAAAGAAAATATTATACAAATAAAAAAAAGTCTGTTATACTAAAGCGTGGTAAAAGCCAGATGTATCTGTTTTTACTGCGCTTATGTTATGTTGGCTATTATCAGACAAAGACATCAGGAGGAAAAAGTATGTGTGGAATTGTTGGATATGTAGGAACTGAAAACGCAGCTCCCATTTTAATTGATGGCTTATCAAAACTGGAGTACAGAGGCTATGATTCCGCTGGAATTGCAGTATCAGGAGATGAGACAAAGAACGGGGAAATTGAGATTATTAAGGCAAAAGGAAGGCTGCAGGTACTTCGGGAGATGACGGATAATGGAAGAACCGTAAGAGGAACCTGTGGAATCGGTCATACACGCTGGGCAACTCATGGAGAGCCTTCTGTAGTTAATGCACATCCTCATTACTCCAGGGATAAGAAGATTACAGTTGTACATAATGGGATTATTGAGAACTATAAGGAATTAAAGGAATATCTACAGAAAAAAGGCTATGTTTTTGTCTCTGAAACAGATACAGAGGTTGTGGCGCATTTGCTGGATTATTACGATAAAGGTGAGCCTTTAGAAGCTATTTCAAAGGTACTTGGAAGGGTGAGAGGTTCGTATGCACTGGGAATCTTGTTTCAGGAAAATCCAGGAACCTTGTATGCAGTAAGAAAGGACAGCCCTTTGATTATCGGAAAATCTGAGAAAGGTAATTTTATTGCATCGGATGTTCCTGCTATTTTAAACTATACCAGGACGGTCTGCTATATTGGAGACCGGGAAATTGCAGAGATTACAGCAGACCAGATTGCATTCTATGACATTGACCAGGAAGAAATTATAAAAGAATTTAAAACCGTAGAGTGGGATGCCAAGGCAGCAGAAAAAGAAGGCTTTGAGCATTTTATGCTGAAGGAAATCTATGAACAGCCTAAGGCAGTGGCAGAGACCATTAGTCCAAGGATTCAGGATGGCAGGATTGTCATTGAAGAACTGGGAATGACAGATGAAGAAATCCAGGAAATTTCACGTATTCAGATTGTTGCCTGCGGCTCGGCTTACCATGTGGGAATGTGTGCAAAATATGTGCTGGAGCATCTGGCGAAAATTCCTGTGGACGTGGATTTGGCTTCTGAATTTCGGTACAGGAATCCTCTTATGACAGAAAATACTCTGGTTATTGTTATCAGCCAGTCAGGAGAGACAGCGGATTCTCTGGCTGCCCTTCGGGAGGCTCAGAAGCGTGGCTTCAAGGTGCTTGGAATTGTAAATGTTGTAGGAAGTTCCATTGCCAGAGAGGCAGATAGTGTGCTCTATACCTGGGCAGGACCTGAGATATCAGTTGCAACAACAAAAGCCTATAGTACCCAGTTGGCAGCAATTTATCTCATTGGTCTGCTTTTTGGAGAAATCCGCGGCGTTCTGGGAGAAAAGGAATATCAGGAATATGTAGAAGAATTGGGGAGACTTCCTGAGAAAATCCAGAAAATCCTGGATGAAAAGGAACGGATTCAATGGCTGGCAAATAAATTTTCTCATACTAAAGATGTATTTTTTATTGGAAGAGGACTGGATTATGCCATTTCGCTGGAAGGCTCTCTGAAGTTAAAGGAAATTTCTTATATTCATTCAGAGGCATATGCAGCAGGCGAATTGAAGCATGGCACCATTTCCCTTATTGAAGAGGGTGTTTTAGTGGTGGGCGTTGCCACTCAGCCGGACTTATTTGAAAAGGAAATCAGCAATCTGGTGGAGGTACGCAGCCGTGGTGCATCTGTTCTGGGACTGACCACTTACGGAAATTATGCCATGGAAGATATTGCGGACTTTACCGTATATGTGCCAAGAACCAAGGACTATTTTGCCACCAGTCTGGCTGTAGTGCCATTGCAGCTTCTGGCTTATTATATATCTGTGGCAAAAGGGCTGGATGTGGATAAGCCCAGAAATCTGGCTAAAAGTGTAACCGTGGAATAAGAAACATAGTGATGTAGTAATAGGAATTTCCCAAAATTGTGAAGGAAAATTATAGAACCGTTTAAAGTTAAGACAAATTACTCAATAAAAAGTAATGGGGTGTCGGATTGGAACATAATATCCGACATCCCATTATTTAAAACACTACTTTGTTTATTATTGCTTATTTACTTTTTTTGCCCAAAAAGCATTTCGATATTGGGAGGGAGTGACTCCTTCTATTTTTTTAAATAATCTCATAAAGTATTTATCATCAGTAAATCCGCACATATATGAGATATCTTGGATGGAGATGGTGTCCCGGAGACACAAGATATTTTTGGCAATTGAAATTCGAAAACGATTTATATAGGCAGAAACAGGATAGCCGGTATACTTTTTTATAAGTGCAGTCAAATAGGTGGGATGATAATTATATTGTTTTGCCAAAGACTCAACTGTAATTGATTCATTATAATGAGTTCGAATATATTCTATAATATTCATTACCTGGTTTGGGATTTTATCTTCCATCAGATTATTAGATAAAAAAGACTCTGCTGTGAATTCAAGTAGTAGAAGATTTAAGGCATATCTACATCTCCAAGTTGCTTGATAGTTGTCACGTTTCGAAATATCTAATAACTGCACAAATAAAAGAATAGAACGTTTTTCTGCGGATAGTTTACCATGTTCTGGAATCAGAAAGTTATTATGCGGAGATGGCGTGGGGGGGGGGTAGAAACTGATTGTTTAAATCTTCGTTGTAACGAAGGAGAGTACTTTTGTTATAGATGGTATAATGTGGGTCTGTCATGTAAAAATGTACCCAATAATAAGACAATTTTCCGGTACTTGGTTTATAGCCAAAATGTGTTTGGTGAGGAAATAATAAAAGAGATTCATTTTTGCATACATCTAAATTATGTCCATTTTGATTGATATGGAGTGTTCCTTCGCAAACAATTATGAAAACAAAAGAATCAATATTTCGCCGAGGGTGAGTGAAACCGTTGTCATTTATAAGGTTACCGCATGAGATGAATTCGATAGGGTATGAAGCATGTGCTGTACAGTATAACATATGGGATTTGTCCACCTTTCCTTTTGATTTGTCAGTTGTTTGAAAAGTTACATGTGCTATTATAATAACATCAATGATACAGAACTTGCAAGTTACGGTATACGAAGATGAAGGTGAAAATGTAGCATAATTGGAGGTTTTAAGACAATGAAAAAGAAAAAAATATTGGCATTATCGTTGGCAACCATTATGATGGCATCAGTAGTAGGATGTGGAGCACCAAAGCAACAAGGGACTGGAGGAGATTCTTCAAGTGAAACTAAAAAGGGAGAAGAAGGAGTGGTAGAATTAACTTTTATGGGTTGGGAAGCTTCTCCATTGGAAACAAAAGCAGTGGAAAATGGTATTAAAGCTTTTGAAAAGGAAAATCCCAATATTAAAGTAACCTATACTCCGGGTCTTGCTGGATCAGAGTATAACGCAAAATTATTATCTTCTGCAGCAGCTAAAGCATTGCCAGATGTTATGTTTGTTGCTTCTGAAAGTTATAGACAGATTGTATCTAAAGGTGCTTTGATGGAATTAACTGATAAATTTAACGAAGATTTTCCACTAGATGATTTTATTGATTCTTCTCGTCAGATTATGGAGGTAGATGGAAAAGTATATGGTATTTCTGCTTGTACAGTGTCTCCTATTGTATATTACAATAAAGATGTATTTGATGCAGCAGGAATTCCCTATCCAAGTGCGGATCCGGCGGAGTGTTGGACAATAGATGAGTTTCGGGAAATTGCAAAAGAACTTACGTCAGATGAAATTTATGGAGTGTATGGACTTGAAACTGTGGCAGACACATTAAATGCACAGATTCTTTCTAATGGTGGAACGCGATATAATGAAGATTTTACAAAGAGTACGATGAATACACCAGAAGTAAAAGAGGTGTTTGAAACAATTAAAGCTATACGTGTAGAAGATGGTTCAGCACCTGATGCGTCTACTCTGGATGCAGTAGGAATGTCAGCAAAACAGATGCTTCAGACAGGAAAAGTAGCAATGCTAGTAGATGGTTCATGGTCATTACAAGAACTTGCTGACTCTGGCATGAATATTGGAATGGCGCCGCTTCCATCTTATGGTGAAGTGCTTACAACAGGTCAGGCACACTTGCATGCGATTTCAGCAACTACAGAACATCCTGAAGAAGCATGGAAGTTCCTGCAGTTTTTATCTGGAATGGAATACCAGGGTGAACTTTGTAAGAGTGGACTTTGGATGCCGAATCGCTATTCCTTGTACGAGGAAGACGCAGTTGCTCAGTGGTACGATGAAAAAGTTCATGGAGATAGCTATAAATTGATGCTTGACTATTTTAAAGATGCAGCGGTAGATCCTGGTGCATTGCAGAAATCGACACAAGCACGTGATATCATTGCAGAAGAGACGGATATGTATTTTAAACAAGATCAGGATATTGATGTGACTTTGCAGAATCTTGATAGCAGAATTGATGAAGCAATTGCAGAAGCGTTACAGCAGTAACAGCACATGATTAATAGTGACATACCATATCCCCCTGCATTGTATGAAACAGCAGGGGGATTTTTGTAGTTATTTATAGGAAAGAAGGGACGATTATATTGAGTAGAGGGAAGAAAATCAGTAAACTGAAAGATGATAGTAAATGGGCATGGACGATGCTTTTGCCCAATATTATTGGATTTGTTTTATTTATGTTGGTGCCTGTAGTTGCAACGTTTGTTTTGAGTTTTACAAAGTATGATATGTTGACGCCGCCTAAATTTATTGGATTACAAAACTATATTGATTTAGTGAAAGATCCTATCGTTTGGGAAGTTACAAAAAACACATTAGTTTATACAATATTAACGGTACCTGTTGGAATGTGCCTTTCTTTACTCCTTGCAGTTATGCTTGATCAAAAAATTGGATTTAGAAGATTTTATAGAGCTGCATTTTTTCTTCCATCTATTACATCTATGGTAGTTGTAGCTATTGTATGGCAGTGGATATATAATCCGGATTATGGCCTTTTGAATTATTTTCTTTCTTTGTTTGGGCTTCAAGGACCGAAGTGGTTATTGGATGCAAAAACATCTCTGCTTTCATTGGCTATTGTAGGTATTTGGAAGAGTGCAGGTTATAACATGATTATTTTCTTATCTGGATTGCAAGGGATTTCTACAAGTTATTATGAAGCAGCAGAATTGGATGGTGCAAGTAAGTGGGCACAATTTCGTTACATAACAGTTCCAATGCTGAAGCCTACCACATTCTTTATTTTTATTATGTCTATCATTAGTTCTTTCCAAGTGTTTGATCAGGTTATGCTAATGACAAAAGGTGGTCCTGGACGCTCCTCTTCGGTATTAGTTCACTACTTATATCAGAATGCATTCCAGTACTTTAAGCTAGGGTATGCTTGTGCTATTGCGTATTTGCTGTTCTTTATAGTAATGATTATTACAGCAATTAATATGCGAATGGAAAAGAGTATGAGAGAAATATATTAGAAGGAGGGAGAGAGTATATATGAGTCAGAAGAGAAAGAAACTGGTTATAAAGATAATTGCACATACAATATTAATATTGGGTTCTTTAACAATGTTGGTTCCTTTTATATGGATGCTTTCGTCTTCCTTAAAGAATTTAGGTGAAGTTTTCGTGTTTCCACCAACCTTATTTGGTGAGCGGCTTGTTTGGGAAAATTACACTCAAATTTCCAGCAGATTTGATTATTTTGCATATTTTTTGAATAGTGTTAAAGTGTCAGCATGGGTTGTTATTTTTCAGGTGTTTACCTCAGCAACCGCTGGATATGTTTTTGCAAAAATGAATTTTAAAGGGAGAGATAAGATATTTTCATTGTATTTAGCAACCATGATGATTCCATTTCATGTGACTGTTATTACAAATTATCTACAGATGTCCATGTATGGCTTAGTAAATACATTATGGTCATTGATGCTTCCTGCGTCTGTTTCAGCATTTGGAACATTCCTTATGAGACAATTTTTTATTACTGTTCCAAATGAATTGGTAGAAGCTGCTAAGATTGATGGATGTAATCCATTTACTACCTTTATTAAAATTGCTTTTCCAATGGCAAAATCTACTATTGCAACGCTTTGTATTTTTTGTTTTATGAATGTGTGGAATGACTACTTTACACCATTGATTTATATTAATGATGCGAGAAAATATACACTACCGTTAGGGCTTGCTAGTATGAAGGGAATGTATTCTACAGATTGGCCAGTGCTTATGGCATCTTCGGTTATTGCTGTACTTCCAGTGCTTATTGCATTCCTTTGTGCCCAGGATGCATTTGTAAAAGGTGTTATGATGTCAGGGATGAAAGATTGATGAAAAGGAGAGAAAATATGTTAGAAAAAAAATTAAGACCATTTCGTTTAGATCATATTGAAATTCAGGATAAATTCTGGAAAGAATATATGGAGTTGGTGAGAAAACATGTGATTCCATATCAGTGGGAAGCATTAAATGATAGAATTAAAGATGCGGAACCGAGTGGTTGTATTCGAAACTTTCGTGTGGCTTCGAAACAAGAAGAAGGAGAATTTTATGGCATGGTATTTCAGGATAGCGATGTTTATAAATGGTTGGAAGCGGTTGCATATTCTTTGATGTGGCATCCGGACGAAGCGTTGGAAAAAACAGCAGATGATGTTATAGATTTAATTGGAGCGGCACAACAGCCAGATGGATATCTGGATACCTATTATATTATCAATGGACTGGAAAAAAGGTTTACAAATCTTATGGATAATCATGAATTATATTGCTTAGGACATATGGTGGAAGGTGCTGTTGCTTATTATAATGCAACTGGAAAAAGAAAATTTTTAGATATCGCCATTGGCTATGCAGATTGTGTATATGAAAATTTGGGCGTGGAAGAAGGAAAAATACCAGGTTATCCAGGACACGAAGTTGCAGAAATGGCCTTAGTCGCTTTATATGGTATTACAAAGGATGAAAAACATTTAAAACTGGCAAAATATTTTGTTGATCAGAGAGGTCAGTTACCGCTGTTTTTTGATATAGAAAGTGAAAAAAATGGGAATACTTGTTATTGGGATGACTCATATATGAAAAAACAGTATTATCAGGCTGGAAAACCAGTAAGAGAGCAGGAAGTTGCTGAAGGACATGCAGTGCGTGCTGTATATTTATATTCAGGGATGGCTGATGTTGCAAGTGCTTGTGAAGATGAGGAACTCTTTCACGTTTGCGAAAAACTATGGGAGAATATCGTAACAAAACAAATGTATGTAACAGGCGCTATTGGTGCAACACAACACGGAGAAGCTTTTACATTCGATTATGATTTACCAAATGATACAATTTACGCAGAAACTTGTGCAGCAATCGGTTTAATTTTCTTTTCCAGAAGAATGTTTGAAATTACAAAAGACAGTAAATATATGGACGTTATAGAACGTTGCTTATTTAATGGTGTGATTAGTGGAATGTCTTTGGATGGAAAGCGTTTCTTTTATGTGAATCCGTTGGAAGTGAACCCAGAAGCATCGGAAAAAGACTATAACAAAAAACATGTAAAACCAGAACGCCAGAAATGGTTTGGATGTTCCTGTTGTCCTCCTAATATCGCAAGACTTCTATCTTCTATAGGTGGTTATGCATATGAGTGTAATGAGAACTCTGTATATATGAATTTGTTTGTTGGAGGAAAAATAAAAGCTGTCTTAAACGGGAAGAAGAATGTGTTCAAAGTAGAAACAGAGTATCCGTGGAATGGTACTGTAGAAATTAATGTAGAAAACGAAGAGGATAGTGCGTTTACTTATGCAATCAGAATTCCGAATTGGTGTGAAAAATATAAGCTTACAATTAATGGTGAAATAGAAGAGTATAATCTGGAAAAAGGTTATATTATGCTGGAACGCGAATGGAGAAATGGGGATAAGATTGTGTTATCTATGGATATGCCAGTAGTGTTGGTGGAAGCAAATCCAAAAGTAAGAGAAGATATTGGAAAAGTAGCTGTTATGAGAGGACCGATTGTATATTGTGTGGAAGAGGTGGATAATGGGGCACAGCTTCAGGAGGTTTATTTGGAAGAATCCCCTGAGTTTGATGTTTGCTTTGAAGAGAATTTATTAAAAGGAGTGGTCACATTGACGACAGAAGGTAAGCGTGTTTCTGAAAATGGCTGGAGTGAAGTGTCATTGTACCGTACATATAAAGGAAAAGAATATCAGAAACAACAATTAAAATTTATTCCATATTATTCATGGACAAACAGAGGTGTAGGTGAAATGTCTGTGTGGGTAAGAATTTAACAGGAGATGAGTATTATGAGTTTTATGGAATATGATTCACCAATCATGACGGGGATTAATAAGGTTGTGGATATTTTGTTGCTAAGCTGTTTATGGTTTGTTTGTTGCATTCCAATTATTACGATTGGGGTATCCACTACAGCTTTGTACTATACGTCGGTAAAATCTATAAGAAAGAGCAGAGGATATATAGTAAAGACGTTTTTCCATGCTTTCCGCATAAATTTTTGGCCAGCTACGCGTATGTGGCTTCTGTTTGCTCTTGGAATTGTACTGTTTTATATTAATTTTATTTTTGCATCACTTTTAAAGGATAAGAGCTTTCAGTTTTTTGTTGCAACATTTTATTATGCATTGGCCTTTGCTGTATTGAGTATAGGGTGCTATGCTTTTCCTGTATTATCTAGATGCAGTATGAAGTGCGGGGAAATTATGAGGTTTTCGGCAGGGTTAATGGTGAAACATTTTCCATCGACTCTAGTAATGACAGTGATTGTAGTGGTAAGCGTATATATTATGTGGATGGTTCCTATTTTTGTGTTTTGCTTACCGGCTGTTGGAAGTTTCTTTTTTTCCTTTTTTATGGAAAAGATATTAATTCGTTATACACCTGAAACAGAAAGAAGTGGATGGTATGCTGAGCAAGATATGAATTAGCTAGGAGGTGTTTTGATGGGCTGTTTAAAGGAGATAAAAGGAAGAAATGTTATAATATACGATGAAGAATTGCTTCGTCGTAGAGAGGAAAATAAGAAATATTTACTTGAGCTTGAAAATGATAATCTATTGATTTCTTATACATTAGAGGCTGGACTTTATAAAACAGCAGAAATACCAAAAGGAATTCATGGAGGGTGGGAATCACCGCTCTGTGAATTGAGAGGACACTTTCTAGGACATTGGCTTTCAGCGGCAGCCATGCATTATGAAGCTACTGGAAACCAAGTGGTTAAAGCAAAAGCGGATGAAATTGTAGAAATTTTAGCAAAATGCCAAGAAGAAAATGGAGGAAGATGGGTAGCATCTATTCCAGAGAAATATCTGTATAGAATAGGCAATAAAAAACCAGTATGGGCACCACAATATACGATACATAAGACGTTTATGGGGTTATTGGACATGTATGAATTGGCCGGAAATGAACAGGCTCTTGAAATTGCGGTTCGGTTCGGAGAATGGTTTTATGATTGGAGTGGACGGTACAGTACGGAACAGTTTCAGCAAATTTTAGATGTGGAAACAGGAGGGATGCTGGAAATTTGGGCAATTTTGTACAGACTGACTCAGAAAGATATCTTTCGTGAACTTATGGATAGGTATTATAGGAAAAGTCTTTTTGATGGTCTTCTAGAAGGAAAAGACGTATTAACGAATATGCATGCAAATACGACTATTCCAGAAATATTAGGCGCAGCAGCATGTTATGAAGTCACGGGGGAAGAGAAGTTTTTTGAGATTACAGAAGCTTATTGGAATGAAGCAGTTACTATGAAAGGAAGTTATGCAACTGGAGGGCAGACATGTGGTGAAATATGGAGTCCAGATAAAAACCTTGCGGTGCGTCTTGGAGATAAAAATCAGGAACATTGCACGGTTTACAACATGATGCGCCTTGCAGATTTCCTGTTTCGCCATACTGGAAAAGCTGAGTATATGGACTATTGGGAAAAAAATCTTTATAATGGAATTATGGCACAGGGGTATTGGAAAGGGAGTTTTACTCATGGAAGAAAATCAGAATATCCAACACAAGGGCTGTTGACTTACTTTCTTCCGTTGCGTTCAGGAGGACAAAAGGCATGGAGTTCCAGAACACAGGACTTTTTTTGCTGCCATGGTTCTCTGGTGCAAGCAAATGCCGCACATAATAAAGGAATTTATTATGAAAGTGATAATCAGTTATATATCTGCCAATATTTTAATTCAGATTATGATGGTGAAATCAATGGACAGAAAGTTACTGTAAAACAGAGAATTAATTTACTGAATGGGAGTGCCCATTTAGCGAGTGATTCTACAGGACATCAGAAAATTAATAGTATTTGTGTGGAAAATCCTAATAATCCAAGAAAACTGGTGTGTGATTTTTATATAAAAACCGAGACAAAAAAAGAATTAGAAATTTTAATTCGTATTCCTCTGTGGATTAATGGAAAACTAGTTCTTCGTATTAATGGTGAAGAAGTAGATTCAGAATATAAACCAGGAACTTTTGTAAGCATTAAACGAGTATGGAAAGACGATATAATTCACTTAGAATTAGGAAAGAAAATTTCCGTAGATTATCTTCCAGGAGCTGAAAATACGGTGGCATTTTTAGATGGACCAGTTTTGCTTGCAGGTTTATGTGATGAGGAACGTGTTTTATATATCGATAAAGAATTGCCAGAAGAATTGCTTGTGGCAGATAATGAACGTGAATGGGGAAACTGGATGAATACATACAAAACAGTACATCAAGCTAGAGGTATTAGATTTATACCGTTGTATCAAGTAGGTTATGAGAAATATGCAGTATATTTTCCTATCGAAAGTAGAAAATACAGTTAGAGATTAAAAGTATAAGGACAGAATTAATAATTAGACACTACTGTTAGACAGTCGGTCCAGATTTATATAGTTACAAAAAAGTAACCGTAATCCTTTCATATAGGAAAACGGTTACTTTTTTTGCATTTATTCCGCTGCTAATACATCCCCAAGAGAGGTGTCTCCCATGAAGGTATTTACATTGTAGAGGAATAGAATGTCGGTGATTTCGTTGTCTGTAATCAGGCTTTCAATATTGTCATAGTAATATCTTGGGTCAATGACAATGATGTTTCTGTAGTAAGGCACCAGGAAAGGAATGAAGCAGTTTGCGTAGGAATCTTTGAAAAGCAAGAGATTTTTCTTTCCCTCCATAGGTGTGGAAATATCAACGCGGGAGTGGTTTCCACCGAAGAATACTTCGTATTTATCTTTGTTTTCCAAAGCAGCGCTTTCATACATGGAAGCGGTCCGCTTTCCTTCATCTACAAAATTTACCACACAGTCTGTATTTACATTCTGAGGAATGTATAATTCAATGGTATCCATACCTTTATCGTAGCCGCTTTTGGAGGTTAATGTCCCCTGGAAGCTGTGGGTTACAGGATAAATGGTGTACTCCTGGGTTGGACTGTCAATGCCAAGGGCAGTGCTGAGAGCGTCAAAGGCATATTTAGCGCCCAGGGTTGTCCAGTGATGGTCTGTTTTGTAATAGATTTCTTCATCCTTATGTGATGTCATGGTTTTTGTCAGGTCTACAAAATTAAGTGAAGTACCTACTGCGCTCTGGACATACTTAATGTCTGCTTCCTGGTCTCTTACCGGGGCATTTCTGGGAATCAGATGGTCATATACATAAGCCGCATTGGGAATCAGGGTCATAACGGTGTTGATATCCGGATGGCTGGCAGCGAAGTTGCTGATAGCGTCCAGGTTATTATCCAGGGCTTTCTGGTTTGGCGCGCCTGGGATTTCCATGAGATGGTCCTTTTTGCCAATATAGACGCCGTTGGATTCGCGTTTTCCAAGAGCCAGGTCTTCTAAAACTTTTAAGTTAATCCATTTATCCCGGATAAAAAACTGGTCTGTTACATAGTCTTCCATGTCTTTCATGTATTTTCCACTGGCCAGGTTTGCCATGGAAAATTCAGGCTTTTGAGCCAGCATACGGTTTTCAGATTCTGAATACTTTTTGTCTTTGCTAAAGAGGTTAAAGGCAAAAGCAATAATCAGAAAAAACAGAAAGATACCAGCCATTTTAAAATAGATTTTGGAACTCCGCTGATAAAAGAGCTTTTCTTTTCTGCGTCTTTTTTCTTCCGGAGTCATTTTTCTTTTATGAGGATGTCTTTGGTTTTCCATATTTTTGTATCGCCTCCTGTCAGAATCGGAAATAGAGGAATGGATTATAAGTTGCATTTACCAGGTAGGCAATGGAAAAAATAAAAATTGCTGTATAAATCACTGCTGCAGCTACAGAAGGATATTTACCTTTCTGTAAGGTGAAGCGGCGGAACTTTTTCCATAGCCATGGAGTGGAGCACAGAGCGCAGATTATAAGGAGAATCAGGTTTTGTGCCAGATAGTAAAGTCCTGTAGAATCAATAAAGCCGCTGCCGCCGATTCCAAACATATTTCCTATGTATACAAAGGCATCTTTTAAGGTTGGTGAGAAGAATAATACCCATCCAAACAGAACCAGAATGAAACAATAGGCCTGCTGTGCCTTGGCCGGAAGTTTTTCAAGCTTTGGAGCCAGGAAGAGTTTTTCTGCCAGTAAAAGAAGTCCATAGTAAAGTCCCCAGAGCATGAAGTTCCAGGCAGCGCCATGCCAGAAACCAGTGAGCATCCATACGATTAAAATATTACGGATATGTTTGCCTTTAGACACGCGGTTTCCCCCCAGAGGGATGTAAACATATTCCCGAAACCAGGTTCCCAGTGAAATGTGCCATCTTCTCCAGAATTCAGTAACACTTTTGGAAATATAAGGGTAATCAAAGTTTTTAATAAATTCAAATCCGAACATTTTTCCAAGCCCAATGGCCATATCGGAATAACCGCCGAAATCGAAATAAATCTGCATTGCATAGGCAATACATCCAATCCATGCTGTGAGAACAGAACGCTCTGCAGGAAGGATGGCGGCAATGGCGTCATAAGTCATACCAATATTGTTCGCAAGAAGCACTTTTTTTCCAAGACCTCTTAAGAACCAGGAAACGCCCTGACCGAATTTGTAAAGGGAATGGGTACGTTTGCTAAGCTGTGCATCCACATCGGTATACCGAACAATAGGGCCGGCAATAAGCTGTGGAAACATGGTTACATAAGCGCCGAAGGAAACAAAGTTCTTCTGTACAGGCACAACTCCCTTATATACGTCAATAATGTAGGAGAGGGTCTGGAAGGTATAAAAGGAAATACCGATGGGCAGGGACAATTCCCTGTACGGAATTTCAAAGGGCAGAATAGCATTTAAGTTATTTACAAGGAATCCGTAGTATTTAAAGAATCCTAAAATTGCCAGGTTTACAATTACAGTAAACCAGAAACTGTACCTTAGCATCTTTGTATTTTCATTTTGCCGGTATCCGTCGATTTCGATACCGCTTAAATAGTTGAACACAATACTAAAGAGCATGAGGAATACATATACAGGTTCTCCCCAGGCATAGAAAATCAGGCTGCATAATAAGAGCATGAAGTTCTTAAACTTCCAGGGTACAACATAGTACAGGAAGAGTGTTATGGGAAGAAATACAAACAGAAAGAAAATACTGCTGAAAATCATACTTTTTTATCCTTTCATTTTTATGGTTATTACATTTTTAAAGGCTGTTGCGGAAAGCCTGGTCAGCCTTCGTGGCATCTGGATGGACGATATAGAGAATAAAGTTTCCCTGTACATCCAGGATGTGGTTTTCCAGCATATCAAACTGTTCAATCCCATAACCTTCAAAACTGGATTTCTGAGTTTCCAGGCGGCTGTTAATAGCCTTTGTAACCGCCTCCGCCTGAGAGCTGTCCTTTAATTTCACAATCAGAAGCTCCTGGGCATTCATATTTGTCTCTGGTGCATATAAGGTGACGCCTTCATAATCGCTGGCATTTAATCCATAGAATTTCTTAAACATACGGTTGTTGCTCTCTGCCATTCCTTCCACTTTGATGGATTTTACCACCTTGTCGGTTACGGTTTTCAAAGATGCTTTGCTTTCCTTGTCTCCCATCTGGAGAAAAACAATAAAGGCAAAGAGAATTACAACCATAGCTACCCGTATGGGTGTCAAAAAGGAAATTTTCTTATTCATTTTCTGTTACCTCCATAATGATAGCGTTACCCCAGTACAGGTAAAATTCTTTTCGCATATGGATACCATCCACGTCATAGAGATCCTTATGTTCTTCCACTTCCTCCGTAATATCAATAAAAGGAACTCCTGTTTCTTCAAAATGCGCCTTTAGCTGTTCATTCCAATCGGGGATTTCCCGCCATTTTTCAGATTTCTGGAAAGCAGGATCCGTAGCAGGAATAATAGAGTTTACATATACCGTAGCATCTGGTAAAGCATCCTGGAGCTGCTGGATCATCTGGTCATATTCTGTTATATATTCTTCGCAGGTTTTCCAGAACCCAATGTTCATATCGTTGATACCAAAGCAGAGGATAATGGTAGATGGATTTACAGCTTTGATACTATCTATGTATTCCGGTATTTTCCGAATGGTAGCCCCTGCATCAGCAAATACGCGGCTGTCATCCACGCAGTCAAAAACTTCAAAGCCTACTGCGCGGGAGTCTCCAAGAATCACAGAGTCATTAAACTGTGCCCATACATTGATTTCACCGCTTTCCAAAGCTGCTTTTCTCTCAGCTTTTTTAATTTCTTTGATTTCCTGTTCGATTTCACTGATATCCTTTTTTTCCAGGGATTTAATATAGGAAACCCCTTCTTTGATTCCTTCGGTGTTGACTTTTTTACCGGAGGTAACCAGGGAAATAATGGCAATAATAATAGCAGCTACTGCAACCGCCTCTAAAACCAGCCGTTTACGGGGATTGCGAATCTGCCGCTTTACCCATCGAGTTATAGAACGATAGGATTCATATAGTTTTTTCTTCATTTTAGATTTGCCCCTTATCTATCTTTATCAATATTTAACTAAAAATAATCCTTACTATTTATAATATATCGAATTCGTCAAGAGTGCAATATGCGACAGTATTTGACATAGAGAAATTTTTGGGATTTTTCACAAGAAATTGGTCAATTTTTTGGGTGGGAAATTTGTGGTTGTATTCTTTTGGATTTTTATGCTATAGTAGGAACATTAGCAATATTTACAAATGAGGGAGAAATACGAATGAAAGGACATTGGAAAGAGAAATTATTTGGCGACAAACAGTTTTACAAGATGGTTTTGCTGATTGCAGTACCCATTATGATTCAAAATGGTATTACCAATTTTGTAAGTCTGCTGGATAATATTATGGTGGGACAGGTTGGTACAGAGCAGATGACAGGAGTGGCTATTGTAAACCAGCTTATTTTCGTATACAACCTGTGTATTTTCGGCGGCGTGTCCGGGGCGGGGATTTTCACAGCCCAGTTCTTCGGACAAAAGGATGACGAGGGTGTGGCAAACACCTTCCGGTTTAAACTTTGGATGGCAGCTATTTTAACAGGTATTACTATTTTTATTCTGGCTGTATTTGGGGAACCATTGATTCAAATGTATCTCAACGGAAATCAGGACGGGGGAGACACAGCGGCAGCCCTTCGCTATGGAAAGGAATATCTCTGGATTATGCTGGCAGGGCTTCCGGCTTTTATGGTGGTTCAGGTCTATGCCAGTACGTTAAGGGAATGTGGAAGTACCATTACTCCTATGAAAGCAGGAATTACAGCGGTTCTTGTAAACCTGGTGTTTAATTATCTGCTGATTTACGGTAAGTTTGGTTTTCCGGAACTGGGGGTAAAGGGAGCAGCGGTGGCTACGGTAATGTCCCGCTATGTAGAGGCTTTTATTGTGGTTTGCTGGACTCATGCGCACAAGGAACAGAACACCTATATAAAAGGGCTGTACCGTACCATGAAGATTCCTGGTTATCTGGTAAAGCGTATTTTAATTAAGGGAACGCCTTTGCTGCTTAATGAAACCATGTGGGCGGCTGGCATGGCTCTGCTTCTCCAGTGTTATTCTGTAAGAGGCATGAATGTGGTGGCAGGAATGAATATTTCCAACACCATTTCTAATTTGTTTAATGTAGTGTTTATTGCCCTGGGCGATTCGGTGGCGATTGTGGTAGGACAGCTTCTGGGAGCAGGAAAAATGGAAGAGGCAAAAGATACGGACCGCAAGATGATTGTATTTTCTGTTATGTGCTGTACCGGCGTGGCATTGGTAATGCTGATTATTGCGCCGCTGTTCCCACAGTTATACAACACAAACCCCGCATCCAGAGAACTGGCGAAGTATTTTATTATGGTGACTGCGGTGTTTATGCCAATGCAGGCTTTTCTCCACGCAGCGTATTTTACCCTGCGCTCCGGTGGAAAAACCATTGTAACCTTTTTCTTTGACAGTGTGTTTATCTGCTGTATCAGTGTTCCTATTGCTTATCTTTTAGGGCATTTTACGGAGCTGTATGTGGTGTATATTTTTATTGCAGTGCAGATGGCAGATATTATTAAATGTATCATAGGATTTGTGCTGGTGAAGAAAGGTGTTTGGCTGCAGAATATTGTAGAGTAGGAAAGAAAACCGATTTTGACAATCTGATTAACAGAGTGTCAGAGTCGGTTTTTTTATGCAAATTTAACCTTTATTTTGGAAAAACATGATAGTTAGGGCCGGTTTTTCTCTTTAAACTAAGTTACAGGTTTTGAACAGGAAGGAGAAAAATTGTGTCAGAGATTGTTTTGAAAAATATATGCAAACAGTATGACGGTGAACATTACGCAGTTAAGAATTTCAATCTGGATATACAGGACAGGGAATTTATTATTTTTGTGGGGCCCTCCGGCTGCGGAAAGTCTACCACCTTGCGGATGATTGCAGGGCTGGAGGACATCAGTGACGGGGAATTGTGGATAGACGGGGAACTATGTAACTATTATGAGCCAAAAGACAGAGGGCTGTCCATGGTTTTTCAGAATTATGCATTGTATCCCAATATGACAGTATACGGAAATCTGGCTTATGCGTTGAAAATCAGAAAAGTTCCCAAAAAAGAGATTGATAAAAAGGTACATCAGGTGGCTAAGGTTCTGGAAATTGAACAGTTACTGGATAGAAAACCAAGCGCTCTCTCAGGAGGACAGAAGCAGAGAGTTGCTATTGGAAGCGCTATTATCCGTAAGCCTAAAGCCTTTCTTATGGATGAGCCTCTTTCCAACCTGGATGCCAAACTAAGGGCGCAGATGCGTATTGAACTGGCAAAATTACATAGAGAACTGGAGACTACGGTCATTTATGTAACTCATGATCAGACAGAGGCAATGACTTTGGGAACCAGAATTGTGGTAATGAAGGATGGTGTGGTGCAGCAGGTAGAAAGTCCTGCTAACATTTACAATAATCCAAGAAATCAGTTTGTTGCAGGTTTTATTGGCTCTCCGTCCATGAATTTTTTTGACGCCTATATAGGAGAGGAAGAAGGCAGAACAACCCTTTATTTAGGGGGGACAGAGCTGGGGAAAAAGATTTATGTAGATGGCAGCAGGGGACAGCTATTAAAAGAGCAGGAGAACGGAAAAAAGGTAGTGATTGGTATCCGTCCGGAGGACATCTGGGAATATGAAGATGCTGTACACAGAGGCTTTGATGAAGCAAGTGTGGATATTGTAGAGACTATTACTGCAAGAGAAATGCTGGGGGCAGAGGTGATTCTGTACTTTGATGCTCAGAATAAGAGTCATGCAGTGCGGTTAAGACCTGATAATCAGACCAGAACAGGGGAAAAGCTCCAGCTTTATTTTGACCCGGAGAAGCTTCACGTATTTGATAAAGAAACCGGAGAAAATTTATTTTACAGAGAGGAAGTTTCAGTATGAATCAAGGAAAGAAAAAATGGAGTGTAACACCTTACTGTTATCTGATTCCCAGTATGCTGGTGTTTGGTGTGTTTTTATTCTATCCCTTTTTTAAAACCATTTATTTAAGTCTTTATAAGACAAATAAAATGGGACAGGCGAAACTGTTTGTAGGACTTGGAAATTATAAGGAGCTGCTTAGATCTCCGTCCTTTTTAAACAGTCTGAAAGTAACGTTGATTTTTGTATTGATTGTAGTAGCAGGCAGTATGCTTTTGGGGTTAATTGCAGCAGTTTTGTGTAATAAAGCATTTCCCGGCATCCGCTTTTTCAGCACCGCCTATGCGCTGCCAATGGCTATTGCATCCAGCTCAGCGGCAATGATTTTCCAGATTATGCTTCATCCGTCTGTGGGGATTGTAAATAAGCTTCTGGGGCTGGATATTAACTGGTTAAATGATCCCAAAACAGCTCTTTATTGTGTGGCAATCCTTACCGCGTGGCTGAACAGTGGAATCAACTTTCTGTACTTTTCCGCAGGACTTGGAAACATTGATGAGACTATTTATGAACGGGCGTCGGTAGACGGAGCCAGTGGCGTACAGCAGTTTTTCAGCCTTACGCTGCCTGGACTTTCCCCTATTATGTTTTATACGCTGGTAGTAAATATTATTCAGGCGTTTCAGTCTTTTGGACAGATTAAAATTCTGACGGAGGGTGGACCAAATGAAAGTACCAATGTCATTGTATATTCCATTTACAGAGATGCATTTTTTAACTATCGTTTCGGAAGTGCAGCGGCTCAGTCCGTTATTTTATTTATTATTATTATGCTCATCACTCTGGTGATGTTCCGTATGGAGAAGAAAGGAGTTACTTACTAATGGCAGATACAAAGAATATGGCGCTTGAAGGTTTTCGGGAAAATACGGTAACCAGTGAGCAGCTTTTATCTCTTAAAAGACAGATGAATGCAAAAGCTCTGACAAAAAGGAGAACACGTACAGGGATTCGCCTTGCAGCTAATCTGGTAATGGCTTTTGTGATTTTACTCCCGCTGTTATATGCGCTTAGCATTGCATTTATGCCATCAGGTGAATTGTTTACCATGGAACTGAATTTGCTGCCAAAGAATCCAACACTCAGCAATTTTCGAGATGCGCTGGTGAATGTACCGTTGCTTCGATTTATTTTGAATTCTTTTATTATGGCAGGCTGCATTACCATTGGACAGATTATCACATGCTCACTGTCTGCTTTTGCCTTTTCTTTTTTGGAATTTAAGGGAAAAGGAATCTTGTTTGCCATTGTTATGGCAACCATGATGGTACCTGGGGAAGCAACGATTATTTCCAATTATCTGACTGTAGGAAGTCTGGGCATGTTAGATACTTATGGGGTGCTTATTGTACCTTATCTGACTTCTGCAATGGGAATTTTCCTGTTTCGGCAGTTTTATATGACCTTCCCTGTTTCCCTATATGAATCTGCAAAATTAGATGGATGCAGTAACATAAAATTTATAATAAAGATTCTTATTCCTTTGACAAAATCAGCTATCGGAGCCATGGGAGTGTATACCTTTATTAATGCATGGAACATGTATATGTGGCCTCTTCTGGTAACAGGTTCTGACAAAATGAGAACCGTACAGATTGGTATCAGTATGCTGGACAGTGTGGATTCCCAGTCCATCACCTTAATGATTGCAGGGGTGGTTATGGTTATCATTCCATCCATTTCAATTTTTATCCTGGGACAGAAGCAGCTTATCAGAGGAATGTTCTCCGGAGCTGTAAAAGGGTAAAATTCAGCCGGAAATGGCTTTTTAAAATAGATGGAAATAGAAAGAAAAATTTGAAAACATTAGGAGAAAAGGACATGAAAAAAAGAGTAATAACAGCAGTTTTAGCAGCAACTATGGCCCTCAGTTCTCTGGCGGGCTGTGGCAATGGAAAAACATTGGAGGAACAGACAGCGTCCACAGGAGAAACCGGTACACAGGGAAGCGCAGAAGAGGAAGGATTTTTCATGGCAGATGCCAAAGACGTGGAGGGAACCGAGATTTCCTTCTGGCATTCCATGGGTGGCGTCAACGGACAGGCTATTGATGCTCTGGTGGAGAAGTTTAATACAGAAAATGAATTTGGGATTACAGTAAATGCCCAGTATCAGGGAGAATATGACGATTCCTTAAATAAACTGAAAAGCGCTCAGATTGGAAACATGGGAGCCGATTTGGTTCAGGTTTATGAAATTGGAAGCCGCTTTATGATTGAATCCGGATGGATTACTCCTATGCAGGAAATGATTGATGCAGATGGATATGATATGTCCTCCATTGAACCGAATCTGGCTGCATATTATACCATTGATGATAAGTTGTACTCCATGCCATTTAACTCTTCTACACCGATTATGTATTATAATAAAGATATGTTTGAAAAAGCAGGAATTACAGAAGTTCCTGACAGTCTGGAAGCCATTGAAGAAGCTGGCGAACAGCTTCTTAGCAAAGGCGGTGCAGGAGAAGTGATTTCTCTTGGAATATATGGATGGTTTTTTGAACAGTTCATGGGAAAACAGGGACTTGATTATGCCAATAATGAAAATGGACGCAAAGAAGCTGCAACAGCAGTAGCTTTTGATGAAAATGGCGGTGCGGCCAATATCCTCACAGCATGGAAATCTCTTTATGATAAAGGTTATGCGCCCAATGTAGGAAAAGGCGGCGACGCAGGTCTTGCGGATTTCTCAGCCGGAAAATCAGCCATTACATTAGGTTCAACAGCTTCTCTGAAACAGATTCTTCAGGATGTAAATGGAAAGTTTGAAGTAGGTACTGCTTATTTCCCAAAAGTAAAATCATCGGATGAAGGTGGCGTTTCTATTGGCGGCGCATCTTTGTGGGCTTTAAATAACAATGACCCTAAGAAAGCAAGAGCTACCTGGGAGTTTATTAAATTCCTTGTATCTTCTGAGTCACAGGCTTATTGGAATGCGCAGACAGGATATTTTCCGGTAACAACAGATGCTCATGAAGAACAGGTATTTAAAGATAATATTGCAAAATATCCCCAGTTCCAGACTGCTATTGACCAGTTACACGATTCTTCACCGGAATATGTGGGAGCATTGTTAAGTGTATTTCCGGAAGCAAGAGCCACTGTGGAGTCTCAGATTGAGAGTCTTTTAAATGGAGACCAGAATGTAGATGAAACAGTTTCTAATATGGCAGACGCTATTAATAAATCCATTGAGGAATATAATCTGGTGAATAACTGATATTTAAGAGAATAGAAGCAAAGGGCTGCCTGATTTTGCAGCCCTTTTGTAGTGGTAAAGCTATTTTGGATAAAGTATAATAAGCATAGTATAAAATCAGGAGAATCAAAGGGAGGCAGAGATTGTATGACGAAAATTTTTGCACACAGAGGCGCCAGCGCTTATGCGCCGGAAAACACCATGGAAGCTTTTGTATTGGCAGTAAAACAGGGCGCAGATGGAATTGAGCTGGATGTTCAGATGACGAAAGACGGTGAGGTAGTGGTCATTCATGATGAAACCATTGACAGGGTCAGTGACAAAAAAGGCGCAGTGAGGGATTATACCCTGGAGGAGCTTCGGAAATTTTCTTTTTCTAACCATATGGAAAAGTATAAGGACGCAGCAATTCCTACGTTAAAAGAGGTGCTGGAATTTCTGAAACCAACAAAGCTGGAGCTGAATATTGAGCTGAAAACAGGAATTTACTGGTATTCGGGACTGGAAGAGAAAACCATGGAGTTGGTGAAAGAAGCTGGTATGGAGAACAGGGTGATTTATTCTTCTTTTAATCATTACAGCATACAAAAGATTTTAGAATTAGACAGCAATGCACAGTGTGCATATCTCTACAGTGACGTATTCTTAAATGTGGATAAGTATGCCAAAGAAACAGGAGTATGTGGATTGCATCCTGCGGTGTATCATTTAAAGATGCCCGCTTTCCTGAAAGAGTATCAGGAAAGCGGCCTAAAGGTTCGTGTGTGGACAGTGAATAAAAAAGAAGATATGGAAGCCTTTATTAAGGCAGACCTGGAAGCCATTATTACAAATTATCCGGATAAGGCTCTGGAGGTCAGAAGGCTGTTATCCTAATTTTTTCATTCGCCGCTTTCTTCGCAGAGTCATCAGGATACTGCTTTTTGGCTCCGGCAGGGTGTACTGGGTGTTGTCCTCAAAATCCTGTTTTGGGAGTTTTCGCATGCTTGCGTAGTAGGCAGCAGCCAGTGGAATACATGCGCCAATCCATGCAAGAGGATTGGACGCGCAGGCTCCGGCAAAACCGAAAAGCCCGGTGAGGATTAAGGCTCCAATAGCCCGCATAATTAATTCCATGACACCGGCCACTGTTGGAAACAGGCTTTTTCCAATGCCCTGCAAGGTGAAACGGTAAATAAATAAGAGGGCAAGGACCGGGTACATACAGCCATTGATGGTAAGATAAGTCTGGGACAAAGCCAGGACTTCTGTTTCACCGGCCCCCACAAAGAGGCTGGTAAGCTGGCTTCCGGCAAATATATTTACAAACCCCATCAGAATACTGAAACTGCCGGAAATGAGAATACATTGAAATACACCTTTACGAATACGGTTAAACTTGCCAGCGCCATAGTTTTGCGCAGCATAGGTAGCCATGGCAGTACCAAAGGAATTCATAGGGAAGGTGGCAATGCTGTCAATTTTCTGAGAGGCTGTATAGGCTGCCACAGAAACAGAGCCAAGTCCGTTTAAGGCAAACTGCAGCATCAGGGAACCAATGGCGATAATGGACATCTGAAATGCCATTGGAAGAGCCACACCCAGGTGGGATAAAATAATTTCAGGATGGATACGGAAATCCTCTTTTTTTACCCAAAGCAGGGGAACCTTTTTCACAATAAACAGGATACAAAGGATTCCAGATAAAAGCTGTGCCAGAATCGTAGCTACGCCTGCTCCGGCTACGCCCATGTGGAAATTCAGGATAAAAACAAAATCCAGAACAATATTTACCAGACAGGCAAAAATCAAAAAGTATAAAGGAGTTTTGCTGTCACCAAGAGCCCGCACAATATTAGAAAGCAGGTTAAAAAGAATAGTGGCAGGAATTCCCATAAAAATAATGACTAAATAGGAATACGCATCCTCTATAATTTCATCTGGCGTCTGAAGCAATTCCAAAAGCGGTCGGGCAAGAAATACCGCTAAAATGGTAAAAATAATGGCTGCTGCAACACTAATAAGAATACCGGCAGCAAAACTTTTCCGCACAGCGTGTTCATTACCAGAGCCGAATTTTTGGGCTGTAATAATAGAAAGACCGGAAGTCAGACCATTGACAAAACCGAGAATAAAGAAAGTAATACTTCCGGTACAGCCTACGGCTGCCAGAGCGTTGACACCAATGGTACGGCCTACAATTAAAGTATCTGCCATGCTGTAAAACTGCTGAAAAATATTTCCGATAATCAGCGGCATGGCAAAGAAAAAAATCAGTTTTGCAGGATTCCCCTGCGTCAATGTCTTAGTCATAGAAGAAAATCCTCCCTGAATTTGTTACTTGCTGATTGCTATTATAGGAGAACAAATGGAAAGTAGAATGTAATTTCTTGTGCTTTAGATGGACTATGTTGTATAGTTAAACCAGAGAAATGATTCAGAGGGAAGGAGATTTAACATGTGCGCGGAACAATATGAGTTTACCAATAAAGACCTGAATCCCAGATTTTTGTTTACCTGTTTCCAGAAGAGAACCGAAGAGGAGGAAAAATATCACGCTCACGATTTTATTGAAATTGCGGTGATTTTAAAAGGAAAGGGAAAGTTTTGTATAGATGGAAAAGAGCAGGAGGTGGAAGAGGGAACCATGCTGATTTTAAATCCTGGTACATATCATAAAAGTATTCCAAAAGAGGGAGGAACTACAGAATTTTATATGGCTTTTTCCGGTGTGGAATTTCAGAATTGCAGACCTGGATATATGCCGCTTTTTCCGGGAGAAAAAATGTTGCTGCAAATGCCGGAAAAAATGAAACGTGATATTTTTAAACTCTGTATGGATATGACAAAAGAATGGGAGAATCAGAATCCTGGACGTTACTTTATGCTAAAGGCATATCTTATTCAGGTTCTTTGCCTCATTGTCAGGGAAATTCATGAAGAGAAAAAAGGAATTTCCAGAGACGGATATGTGTTTCAATCTACAGGAAAGAAATATGTAGTGCAACAGATTATGAAATATATGGAGGAACACTATCCAGAGAAAATTTCCCTGGAACACATTGCAACCAACATGTATTTGAGCTCCTTCTATATTTCTAAAATCTTCAAAAGTGAGACAGGAGATACGCCCATTAATTATCTCATTAGCCTGCGTATGGAAAAGGCCAAAGAACTTCTGGACAAAAATCCAGAAGAAACCGTACAGAAGGTAGCGGCGGCAGTAGGGTACGAAGACGCCTATCATTTCAGTAAAGTGTTTAAGAAATATTATGGGATTTCTCCACTTTATTATAAGGGGAGAGCGAAGATATAAAAGGGACGGATGTTGCAGGTGAAGTAATTATTTAGGAATTTCTGCAACATCCGTCTGTTTAAAATTTATTTCCAATATTTTTCAATGGCGGATTGGGCTTTTTCCTCCGGTAAAGAGAATTTATCTATAATGCGCGACATAGTTTCTTGCTTAGAGAGATTAAATTCCTTACAGGTTTCTATAAGGGACTGGATACCCTTTTCTAACCCTCTCTCAATTCCATCTTCTAAAATCATTTGTCCTAATTTGGTCATGGCAATCACCTCCCTGATTTCATTCATTTCCGCTGCGCTCAAAAGCTTATTTGCAAAAGCGTAGAGCACAGCCTGCATTTTTTGTATTTCATCGTTTGTGAAGAGATGTTCCCCGTCTTGAATCAGCTTTAAACCTGATAAAATTCTGTTTTTTACAGGCATGTTTCCACTCATTAAGGGGCTGAATAAAAGAGGAATTACATCTTTTCGCTGTATCTTTTGTGTCTTTAATAGTTTTTTAAACAGCTTGTCTGCATTTTTCCCTTTTAGAGAAATTACTTTTACCCGATAAGTATTAATACCTTCAGTGTATTCGCTAAGGGTATTTTTGGATTTGCCGGAACAAATGACGCAGGTAATCACTGGTACCTGAAAGACCCGGCTGGTAGCTGCTTCGTATTCCCGAAAGCGCTTTAAATCTTTTATGGTTAGTGCATCGCTTTCAAATTCAAAGTGATACCAGCATCCGTTTGTGGTTTCATAGTTGAAATCCTGATAGAGAGCCCTGGCTTCCAGATGAATGAGTTCTGTTGGCATAACTTGCTTCAGTTTTTCATGAATACCAGCCCATTGGAGCATTTCTTCACCAAAAAATTGAGCCGCAGATTTCATAGCTTTATCTTCCAGATGGGTATAGTCGTCTGAAAGTATGTAAGTGTTTGTTTTCGGCATATGCCTCCTTTCAGGCAATGCAGAACTAATCTATACAGCTTTATTATACACAATCAGTGACAGGTTTGCCTATGATTTTTTATTTAATATAGATTAATATGGATAAAAAGTTTTGAAAGTGTTTAAGAAAATAAGATGGAATTGATAAAAGATAAAAAGAACTGTATTGAGTAGAACTGATTTTGTCCTGTCACTGTTTATAGATAGTATAGTATAAGGCTGAAAAGAATACAAGAAATTTTTGGGTTGGACAGAAGTGAAAACCATGACTATTGGCAGTTTTATTATGGGGTGAGTTTTTTTAATAAAAATTGAATGGAATATATAAAATTAATTCAGTTGCAGAATATATTGCATTAAAAAAGGAGATATATACTTATATTTGTTAAATAATTATTTGAATAAGTAATATATATTTTGAAGATATAGCTATAAACATTGTAATGTTTATAATTATATTATATGATAAAGAAACAAAGTAATTCTAATACATCTATTAGAAAGAAATCCGTTCAATGGTAACTGTTGGTCATTATGATACAAGAATATGTATCCGATGGAATTAAAATGAGAGGAGAGATTGAAATAATGAAAATAAAAGGTAACAACAGCTTTTTTAAATACTTATTAGGAATGATTATAGCAATCCTTCTTTTCATCCCTTGTCTCTGTGGATGCAAAAAGAAAAATTCTGAAAAGATATCGAAAGGATTGGATTTAAAACAATTAGAAGAAGATTGCAAAAAAAATGGAGGAAATATTGTATATTCCCAGGATGGAATTTTAATCAGTCATTGGGAAAAGGGACAAAGTAATTCATTTTATACGTATATTGTCATTCCACCTGTAGAAATGTCTAAAGAGAGCGAGAAAATTCTCACTACAGGCGAGCCTGTCTCAGAATACTCTGTTCAGCTATCGGATGGAAACATATACTCTCATCAGAATCAGGGGGATGTATTTTCAGAAACAGATGCATGGATACACACTTACGGGTCACTTCAAGATATTGCTGATTCCCTTCAGCTTAATATCATTGCCAGTGATTTAGCTAATTATCCGGAAAGTGACAATAATCTTCTTCTGGTGTATAGCAAAAGTCCTTCTACTCAACGTATTTCCATCCAGAGTATAATACCAAAAATGGAAAAGAACTATTATATAACAGACATGAATATTTATCTGTGTTTAGGTTCTGCAGAAGGCAGTGCTACATATGTATTTGAGCCTATTACAAAAGAGGCAAAACATAAAGTATACAAAATTCATGGAGGGGAGAAAGCGCATCTGCTTTATGATTTATCTATAGAGCAGGGGATAGTTTTTGTACGAATGGATGGAGCCTATTATATGTGGGAGCTGCAAGGAATCAAAAAAATAGAAGACTTGTATGAATTTGCGGATTCTCTCTACATCATTTAAAGAGTAAGGGCTATATTCCTATAAGAGAACAGGAATGTAGCCCTTATGCATTAAGTGAATTTTGTCGTATCGTTAAAACAGGCCTCTAAAAAGGACAAGAGTATATTCTACAAATCCAATTTCAAATCGTTTTCCTTAATCCATCCTTTTTTCCTCATAGGAACGGCAATAAGCCAGGACAGAACTGCTGGTAAAATAAAGCAAATCAACGCCATTCCAATCCAGTCCACAGGAGTGATAGCAGCTTTGGTTCCGGCAGCAATATCATTGACCCATCCGGTGTATACACCAATCTGTCCTACAAATCCACAGGTACCCATACCGGAGGCTACAGCGGCGCCATTCATTTCCATATGGAAGAGACAGGTAGCAATGGGACCGGTTATGGCAGATGCCAGTGTTGGAGGAAGCCATATCTTTGGATTTCTTACAATATTTCCCATCTGAAGCATTGAGGTTCCAATACCCTGGGCAAATAAACCGCCCCATTTGTTTTCTTTAAAGCTCATAACTGCAAATCCAACCATCTGGGCACAGCATCCGGCAACAGCGGCGCCACCGGCAAGACCGGTAAGAGAAAGAGCGGCGCAGATAGCAGCGCTGCTGATAGGTAATGTTAATGCAATACCAACAATTACAGATACCAGAATTCCCATGAAGAATGGCTGGAGTTCGGTTGCCCACATAATGGCATTTCCAACTGTGCTGGCCGCATAGCCAATGGCAGGAGCCCACCACAGGGACAGAAGCACACCTACTGCAATGGTTACAAAAGGTGTAACAATAATATCAATCTTGGTTTCTTTGGAAACCAGTTTACCAAATTCTGCGGCAAAAATACTGACAATCAGTACAGCCAAAGGTCCTCCTGCAGCGCCCAGTTCGTTGGCCGCCATACCTACCGCGGTAAGGGAAAACAGAACCAGAGGGGGACATTGAAGGGCATAACCAATAGAAATAGCCATAGCTGCTCCGGTAGCGCCCTTTGCATATGTACCAACCGTTACCAGGATATCAATTCCAAGCTGTTCTCCCAGAGTACTGATAATAGTACCGATTAAGAGAGAAGCAAAGAGACCCTGAGCCATGGCGCCTAAAGCATCAATGCCGTATCTTTTCGCAGAAAAGATAATGTTTTTCTTTTTCAAAAATTCTTTCATGACATTCTCCTTATCATTACTACTGTTATATCATGTGTCTTGTCACATAGATTCTATTATCCACATTTTTAAAGATTCGTCAATAGAAAAATAAAAAGCAATATTCCTAAAAATGTACGCAATATCACTGTTGAAAAAAACAGGGTAAACAGGTAATGTAAAGGTATTACCAAGAAGTAAGAACAAGATTCTTAAAAACGTATGAGGAGGAAATTTTTATGGAGCAGAACAAAGGTCGTGTAACCATTCCTACGGACTTAGATGTTATTCCCCAGACCTTAGAGGTTATGGAGAAATGGGGGGCAGATGCTATCCGCGACTGCGATGGAACTGATTTTCCAAAGGAATTGTGCGATGTAGATGCAAAGATTTATTCTACCTATTACACTACACGTAAGGACAACAAATGGGCGCTGGAAAATCCAGAAGAAATTCAGCAGTTATATGTAATGACGCCATTCTATACTGCCCAGGGAACTACCCTGAAAGTTCATTTGATGAAAGGACTTTATCCTGATATGCTGAAACCAAACAGCAGGGATGATATTTATCGTTGGTGGGAAGTAGTAGACCGTACCACAGGAGAGCCGGTTCCTACAAGCAAATGGAGCTACTCTGAAGAAACAGGAGACGTGGAAATCGAGACAGAACCGTTCCATGATTATACTGTAAGCTTTCTTGCATATATCATGTGGGACCCAGTACATATGTACAATGCAGTGACCAACGGATGGAAGGACGTAGAACATCAGATTACCTTTGATGTACGTCAGCCTAAGACTCATGAATTTACCATGAAACGTCTGCGTAAGTTTATTGAAGACCATCCATACGTTAATGTGCTTCGTTTTACAACCTTTTTCCATCAGTTCACCTTAATCTTTGATGAACTGGCAAGAGAAAAATATGTAGACTGGTACGGATATTCAGCTTCTGTAAGCCCATATATTCTGGAACAGTTTGAAAAAGAAGTGGGCTATAAATTCCGTCCGGAATACATTATTGACCAGGGATATTACAACAACCAGTATCGCATTCCGTCAAAAGAATTCCAGGATTTCCAGGCATTCCAGAGACGTGAAGTTGCAAAGATTGCCAAAGAAATGGTAGACATTACTCATGAATGTGGAAAAGAAGCCATGATGTTCTTAGGTGACCACTGGATTGGAACAGAACCTTTCATGGAAGAGTTTGCTTCTATTGGACTGGATGCAGTAGTAGGAAGTGTTGGAAACGGTTCTACTCTTCGTCTTATTAGTGACATAGAAGGTGTAAAATACACAGAAGGAAGACTTTTGCCATACTTCTTCCCTGATACCTTCTATGAAGGGGGAGATCCGGTAAAAGAAGCGAAAGTGAACTGGGTAACAGCCAGAAGAGCAATCCTTAGAAAACCAATCGACAGAATCGGATACGGCGGATACCTGAAGCTGGCTCTGGAATTCCCGGAATTTGTAGATTACGTTCAGGATGTTTGTCAGGAATTCCGTACCTTATATGACAACATAAAAGGCTGTGTACCATACTGCATTAAGAAAGTAGCAGTATTAAACTGCTGGGGCAAGATGCGCGCATGGGGCTGCCATATGGTACATCACGCTATTTACTTCAAAGAAAATTATTTCTATGCAGGAGTCATTGAAGCACTGGCAGGCGCTCCATTTGATGTGAAATTTATTAATTTCCAGGATATTCTGGACAATCCGGCTATTCTGGATGACATCGACGTATTGATTAACGTAGGAGATGGAGATACTGCTCACACAGGAGGAAGCTGGTGGAGCAATCCGGTGATTTCTGCTGCTGTGAAAAAATTTGTTTACGAAGGCGGCGGTATCATTGGTATCGGAGAGCCTACAGGACACCAGGAAAATGGCCGTTATATCCAGCTTGCAAACGTATTCGGTGTAGAAAAAGAAACAGGATTCACACTGGGATATGACAAATATAACTGGGAATGTGCAGAGCATTTCATCACAGAAGACCAGACAGAGGACATTGATTTCGGAGAAAACCAGAAGAATATGTACGCTCTGGAAGGTACACAGGTATTAGTTCAGAAAGACCACAGAGTCAACCTGGCGGTTCATGAATTTGGAAAAGGTCGTGCAGTTTATATGAGCGGTCTGCCATACAGCTTTGCAAACAACCGTCTGCTTTACCGTTCTATTTTGTGGAGTACACATGATGAAGAAAATCTGCTGAAATGGTACAGCACCAACTACAATGTAGAAGTTCACGCATATGTTGAGAATGGAAAATACTGTGTAGTAAACAATACTTATGAGCCACAGGAGACCACAATCTACAGAGGAGATGGTTCCAGCTTTGATTTGCAGATGAAAGCAAACGAGATTATCTGGTACGAAATCTAAACGAAATAGCATAAAAATATAGAAAGCTGCTGTCTGGAACAGAAAAATTCTGTTGCAAACAGCAGTTTTTGTGTTATGATAGGGAGAAGCTGAAAAACAGCTTAGGTATAAGTCAGAACAGATTCTGGAAAGGAGAAGAAAGCCATGAGCAAAAAAGTATACAAAAATGTAGCTGAATTGATTGGAAATACTCCTCTTATGGAAATTACAGGTCTGGAAAAGGAGCTTCAGCTAGAGGCAACGGTACTGGTAAAATTGGAGTATCTGAATCCCACAGGAAGCGTAAAAGACAGAGCTGCAAAAAATATGATTGCAGATGCTGAGCAAAGAGGCGTTTTGAAACCAGGTGCAACCATTATTGAACCCACATCAGGAAACACTGGTATCGGCCTTGCGGCGCTTGCAGCTTCTAAGGGCTATTCGCTGATTTTGACCATGCCGGAAACCATGAGTGTGGAAAGAAGAAATATACTGAAAGCATACGGTGCTAAAATCGTGCTTACAGAAGGTGCAAAGGGAATGGCGGGAGCCATTGCAAAAGCAGAAGAACTGGCAAAAGAAATTCCGGATAGTTTTCTTACCGGACAGTTTGACAATCCTGCAAATCCAAAAGCACATATTCTTACAACAGGACCGGAAATCTGGGAAGACACAGATGGAGAGGTGGACATTTTAGTGGCATCTGTGGGAACAGGTGGAACTATTACAGGAACCGGAGAATATTTGAAATCAAAAAATCCGGATATCAAAGTAGTTGCTGTAGAACCCTCAGACTCCCCGGTACTTTCAGGAGGAAAACCAGGCCCCCATGGAATACAGGGAATAGGAGCCGGATTTGTTCCGGTTGTATTAAATACAGAGATTTACGATGAAATCATACCAGTTGAGACCAGGACAGCTTTTGATACTGCAAAATTGCTGGCACATAAAGAGGGGATTCAGGTAGGAATTTCATCAGGGGCAGCGCTCTATGCAGCCATAGAAACTGCTAAAAAAGAAGAAAATAAAGGCAAGACCATTGTAGTGATTTTGCCGGATAGTGGAGACCGCTATTATTCTACTCCACTGTTTCAGGAATAAAAACCTTGTTTTTGTTCTGCTTTTGTTTGAAGAAGGAAAATATGGAAAGAATAAAGACAGGACAAAAAGGAGAAGTAAAGTTATGAAGGAAATAAAAATTTGTTTTACAAATCCAGATGATGTAAAAGAATTTGTAAGAGCAGCCAGAAAATGTGAATTTGATATTGATTTGACTTATCAAAGAGCAGTAGTGGATGCAAAATCCATACTGGGTGTTTTCGCACTGGGGCTTGAGCGCCCTTTGGTAGTGAACTGCCATGGAACAAATCAGGAGTTTGAAGAAAGTATCAGTAAGTTTACTATGTAGGGAAAGAGAAATGAAAAGACAGAGGGTTTCAAAATATGAGCCCTCTGTCTTTTTTCACTATTTTTTATTATGAAGAATCCCGTCTTCTTTGCCTGTCACATCATTTTTAGAGATTGCATTTGAAAGAAAAGCAGATTCAAAAAAATATCCGTCATCTTTTGGTTTGAATTGATAGATAACCACATCTTCCTCTTCTTCGGTCCATACAAGGACGTTCAAGGTTTTATTCTGAGTCTCCTGCATTTTATAATAAATATCCTGCTCAGGATAATCTTCTGATATTCGAGAAAGAATGTCTTCTGTATAAAAATCCTGAGTATTAGAAGAGGAATTATTCTGTTGTTTTTGTGATATTTTATGGGGAACATGGATTCTTGATTTTTGTTCCCATTTTTCCTTGACCAGCCCACCTCCTATTCCAATAAGAAAGATTACCAGAACAATGAGTGTTGGGAGAAGGTATAGAAGTATAGATACATGTCCATGTTCTTCTTTATAGCATATGTATTTTAGAGCGAAATGACAAAGCATTAAAAGTGTAATGCATACAGTCAAAAGGATAGTAAGTATTTTCAGTGGTCTGTTTTCAGAGATAAAAGTAAAAATGGAAAAGAGACCTTGAAAAATCAGCCATATGAGTGTTACGGCTGGTTCATATCCGCGGCGGAGCGGCTTTTGCTGTACTGAAAGTCCTTTTCGTTCTGGTAAAAGGACAGTTACACATAGAATTACTACAGCCATAATAATAGCAAAAGAAGCCCCGATATAGATAATCAAGTTTGAGGATTCAGTTATGGGACCGGCAAATACAAAACACAGGACAGCAGCAAGAGCACTGATTCCAAGTAGAAGAAGATTTAAAATTTTCAAACAGGTTTTCATAGTGAAACGCCTTTCTTTGTTGAGCTAGGTATATATTACTCATATTTTATCATAAAAGGACGGCAGTAGGTATTATATTTTGGTATGAATTTTTTATAGAATAGATATATAACTATAAAAATAACAAAAAAAATTGCTGTAATCTAAAAATAATCCTGTATTTTATAGTATTTTTCTTAGATATAATAAAATCATCAAAAAGATATGAATAAAAAACGTGAGGAGGAAAGAGTATGAAAAAAAGGTTATTTTTATCAAGTTTAGCAATGTTAATGACCGCTTCTATGGTTCTTGGGGGATGTGGTGATAGTAAAAAAGAGAATAAATCAGAAAAAGAGGACAATGAACAAATAAATATTAAATTTACTTATTGGGGCAGTGGTGACGAGAAAAAAGCAATTGAAGAATCAGTCGAAAAATTTATGGAAGTAAACCCGGATATTCACGTAAATCTAATGCACATTCCTAGTGAAGATTTTCTTACAAAATTAAATGCAATGATTGCAGCAGGAGAGGCGCCAGATGTAAGTTATTCTGCTTCCTGGAAATGTCAAATGGGTGAGGATGGCCTTATCTATAATTTCTATGATTTGTTAGATGACATGGGATTGGAAAAAGATGATTATCTGTCTACCTGTTGGTGGAATTGGTCCCCGGAAGAGTCAGCAGGACCCGTACAAGCAAATGTAACAACAAATTTAATGTATAATAAAGATTGCTTTACAGATGCGGGAATAGATATTCCGCCGACAAAGGTTGAGGAAGCATGGTCCTGGGAAGAGTTTGTGGATGTTGCTAAACAACTGACTTTTGATACAGAGGGAAGAAATGCAAAAGATCCGGATTTTGATGCAAAAAACATTAAGCAATACGGAGTTATGTTTGGAACAGATTGGAATGTTTATATGCCATTTGTATTGTCTGCTGGTGGGGGATATCTGAATGAATCTATGGATGGACTGGGATTAAATAGTCCGGAGGCAGCACAGGTGATTCAAAATTTTGCAGATTTGATTAATGTACACCATGTCTCGCCTACTGCAGTGCAGCAGAATGCAATGCCAAGTGCAGCTACAGCGTTAGCATCTAAACAGACAGCTATGTATATTGATGGAAGCTGGAACCACCTGGATTTGATGAATGCAGGATGCAATTGGGGTGTTGGTGTACTTCCAATTGATGAAAATTACACAACTTTCTTTGATGGTGGTTCTCTGATTATTTTCAAGAGTACAAAAAATTTGGAAGCAGCAGAAAAATTATATTTATGGCTTACTAATCCGGAAAGTTCTGAAAAAATTAGTGAATTATACAGAACATTATGGTTACCTGTACAAACAGAATATTATACAAATCCAGAAAAATTAGAGTTTTGGGCTTCGGAAGAATTGCCAGCTCGACCAGAAGGATTCCAGGATGCTATTGTGAAGGCTACTTATGAAAATGCTGTGACAGCTACAGAAATTGACGTGAAGAACTTTAACGAAATTAATACTTTGGTACAATCTGCTTTAGAACAGGTATGGTCGGGAAAGAAAACGGCAGAAGATGCAATGACAGAAGTAAAATCTCAGACAGATTCACTGGTAGAAGGTACTTATTCAGGAAACCGCTCATAAATAATGTATCAACGGGTAAATAGGTACTGAAATAGGATGGCTGCTGTAAATTTTATATTTTCAGCAGCCATTGATATAAGGAGGAACTATGAGGGTAAAAAGGAAATTTCAACAAACACGTAGAGAAAGAAAAGATAATCGATGGGGATTTTTATTTAGTCTTCCATGCATCCTCGGATTTGTGATTTTTGCATTAGCACCTATGGTTATTAGTTTAGTTCTTAGTTTTATGAATTATAATTTTACTACAGGTGGAGAATTTGTAGGGGTGGCAAATTACAAAAGATTATTTGGAGGAGAGGACCCATATTTTTTTAAGTCACTATTGGTAACTGTAATTTATGTAGCAATGTCTGTACCGACAGCAATTATATTTGCTTTTCTGGTTGCTATGTTATTAAATGCAGATGTAAAAGGAAAAGGTTTTTTCCGTACTATTTTTTATCTGCCCTCTGTTGTACCAATTGTCGCTATGGCAGCAATCTGGATGTGGATTTTTAATCCTGATATGGGACTTGCAAATCATATTTTGAAAGCAATGCATCTTCCAGTGAGCACTTGGTTATCTGGCGAGAGTTCCGTACTTCCTACATTGGTATTTATTAATTTATGGACGACCGGTTCTACGATGGTGATTTTTCTTGCTGGTATTCAGGATGTTCCAAGAGAACTTCTGGAGGCGGTAGAAATTGATGGGGGAGGTTTCTTTGCAAAATTATTTCATGTGACAGTACCTATGATGACACCAACAATTTTTTATAATGTTGTAATGGGCGTGATCAATGGATTTCAGATTTTTACACAGTCATATGTAATGACACAGGGTGGACCAAACAATTCTAGTTTGTTCTATGTATATTATTTATATAGAGAGGCCTTTGAGTTTGGAAGAATGGGAAATGCCTGTGCTGTAGCCTGGGTGTTATTTCTAATTATCATGGTACTGACAGCAGTAATTTTTAAATTTTCTGACCAATGGGTATATTATGGAGGTGAGTAAACATGGGAAACATAAAAAGAAAAGTTGCAAAAGTATTGATTTATGTAGCTTTGGGGTTTGGCGCATTATGCTGCTTGGTACCATTGTATTGGATGATAAGGAGCTCCTTAATGAATACTGTTGAAGTTTTTATGATGCCTCCACGATGGATTCCGTCAAAATTCATGTGGCAGAACTATAAAGAGGTATTTGATACACTTCCATTTACTACATATTTTAAGAATTCATTTATTATAACTGGTGGATGTGTTCTTGGGACTATGCTGACAAGTTCTATTTGCGCCTATGGTTTATCCAGAATCAAGTGGAGAGGCAGAAATATAGTATTTGCCTGTATCATTAGCAGTATGATGCTGCCTTTTGCTGTAACGCTTATTCCTACATTTTTGATGTGGAGAAGCATTGGAATTATGGACAGCTTTATTCCATTAATTGCTCCAGCCTGGTTCGGAGGAGGTGCTTTTTATATTTTTCTTTTGCGTCAGTTTTATATGGGAATTCCAAGAGATTTTGATGAAGCGGCTTTTTTGGATGGTGCAAACCATATTCAGATATTTTTTAAAATTATTATGCCAATTACCAAACCAGCAATGGCAGTAGTTGGAATGTTTGCATTTTTAAACTCTTGGAATGATTTTCTTGGTCCATTGGTTTATTTAAACTCAGAGACAAAGTATACAGTAGCATTGGGACTGCAGCTATTTACTGGTTCTTATAGAGGCGAGTGGAATTTGATGATGGCAGCGGCCTGTTTGGTGTTAATTCCTGTTGTAGTTGTATTTGCGTTTGGACAGAGATATTTAATTGAGGGAATTACTATGTCAGGTGTAAAAGGTTAAAGGGAGGAAAAAAGGATGCATTTACGTGGAAAAGCAACATATGAAAATTGGGAAGAGTTCTGGGAAAAAGGATATTCTTCTCCATATTTTAAGGCACAATATGATGAAACTTCGGAGAAAACAGATTGGTCTTTAAGTGAGAGACAGTTGTTTACCCAGTCTAATGGAAGAACACTTTTAGGACAGGATACAATGGGAAGATTGCATTTTATGTGCACTCCTCATAGTAGGATTTATGCTGTTCCGTCTGGAGGAACAAATGTAGGGGGACAGTTTAATGGACATATTGGACAGTATTATCAGAATGATACAGCATTGTTACTTGGAAAGATGCATTATGAATTAGAAATGAATAATGGTTTGCTTCTAGATGCGGTAAATAAGAAGTCAGAAACAGAGTATATGGATTATTTTCTACCAGTAACCAGAACCATATATCCGGAATTGGAGACAAAAGTTTTTTCAATGGCACCTGTATTAGAAAAAGAAGCTGCAGCAACTTCGGATATCCACCCGCTTCCAGGGCCGGCTGGAGCTTGCTATAGTATAGAAATAAAAAACACATCTGGTTGTACATTAGAGGGGAAATTACGCCTATCGTTTGAACAGAAATTTGTAAATCAATTTGAACATTATGGAAAGCGTTTTGAAGATTATGCAGTGAATCCTTATCATTCAGAGTGGGATCAAAAATTATTAATTTTATGGCATCCGGAAGCCTGTGCAGCAATCCAGTTGCTTGGTTCTGTTTGTGAAGGTGAAGCATCAAATCCGAGAATTTATGTTCCATTTTGTCTAAAACCAGGAGAAAGTCGTGTGTTTACCACAGTAATCGCTCTTGCCGCACAGAGAAATGAAATACATGCTAATTTAGGAATTTTATATCAACACACTACGTTGGAATGGTTGAATGTGACATCTGCCTTTTGGAGAGAAAGATTAGGGGAGATTTACTCTAATATTCGTGAAAATCGTGAGATGGGAGAAAAGTATAGCGATATGCATGTCCGATTCATTTTAGATAATTTTAACTGCCTGTCTTTTGACGAATATGGAAATCTTCTGACAAACTGGCAAGGTGCACCTTCTCATTCACTCTCTAGATTATGGGGAATTGATATTGAGCCAGATGTGGTAAGTGTTATGTATGCAGTACCAGAGGTTGGACCTAAAGCAATTGAATATTTGTTGGAAAGAAACACGCCACGGTATAGTTTGTATGACGATCACAGTATGTTTTTCTATATTGCCCCTTTGCTTATTGCAGGAAAATATTTAGAATTGACTGGAAACAAAAAATATTTTCAGGAAAACTCGGATGTGGTAGAGGGATTGGAACGTGTATATCGTGGAATGCTTGCTCATAAACATGAAAAAAGGGCTCTTTTTAGTAGTCGATATGCCAGTGACTTAATTGTGTTTAAAAAGTATGACTATGGTGCAAATGTTCAATGTTATTATGCATTAAAAGCTTATATTGCAGTAGAAGAATTATTGGGCAAAGAACCACGAGAAGCGAGGGACTTTCTGAACCAAATGCCTAAAGATATGGCTGAAACAATGGAGGGAGAAGGACCTTTTGGACGTCAAATTACAGGTGGAAACAATCTTGGTGAGAATCTGGACGATAGATTTTACATTCCTGAAAAATTATATTATTATGGAGGAGAAGATACAGCGACAGTGCTTGCGCCACCCATCTTTGACAGTTGAGAAAAGAAAAAATCGCTGTATCCCTTGTGTTTACTGG
>CATWQE010000008.1 GCA_958352855.1 uncultured Bacillota bacterium
CCAACACCAACGTGGAAGTTGCCAAAAAATTAACTGGCGTTCTCACTTATACTCCGGCAACAACCAGTGTTGCCGATTACACCAGCAATCAGCATACAGCAATCTATCACAGAGCAGTTGAATAAAAAAATGCAATCAAAATGCAATTCTAAAAGGAAAGAGCCTCAAAACCCTTGAAAATAAAGGCTTTGAAGCTCTGCTCCAACTATTCAAACTCTATAGTAGCCACCGGCTTCGGTGTGATCTCATAGCACACTCTGCTTACGCTTGGAACTTCCGCTGTGATTCTTGCGCAGATTTTTTCCAGGATATCGTAATCAATTCTCTCAATAGATGCAGTCATGGCGTCAATGGTATTGACTGCACGAATCACCACCATATATCCCATGCTTCTTGCATTGTCTCTCACACCAACAGCTTTGAAGTCCGGCACTACAGTAAAATACTGCCATACTTTCTTATCCAGTCCTGTTTTGGCAAATTCTTCGCGAAGGATTGCATCGGATTCGCGAAGTGCCTCCAGGCGGTCACGTGTGATTGCTCCAAGGCATCTTACGCCAAGTCCCGGTCCCGGGAATGGCTGACGGTAAACCATTTCTGCCGGAAGACCAAGCTCCAGTCCACAGGCGCGAACTTCGTCTTTGAAAAGCTGTTTCAGAGGCTCTACCAGTTCAAACTGCAGATCTTCTGGAAGTCCTCCTACATTGTGATGGGATTTCACACATTTTGCTGTTTTTGTACCGCTTTCAATGATGTCCGGGTAAATGGTTCCCTGTCCCAGGAAATCAATTCCTTCCAGTTTTCTTGCTTCTTCTTCAAAAACGCGGATAAATTCACCGCCAATGATTTTTCTCTTTTCTTCCGGATCTGCTACGTTTTCCAGTTTTCCAAGGAAACGTTCTGTAGCGTCTACATAGATAAGGTTGGCATGAAGTTCATCGCGAAATACCTTTACAACGCTTTCGGATTCATTCTTACGCATTAATCCATGGTTTACATGAACACATACCAACTGCTGTCCAATTGCTTTAATGAGCATAGCAGCAACTACAGAAGAGTCTACACCACCGGATAATGCCAGAAGCACTTTTCTGTCTCCAACCTGCTTGCGGATAAGCTCTACCTGATCTGCAATAAAGTTTTTCATGTTCCAGTTGGCTTCTGCTTTACATTCCTGGAAAACAAAATTCTTTAATGTTTCTGTATCTGGAAGTGCCTGAAACTGTTTTTCGCATTTGGACTGTGGATAATCCACAGAAATCATAGGTATTCCAAGGCTGTACAGCTCTTCTCTTACCTGTACCTCCTCTCCGTCCACCACGCGGTTTTCGCCGCCGTTTAAAATAATACCTTTTACGTTGTCCAGTTTCTGAAGCTCTTCCACTGTAATATCATGTGGATGAATTTCGCTGTAAACGCCTAATTCACGAATTTCTCTGGCTAATACCGTATTTTCTGTACTTCCCAGGTCCAGAATAACAATCATATCCTGTTTCATTGTCTGATTCTCCTTTTCCATATTGAATATATTTCTTTGAATACTTGATACACTAAATTTAAGTATGCCTTATTATAACCTTAATTTTCCAAAGGTGCAATTTCTTTCTTATATACATGGCGAATAAATGCCACGCTCATGAATACAGAAAAGATTTCTGCCACCGGGAATGACCACCATACTAAATGTAAACCGCCCACCTTTGCAAGCACATAAGCTACCGGCAGCAACACGCAAAGCTGACGCACCAGGGACACCCATAAGCTCAGCACTCCATGTCCAAGCGCCTGAAATACTGAAGAGCATACAATACAGAATCCTGCAAACACGAAACAAATGCTCAGTGTCCGCAAAGCAGGAATCCCGATTTCCTTCATGGTTGCAGATGCATTAAAGATATCCAGCAACTGTCCCGGGAACAACTGGAAAATCACAGCCCCCACAAACATAACGCCCACTGCATAACATGCGCTGTAAATAATGGTTTTAGTAATTCGTTTTTTCTGCCGCGCACCGTAATTATAAGCTACAATAGGCACCATACCGTTATTCAGACCGAATACCGGCATGAAAACAAAGCTCTGGAGCTTGAAATACACACCGAAAACTGCTGTTGCAGTAGAAGAAAATGCGATTAAAATCTTGTTCATTCCAAAGGTCATAACAGAACCTATAGAAGACATTACAATAGAAGGAATGCCTACTGCATAAATTCCCTTTATAATATGTCCTGATACTTTAAATCCCTTCCAGGTCAGATGAATCTCCGTATTCTTTTTCTTATTCAGAACAAAGCCAACGATACTTGCAATAATCTGCCCTGCTACAGTAGCTGCCGCAGCGCCTGCTACTTCCATACGCGGGAATCCAAATAATCCGAAAATCATAATCGGGTCTAAAATAATATTAATGACTGCGCCAAGAGACTGGCTAATCATGGTATACATGGTTTTTCCCGTTGACTGCAGCAATCTCTCAAAAGTAACCTGCAGGAACAAACCAAAGGAAAAAATACAGCAAATCTGCAAATATTGAGTTCCGTATTTTACAATCTGCGGGTCCTGAGTCTGAACACGCATAAACATTCCGGCCCCCACAACACCCAGCACTGCAAATACCAGATAGCTGAGAACAGCCAGAAGTACGCCATGATTTGCTGCCTGATTTGCCCTCTCATACTCTCTTTCTCCCAGGCTTCTGGACAACAGCGCATTAATACCAACACCGGTTCCCACTCCTACTGCAATCATTAAGTTCTGCACAGGGAACACCAGGGATACTGCCGTTAGTGCATTTTCATTAAGCTGCGCCACAAACATACTGTCTACTACATTATAAAGAGCCTGTACCAGCATAGAAATCATCATGGGTACAGACATGGACAGCAGCAGACGATTCACAGGCATAACGCCCATCTTATTTTCTTTTTGACTTACTTGTGCTTCCATATAAAGACGTTTTTCCTCCTCTTTCCGTTTTTTCTTCTTTTTCCTGATGCCGCTTCATACGCCGCTTTTTCCGAAGAAGTTCTTTTTTCTCCCTTATGGCGGCGGCTTCCTCTAAATCAATGAGCTTTAAGGTTTTAATCACGTAATACTTTCCCTCATCTGTTTTTTTCATACGGATTTTCCCCTTAAAATAGCCATGTTCCGGACAAAAAGCCAGACACAGGTTCGACTTTGGATTTACTGAGAACCACCGGACTTTTTTTCGGGCTGTCTCGCCGCAGAGAAAGCATTTTGTTCTGGTAACTTCCCTGTCCTTCATAGCGTCTTCTTTAGATGGAAATTCTCTGGAAATAAATTTGGAATATCCGGGATAAATCCTCTGGATCTCTTCACTTCTGGACTTTGGATTCTGATAACAGTCAATAGACTCATATTGTTCCACTGCTGCTTTTGGCAATTTCTGAAAAATTTCCGCTGTGTAGTACGCATCATTTAGTGCCCTGTGAAACTTGCCTTCTTTTCCCTCATCCAGAAAATCAATGGCGTATTCTAAAGATCTGGATGTTTTTTCCCCTTCATAAACAAGGCCAAATAACTTCTGAATGTCATAGTAAAACACAGGACCCTTTAAAAGATACAACAATTTGTAGTATTTCAGATTTCTCTGTAGTTCTACCAAATCAGAAGAACCCCAGGTACAGAATTTCGCCTCTTCCCCGCACCAGGCAAAAAATTTTTTCACTGCCTTTGGAAAGGGACATCCCCTGTTTAGAGCCCCCACATCCAAATCCAGGATTTCTCTGGTGCGGAAATGAAGTTTTTTATACACTGCGGGCTTAATGACTTCCTGAAAGGAATCCACGATTTTCCGGTTTTCATCCAGCTTTACAGCGCCGATTTCCAGAATTTCAAAAGGAAGTCTCCGGTTCTCCCGTTCTTTTCCATAAGGGCATTGATTCCACTCTAAATCAAAAACAATATAATTCATATCAGCACCTTTCTTTCTCAATCCCTTCTTGACTTATCAATTCTAGCAAAATATTTTTTACAAGTCAATGTACGAAACTGCCTTCTGTTCTTCATACTACACTTTGTATGAAGCCTTTCAAAAAAATGCTTCACTTTATAGCATGTTGCACAAGGTCTTTTTCTGATACAATACAGTTAGAAAGTTTTAAGAAGGAGGCTTGCAATACCATGATAATTATTGGGGAAAAAATCAACGGTTCCATTCCTTCTGTGGCTGACGCCATTGCCAGACGGGATGCAGACTTTATTAAAAACAGAGCAAAGATGCAGGCTGAGGCAAATGCTTCCTTTATCGACTGCTGTGCTTCTGTTCCGGAAGATATTGAAGTGGAAACCTTAAAATGGATGATTGATTGTATTCAGGAAGTCACAGACCTGCCAATCTCCATTGACAGTCCAAGCGCTGATGTGCTGGCGCAGGTGTATACACACTGTAAACGCCCCGGACTTTTTAATTCTGTTTCCGGAGAAGGTGACAAAATTGATAAAATCTTCCCGATTATGGCAAAGGAAGAAAACAAAAAATGGGAAGTGATTGCACTTTTAAGTGACAATACAGGTATTCCCAAAACAGCCCAGGACCGGCTTCGTGTTTTCAGGCACATTATGGAGAAAGCAAAAGAATACGGAATCTCTCCAAACAGGATACATATTGACCCGCTGGTTGAGATGCTGTGTACTTCTGAAGATGGCATTGCTATGAATGTGGAAGTAATTTCTACTATCAGAAAGGAATATCCATCCATTCATATCACTGCTGCAATCAGTAATATTTCTTTTAACCTGCCTGTCAGAAAGCTGATTAACTGCTGTTTCCTCACGCTTGCTATGAATGCAGGACTGGACAGCGCGATTTTAGACCCTGTAAACAGAGATATGCTGGGACATATTTACGCTACCGAAGCCTTGCTGGGACTGGATGATTACTGCATGGAGTATATCGGAGCTTATCGCGAAGGTCTCATTGGACCTGCGCCCAAAAACTAAGAACTTAAAGGATTTTAACATGTGAAGGAGGATGTATTATGAGTCAGATTCAAACTGTTGCGGATGCTGTTGCTGCTGGTAAAACAAAATTAGTAGGTGGTCTTGTTCAGGAAGCTCTGGATGGCGGATGCGATGCCGGAGAACTGTTAAATGCCATGATTGACGCTATGGGACTGGTTGGGGAACGCTTTAAAAAGAATGAAATCTTTGTTCCTGAAATGCTCATTGCTGCAAAGGCCATGAAAAAAGGTGTAGAAGTATTAAAGCCTCATCTTGCAGGTGACAACACTACCATGTACGGAAAAATGATTATCGGTACAGTTTCCGGTGACCTTCATGATATCGGAAAGAATCTGGTAGCCATGATGATTGAAAGCGCCGGCTTTGAAGTTATCGACCTTGGTGTAGATGTTTCTGTAAGCAAATTTATGGAAGCCATTGAAGCAAACCCGGATGTAAAAATCGTAGGACTTTCTGCGCTGCTTACAACAACCATGCCTTCTCTGAAGGAAACAGTTGAAGCCTTAAACGAAGCTCCATTCCGTTCTAATATTAAAGTTATGGTAGGCGGAGCTCCTATTACTCAGGAATTTGCAGATGAAATCGGCGCAGATGCTTACACTCCTGACGCTGCTTCTGCTGCACAGAAAGCAAAAGAACTGGCAGCTTAGTGTGCAGTATCGTTTTCCGTTTGTAACTTTTGGACTGCCCGGACAAGTTTTTTGTCTGCGGCAGTCCTTTTTTTGATATACTTGCCTTATGGAAGGAGGAGATTCTCTATGAAACAAACCTATGTCCTTCACTTTGTACAGGAACAAATTTCTTTGGAAGTGGAAGAAGGAACTACGGTTATGAATGCTTTAAAGGCAGCCCATATTTTTCTGGATGCTCCCTGCGGCGGAAAAGGAACCTGTCATAAATGTCTGGTACAAGTTTCTTCTGATTCTGCTTCCTGGAAAACAGTGAAAGCCTGCCAGACCAGAATCAGCAGTTCCCTGTACATAGACACTTCAAAAAGTAAAAGGAAGCACCGGATTCTCACAGAAGCTGCTGCCCGTTCTGTGCTTTATCTTCCCTCTGCAAAGATATCAGAAGAGCTTCCCTGTTATCTTGCAGCCTTTGACATTGGCACTACCACCATTGCCTCCTATTTGCTGGATGGCCATACTGGAAAACAGCTTGGCACTGCCAGTTGTGTCAATCCTCAGGCAGCCTATGGCGCAGATGTCATTTCAAGGGCCGATTATACCCTGCATCATGGATTTGATGATTTAACCGGATGTATCCGAAAAGCCATGAATGCTTTGCTTCAGGAACTGGCTCATGCTGCTGATATCCAGGTAGAAGAAATTCTCCAAATCTGTCTGGTGGGAAATACCTGTATGCACCACATTTTCTTTCAATATCCCATGAATTCTCTGGTTCTGGCGCCTTACGTTCCTTATCAGAAGGGATTGATAAAAGGAAAAGCTGCTGATTTCCAGATTCATATTCACCCGGAGGGAGAATTGATTTTCCTCCCTGTGATTGCCGGTTTTGTTGGCGCTGATACCATGGGCTGTCTGCTTGCTGTCCGCCCGGATTTAAAGGAAGAAATCACGCTTATGATTGATATTGGCACCAACGGAGAACTGGTTCTTGGAAATAAGGAAAGGTTGGTTTGCTGTTCTACTGCTGCAGGTCCTGCCTTTGAAGGAGCAAAAATCCAGTGCGGTATGCGGGGTGCAGAAGGGGCCATTGACCATGTTTTCTGGGATGAAGAAGGATTTCGTTTCTCAGTAATTGGAAATGGAAAGCCAAAGGGCATCTGTGGCTCTGGTCTTATTGATGCCATTGCCTGTCTGCGAAAACAGGGGCTTATTGATGAAATGGGGCATATGCTTTCCTATGAGGAGGCTGTAGAAATTTGCGGTGCAGAAATTGCCTCTCATATGATACAAAAGGAAAATATGACTGCCTTTTTATTCGACCCTCAGCTTTCCCAGGTATACCTCACCCAAAAGGACGTGCGGGAAGTACAGCTTGCCAAAGGGGCTATTTCCGCGGGGATTCTCCTTCTTGAGAAGCATCTTGGCATTACCCATGAAGATATTCAAACCATCTATATTGCCGGAGCCTTTGGCAATTATATGAATCCGGAAAATGCCTGCAACATCGGCTTGCTCCCGGCCACATTAAAGGATAAGATTCAGTCCATAGGAAATGCTGCAGGAGAAGGAGCAAAAATTGCTCTTCTAAACAAAGAAGAACTGGCTGAAACGGTTCGCCTGTCTCAACAGGTAGAATTTCTGGAGCTGGCTGCAATTCCTGAATTTCAGGACTGTTTTGTAGACGAATTAGAATTTTAAAAGAAAGGACAACCCCATGATTGATTACAAGGAATTAGAAGTCATTGGAAAACAGACCGGTTTTACACATGTTGCTCCTCTGGATTGCAGTACCATCCAGCTTTTGCCTGAAGTACGGCAAATGTGTGCCAATAACACCTGTCATATGTACGGGAAAAACTGGTCCTGCCCTCCCGGCTGTGGAACTCTGGAGGAATGTGAAGCCCGGGTCCGCCAGTATACCCATGGGATTCTGGTACAGACCGTAGGAAATCTGGAAGACTCCATGGACGTAGAAACCATGATGGAAACAGAGGCTGAACATAAGAAACATTTCTTTGCCCTGGAAGAAATTTTAAGACCAAAATATCCCGCAATGCTCCCCATTGGCGCAGGATGCTGTACCAGATGCAAGGAATGTACTTACCCGGACAATCCCTGCCGCTTCCCGAACAAAACCTTTGCCTCCATGGAAGCCTACGGAATGCTGGTAACCCAGGTGTGCCAGGACAATTATCTTACCTATTATTACGGTCCCTGCACCATTACATATACCAGTTGTTTTTTACTGGAATAAAGGCTATAATGAAGAAAATGCGACATAGGAAGAATGCAGTATGAGAAATGACAGTAGTTTATTAGAAGAAATCGGTAAGTCCGTAGAAAAAGGACATTATAAGACAACAGAAGAACTCATTACAAAGGCCATCAAGCAACATATCCCAGCCCTGAAAATCCTGGAAAAGGGTATGGTCCCTGCCATGCGTCAAATGGGTGAGCATTATAAGAATAATGAAGCGGATATCCCCAGAATTCTGGCTGCTGCCAGATGTATGCGAAAGGGTCTGGACCTTCTCACTCCTAATCTGGAGTCTGAACGGGGGCTTTATGTAGGAACTGTAATCCTTGGCACAGTAGAAGGCGACCTTCATGATGTGGGGAAAAATCTGGTTGCCATTATGTTCCGCAGCGCCGGATTTAAAGTCATTGACCTGGGTGTTGATATCTCAGAAAAACAGTTTATCAAAGCAGTACGACAAAATCCTGACGTCTCTATTGTCTGCCTTTCTTCTCTTCTGACCACTGCCTGCTCCAGCATGCAGCACGCTGTCAAAGCAATCCGGCAGTCTGATACCCAGCACCGGCTGAAAATCATGGTCGGAGGAGGCGCTGTGACAAAAGAATTTGCCGAACAAATCGGAGCGGACGGTTATTCGGAATCCGCAGTAGATGCCGCTGAACTTGCAAAAACCTTTATTTTATAAAAGCTTTAGTTTACATAATATTTAAGAGGAGACAACACCTTGCAGCTTACATCCATACTTTTGTACGAAAACTTAAAGAAAAAATTTCATATTGCTGAATATCGTCTTCTTTCAAAAAATCAGCCCCTTGCCCGCCCTTTTTTCTATGAGGCGGACCGGGGGCTTCAAAGTAATCACATTTACCTGACAACAGAAATTTTAGATTTAGAATTATTTCATTCCATGCCAGAGGATGTTATTTTTGTTATTTGTCAGAAAAGCGAAACCTCTGTTCTCCCAAAAGGCAAATTTTCCTGTATCCTGCTTTCCAGTGATACCTCTGCCATCCATGTGTTTAATTTTATTCAGTCTATTTTTGACTATTACGAAGAATGGGAGAAGCAGCTTGTTTCTATCTGCCAGCAGGACGGAAGCCTTACAGACCTTTTAGACGCTTCCAGAAAGGTATTCCAGAATCCTTTGCGGATTACAGACATGGATTTTTCTCTTACTGCACAATCCGGTCTGTCTCTGATTCCAGAAGAATTCGATATCTTCCGAAATCCTGCCAGACGTATGGAATATCTGAACGCTTTTTTGCAGGATGAATCCTGTCATACCTCTCCCGAAGAGACCGACCCTGTGCTGTTTCCGGAATATATCAGCGGACACCGTTCCCTGAACATCAATCTTTTTCTGGAAAGCCAGGCAAAATACCACTTATCCATCATTGAATGTGAATCACTCCTGTCGGAATCAGACTGGTATCTTATTACCATTCTGGCTCATCATGCAGAATACATTGTTCGCAGAATGCACTCGGAATCCTCCTCCAGAAGCACTACTCTGCAGTCTATTTTTCAAAGCGTCCTCTCTGACCGGACTGCGGATTACATGAATATCAGCCACCTTCTGGAACATGTTGGATGGCTTCCTGAACACACTTATCTGTGTTCTGTGATTCTCACCTCAGGCCTGGGGCGTTATTCCTTAAATAATAACACCATCTGCCAGTATATCAGCAGTGACTTTCCTGCCTCCTGTAGCATTGTTTTTAAGGAACACGTGGTAAGCTTCTACAATCTCACGCTTCTTGCCATGGAACCGGAGGATGTGTTCCAGACCCTGGTTTATTTCATCCGGGATAGTATGTTAAAAGCAGGCTACAGCCGTCCCATGGCAGGTCACATGAATCTGCGGCGGCAATATCTCCAGGCGCTGACTGCCTTAACCATGGGCTGTGAAATCCAGCCCCAGCTCTGGATTCACCATTTCAGTCAGGTGGCCATGCCTTATATTTTAAAACAGGCCACAAAAGTTTTTCCCGGCTATATGATTTGCTACGAAAAACTTCTGGACCTGCAAAAATCCGATGCAGCTCAAAATACTGAATACATGAAAACTCTGCGGGTTTATTTAGACCATAACTTAAACACCGTCCAAAGCGCCAAAGCTCTGTTTATCCACAGAAGCACCTTTCTCTACCGCCTTGACAGAATTAAGGTGATTCTGGAAACAGACCTGGAAGACCCGGAGGAATTATTTTATCTGAATCTGTCTTTTCGACTTTTAGATATGGACAACTTGTAAGCAAAGAAGCTACCGTATAAAAACATATCCTGATTTCCTGATTGTTTTTATGCGATAGCTTCTCTTTTTATTCTTTTATTTCTTCTGTTGTCTGTTCCTGTTCTTCCATTCCGGCTTGCTCTGCCTCTTCATTCATTCCAATACGCGGCTTGGTATTAAGAATCCGCATAAATTCTTCCCCTGTAATGGTTTCATTTTCATACAGGAATTTTGCCAGTTCATGAAGCTTTGCAATGTTATCTTCCAGAATCTTGTACGCCTTATCATGCTGTTTTTTCACCAGCTCAATGACTTTCTTATCAATCAGTGTCTGGGTCTCAAAGGAGCAGGACAGGGAGCTGTCGCCTCCAAGATACTGGTTCGACATGCTCTCCATGGCAACCATGTCAAACTCATCACTCATACCAAATCTGGAAATCATACCTCTTGCAATCTTGGTTGCCTGCTCAATATCATTAGATGCGCCTGTGGTCACAGAATGGAAAATTAATTCCTCTGCCGCGCGTCCGCCGGTAAAGGTGGCAATCTTATTCTCCAGTTCTTCCTTAGACATGAGGAAGTGTTCTCCCTCGTCCACCTGCATAGTATAGCCCAAAGCGCCGGAAGTTCTTGGAATAATGGTAATCTTGTGTACAGGAGCGGAATTCGTCTGCAATGCAGCTACCAGAGCGTGTCCTACCTCATGATAGGAAACAATGAGTTTTTCCTTTTCCGATAAAACCCGGCTCTTCTTCTGATAACCGGCAATTACCACTTCAATACTCTCTTCCATATCTGCCTGGGTGGCAAATCTTCTTCTGTCGCGAACCGCCCTTAAAGCTGCCTCATTTACAATATTTGCCAGCTCTGCGCCGGATGCGCCGGACGCCGCCTTGGCAATTTCATGAAAATCCACATTATCGGAAATCTTAATCTTTCTGGCATGTACCTTCAGGATTTCCTCTCGTCCTTTCAAATCAGGAAGCTCTACCGGAATTCTACGGTCAAAACGTCCCGGACGCAAAAGAGCCGGGTCCAGAGAATCCGGACGGTTGGTTGCTGCCAGAATTACAACACCTTTGGAACCGTCAAAGCCATCCATTTCTGTGAGAAGCTGGTTTAAGGTCTGCTCCCTCTCATCATTACCGCCTAAGTTGGCTCCGTCACGTTTCTTACCAATGGTATCAATCTCATCAATAAACACAATACAAGGCGCTTTTTCATTTGCCTGTTTAAACAAATCTCTCACTTTGGCAGCGCCCATACCTACAAACATTTCTACAAACTCAGAACCTGAAATAGAGAAAAACGGAACATTGGCCTCTCCGGCTACTGCTTTTGCCAGCAGAGTTTTACCGGTTCCCGGAGGTCCCACTAACAGAGCGCCCTTTGGCATAGAAGCTCCGATTTCCGTATATTTGTCAGGATAGTGAAGATAATCCACGATTTCTGATAAAAGCTCCTTGGCCTCATCCTCTCCTGCCACGTCGGAGAATTTAATACCTGTAGCAGACTTCACATAAATCTTGGCATTGCTCTTGCCAAAAGCCATGGCTCCCGGACCGCCTGCGCCTCCCATGTTCTTCATCATACGCCGCATGAGCCATCCGCCCAGAGTCCAAATGAGAACAAATGGCAAAATCCATGTGAAAATAAAGTTTACCAGAGGATTTACCTTCTCCGGCAGCTCAGAGCTGTACTTCACGCCTGCATCATCCAGACGCTCAATAAGCTTTTCATCATTTACATAGCCTGTTTTGAAAATCTGTACTTTATCGCCCTTGCCTTCCTTTTTTTCTGAGAAGTAAATAATACCTTCTCCAAGGCTTACTTCTTCGATTTTTCCATCTTCCAAATCATTGATAAACACATCATAGCTGGTTTCTTTCACACTTCTCTCTGCCAGAGAGGGCAAAACAAAAAAATTCATTGCCACTAAAACCAGCAGAATAATTCCATAAAAAATCATTGTCGGTTTTTTAGGAGGCTTTGGTGTTTTGTTTTCTTTAATATCCATACTTGCTCCTCCGTTATATATAATCTCAGGCTAAAGCCATATAAAAACTATACTTCTTCTTACTTTATTATGCAAGGAAGAAAGCATATTAATTCTATTAAAAAAGAATAAACCGTCACTCTGAAAACATGCGTTTCTACTTACTTGTCATCGCCGGTAAGTCTCAGCACAGATTCCATCTCTTCCACATCCATATCCAGAAATGCCGCCAGTTCTTCCACACTATACTTGACATCCTCGTCTTCGGTCAGTTCTTTGACCTTTGCTTCCAGGTTTCTCACCTTTTCCACCAGAATATCATCCTCTTTCTTCTGCTGGCTCTGTTCTTCCATAAACAGACGAATCGCGCTTCTGATTTCGCTCATAAGCCAGGTATGAATCTCCTCCTTTTCGGCTGCCTGCTCTAATGCCATCAAAAGTCCCATATTCCCTTCCTGCAGCAAATCTCCGAAGAAAATTTCTCCTGAATGCAGTTCTCTTGCTATTTCCACAACTTCTCTCTGGTAGCTTTTTAAAATACGCTCTTTTACATCCTTTCCGGTTCTTAAATCCATAAAAAGCTGCTCTCTGTCAAAACCATCTATTTCCCCAAAGGTTTCCAGATACTCTGTCAGATATTCCTCTTCCTCAGCAGTTAAAGGAACCTGCTGCGCTTCTTCCACTGACTTTGTATCTCCCTGGCTCTGAAATTCTTTTGAAAAATCACCGCTCTTCTTGCTGTAACCATGAACCGTAATCCCCTGGATTTCCAGAAAATCAAAAACCTTTTTTAATTTTTCCTGGTCCATTCCTTCTTCGCCGAAAAACTGTTTCACCAGCTCTGCCTGTACCTGCTTGCCATTTTTCATGGCTAATGTCTGTATTTCCTTTAATTTATCCTGAAACTCTTGAATATTCATAAACATACCCCGTTTCTTTTTCGTTTTGTTTAGTTTGATTATAAAAGAAGTTTTAGGAAAAAGCAACCAGCCAAAACTTTGCAAGCCAGATTCTTGATAGGGAAAGTATGTCTGTGTCCGCAATAACAAAATTAATGAAATTTTGAAAAGACCTCGAAAAGATTTCTCTTTTCAAGGTCTATTATCACTTTAGCCAGCTATAAACAATTCTTCTCTTAATACAATTTCGCTCCTGCCGGAATCTTATCCTCAAGCATCAGAACATTGAGTCCTTCTCTTCCTTCTACAAGGTGTGTAGCGGAGATAATCATGCCGCAGGAATCAATTCCCATCATCTTACGTGGAGGAAGGTTTGTAATGGCAAGTAGTGTCTTACCAACTAATTCTTCCGGTTCATAATAATCGTGAATTCCGCTTAAAATCACGCGGTCTTCGCCACTTCCGTCGTCTAAAACAAATTTCAGAAGTTTCTTAGACTTCGGAACTGCTTCACATTCTTTTACCTTTACAGCTCGAAAATCTGACTTGCTGAATGTATCAAAATCAACCATATCTTTAAATAATGGTTCTACTTCTACATTAGAGAAGTCATATGTTTCTTTTACTTCAGCAATAGCTTTTTCCACTGTTTTTTCAACCGGCGCAGACTGTGCAGCATTATTAGCTTCGTTCTTAGCAGCCCCCTGTGACTTCATTGTCGGGAACAGCAATACATCGCGGATTGCAGCGCTGTCTGTGAGCAGCATTACCATTCTGTCAATACCGAATCCAATACCACCTGTAGGAGGCATACCGATTTCCAGAGCATTCATAAAGTCTTCGTCTGTAGTGTTTGCTTCTTCATCACCCTGTGCCAGAAGTTCTTCCTGTGCTTTGAAACGTTCTCTCTGGTCAATTGGGTCATTTAATTCAGAGTAAGCATTTGCCATTTCCCATCCGTTCATGAAGAACTCGAAACGTTCTACATATTCCGGATTTTCCGGTTTCTTCTTAGTAAGAGGAGAAATCTCAATTGGATGATCCATAACAAAAGTAGGCTGAAGCAGGTGTTCCTCAACAAATTCCTCAAAGAAGAGGTTCAGGATATCACCTTTTTTGTGTCTCTCTTCGTATTCTACATGATGTTCTTTTGCCACAGCTCTGGCTTCTTTTAAAGTATGGATTTCATTGAAGTCCACACCTGCATATTTCTTAACTGCATCCACCATGGTGATACGCTCAAATGGCTTTCCTAAATCCATTTCAATGCCATTGTACACGATTTTTGTAGTTCCCAGAACTTCCTGCGCTACATGACGGTACAGGTTCTCTGTTAAATCCATCATGCCATGATAGTCTGTATATGCCTGATACAGCTCCATTAAGGTAAACTCTGGATTGTGTCTGGTGTCCAGACCTTCGTTACGAAATACTCGTCCGATTTCGTAAACTCTCTCCATACCGCCTACGATTAATCTCTTTAAGTATAATTCCAGAGAAATACGCAGTTTAAAATCTTCATCAAGAGCGTTGAAATGTGTCTCAAAAGGACGGGCTGCCGCGCCGCCGGCATTTGCTACCAGCATAGGGGTCTCTACTTCCAGGAATCCCTGTCCGTTTAAGTAATTACGAATGCTTGCAAGAATTTTAGAACGTTTAATAAAGGTTTCTTTTACATCTGCATTCATAATTAAATCCACATATCTCTGACGGTAACGCAGGTCTGTGTTAGTCAGTCCATGGAATTTCTCCGGAAGCGGTTTTAAACTCTTAGATAACAGTGTTACTTCTGTGGCATGAATAGAAATCTCTCCGGTTTTTGTCTTAAACACTTCACCAGTGATTCCCACCAGATCGCCGATATCCATTTTCTTAAATTCTTTATAAGACTCTTCTCCTACATTGTCTCTTGCAACATAAGACTGGATAGAGCCCTGTAAATCCTGAATACTGCAAAAAGAAGCTTTTCCCATAACACGTTTGGACATCATACGTCCTGCCAGAGTAACTGTCTCACCCTCCAGCTCGTCAAAAGCATTTTTTACTTCCATGCTATGGTGTGTTACATCAAATTTTGTAATCTGAAATGGGTCCTTCCCATTTTCCTGCAAATCAGCTAATTTTTCGCGGCGGACCTTTAATAACTGATTTAAGTCCTGTTCCTGTGTCTTCTTCTGCTCTGCCACTTTTCACACTCTCCTTCGTTTATTTTAGATTAAATGTTTCTCTCAATACCAAGAACTTTATATTCCATTACTCCTGCAGGCATTTCTACGGAAACGGTATCACCAATAGACGCTCCAATCAGAGCTTTTCCTACTGGAGATTCGTTAGAAATCTTGCCCTCCAGGCTGTTAGCCTCTGTAGAACCTACGATTTTGAATTCGATTTCCTCATCAAATTCCACATCATAAACCTTTACTTTACAGCCAACACTGATTTTGTTTACATCTACTTCGTCCTCTACCACAACTTCTGCGTTTTTGAGGATTTTCTCTATCTGTTCGATTCTGGCTTCGATATCTCTCTGCTCGTCCATAGCCGCATCGTATTCTGCGTTTTCAGACAAGTCGCCCTGTTCTCTGGCTTCTTTGATTTTCTCAGCCACTTCTTTTCTCTTTACGATTTTTAAATCATGAAGCTCGTCTTCTAATTTTGTCAACCCAGCGTAAGTCAGTATTACTTTCTTTTCTTCCATAATTCTATACACCCTTTCTCCAATACTTACAGGAATCTGTAAATATCACTACTTAACAGTCATAACATTATAAATAATACCTATGCAGATGTCAAGCCAAATACGCCTTCTGGCGCATATTTCATATACTTTTTATAATTCTTTGCCCAGAAACAGCCTACATCCTTCCCACCAGCTCTTCAAGCTGTTCATAGCTTTCCACCTCATTCACCATCCGCCGCACTGCGGCAGAATGAGGCATCCCTGTAGTATACCAGGCAACATGCTTTCGCATTTCTCTCATGCCTGTGTAATCTCCCTTGTATTCCAACTGCATTTTTGCATGTCTTAAAATCATTTCTTTTACTTCTTCCATCCCGGGCTTTGGCAACAGTTCCCCTGTTTTCTGGTAATGCAGGATTTGAGAAAACAGCCATGGATTCCCCTGTACCGCCCTGCCAATCATAATACCATCGCATCCAGTCTCACGAACCAACGCTTCTGCCTTTTTGGGAGAGTCCACATCTCCGTTCCCAATAACCGGTATGGACACCGCTTCCTTTACCTGACGGATAATGTCCCAGTCTGCATTTCCCGCATAATACTGCTCCCTGGTACGCCCATGAACTGCAATCGCTGCCGCCCCTGCATCCTCTGCAATTTTTGCAATTTCCACTGCATTGACACAGTCCTCGGTAAAACCTTTTCTGATTTTAACGGTCAAAGGTTTCTCAATAGCTTTTGATACCTTGGACACAATCTCATGCACCAGCTTTGGATTCTTCATCAGGGCAGAACCCTCTCCGTTATTCACTACCTTTGGTACCGGACATCCCATATTAATATCCAGAATGTCAAAATTCCTGGGCTCAATCTGCCTTGCAATCTCTGCCATTAAATCCGCGTCTGAGCCAAAAAGCTGCAAAGATACCGGACGCTCCCTTTCATCAATTTCCATGAGGGTTTCTGTGTTCTTATTTTTAAAATAAATTGCCTTGGCGCTAATCATCTCTGTACAAATAAGCCCTGCGCCCTGTTCCTTACACAACAAACGAAATGGCAGGTCGGTTACTCCTGCCATAGGTGCCAATATTAAATTATTCTCCAGTGTTACATTTCCAATCTTCAGACTCATGCCTAACCTCTGCTTTTTTTGGTTTTTTCATAAATAATCCGAAGCCCCTCTAAGGTAAGCTGGGCGTCATATACATCAATGGATTCTGTTTCGTCAGCAATAAGCTTTCCAAGACCGCCTGTTGCCACAACCTTCAAATCTTCTATACCGGACTCTTCTTTTACTTTTTTTACAATATATTCCACCTGTCCAATATAGCCATAAACCAGACCAGCCTGCATACTGCTGATGGTTTCCTTTGCCAGTATACTCTCTGGCTTCTGAATGGCGATTTTCGGCAGCTTGGCTGCATCCTGCCACAGAGCTTTTGCGCTGATTTCAATACCAGGAGAAGTAATGCCTGCCGCAAAGCTTCCATCCTCTGTAATCAAATCATAAGTAGTGGCTGTTCCAAAATCCAGCACCAGCACAGGGCCTCCGTAAATCTCATAGGCCGCCACAGCATCTACGATTCTGTCTGCCCCTACTTCCTTGGGATTTACCGCTGTAATGCGGATTCCGGTCTTACATCCCGGACCTACATTTAAAGGCTTCACGTGAAAATATTTAATCACACTGCTGGTCAGGGAATGCATAACATCCGGCACTACAGAACTGATAATCACATCCTCAATCTCTTCCTTATGAATTCCCTGGTACTTCAGCAAATCGCACATAAAAATACCGTATTCATCTGAAGTCCTGTTCTGTCTTGTGGTAAGACGAAAGGTTCCCACCAGTTCTTTCTCTTTAAATACCCCCAGGGTAATATGTGTATTTCCTACATCAATGACTAATAACATACGCCTATTCTCCTACGTCTTCTCCCATAAAAAACACCCTGTAATAAGTTTCCAGGGACTCCAACAGCTCCCGTTTCTTATTTCTCAAATCCTTGATTCTCAGTACACTTCCGATTTCATCAAACATGGCGTCTGCCTCCAAAGCCTCTGTCTGAAACTGCAGATTTCCATCCTCATCAAACTCCAGAGTCAGAACCCCGCCGATTTCCTCTGTGTACAAAACGCACATAATATGCAGCTCATCCTGTACAGACTGGGGCAAAGACGAAAAATCCTCATTAAAATAATATTTCTGTTCATATGCGCTTGCGCCGCACAAAACAACTCTGTCCTTATACATGTTCTTCTCCCTTTATACGTAACTGTAAAGTCCCCTTACAGAGACCTCTCCGGAAAGCACCCTTCGGATTTCTCCGGTTTCAAATTCCACCAGAAGTTCTCCCTTTTCTGTAATACCTCTGGCAATTCCTCTGCTTTCTGTCCCCTTTTCAATCAACCGCACCGGCTGATTCCGGTTCAGAAGCAAAGCTTCATACTCTGTTTTTAAAAGACTTAAATCCTGTGTTTTCAGGAATTTTTCATAATTTTTCTCAAAATATTCCAGGGTTTTTGCAGCCACTTCTTCCCTTGCCAGGATTTCTCCTGTTTCCATCATAAGAGAAGTTGCCTTGTCCTGCAGTTCTTCCGGAAATTCCTTTTGATTCACATTAATCCCCACGCCTATGGTAATGTATTTCGGCATGTTTCCAGATATCTGCATCTCTGTGAGAATACCACAGATTTTCTTTCCGGACATAACCACATCATTTGGCCATTTAATGCCAGCCTTCTTCCCTGTTACCTCAGTGACCGCCTGGGCCACAGAAAGTCCCATAACCAAAGTCAGGGAAGCCGCATTCATTGGCGCAATCTCCGGCTCCATGAGAAGCAGATTCATATAGATGTTCTGTCTGGGAGGGGAATTCCACACCCTTCCGATTCTACCCTTTCCTCCGGTCTGGGCTTCTGCCAGAAACAAAGCGCCGTCCAGTTCTTCCCTGCTGCCGGTTTTTGCCGCTTCTTTCGCCCAGGTGATGGTGGATTCTGTTTCTTCTCTGTAGAACACCTTTTTCCCCATCCACCTGGTTTGCAGTTGTTTTTCCAGTTGTTTTTGCATTTTATGCCCCCAAAGTTGCCGCCATTACAGCTTTAATGGTATGCATTCTGTTTTCCGCCTCATCAAAAACCACTGACTGAGAAGATTCAAACACTTCATCTGTCACTTCCATATCTGTAATGCCAAAACGCTGGCTCATTTCTTTTCCGATTTCTGTTTCCAAATCATGGAATGCCGGCAGACAGTGAAGGAAAATCGCCTGGCTTCCTGCGTTTTCCATTACTTCTTTTGTTACCTTATAAGGACTTAATTCCCGGATGCGTTCTTCCCACACTTCATCTGGCTCACCCATGGAAACCCACACATCTGTGTAGATAACATCAGCCCCTTTGGTGCCTTCTTTTACATCCTCTGTTAAAGTAATGGTCGCTCCGGATTCTTCTGCAAATTTTCTACATTCCTCCACTAATTCTTCATTTGGGAAATATTTCTTCGGAGCGCATGCCACGAAATGCATTCCCATTTTTGCACAGAGAATCATAAGGGAATTTCCCATATTATAGCGGGCATCTCCCATATATACCAGCTTCACCCCTTCTGTTCTGCCAAGATGCTCCTGAATGGTAAGCAAATCTGCCAGCATCTGTGTTGGGTGATATTCATTGGTCAGACCATTCCATACCGGTACACCTGCATATTTTGCCAGGGCTTCCACCTTTTCCTGTCCATAGCCACGATACTCAATTCCATCATAGATTCTTCCAAGTACTCTTGCAGTATCTTTGATACTCTCTTTTTTTCCAATCTGGGAACTCTTTGGATCCAGATAAGTAGTACCCATTCCCAGGTCATGAGCAGCAGTTTCAAAGGAACATCTGGTTCTGGTACTGGTTTTTTCAAAAATCAGGGCAATATTCTTTCCACGTAAGGTATCCACTAAAACTCCCTGTTTTTTCTTTGCCTTTAACTCAGCAGCCAAAGAAACCAGATATTGAATCTCCTCTTTTGTAAAATCCTTTAATGTCAAAAAATTACGTCCTTTAAGGTTCATATGTTTTTCCTCCCTGTATCAGTTTCTCTTTTGAAATAATCTGTGAAAAAACAGGAAGCTCATCTGTTTCCATTTCCCACAGTTTTTCCCGTACCTTCTTCTGCAATTCCTGTAAGGTATAAATCTTATACTTACGGATTCTGCAGATTCTGGCAGTTGCCTCCAGCATAGATAAATATAACTCCTTGTAATTCCAGTCCCTGGCAAGCTGCAGCTCCTCTGCCAGCACCGGCAGAATAATTTCTGTCAGTTTTCTCACATACTGCTCCGGTTCTGCATTCAGCTTATAGGTTTCCATACAATACTCATAAATATCCTGGCTTACTTCTGTTAGCTGTTTTAAATAATAGCACTCTTCTTCCTGTTCATCAATATAATATATTTTTCCGGACAGCCCGTAAATCATGCGCATAGTGTCAAAATATCCTCTTGTCATATGCATTCTGCTCTTCTTTTGATTAAAATCCAGAATACTTCCAAGGCTCACAGAAGGCGCTACGGTATAGACATGGGTTCCTTCTGGAATTTTTACCTTTTTCTCCCTGCCAATCCCAAAAATCCGAACCACAATAATATCCTCATATCCCCGGTCAATCAGAGAACCAAGAGGTACATTATTAATCGCTCCACCGTCAATATAAGTTTTCCCATGAAGCTTCTCATTCTTAAAAATAGGAAAAATATAGGCGCTTGCCAGAAGAAAATCCTTAATAAGCTCTGGTTCTGTTTCCTTAATATCAATATCCAGCTCCCGAAACTCATCCACATTAAATGTCAGCACATACAAATCAATGGGGGAATTTCTGATTTTCTCTTCATCCACACTTTCTGCAATCAACTGCTTTAAAGGGGATATATCCACTCCTCCATCTGCCATATAATCCATCAGTTCCTTCAAGGTTTCCCTGCTGATTTTCTTGTGCTTGAAAATCTCTCCCATTACCCCATCATCCACAGACATAATCTTGGAATAAGAAATATTCTCCCACAGACGCTCCGCCTTCTCCAAATCTCCCATGCAGATAAGGGCGCCATTTAAAGCCCCTACACTGGTTCCCGCTATGCCCTTTAGCTTCACACCGGCCTCCTTAAGAGCCTTCCATGCCCCTATCTGATAGGCGCCTTTGGCTCCTCCCCCTTCCAGCACCAGACCGTACTCTTTTGTAAGATCTATGACTGCTTTCATGCTTTTTACCTCGCTGTGTGCAATGTTATAGGTTCCAAAAAGGCTGCCGCATCTCTGCAGCAGCCCCCTTTGCTGAATGTAATTTTACTCTTTTTTCTCTTTTCCTGCCACTTCTACCAGAGAAGTTACCAGACCGGCAATGCCTTGAATCTCAGACGGAATAATAATCTTGGTTGCCCGGCCATCTGCAGCCTGTGCAAATGCTTCCAGACTTTTCAGGGTCAATACGCTCTGGTCTGCGCCTGCTTCTTTAATAAAGCGGATACCATCTGCCTTTGCCTGCTGCACCTTCAGAATAGCTTCTGCCTGACCTTCTGCCTCTTTAATCATTTTTTCCTTCTCTGCTTCTGCACGAAGGATCGCTGCCTGTTTCTCTGCCTCTGCATCCAGAATAGCTGATTCTTTCTTACCTTCTGCTACAAGAATGGTAGATTTCTTTTCACCCTCTGCCTTCAGAATGGCTTCACGACGTTCACGCTCTGCCTTCATCTGTTTTTCCATGGCTTCCTGAATGGCAGATGGAGGAATAATGTTTTTCAGTTCTACACGATTTACCTTGATACCCCATGGGTCTGTGGCTACGTCCAGAGACGCGCGCATTTTTGTATTAATAATTTCCCTGGAGGTCAGGGTTGCATCCAGTTCCATCTCACCGATAATATTACGGAGTGTTGTTGCTGTTAAGTTCTCAATGGCCATAATGGGATTTTCCACGCCATAAGTAAATAATCTCGGGTCGGTAATCTGGAAAAATACAACGGTATCAATCCGCATGGTAACGTTATCCTTTGTAATAACTGGCTGTGGTGCAAAATCCACCACCTGTTCTTTCAGGTTCACGCGTTTTGCAATACGCTCTATAAAAGGCATTTTAATATGAGGTCCTGTTCCCCATGTTGCCTTGTACATACCAAGACGTTCTACAATCAAAGCCTGTGCCTGCGGCACGATTTTAATACAAGATGCCGCAATAATTAATATAAGGATAAAAAATACAACAATAATAATACCCATACTACATTTCCTCCTCTACAATCAGCTTTACGCCTTCTACTGCTGCTACTTTGACTACTTTTCCCTCTTCAATGACCGTTCCTTCCTTAGAGCGTGCGCTCCAGTCCATCCCCTGTATCATCACCTGTCCTTCTGCCTTCAGATTGTCAATGGTGTGTGTTACAATACCGGTCTGCCCCGGGATACTGTCTACATTGGTTTTTGAAGCGCCCTTCTTCATATATCTCAGGGCAATCGGCCTGGTAAAAATTAACAGCAGCACCGATACTGCAATAAAGACAGCAATCTGACTCCACAAAGGCGCTCCCGTCAGGGAAACTAAAAAGGCAATAAGCGCTCCTCCTGCAAACCAGATTGTCGTAAGTCCCAGCGTGGCAATCTCAATTCCTAAAAGGACTGCCAAAATCACAAGCCACATAATTGTTATTGTTTCCGCCGCCATAACCCCACCTTCTTTTTCATATTTTTCTTCTTTTGTGGATGCTGATTTGTTACCTTATTATAGCCTAATATTCTGAAAATAACAATGTTTTTTTGTGTATTTACTGCAAAGAATCGCGCTTGCAAGATTCTCCGCCGACAGCGGGTCGCCTTAGCGACATCTTTCCATCCCGCTGCAGTGCGACCCCTGCGGAGCATTCTTGCTTTATAGGAAATGGACTTTTCTATAAAGCAAGAAGCTGCCTTGCCAAAATTCCTGGCAAAACAGCTTCCTGTCTGTATTTTTTAATAAAAAGTCTGATTTCCAATGGTCAATCCATTACCGCTTCCTGCGTGAAAAAACAGACGGTCTCCAATGGTATTTGCTCCTGCAAACACATCTCTTGCAGCATCATAACAAGCCTGACTTGCACCTCTTGATAAAACAGAAGCCAGTTTTCCGGTTGCTGCGGGAGTAAACTGTCCGCTCTGGTAAATAACCTCGGAAAGAGTATTTGGAAACCTATCGCTTCTGATGCGGTTCATAATTACCGCTCCAACACCAATCTTTCCTTCATAAGATTCACCGCCGGCTTCACACTCAATAATCGCTGCCATAAGCGCCAGGTCACTGTCTGACACAGAGACAGGTGCGGATGCCGCCTGCTGCTGAACCTGGGGCTCTGCATTAAGAGGCTGCGCCCCTACAATCTCACCTTCGCCATGCACAGATTCAAACAGGGCTTTTGCTTCCTCTGCATGTACCAGCAAATCTTCCCGGATATATCCTGAAATCTCTCCGGAAGAAACCTGGAACCAGCCATTTTCTTCTCCTTCTACAGTCACTACTGCACCAGCGGGAAGCATTCCCACTCTTTCAGTGTTAATGTCAGCACCGCTGCGGATGTTGGCATATGTATTTACATCGGCTGCCGCCTTGTCCGACCAGTCGTAGTCCTCTTTTGTATCTGCCAAAACCGGAACACTGAGCATCATAGTTAATGCGCCTACTGCTCCTACACAGGTCAAAAGTTTCTTGATTTTTTGTTTCATGAAATGTAACCTCCTACATAAGTCTGTTTCATTTTGTTACAGATTTGTTAATTTTGTTACTGGCTTATTGTATCAAGATTACATTTCATTGTCAACCGGGTATTTTTTGTAAGATTTTGCAGATTTTCCCGGAAAATTTGTTCTGCCTATCTCCTCTGCCTTGCTACCTCATACATCAAAATCCCGGAAGCCATAGCTGCATTTAAGGATTCCACCTGTCCCGCCATAGGAATTTTAATCAGCGTATCCGCACAGGCTGTCAATTCATCACTGAGACCATTTCCCTCATTCCCAATGAAAAACGCTGTCCCTTTGCCATAATCCTCCTGATCGTAATTATTCTCCCCTTTTAAATGCGCCGCATAGGTTGTAATTCCATGAGTTTTCAACATTGGAAGCACTTCTTCCTCTATAGAATCCACATAAAGCACAGGAACTCTGTACACAGAGCCCATGGTAGAGCGAATCACCTTGGGATTAAACACATCCACAGAAGTTTTACTGAGAATCACACCGGTAACGCCTGCCCCTTCCCCTGTGCGGATAATGGTTCCCAGATTTCCCGGGTCCTGTAAATCTTCCAAAATCATAAACAAAGGCTTGTCTGCACCCTCCAGCATCTCACTAAGGCTCCAGTTTTTCATGGAAATGAGACATAAAACACCCTGGGGGGTTACGGTATCAGACAAACTTTTAAATACCTTATCATCCACGATTTCCACCTTATCAGAATGCTTGTCCAAGCCTTTTTCCTCTAAAATCCTCTGAAATTCTTCTTTTTCTGCAAAAGAAGCTGCCGCATAAACCTTCCTGAGACGGTCTGTGGGAGCTTCACCAAACATTTTAATTCCCTCTGCTGCAAAAAGCCCCTCTTCCCGCCTTGTTTTTGCTTTTTTCAGAAGCTGCTGTACTTTTTTCATCTGGGGATTTGACATACTTGTAATCATTTCTTTTCCTCCACACTGTTTTTTACTAAAAAAAGATGCCGCACTAAGCGCAATTAGAAATGTTTAATCCTTCATGATTGCTGTTTAATGCGGCATTTATAAAACTTTTTATTTTGGATTTTTGCTGTAATTATGGGACAGTGAATAGCTAACCTCAAACTGGTACTCTGAAATTGTTTTTTTCATAGCCAGCGCTTCGTTGATGTCCATATCAATATACTCACCGTCTCTGTAGCAGATAACTCTCTTGGTTTTACCTTCCAGTAATACGTCCACAGCCTTAGCGCCCATAATAGAAGCATATACCCGGTCTTTACAGGTAGGTGTTCCACCACGCTGCATGTGTCCTAAGATTGTAGCTCTGGTCTCAATTCCTGTCGCAGCCTCAATACGCTTTGCCATTGCTTCAGAATGTCCGATACCCTCTGCATTAATAATAATATGATGTTTCTTGCCTTTTTTACGGTTATCAATAATGTTGTTAATGATTTTCTGTTCATCATAATCATATTTTTCAGGAAGCAGGATGTCCTCTGCGCCATTGGCAATACCGCACCACAAAGCCAGATAACCGGCATTTCTTCCCATTACCTCAATAACGCTTACACGCTCATGAGAAGTAGATGTATCACGAACCTTATCAATGGCTTCCATTGCTGTATTCACAGCCGTATCAAAACCGATGGTATATTCTGAACATGCAATATCCAAGTCAATGGTACCTGGAACACCTACGGTATTGATTCCAAGATTCGCCAGCTTCTGAGCGCCGGCAAAAGAACCGTCTCCACCGATTACCACCAGCGCATCAATGCCATGTTTTTTACATACATCTGCTGCTGCCTGCTGACCTTCCGGTGTACGCATCTCTGCGCAACGGGCTGTCTGCAAAATTGTTCCGCCTCTCTGAATTGTATCTGAAACATTTACTGCAGTCATGTCAATAATTTCTTCATTAATCAGACCGCTATAACCTTTTTTAATGCCTTTCATATTGATACCGCGGCTCAAACCTCTTCTTACAACTGCACGTATTGCCGCATTCATGCCTGGAGCATCTCCACCACTTGTTAAAACACCGATTGTTTTGATTTCTTTATTTGCAGTCATTTTTCTCCTCCATCTCATTGGCAGTTACATGTTTTTCTTTTTATACAATAACCATACCTATTTTAATGCATTTTGCCAAGTTTTTCAATACTCTTTTCCAGAACTTTTACGTTCTCTTGCCCATATTTCTCATACAGAAGGCTTAAAAGCTCCTGGGTAATCTTTACCGTTTGAGATGGCCCCAGCCGCTTCACTGCTCTTGGTGATTTAATATAAACCACAACGCTGTCTTTTCCATCTGAATTTCGGATATCCCCGTAAAGCTCCTGCTCCCTTGCCAGAAACTCTTCCTTGCTGTCAAACTGGAACCAAAGCTCTCTTGGCGCATCTTCAAAGGAATAAATACTTTCACAAATAAGCTTGCTGGCTTTATCATCCTCTGCTGAAACCCGTCCCTGAATAAAGACTTTGTCATCCACATTCATATGCTGGATGTTTTTCTCATAATCTCTTGGAAACACCACCACTTCTACGGTTCCCACCAAATCTTCCAGTGTCAGAAATGCCATGACCTTATTGGTTTTCGTATACTTAATGGTTTTGGCGGTAATCATGCCTCCCACCACTTCTTTTTCTCCATCCCGCACTGCCGGCACGCCGGTCTCCTCGTCCGGAAGAAAATCTGTGGTCACTGCGGAAATATTCTTACGCCACCGCTCCTCATATTCTTCCAGAGGATGTCCGCTGATATAAATTCCAAGCACTTCTTTTTCAAACGCCAGACGGTCTTCCTTGGTATATTCCTCCACATTTGGCATATGAATCTCAAAGGCAGACTTTTCCTCCTCAGAAACCAGATCAAACAAACTCATCTGTCCTGCCATGGTATTCTTCTTTTCCATTGCCACAGCATCCACAATCTGGACATATACCATCATTTTCTGCCGTCTGTTTCCCGGAAGTTCATCCATGGCTCCTGCTTTAATGAGGTTTTCAATGACCTTTTTATTGATTTCTTTTCCTGACATCCTCTCAATGAAGTCCTGAAGATGTTTGAAATCTCCTCTTTCTTCCCGTTCTGCCACAATAGCTGCAATCACTGGTTTTCCCACGCTTTTAATGGCAGATAATCCGTAACGGATTGCCCCCTGATCCACAGAAAAAGAGCTGTATCCCTTGTTAATATCCGGCGGCAAAATAGAAATCCCCATTTTCCGGCTGGACAAAATATATTCTGCCACCTTGGAAGGATTATCAATCACAGAAGTCATAAGAGCTGCCATAAATTCCACAGGGAAGTAATATTTTAAATACGCAGTCTGATATGCCACCATGGCATAGGCTGCTGCATGGGATTTATTAAAAGCATACTTGGCAAAATCAATCATTTCATCATAAATTTTATTTGCTATCTGCTCGGAAATTCCACGTTTTATACATCCTGGAACACCTTCCTCTTCATTTCCGTAGACAAAGTTCTGACGTTCCTTTTCCATTACCGCTGCCTTTTTCTTACTCATGGCGCGGCGGAGCAAATCACTTCTTCCAAGGGTATAGCCTCCCAGGGAGCGTACAATCTGCATAACCTGTTCCTGGTACACAATACACCCGTAAGTAGGCTTCAAAATCGGCTCCAGCTCCGGACAGTCATAGGTAATGCTTCCCGCATTGTTCTTCCCTTTTATATACTGGGGAATGAAATCCATGGGGCCGGGACGGTACAGGGAAATCCCCGCGATAACATCCTCCAGACTTTCCGGCTTCAACTCTTTCATGAAATTAGTCATTCCGCCGCTTTCCAACTGGAACACACCATCTGTTTTTCCCTGGCCCAGCATTTCATAAACCTTTTTATCTTCATAATTAATGTGGTCAATATCCAGCTTTACTCCCTGGTTCTGCTCTGCCAGCTTCACCGCATTCTGGATAACCGTCAGGGTTCGAAGTCCCAGAAAGTCCATTTTGAGAAGTCCCAGCTCTTCCAGTGTTGTCATGGTAAACTGGGTGACAATGGAACCGTCCGAAGCCCTGGACAATGGCACATACTCATCCACAGATTTCTGGCTGATAACCACTCCCGCCGCATGCATGGAGGTATGTCTTGGAAGTCCCTCCAGACGCCGGCTCATATCTATGAGTTTTTTCACCGTCTCATCTGTCTCATAAAGTGTCCGAAGCTCCGGATTCATTTTCAGCGCCTTATCAATAGTAATATTCAGCTCCGTTGGAATCATCTTGGCAATGGAATCACACTGGGCATATGGTAAATCCATAACACGCCCCACATCCCGGATAACGCCCCTGGCAGCCATGGTACCAAAGGTAACAATCTGCACCACCCGGTCTTTTCCGTATTTTTCCACCACATAATCAATGACCTCCTGTCTTCTCTCGAAGCAGAAATCCACGTCAATATCCGGCATGGACACACGCTCCGGGTTCAGGAATCGCTCAAAGAGCAAATCATATTTAATGGGGTCCAGCTTCGTAATTCCAAGAGTGTAAGAAACCAGGCTTCCTGCCGCTGAACCACGTCCAGGGCCTACCATGATGTCATGGTCTCTGGCAAACCGTATAAAGTCCCATACAATGAGGAAATAATCCACATAACCCATTTTCTGAATAACGCCCAATTCATACTCCAGACGTTTCTTCAATTCCTCCAGATTTTCTGTATACCGTTCCTTAAGCCCGTCGTAACACAGCTTGTTCAAATATTCCCATGAGGTATAAGGGGCAGGCACATCAAACTTGGGCAGCTTTGTCACACCAAATTCAATTTCCACCTCACACCGGTCTGCGATTTTCTGAGTATTTTCCAGAGCTTCCGGTATATAAGGGAAGAGCTTCAGCATCTCTTCCGGGGATTTTACATAATATTGTCCCCCTTCATAGCGCATTCTATCCTCATCCTGCAACCGTTTTCCTGTCTGCACGCAAAGGAGGATATCATGAGCCTCCACGTCTGTATCATAGGTATAATGTACGTCATTGGTCACTACCAGATCAATTCCCGTCTCCTGGTGCATCCTGAGAAGCTGCTGGTTTACCCTCTGCTGCTCCGGAATGCCATGCTCCTGCATTTCCAGGAAAAAATTTCCTTTCCCGAAAATTTCCTCATAGCGCAGGGCTGCTTTTTTCCCTTCCTCATAAAAACCTCTGGTAAGATTTTTTGCAACTTCTCCTGCAAGGCATGCGCTTAATGCAATAATTCCTTCATGATATTGCTCCAAAAGCTCCAAATCCACCCTTGGTTTGTAGTAAAATCCATCAATAAATCCCTTGGAAACAATTTTCATCAGATTCTCATAACCCTGATTATTCTCTGCCAGCAAAACCAGATGATAATAGCGGCTTTCTGAATGTCCTTGCTCCCGTTCAAATCTGGAACCAGGGGCAACATACACCTCGCAACCCAAAATAGGCTTGATTCCGGCGGCTTTTGCTGCCCTATAAAAATCAATGCAGCCAAACATGACTCCATGGTCTGTTATGGCCGCACTGTTCATTCCCAGTTCCTTTACTCTGGCTACATATTCATGAATCTTATTGGAACCATCCAAAAGGCTGTATTCCGTATGTACATGTAAATGAGTAAAATTCACTGTTTTTCTCCTCTATTCTTCTTACTAATCCTGTTTTTCCTTCCGCAGCAAAACATTAAACCAGCGGTCACTTTTGTCTGCTCTTACATCACTGGTCTTCCAAATGTCCAGCACTGTAATATTAGGAAATGCATCCAGGAGATGATTAAGCGCCTCTCTGTCATAGTCATAGAAATAACGACCATTATATTTGCCGTTGCGTTCCCCTTTCCGCACAGAAAAATACAGAATTCCATCATCCTTTAACGCTTTTAGAATCTTTCTCATGATTTCCTTCACTTCATCCGGGGGAAAATGCCCTAAAATGGCACAAGCCCAAATCCCATGAAATACATCATCAAATTCCATATCCTCTGCCCGCAAATGCAGAACTTCTTTCCCTGTATGAATGCTGGCCAGCTCACACATTTTCTCTGACCCATCCATAGCAGTTACAACACAGCCCTCCTCTTCCAGAAACACTGTATCTCTGCCCGACCCACAGCCTAAATCAAGGACGTCTGCACTCTCAGGAAGCAGCTCTACAAAACGCGCAATCTGCTCCTCCATGCAAAAATCCACAGTTTCTTCATAATAAGGTACTGCGTACCGGTCATAATAATCTATCGAGTCCACTTATTTTCCTCCTTCTGGACAGTCAAATTCTTCATTATCAGTTATACGACTGCACAGCGTGCAATCTTTAGGTATTATACCATACCCTTCTTACTTATAAAAGTATCAGCGGGCATAAATTTTCCCATTTTTCATCTCAATTTTCTTTTCTTTTAACAAATGCCCTACTGCACGTTTAAAAGCATTTTTGCTAAGTCCGAATTCTCTCTGGATAATCTCCGGTGAAGCCTTATCATCAAAAGGCAGTTCCCCTTCAAATTCCTGAATGATTTCATAGACGCTTTCTGCATCTTCGTGAAGCTGGATATAAGCTTTTTTCTTTGCGCTCAGTGTCAGTTTTCCATCTTCCCGCACTGCTGTTACACGACAGGTAAGCTCATCTCCCGGCTTATAATTTCCCTGGGCCTCCTGTCTTGGAATCAGTCCTGAATACTTCTCATCCACAGCTACAAACACGCCGAAGTTATCACTGATTTCGTACACAAGACCTGTCACCGTATCTCCCTGCGCATAAGGAGAATCTGTCTGCAAATAATGATAGACCTTCATGGTTGCGCAAAGGCGGCTGCTTTTATCTATATACAAAGCCACCAGGATTTCTTCTCCTTCGTGAACTTTTTTTGTCTGCTCTTTATATGGAAGAAACAAATCTTTTTCCAGTCCCCAGTCCAGAAATGCGCCGATCCTGCTCACCTGAGCTACCCGAAGCACTGCTGTCTCCCCTAAGAACAATTTAGGCTCTCTTGTAGTCGCAATTAAACGGTCCTGGGAGTCCTTATAAATAAATACGCTGAGCTTATCACCTTTTTTTGTTCCTTCCGGCACCTGTTTTCCCGGAAGCAGTACGGTATCTTTTTCTCCCGCTGTTTCCTTCTCACCCAGATAAACCCCGAAGTCTACTACCTTTGCAACTGTCAGTTCCTGCTTTTTCCCTAATTCTATCATACGCTCTCCTCTGTCTTATCTTTCTTTCTGTTTTCTTATCTTAGTTCCACTACTGCAAATGTTTCTCCTGCCGGGCTGTCCAGAACCACAGTGTAAACACCGTCCTGCTCATGGACTTTTGGCACAATTACGCTGTCAAGCACTGCCTGATTCTTATATTCTGCCCGCATTTCTTTTACTTCAAATCCCGCAGGCAAGTATTCCATTGCCATAAGGATATACTGTCCATTGTTCACATGATGATTCGTGTCCAAATGATGAGATTTCACCTGAAAGGACGGATATTCCTGACACTCCTTTGGCACAGCAATTTTCCTTGGCGCATATTTCATATCTAGTTTTTCTTCCAGTTCATATGCCTGAATCTGTTTTTCATCTATATTGGTGGGATGTCCGGTACGCAAATCCAGGTATGTCCACAATGTATTGGCATATGCAATTCTGTTTCCATCTTTATCTTCCATGGTAAAATTTCTTTTTCCCATAAAATGCCGGAATTCATAAGGCCAGGTAGAAATTTTTATTTCCTCACAAAGTTCAGGATACCGCTCTACCACAATCTGCCATGCCGAAAGTACCCATACCTGCTGCTTGTCTGCCAGAAATTCCATTCCCACTCCTGCTGATTCTGAGTGAAAGGTGCTGCAGTCCTGGAAGTAATTAATAATACTGTTCAAAGTCAGTTTCTTATCTTCCCCTATTTCGCTGTATCGTACCCTGCTGTCAAAAGAATATTTCATGTCTCTATCCCTCCATAATTACCGGAAATGAAATTTTCTATAAAGTAAAAATATCCCAGACATTCTGTCTGGGATATAAGTAGCTGGGCTACAAGGATTCGAACCTTGAGATGACGGAGTCAGAGTCCGTTGCCTTACCGTTTGGCGATAGCCCAATGTTTTTCTGTTGTGTCTCACAACAAAATGTATTATATAGCATCCTTTTCAAAAATGCAAGTACTTTTTTAAATTTTTTTCAAAAAATTTTGCAAGATTCTTTCAGGCAGATTTTGGTAAGAATTTTTTTTGGGCTGGCAGGAGGTGGTAGGGGCAAAAAAGACTTTACATGAGGTCTTTTGCCCTGATAAGGGGGCAAAAATAGAAAAAAGCAAAAGATTTTACCCCATAAAATTAAAAATCGAAGCAAAACTGGGGCAATATCACACAACACACAGGCATTTTTGCCCCACCATGGGGCAAAACCAGGCTACATAAAGGCTTCTTATCCCCATAAACTTCATTTCCTGACTGACACTGGACAATAAACAGCTCTCCCCTGCATATACTAATACCCACTACAAAAAGGCAGGTGTCTCCTTATGACTTCCTATACTATTCTTATTAACCGTAGTCATCCTCTTCCCACAGATTTTCTTCCTGATTTCCTCACAGAGCCGGCAATCCCTTTTTCTGCCCCGCCCAATGACCAGAAGCGCTTATTGCAAAAAGAAGCCGCCCAGGCAGTAACGCTCCTTTTCCACCAGGCTGCGTCTCAAGGTATCGGATTAGTAGGAATCTCCGGGTACCGTTCTTATTCCCGTCAGAAAGAGCTGTACGAAAATGCGGTTCAAAAAGGCAGCGCTGCTGTCGCGCCTCCCGGAGCCAGCGAACACCAGTCCGGCCTTGCCCTGGATGTTTCCTGCGCTGCCGTTGGTTTAGAATTAGAAAACACCTTTGCAGATACTAAAGAAGGCAAATGGCTTGCAAAGCATGCTCCTCTCTATGGCTTTATCCTGCGCTATCCAAAGGATAAAGAATACATTACAGGCTACCCCTGGGAGCCCTGGCACATCCGGTATGTGGGAAAAAGCCTTTCCCTGTACTGCTCCCTTACAAATTTAACCTTAGAAGAATATTACAGCCAACTAAAACATTGATTTTTCTCTCACAAATGCTATAATGTTTCTAACTTATGGTTATTACAAAACCAATGAAAAAGGAGAGCTACGCGTATGAGAGCTTTAAATTTAACATTATTAACAGATTTATATGAACTTACCATGATGCAGGGCTACTTCAAAAACCCTACAGACCAGGTCGTTGTTTTCGATGCCTTTTACCGCAAAAATCCCTGCGACGGAGGATATGCCATTGCAGCCGGCCTAGATCAGATTATCGAATATGTGCGCCATCTGCACTTTGCACCGGATGACATTGATTATTTAAGAAGTCTGAATATCTTTGATGCAGATTTTCTGGAATATTTAAGAGGTTTTCACTTCACAGGAGATATCTACGCTGTACCGGAAGGCACTGTGGTATTTCCAAGAGAGCCTCTTTTGAAGGTAATCGCTCCTGTTATGGAAGCCCAGTTAGTAGAAACTACGATTCTGAATCTTTTGAACCACCAGAGCCTCATTGCCACCAAAGCTTCCAGGGTTGTTTACGCTGCAAAAGGTGACGGTATTATGGAATTTGGTCTGCGCCGCGCCCAGGGTCCTGACGCCGGACTTTATGGTGCAAGAGCCGCTATGATTGGCGGATGCATCGGAACCTCTAATGTTCTCACTGGTCAGATGTTCCAGGTACCGGTAAAAGGAACTCATGCTCACAGTTGGATTATGAGCTTTCCAGACGAATATACTGCATTTAAAACCTATGCAGAGCTTTATCCAAATGCCTGCATTCTCCTGGTAGACACTTATGATGTACTGAACTCCGGTGTTCCAAACGCTATCCGCGTGTTCCAGGAAATGAAAGCAGCCGGACATGAGATGAAAGGATATGGAATCCGCATTGACAGCGGTGACCTGGCTTATCTTTCTAAACAGGCTTATAAGATGCTGGATGAAGCCGGATTTGGCGATGCCATTATTTCTGCCTCCAGTGACCTGGATGAATACCTCATTGAAAGCCTGAAATCCCAGGGCGCCAAGATTAACTCCTGGGGCGTAGGTACAAACCTGATTACCTGCCAGGACAATCCTGCATTTGGCGGCGTTTACAAACTGGCTGCCATTAAAAACGCAGAAGACGAAGATTTTGTACCAAAAATCAAGCTCTCCGAAAACGTAGAAAAGGTTACAAATCCAGGAAATAAAACCATTTACCGTATTTACGACAAGAAAACCGGTAAAATCCGCGCAGATTTAATCTGCCTTGCAAACGAAACCTTTGACCCGAAAGAAGATATGATTATCTTTGACCCCATGGCAACCTGGAAAAAGACAAAAATCGCAGGTGGCTCCTACACCTTACGGGAACTTCTGGTTCCTGTATTCCAGAAGGGCGAATGTGTATACACCTCTCCTTCTGTTATGGAAATCAGAGATATCTGCCAGAAAGAATTAAATACCCTCTGGGATGAAACAAGACGTTTTGCAAACCCACAGGAAGTGTATGTAGATTTATCCGATAAATTATTTAAGATTAAGTCTGATTTATTAGAGCAGATGGGACAGGCATCCATCCAGTAAACACTTAAAGTACTCAACACACATGCCAGAAGGCGGCACAAAACAGAGGCTGGCTCATGCATAAAGCAAGCCCACTGTTTTGTACCGCCCTTTTTCCTGCTCTCTACTGCTCCATCTGCCGCCCAAGAAAGCCGGCTGCTGCCTGAGCCAGTTTCTGCTCTGTTTCACCAAATGTTCTGCCTCCTGCTTTTTCCAGAATCAGAACACTTCCCACTGCATCTCCTGCGCAGGTGATGGTATCAATCACCTGGGAACTATATTCCAGCTTATCTTCTTCCACAATTTTCACAAATTTCTTTTCTGTGATACAGACATTTTTCCTGTCCGCAATCATGCCCTCCAGCTCACTGTGGATTCTTCTGTCCACAAACTCCCTGGCGCCGCTTCCTGCTGCAGCTATAATCTGGTCTCTGTCTGTGATACAGGCAATACACCCAGCCGCCTGAGCCAATGCCTCCGCATATTCTTTGGCAAAGGTACTCAGCTCTCCTATAGGAGAATATTTTTTCAAAATAATCTCGCCCTCTCTGTCTGTAAAAATTTCCAGCGGGTCGCTCTCCCTGATTCGCAGGGTTCTTCTGATTTCCTTTGGAATCACCACACGCCCCAAATCATCAATACGCCTTACAATCCCTGTTGCTTTCATATAAAAAATCCCTCCATCTACTACGATTTCCATTTCTGGAAATAGTATCTGTAGATGAAGAGTTTTTATACGCTTACTTCAATATAATTTTTCACTTATTAAAGCAACATTGCCATATATGGTGGGATACACACAATGCCATCCTTTACCATCAGATTTCTTGGATGAATAATATAACATTCTCCAATTCTGTTCCTGAATTTTTCTTTAAATCTTGTTAAAGACGTTGTAGTATACTTAGCCCCTGATTTTACTTCAACTGGATAAATTTTATATTTTAATTTGCTGTTATTTGAAAGAAGAAAATCTATTTCAATATCATTTCTGTGTTTCTCATCATTATAGTGTGTATAAAAATACAGTTTATGTCCATTTGCCGTCAGCATCTGTGCAATCACATTTTCGTATAACATTCCTTCGTTCATCGAAAGCCTTCCTGACAAGATTTGTTTGTATACTTCGTCTTCCAGCAGCTCATTCTCATCAAACGCATGACTCACCAATAAGCCAGTATCTCCCATATAGCATTTTACATAAGTTCTTACTTCATTTATGGACAAGCCTATATTAGGATCGTTACATAAAAAACATTCATTGGATATCATGGAATCTGCCAGCCAAAAGAAGGTTTCTTCATACTGTTCCCCATAAGACCCTTCCTGTATTTTTTTAAAAATCACTCTTTTTTCGTGTTGTGAAAGCAAGCCCGGAATCTGATCAAATATAGCCAATACCTTACTTCTGTACTGGGCATTTATTTTCATAATATCTTCCCTGTACAGTTTCAGGATATCCCTCTTTTCTTTGTCGGCTGCCGAAAAATCCTTATGATTATCTACAAAAAGAAGAACTGGTTTCGGCATTCCGCCAACCAGCATATACTGTTTAAACAGAAGCATTGCTTTATTATGCAATCCTCTATCCATAGGTATTTTCTTATCGAAACAGTTTTTAATACATTCTAAAAGTATGTCTTCCCCTAATGCCCACGCAAATTCTTCAAAATCCAACGGATACATATTCAAGTGACGTTCTTCGGAAGGTATTACAATCTCTTTCACATTTTCTTTTATTGAAATCAGAGATCCCGTTTCCATATAGTCATATCTTCCATCTGCCACAAGATATTTAATTGCCGCTCTTGCCTGGGGATACATCTGTACTTCATCAAAAATAATGACCGCATCTCTTCGCTTCAATTTTTTTCCAAAATGCGCCTGAAGCATCATAAAAAACGTATCCAGATCATTTAAATAGCTTGCAAAATACTGTTCTACCTCTTTATCCTTTTTAGCAAAATCAATCAAAATATAATTGTCATATTCATTTTTAGCAAATTCTTCACAAATTGTGGACTTCCCGATACGTCTTGCTCCTTCAATCAAAATAGCTTTACTTCCGTTTGCTTCCTCTTTCCATTCAAGCAATTTCGAATATATCTTTCTTTTTAATACCATAGCCCCTCCAATTATACGCATATGTATTATTCTTATATATTTTGATTATACGCAATATTTTATCATCTATTTTGATTATACGCAAGTTTAAATGTATTTCATTCTATGATTATACGCGCTTTCATATAAAAAATCCCTCCATCTACTACGATTTCCATTTCTGGAAATAGTATCTGTAGATGAAAGGATTTTTATGCTTCTACAGCCTTAAATTTTTCTCAAATTCCAAAATTTTCTGCTCCTGGTATGCGCCCTCATAGGTTCCTTCCCGGAAGCGTCTTAATGCCTCTGGAAACTCTTCCCAGGATTCCCTCTCCTGGTATGCCAGAATGGGATAGAAAAATGCTCCCACTTCTCTTGCCGCTTCCAGATCAGACGGTGAATCACCCACCATAAGCATCATTTGCGGCTCATATCCTTTTTCCTGCAAAGCTTTTAGACACCTGGTTTTCGTTCCTGTTTCCTGGGACACCAGCACATCTGTATACTGTTCAATATCCAGGCTCTTCCACTCTTTCTGAATCTCAGAACCATTGGCAGAAGTCACAATCGCAACATCTCCACATTCATGAGACAGCCGTACAGCCTCCATAGCTCCTTCAAAGGGTTGTTTCTTACTCATAGATACCATCATAAGAGACTGATTCACTAATTCCGACCATTCCAGAGCCTTCTTGATACACAGATTTCCGGTTTCTTCATAAGCCCTGGCTGCGCTTTCGTTGGATAATTCTCTGGCGCTTTTTACCCATTCCAGATATCCATCAAGACCTTCCACACGAAAATAGTTTTCGTCAATATCCTCCAGTACCTTTCCAAGTCCTACAAAGCGGTTGACTCCCCTGTCTTTGCTTAAAAGATTAATTTTTCTCCACAGCCTTATGATTTCCTCCCGATACTTTGTTAAATCCCATTCATGAACAAGACATGGACCAAAGCATCGCATATGCTTAATCTCCATAGTATCCAGGACGCATCCATCGGAATCAATACAAATTAACCGTTCCTTTGTTTTGTTGAATTTTCTAAGTTCCTCTTTCAATTCTCTTCCCCCTGTCGCTCACATCTTAATTTGATAATGTCATTATACACTTCTAAAATCTGAGCCGCAAGAAAGAATCCTTTAGAATCAATGGAAAAATTCTACAAAATCCTACCGATAATCCTTCATGTACTCTCCATGAGCTTCAATTAACTCATCACACATACGGATAATATCATCAATATTCAGCTCCGCCGCTGTATGCGGATCCATCATGGCTGCCTGGTAAATCTTCTGTCTGTCCCTGGTCACTGCCGCCTCAATGGTTAAAAGCTGAGGATTAATATTTGTCATATTCATGGCCGCAAGCTGTGTTGGCAGTTTTCCCACTTTTGTGGGATGTACCCCTGTTCCGTCAATATAACAAGGCACTTCCACACAGGCGTCTGCCGGAAGGTTCTCAATATATCCCTGATTCAGCACATTTCCACCAATTTTATAAGGTTTATCTGTCACCACAGCCTCCATAATATAAGAAGCATACTCATGGCTTCTCTCATGAGTAATCTTTCCATCCTTTAAAATATCTTCCCGCTCTTTTTCCCAGCCTTCAATCTGATTAATACAGCGTCTTGGATATTCATCCAGAGGAATGTTGAATTTCTCAATCATCTCAGGATATTTATTCTTAATAAAGAACGGATTGTACTCTGCATTATGCTCACTGGATTCTGTGCAGTAATATCCCAGATGACGAATATATTCAAAACGCACCATGTCATCATGCTTTTCAGAAGCATTTTTCTTAGCCGCGCGTTTTCTGATTTCCGGATATAAATCATTTCCCTCTTTATCCCGGATTTCCAGAAGCCATCCCATGTGGTTAATACCTGCAATTAACTCCTGTCTTCCCTCTAATTTATCCTGCATATCCAGTTTTTCCAATAACTTCTCAGAGCATACCTGTACACTATGGCATAAGCCTACGGTTCTGATTTTGGTATATCTCTGCATATAACCTGTAAGCATTGCCATAGGATTGGAATAATTCAGGAATAAGGTATTGGGACACACCTCTTCCATATCCCTTGCAAACTCTTCCAGCACAGGAATGGTTCTAAGCGCGCGCATGATTCCCCCGATTCCCAGCGTATCTGCAATAGTCTGCCTTAAACCATATTTTTTCGGAATCTCAAAGTCTGTAATCGTGCATGGATCATAACCGCCCACCTGAATTGCATTTACGACAAAATCTGCATCTCTTAAAGCCTCTTTACGATTCTCCACGCCTAAATAGGTTTTAATCACAGCCCTGTCTTCATTTACATTATGATTAATCGCGCTTAAAATAATTCTGGAATCCTCCAGCCTCTGGGCATCAATATCATATAAGGCGATTTCACTCTCACAAAGCGCTGGCGTACACATACAATCTCCCAATACATTTCTTGCAAACACTGTACTTCCTGCGCCCATAAACGTAATTTTCACCATAATCGTTACCTTCCTCTCCTACATTTACATTTTTTCCTGAGCAGTATACCCCTTTGCCCTCATAACAATCAATTCCATCTTTTCTTCCCTGTACATACGTGGACTTTTTCCGCAGTGCTGCTTAAACACTTTTGAAAAAGCAAGCTGATCCGCATACCCCACAGAAGCGGCCACTGCATTAATAGACAAATCCGTTTTCTTCAACAGGGACTTTGCCTTTTCTATTCTTAAATTTACCAGAAATTCCTGAGGTGAGCATCCTACTACTTTCTTAAAACTGCTGGTAAGGTAGCTTCTGTTTATGCCTATAAAATCCGCCAGTTGTCCAATTTTCAAAGGTTCACTGTAATGTTCCTTCATGTACTCCATAGCATGCTTCACATACACAAAGCCAGGATAAGAACGCCCACTGTTTGTCCCGTCTTCCGCAGAATTTTTCGCATAATCCTCCATAAATGCCGCAAAGCATAGCATCAGCAATGCATTTCTGGTTAGTTCGTCCCCATAAGAAAGCTGATGCGCCTCCAGCATACGGTCAATATAATCTGAAATTTTTTCCATGCATCCGATTTTGCGTGTAGGATTTTTAAGTGAAAATCCGGCTCCGCTAACGCATTCGTCTGCTTTTAATCCCACAAAGCCAATCCACATATACCGCCAGGGTTCTTCCTTGTCAGCTTCGTACCACGCTTCTACTCCCGGAGGAATCAAAAATGCATCTTTTGGTCCCAGCTTATATTTTTTCTTATTGATTTCCAGAGTACCCTTTCCTTCTTTTACCACATGAAGAACATAGGCTTCTCTCTTATTTGGCCCAAAACGGTAGCCAGACTCACAATATTCCCAGCCACAATAAGTCAGGCACAAATCTACAGAATCCTTCTGCAAATCCTCCAGACATTTATATCTGGCATGACTGGTAAACCCCATTGTACGGCTCAAGCAATCCACTCCTTTACTTTCCGGACTTTATGGTTCTGCTTTTTCAAGCACATAGAGCAATGATGCAAAATCCCCGCCTTCTTTGTTTAAAAGCTCTCTGTCTACAGGAATTCCTGCATACATGAGTTCATCTCCATAAGCCCGGTATACTGTATCGTTACATTTTACCTCATACAAAGTATCTTTGTCCAATCCTTCCAGACGGAAACGCAACCAGGAAGCATTAATCTTATTCAGCCTCTGATAAAAAGCTGCCACTGCCTGATTCCTGTCAGGAGATACCACTATCCATGCAGTTTCATTCCCCTTAAAAGGACTAAGCAAACGGTAAAAGTCCCCTTCTACCTGAATGAGCCTGCGGTATTTTTTCATAAATGCCACCTGTTCTTTCACCTGAGCCATTTCCTCTTCGCTCAAAAGATTCAGATCAAGTTCATACCCAAAGGTTCCGAAATATGCCATATTCGCCCTGGTAGAAAGTGGTGTGGTTCTCAAAAGCTGATGGTTGGGCACAGCCGAAACGTGAGAGCCCATACTCACCAGCGGATAAACATAAGATGTTCCATACTGGATTTTTGCCCGTTCAGAAGCATCTGTATCATCACTGGTCCAGGTCTGAGGAGCAAAAAACAGCATTGCCGGATCAAACCGAGCGCCACCACTGGCACAGGATTCAAAGAGAATCTCTGGGAATTCCTCTGTGAGCCTTGTATACAAATCATAAACTCCAAGAATATACTGGTGCATCATTTTTCCCTGGTCCTTGGCAGATAAACCTCTGCTGTAAGGCTCAGACATATAGCGGTTCATATCCCATTTAATATAGGAAATCCTGGATTCGCGAAGAATTTTGGAAATCATCTCATAAATATAATCCACCACTTCTTTTCTGGAGAAGTCTAATACATGCTGATGCCTTCCATGGGACTCAAATCTATCCGGCACGCCAACAATCCAGTCCGGATGCGCCCGGTACAAATCACTGTCCTTGTTCACCATCTCAAGCTCTACCCAAAGACCAAATTTCAGTCCCATTTCTTCTACCTTACGGGAAAGTCCGGCAATGCCATCTGGCAGTTTTTCCAGATTTACATACCAGTCACCAAGACCTCTGTAATCATCATTTCTTGCGCCAAACCAGCCGTCATCCAAGACAAACAGCTCCACCCCTGCTTCTTTTGCCTTTTTTGCAATAGAAAGAATCTTTTCCTCTGTAAAATCAAAATAAGTCGCTTCCCAGTTATTTAACAAAATCGGCCTTGGCTGCTCTTTCCACTGACCGCGCATTAAATTCTTCCTGTACAGGCGGTGATAAACCTGGCTCATTTTATTCAGTCCTTGGTCACTATAGACCATAACAACCTCCGGCGTCTGAAAGCTCTCTCCTGCTTCCAGTTTCCAGTGAAATCCTTCTGGATGAATCCCCATAAGCACTCTTGTCATATCAAACGTAGATACCTCTGTCTGAGCCAGGAAATTTCCACTGTATACCAGACTAAATCCATAAACTTCTCCCTGGCTTTCTGTTGTATCGGGACGCTTTAAAGCCAGAAACGGATTATGTTCTGCCCCTCCTGCAGTACCATGGATTCCCTGTACCGCCTGGATACCCATCTCTAATTTCCGTTCCTTCACATAGCGTTCTCTTGCCCATGCGCCGGACAAATGCACCATTTCAAAATCCATATCCTGAAATTCCACACTCAGGCTCATAGCCCTGTCCAAAACAATACTTTCTTTTCCTTTGTGTACAAGCTTCGCATTCCTGGTAATCACCGGATACTCCTCAAACACTGTATAGGAAAGAATCAAATCTGTATTTATCACTTCATCATGCAGGCAGATTTCCAGAGTGCATGCCTCTTGCTCATTATTGGTATACACTGCCGGAAGAGGAGCCAAAGACTTTTTCCCCTGATAAATTTCATGGGAAACATAAGTAAAATTCACAATCCGGCTCCCGTTTTCCTGTAAAATACTAAGGGCAGGACTTCTATAATCCCCTGTCCCGTATACCGGATATTCCTGTTTCGTGTATTCCATGGACAACACTCCTGGCTCCGGCACACACACAGAAGTCAACGGACGGGAAATCGCCTCATGCAAATGCATAAAACTTTCCCTGTCCCTGATGGCTTTTCCGTAGTACAGATTTTCTAACTGTCCGTTCTCCATAACCCGAATAATATAGCTTACTTCCTTATTATAAAGATGAAAGGTTTTTTCCTCTTCATGAAAAATAATTCCCATAATCTCCTCCTGAAAATTCAATAAGGCTGGCGCAGTCTCTGCACCAGCCTGTTTTCATTGCTTAATCTTATAATTTTCCACCGCTGGTTGCAATTCCTTCGATAAACTGCTTCTGGAAAATCGCATAAATAATAATCATCGGAATACATGCAATCAAAGATGCTGCCATAAGTTCCGGAAACTTAGATGCATACTGCCCCTGCATTTTTGCCAGTGCAGAAGACAATACCAGCATGTCCTTATCTGTATTTACAATCATTGGCCACATCAGGTCTTTAAACGCAAACACTGCAGTAAAGATTCCAAGGGCTACCATGCTGGATCTGGTAAGAGGCGCCATAATATACAGGAAGGTCTGCCCGATATTACAACCGTCCAATCTGGCTGCTTCCTCCAGGTCATTAGGAAGTCCCATATAGCCCTGACGAAGCAGGAAAGTACCAAATGCTGTTACCACACCTGGGAATACCAGGGCAAAAATAGTATTCAGCATACCCATTTTGCTTACCATTAAATATTGTGGAATCAGGAAAATCTGCGCCGGAACCATCATCTGAATCAGCACCAGGGAAAAGCAGAAATTTTTTCCTCTAAAATGTAAACGCCCAAACGCATATCCCGCCATAGTTGCTGTAAGCACTGCGCATAACACGCGGAAGAAAATCAGCAGTAATGTATTCTTATACAGTACCAGGAAATTCATATTTTCCATAACAGCTTTAAAAGAATCTGTTCTCCATACCTTCGGAAAAATTACAAAAGGATTTACGGAAGTTGCTTCTGTCACAGATTTAAATGCAGTAAGAATCATCCACAAAAAGGGAACCAGCATTGTAATTGACACAAAAATCAACACAGCATGTATTAAAACCGTCACAATTTTCTTTTTTGTTTCCATACTCTTCATTCTGCTCCCCCCCTTAATTGTAAAATACCCATTTCTTCTGTCCAATCATCTGGAATACTGTGATAATCATAGTAAGAACAAGAAGAAGAACTACGATGGTTGCTCCATAGCCCATGTTCTTATTCACGAATGTATACTGATAGAACAAATATACCAGAGATTGTGTTTTCTCCAACGCCGGATTGCTTCTGTCCATAACCATATAAATCAGGTCAAATACCTGGAGAGAACCTATGACACGCGTTACCAGTACAAAGAAAATGGTTGGAGATAACAATGGAAGTGTTATATGGAAAAAGCTCTTCACTCCAGTGGCTCCATCCAGTTGTGCTGCTTCATAATAATCATGAGGAATCTCCTGCAAACCAGAGAGGAACAATACCATATTATAGCCAATAATTGACCACACACCAATAATGGCAATAGAGAATACTGCTACCTTAGGATCTGAAATCCATTTGACATTTGTATGGAATATATTATTAATCAGACCAAATTCTGAATTAAACAACCATCTCCATACCATAGCAACCGCCGCCGGCGCCGCTACCATAGGAAGGAAAATAATGGTTCTATATGCAGAACGGCCTTTCATCTTCCTGTTTAACAGCACTGCCAGCACCAACGCAATAACAATAGAGAAAGGAACCTCCACAATAGCATACTTCACTGTATTTAATAAAGCCTGCCATACTTCAGAATCTCCGAAAACATTTACATAGTTTTCTGCTCCAATAAAAATATTTCCTTTACCAAAATCACCTGTTTTAAAAAAGCTCTGATAAACAGTTTGAAAAATAGGAATAATGTTCAATACAATTAACCCAATCATGGTCGGAAGTATAAACATCCATCCCCACAGGCATTCGCTACGCTGTCTGCCTGTATGTGCCGGTTTTCCTTTCTTTGCCATGCCAATTCACTCCTTTTTTAACAAAGGGCCGCCGCTTTTTGATATTTCCCAGCGACAGCCCTTCTCCTCTTTAACTATCTGTTACAAAACATCTTGTACCGGAAATTATTTTCCTTCCTCTGCCAGCTTCTCATTCATCTGTTCTGCCATTTCTTTACAAGCGTCTTTCATGGATTTTTCCCCTGTATAAACGCTCTTTAAAATTTCATTATCTTCATTCTCCCAGGTTACTGTTGTCTTGGAGTATGGTCTGATTTCCATATCGTCCATCATGTTAATATAAGCCTGAAGATTGAAATCTGCTGATTTTGCCCATGCATCAGAAGTTCCATTGTACGCTGACATTGTAACTCCCAGTTCAGCCTGCTTTTTCTGTGCTTTTTCAGAGCCAAGGTATTCAATTAATTTCCACGCTTCTTCTGTATGTTCGCCATTAGCTGCTGCTGCCCATCCAAGACCATTATACAAGGAAACTCTTCTTCCTGTTGTAGCGCTTTTTGGAAGTTCTACCAAATCACAGTTTGCTGCTGTATACTCATTATCTCTGTAGGCTGCAACCATCCAGGAGCCCTGTGGCACCATAGCCACCTTACCGGACTGGAAGAGAACATCTTCACCATTCTCAGCCATAACTTCAAGCGGAGGCATCACACCATCTTTAATCCAGCCTTCCAGCATTTCCATAGCTTCAATAGTCTTAGGATCATCCCAACCGGACTTTGTCTTATCATCACTGATAATATATCCGCCATTATCATAAATTAAATTATAATAGCCTGCCTGATTATTATCATTTCTTAACGCAAGACCATACTGGCTTCCATCTTCTTTTGTCAGCTTCTTAGCTGCCTCTGTCACATCGTCCCATGTCCAGTCTGCTGTAGGATATTCCAGATTAGCTTCATCAAACATAGACTTGTTATACCACAGAGCAATGGTATCAACATCTTTTGGCACTGCAAAATACTTATCGTCATATGTATATAATCCCCAGATATCTTCTGGATAGTTTTCCGGATCAATCATATCACTCTCTGCAATCTTATCTGTCAGATCAAGAAGCATGTCATTTGACATATATCTTTCGCTTTCATTAGAATGCATCCAGAATACATCCGGAAGGGAACCGCCCTGTGCTCCCGCTTCCAGCATAGTCCAGTATTCTTCCCATTTTACCACACTGAGTTTTGTTTTGATTCCTGTCTCTTCTGTAAAATCTGACAGAATTTCTTTAATACCAGGCTCCTGGTTTGCATCCCAGATAGAAACTGATAATTCTACATCTTTGGAATCAGAACCCTTATCAGATTCCTTATTCTCCTCTGTTCCTTCCTTTTTTCCGTCATCAGAAGAACCGCCACAAGCTGTCATTGAAAATACCATTGCACTTGCAAGTGCTAACGCCATTACCTTTTTGAATTTCATGATTTTTCCTCCCTTTGCTTTTTCGTCATATTGCTGATATCTACTCTGTATCAGCCAGTACATTTATTATAGTTGCACATGTAATTATGTTAAATAGCCATATGTGCTTCATATATGTAAAAATGTTGTTTATTTGTATGTATTGATAAATACTTACTCTTTTTCTTTGTCTACTATTGTGCTTTTTTGCATTAAATTGTAATTTTTTCTGCTATATAAATTATGTTTTTGTTGTTTCTAACTTAATTCCCATTTGTTTTCCACTCATTTTTTCATCCGTTTTATGTCATTATTCCATATTATTATAATCATTTTTACATATGTTTTTCCATTAAAAGCAACAATTCCAGCATTTGCTTTGCATTCCACACAAATTAATGCTAAAATACCCTGTAGAAATTTATGGCCTATGCCGGAAAGGACACATTATGAATTTACTAAATGAAGATAATATTGTGCATATTTTTTTAAATAAAGTCGGGGACATTGTAATTGCAAATCTGCTCTTTATCCTTTGCTGCATCCCCATTATTACCATTGGCCCGTCGCTGACAGCCCTTTATCACTGTATGCTGCGCACAGTAAAAGGAAACAACAACGGTACTACCAAAACCTTTTTCCGGGCTTTTAAGGAAAACTTCCGACAATCTCTACTGGTTTGGCTGGGACTTCTGGCTGTTGGATTCTTACTCTTTACCAATATCCGGTTCCTGGAAAGCACAGCCTCTGCGGCAGGCAAACTTCTGTTTTATCTTTCCCTTGGAGTCACAGGGCTTGTAGTAGTTCTGGCTCTGTATATTTTTCCTGTAATTGCCGCATTCGCCAACACAACCGTAAACCTTATGAAAAATGCCTATGTATTTGCATTTTTGCATTTTCCTTCTACCTTGCTTATTGCGGTAATTACCATATTTCCTATGTACATGACTTACCAGGACTTAGAGCTCATGCCTCTGTATGCCTGCTGCTGGTTCTTTTTCGGCTTTGCGCTTACTGCTTATGTAAATTCTCTTTTGCTGTACCGGATGTTCAAACCATTTTTAGAGGAAAAAGAAGAAGAAAAAGAGCTATCGCAGTAAACACAACATCCAGAAATATTTATACAGCTCCGGCAAATTCACCGGAGCTGTATAAATATTCTCAATGTGTCTTTGAACGCAATAGCTCCTTGCTTATTTTATTCACATCTTTCTAATACTAACGGTCCATCCTTCTGTTCCAGAACGAAATCTTCCCCTTTGCTCTCCAGAACACGCTGGCCCAGGCGCCATTTTCCCTGTGGCAGCCGCACCTTACGCTGCGTTACGCCTTTCTTATCAACAGGTGCTGCCAGCAGTGTATCTCCAAGCATAAACTGATCCATCAGTCTTTCCATGCCCTGACCAGGGAATACATATTCCATATGACGTACAACAGGTTCTCCTGTCCTCCTGGCACATTCCACTGCTTCCAGAATCTGCGGCAGATATTTTTTCCGCACTTCCATGGCTTTTAATACCTTCTGATAATCTTCCTGTCCCAAAAGCCGCCATGGTGCTGCAGAAAACTGCATAACCGGTGTTAATGCAGCTACTTCACAATATCTCACAAACAGTTCCGGTTCAAACTTTTTCTCATAATCTTCCCAGAAGCTCAGGTACTCACCGCCGCCAATCATATCCGGACTGCCAAACGGATGTCCTGTAAGCCCCTGAATCAGCGTTCCCGGAATCAGACCGCCTACTCCGTTCTCCTTCCAGGAATGGTGCTTGTCGCAAAGTCTCTGCATCAGAGAATATCCGCCGGTCTTAAAACAGGTACGCAATTCATTAAACCCATACTGCTCACCAAAAGCTGCCCATAATCTGGACATTTCATTGGTATTCACATCCTGGCACATTTTATCTCCTGGTGTGTAATACCTTGGGTCACCGGCATCAAATTTAAAGCCATCAACCCCCAACTTCTGCAGCTCATCCATCTGTTTTTTCAGCCATCCCATTGCTTCCGGATTAGTCAGATCCAAACCGGCAGAAAATCCATTCCACCACTCAATAATTCTTGTTTTTCCTTCCGGTGTTTCTATAAGCAGCCCCTTATCTCTGGTTTCTCGGTATTCCAGCGTATCAGGCGTAACAAAAGGACAAATCCACAACATTACCTGAAATCCCATATCGTGAAGCTGTTTTAACATTTCCCTGGGATTTGGGAAATAATCTTTTCGGAATTCCCATTTTCCGTAATAAGGAGACCATCCATCATCAATCATTAACACCCCAGGTTCTAAACCATGGTCCAGAATCCCTCTGGCATATTCCAGCACCTTATCCTGTTTCTGATAGAAGGTCAGTTCAATCCAGGTATTGTACACAGGCGCTTCAAAGAAACGATTTGAAAGCTTAATATCATGAAAGGGAAAATGAGTTTTCATGGCAGCCATATATGCGCCGCGCAGATTTTCAAATCCTTCTTTCAGCAAAATCTCCGCTTCTCCTTCCACCTGAATCCTGCCTTTATCAAAGCAGATTTTAAACCCTTCTTCGCTCCACAGATATCTTCCCTTGCTGGAGAGGAACAAAGGCATCAACTGGTTATCCGTAGGATTTTCCCTGAAATCCCATTCTATGCAGTCCTCTTCTCCAATGGGCTGTCTGTAGCCTTCATAAACTGCGCCACCGTACCAAAATTCATGTTCTAAAAATTTAACTTCCATCCTTTTGCTTCCTCTATTCACAGCACTCTACAAAATGTACCTGCATACTCTGATAATCATCCCATATTACAGGAAGGAGATAGCCTCCATTCATCAAAGCCGCTCCAAGATACTTCTCTCCTGTTCCTTCCACTTCATAAACAGCCTCTGGTTTCAGGCCTTTTATACGAACTATATACGGCATAGCATATGCCCGTACTCTCAGGGTCACCACATTCAGAAGCGCCTCTGTTCCATCCTCTGCTGCAAATTCCCAGGCAACATAAGGAGATTTTCTTCCATCATCAGTAAGGCGGTAATAATCACCCTGCTGAATCAGAGAATAATACTTCTTAAATTCCTCAACCTGAATTTTTACCATATCTTTTTCTTCCTGAGACAGTCTGGTAATGTCCAATTCATAGCCAAAAGTACCTGCCATAGCTACAATGCCCCTGGTTTTCATAGATACGCTTCTGCCAGTCTGGTGGTTGGGACACACAGACACATGAGAACCAACGGTAGAAATAGGATAACCAAAGGATGTACCATACTGAATATCCAAACGTTCTATGGCATCGGTATCATCACTGCACCAAATCTGCGGATGATAATACATCATACCTGCATCAAATCTTCCTCCGCCTCCGCTGCATCCCTCAATAAGCAGATTCGGGAATCTCTGAGTAAGCTTTTCCAGAAAATCATATAATCCCAGAATATATCTGTGGAACACCTCACCCTGTCTGTCCGCAGGCAGCTTTGCAGACCAAACATCTGTCAAATGCCTGTTTGCATCCCATTTTACATATTCAATATTGGCGCTTTCCAGAATTTCACACATTCTGTCAAAAATATAAGTTCTCACATCTTCCCTGGAAAAATCCAATACCAACTGATGTCTGGCCCTTGTAAAAGAACGTCCCGGAACAGTAAGCGCCCAATCCGGATGCGCCCGGTACAAATCACTGTCCTCTGAAATCATCTCCGGCTCAAACCAGATACCAAATTTCATTCCGGCTTTGTTCACTTCCTCTACAAGATTCTTTAATCCGCCCTTTAATTTCTTCTCATTTACAACCCAGTCTCCCAGTCCGCTGTAATCACTGTCACGCTTTCCAAACCAGCCATCATCCATAACCAGCATTTCAATTCCCAGCTCTTTGGCATCTTTTGCAATAGCCACCAGTTTTTCCGGTGTGAAATCAAAATAGGTTGCCTCCCAGTTGTTAATCAGCACTGGTCTTCTTTCTGTTTTATACCTTCCTCTGCACAGATTATGACGGATTGCCTTATGATAATTTCTGGAAAGCTGTCCCAGACCATTTTCCGAAAAAGAAAGAATAACCTCCGGAGCAGTAAAGGATTCTCCCTGCTCTAAATGAAATTCAAACTGTGTATCCTGGATTCCTACCGTAAGACGTGTAAGATCCGTCTGAGATACTTCTGCCTGAATCGAAAAATTACCGCTGTATACAAAAGATGCGCCATAGCACCAGCCATACTCCTCATTGGCATCCTGTTTACATAAAATCACAAAAGGATTCTGCTGATGACTGGAATACCCTCTTCTGCTTTCCACTCCCTGGAATCCATGCTGCAAAGGAGAACGCTCCATCTTTCTCTCCATAGCATGGCGTCCATAAAAATGCAGCATATCCATATCCTTGTTATCAAAATCAAGCCCCATGGAATATGCCCTCAAAAGCCGCACCTGCTCCTCACTGTGATTTACAATTTTACACGCTCTTGTAATCACATCTAAATCTTCAAATACCCCATAATACAAAACCACTTCCAGATTCTTGTACTCATCTCTTAACGTGATTTCCAGTGTCTCTGCTTTTTCTTCTCCCTGATACATAGCAGGCAGGCCTTCCAGGGCATATTTCCCTTCTTTTACTTCATAAGATACAAAACGTAAATCTGTTACATGGCTGCCATCTTCATAAACTGCATGAAGGCAATAATCCCTGTAATCACCTGTTCCATAAGCAGAATACTCCAAAAGTCTGGTATCCAGTGAAAAACGCCGGTCCACAATTTCCTGAGGCTGTCCGGAAAAACCTCTGTCCATAGGGCATACCAGATAGGACATGTCCACATCTCCAATCACAGGCCCATAATAATTATGAAATAAGAATCCCCCTTCTTCCTTCATCTGATATGTGGAACTCTTCGTCTGAAGAGTAAACACATGATTTTTGCATACAATCCCCATTTCTGCATCCTCCTGTCAAATTATAAAATCAAATCAACCTGTTTCATAGCCTTGCAAATGCCATGATTTTTCACACTTCCTATGATTCCTTATTATATAATTTTTCTCAGATGCATTCTATATCTATTTGAATTTTAAACTTGTTAATTTGTTAGATTTTTTCTTTCAATCTGCTTAATGCTTTTCTCTGGCGTTGGCAAATCTTCAGGCATTACTCCTCCTAAGTCCGCTATAGTCTCGCGTACCTTTTGACCAACTTGAAAATGGATATCTCCTGCCTCCTTCTTGCCTGTCACCCTGTCTCTCCTAATGCAATCACCTCTTTACGGTAATCTCCATTCATCACAATTAGATAACATGCGTAACGTGTAAGCATATAATCTTCAACTTCTCGCACTGCCCCCTTAGCTAAATTTATCATTTTGCCAACGTCGGCAAAATGGTCTCCAATTTCATTTCCACTTGCTTTGCATGCTTCTTTTGCTCTATTGATTGTTTCTTTAAATCGTCTCCATTGAGTATAATTTAACACCTCTTGAAGTTCTCTGGCATACCAGAATTCCTGGCCATACTCGTTTATATGCTTTATCTTTTCAAACATTTCTTCTCTGTAATCTCCAATATCTTTTCCCATAAATCTCCTCCATAAAATCCATCTATTCCTTATGTACTATTTTTTCACTTTCAGCGCGATACTTTAACAATCGTAATACATAATCCGGTAATTCTCTTTTCTCCGCTTCCCAATCCTGTACCGTCCTATATGGAATCCCAAAATAATCACAAAACTCTCTGCGATTCATTCCCATCTGCTCTCTCAACTCTTTTACTTCTTTTCCTCTTCCCATATTTTCCTCCTTTAGTATACGCATTGCGTTAAATTTATTATATAAAAAAAGAAGAGTGCCGTCAAGTCGATTTTATAAATAACAATCTCTCTTCTTTTTTCTCTTATGCCAAAACTGTTTTTAAATCAGTCCAAAATGTCTCATTGCCTTATAAATTCCATGATTTTCCACGTCCTCCGTCACATAGGAACAAGTATTTTTAATAGATTCCTGGGCATTTCCCATGGCAATGCTGTTTGGAACTGCCTCCAGCATAGCCCTGTCATTTTCACTATCCCCAAAGCTATAACAATCTTCCAGAGTTTTCCCCAGATACTCACACAAAAAGTGGATTCCTGTTGCTTTGGAATAGCCTTTTTGAATCACTTCATACATAAAGTTACCCCGGTCAATACATTCAAAATACTGTGACAAATACTCTTTTAATTCCTTGCTTTTCCCTGTTGATTCCAGAATCAGTAACAGCTTATCATAAACCTTCTTCTCATCCAGAAAAATCTCCTCAACATCCTGCCCGCGAATCCCAAAAGTATCTTCTATCTTTTTTGCCAGCTTTTCTTTGTCCGGTATCTGATAATCAAAATACACTGCATCCGCCGCCTCATACAGAGCCGGAACTCCATATTCCCGCACTTTTTTTACTACCTGACAGCACAAATTGTTAGTGAGTCTGGCATATAAAAGTTCCTCTTCCTTTAGAAAAATCTGTGTTCCACAGCCGCACACATAACCATCAAATCCCAATTCTGTAATCTTTTGCGGCAGACTTGTTCTGGTTCTTCCTGTATTCACAAACAACAGATGTCCCCTATCCTGGGCCAGCCGGATTGCCTCTTGGGTACTATCCGGCAACACCCCGGTTCCCTCTGTAATTAAAGTTCCATCTATATCAAAAAACAATAATTTCTGCTCCATTTTATTCCACTCTTCCTCTGATTCATTTAAGTTTTAAACTTGCTAATTTGTTAAATTTTATCATCAAAAGCAGAAATGTCAACACCCCCGCAAGAAAAACTCCTGCGCTAATCCAGATATTCTGTTGAAATACCCGCATCACTTCCAGAGCCGCTTCATGAGATAGTGGTTTTATGGCCTCTAAGATTTCTCCTATTTCTCTTTTATAATGTCCCAGTTCCAAAATATTCTTTTCCGGCAGCATAGAAGGTGGAAAGTTAGTATTACCCAAAATCATCCATGCTACAGACAAAAGTCCAACTCCCAGACCGGCATTTACCGCCATCTTTTTCCTGCAAACCCTTATATTCTTCCAGTGAGACAAACAATATGTCCAGAGAAGAACAACACTGCAAAGCACAGCTCCAATACCTGCCGCCAGTGGAAAGGTCTTACAGAAATCACAAACCTCCTCCAAACAGTACAGGTTTGATTCCTGAGGAATTTCCAGAAGGCTTTTTGTCTGCTTGCTCATAAACGGTCTGGCTCCATCCATGGTAAACAATTCCGTCTCCCCATTTTCCTTTATAAGTAAGTAAGAATAGTTCCCTGTTTCTAACTGAGTAGACACCTCCACCAACTGTCCTGGAAACACAGGTCTGGCGGCGTAGCGAAGAATATAAGGCTCCGACAATGCTCCTATAATCGTAACCTCCTCCTCACCCACCATATAACCGGACTCAACAGGCCACGCACGAAGTCCTGTCTTCCATCCTTCTTTATCATTTCTCATTTCAAACACTGTCATTTCTGTTTCATACTCTGTCAGTACATCCAGGGGAACCACACCATCAGAAGTATTTTCATCTCTCAAAACAGGGGCAACACTCACCACCGGATTAGTCATCTGCCGCTCAACATACACAGAAGCAATGGTACAGAAAATCACAACCCAGAGAATAAATCCAAGGGTACAGATTCCTTTTCCTTTCATACTCATTTCTCCTCTCCAAAGGTAATTCCCTCTACCAAATCTTTGTTAAAAAGTGTAAACAGAATCAATGGGGGCAAAAGAACCAGAATACAGCTTACAAATTGCTGCTTTGGCTCTCCCGGCGACACGTAGGCAAGCGCCACTGAAAGAGGATATTTCTCAAAATCCTTTAAATAGGCAATAGGCTGCTCTACCATATTCCAGCTATCCAGAAAAGACAGAATCCCCACGCATACCAGACTTCCCCTTACGTTTGGCACACCTACGCGAATAAGGCTCTGCATGGTGCTGCATCCATCCAAAACTGCCGCCTGAAGCATTTCGTCTGAAAGAGCCCCGAAGCTCTGGGTCATAAGAATGGTTCCAAGGGGAAGAAAAATACTGGGCAGAATCAACGCCCACTGAGTCTGCAAAAGCTCCATTTTATTCAAGACCACATGCCCTGGCACCAGCGTTACCTGCAAAGGCAGCACCATTAGAATCATAAGAAAAAAGAGCATCAGCCGTTTACATGGAAACTGAAATTTTCCAAATCCATATCCTGCAAGAGCCGCAATCATGATCTGTCCCATTGCAATTACCACACAAATTCCAAGACTTTTCCAAAATCGAAATAAATACCTGGGAGTTCCCAGAAATACATCATAATAAGCCTGAAAAGACAATCCTCCCTGTTCATACGCACTGTTTGCCAGCACAACTCCAAAGGGAAGGACACAGATAAAAAATAATATCCCGAAAAAAAGTTTTTTCATGATTTATATGCCTCCTTCCTAAGAACCCCCACATAAGCAAGTCCCAAAACAACAGTGATTACCAGAAACAACAGCACAGATACCGCAGACAGATTCCGGTAGTTTAGACTCTCAAAATTATTATTTAAATAGTGCTGCAGCATATACACCTGTTTTCCCGGATGCTCTCCTCCCAGAAGAAAGATTTCCCTGAAACATTTAAACCCATTAATCATGGAGAACAAAAATGTAAAAAACAGGGAATACCACATTTGTGGAGTAGTAATATAGAAAAACATCTGGATTTCCCCTGCGCCATCTAATTTTGCACAGTTATACTGCTCCTGTGGTATGGTCATTAACCCTGCCAATAAAAGAATCATGCTGTAACCTGTATTTTTCCACAAATATAGCGCCAGAATACTCCCAAGCCCTGGTTCACTGGTTGAGAAAAACACATCTGCCAGCAATACGGTCCCTGTCACCGGCATGATATAAGGAAAAAGCAGCACCGGTTTCATGAAAGCAAATTTTTGCACCTGTGACTTCAAAAGCAGGGCAATTCCATAGGCCAGAATCAGAACCAAAGGCAGTCCAATAAGGAAAAACTTCAGCGTATTGCCTGCCGCAAGCTGAAACACAGGATTTTCCAGAACACTTCTATAATTCTCCAGTCCTGTGAAAACACTTTGCCCTCCCATTCCGCTGCGAAAGGAGTACCACACCACCATAAAAAACGGCATTGCATAAAACACCATGCACCCCAGCATCACAGGAGCAGTGAGCAAAAGCCCCCGGATGCCCTGTTTTCCATACTTCTTCATACCCTCACCCCCGCATCTGCAATTTTATTCCGCCAGCATCAGCTCTATCTTCTCATAAGCTTCCTTTACAATTTCTCTCTGTTCCTCCTCGTTTCCCTTTGCTTCCCTGCACGCATCACGCATCTTTTGAAGCTCTTTATCCAAATCTGAGGAAAAACGCGCACTGTTGATCTGACTATTTAATGCTTTAAATGCTTTCTCCGTATCATCCGGTAAATATTTACAATCATTCTCAAATGCTTCCTGATGTGAAGGTACACCAAGGAAATAACTCGCTGTTGAGCTTCCTGCATATTTGCCTGCCTCCGGAAATCCCTCCCTGGTCATAATTTCATCACTAAAAAGCAAATCCAAAAAGGAAAATGCCTGACTGGGTCTTTTTGTATTCTTATTGATTCCTGCCCATGTAGTAATATTTGCATTGATTCCTCCCTCTCTGTTGGGATTTGCCAGAAGGCTGTTGGGATTTTGTTTATATCCCGTTGAATTTCTTACAAAAGAACTGGCAAAATCTTGTTCTGTCCAGACCAGATTCAGTCCCTTCACTTCCGGACCGTTCTCTGCAAATATGCCAAAATCAATGGAATCCAGGACATATTGGTAGAGCTCTTCTTCTGATAATAGCAGCTTTTCGTTTGCATAATCCGCATACGCTCCTAACAAATCAGGAAAACTATGATTGATAGCCGGAAACATGGTACTGGTAAGCCCTGCTTCCCCCGATACCAGACTGTCCCAGGAAGGCAACGGCATCTGTATAGGTTCTTCCTGTGGCTCCTCAAAATAACTGACACGATAATCATACGCAACAGGCAACAAACACTGCCCTTCTTCTGTTTTTCCCGCATCCATTACCACTTGATTGTAATGTTCCGGATTGAAATACTCTGCATTTTTGATATAGTTATCCAGAAGAAGAAATGTGCCGGTATACATGGCTTTTTCAGGATTTTGGAAAAGCATCGGTTGTACTTCTTCCACCCACTTTGAAACATTGAAACATCTGTTATCCCTCATCAAAAATACATCCGGCCCTCCTCCTGCCAGCATCTCTGTACGAATTTCCGATATTTTAATCTCTGCCTCATCCGGACTGTCTGGAATCACAATCAACTCTGCCTTCAGAGGTTTGTTAAAATACTCCCAGGTTTCTATCAGCTTTGTCATACCATCCACATAAATGGGTTGTGTGCAAATTTTCAGGGTATCCTGATTTTCTTTTTCCTCTACTGTTTTTTCTTTGCACCCCATACACCCCAGAAGGCCCATTCCCAAACCAACAACCATCATTATTTTTTTCCAGTTTATCTTCATTCCCGTTCCCTCCTTCACTGTAAACAAAAAAGGATATTCTCTTCCACTCTATTGTATCAGAGAATACCCTTTTTTCCTGTTTTGACCTTATTCTTTGACTTTTTGACTGTCTATATCCTGTGCTTTTCCCATCAAAGTTACATTGACCTGAAACTCCTGATTCTCATCACTGATTTCCAGAAATCCCCCGTTTTTCTCTACAATTTGTTTCACGCTTCCAAGCCCAAGTCCATGGAACGTATGGTCTGTTTTTGTAGTCAGATATTGATGCTCTGCCTTCCTTCTCATTCCTTCATAGGGATTCTGGATTTCTAATAAAAACATATTGTTTGGCGTCATCATCCGAACTCTGATTTTCCGCTTTTTCTTCTCCACCTCCCGAACTGCCTCTATGGCATTATCCAGCAGATTTCCCAGCAGAATACACATTTCATCCTGCTTTAAAGGGCAGAACAATACCTGAACGTCTAACAAAAAAACAATACCTTCTTTTTTGGCAAGCTGCATCTTGTAATCCAGCATGAAATCAATTACCGTAAAGCCACTGTACCGGTTTCCCGATATCCTTTCCATACTATGATTCATCTCTTTTAAATACAATAATGCTTCTTCTTCCCTTCCCTGTGCCAGATAATCCTCCAGGAGTAAATGCTGGTGTTTTATATCATGGAGATACCGCCTTTTTTCATTATACATTTCCTCTACAAGCCGGTATTGATTTCTCATCATTCTGTAATTCATGCGGAGCATCTGGTCCTGATACTGAATTTCCCAGTTATAACGCATTACCAGAAATACAATGAACAGACAGAGAAACACAAACAGCAGCAAAGCAAGAAAAAGGACAAACTCCCTGGTCACTACACTGATGGCCTGCTCTTTGGTAAAAGAAAGTTTCGCAATCACAGCTTCTCCCGTAGCCAGCGCCGACAAATACAAATATCCCCTTGGATTTGGACAGCGGATAAAGCCGCTTTCCCTGTTGCCATACCATAGCCAAAGCACCGCGCCTATAGTAAAAAGCATAAACACCATATGAAATAAAGTATAAGGATTGTGATAACGCTCATCCACATATTGCAGAAAAAACTCATTTATTCTGAGACAGTCCAGGGTCAGTACAAAATAATGCACCACTTGAAGGTTAATCCAATAAAGCACATTTTTTGCAAAAAGTTCCCAGAAATCAATTTTGTAAAAAAGAAACAAAACGAACTGCAGGTAAATATAATGAAAGGTATAAAGAGGCGCAGAATATTTTTCATAAAAACTATTTTCAATTTCCAAAATCAAACATACAGAAATCAACAGCGCTACACGAATCCATTCCCCTCTTCGTTCTCTCCGAAACCCGGCCTTGCCCACTGCCAGCCTTACACCCACTAGAACTGTAATGATTCCCTCTGCGATTCTGATGATTTGCCCGACACTTAACATAAACTTCTCCAATAATCACTGATTGCTTTTTTAAGCTTCTGTCCCTGTGGAATGCTCACAGGAATCCGCTCCTGATTTCGCATGACCACTGTATTTCCCTCCAACTGCATCACATGCTTTAGATTTACAATGTGACTCTTATCTGTATAAACAAATTCCGGCGCTCCAAGAGCTGCAAATACCTTCTGCAAAGAAGTTCTCTCCCGAATTTCACCTTGCTTTGTATGAAAATACACATATTTTCCTGCCACATCCAGATAAAAGATATCTTCATAAGCCATTCTGGCAAGAACAGACTGTGTCTCTATGGTGTAGAACCGCTGATTCCTTCCTTCTGTCTTTTTCTCCATTTCTTCCAGAGCAGGCGAAAGCTCTTCCTGCACTCTCTCTTTCATAATATACCGGAAAATTCCGTACTCATATCCTTTCAGACTGTACTTCAAATAAGAGGTAACAAAAAGAATAAACGGTTCCTGATATTTCAGCCTGATTTCATGTGCCAGTTCCATACCATTCATATCTGGCATCTGAATATCCAGAATATAGGCATCATAGTACACGCCTTCTTCCAAATCCCATAGAAGCTCTCTGGAATACTGATATTTTTTTATTTCATAAATTCTTCTGTTTTTTCGTGCAAAATCTTCTATTATTCCCTGTACCAAGTCTAAATAAACAGGTTCGTCATCTAATATTGCAATTTTCATACTTTCTTCCCTGACTTTACAAATAATCTGTCACTATTGTACCAAATATTTCATAAAAAAACTACATTTCCCCCCTTGCAATTTCTTAAAATCAGGTGTAGTATACATATATCAATACATAGTTTTGAAAACTACATCTAAAATTTATGAATACCGCATAAATCAATTCATATACTATAAAAAACAGAACAGGAGTGGTATGTATGAAATTTAAAATTAAAGACCCCGGAAGCGCAATTACTCATTTTATCGGCTGCATCATGGCCATTCTGGCAGCTCTCCCTCTGCTGCACAAGGCAGCCAGAGAACCGGACAGTATTTATGTCATTGCCATGGGAATTTTCATTCTCAGCATGATTTTGCTCTATGCAGCCAGCACTATCTACCACACCGTAGACTCTACAGAAAAAGTAAACCGCCGGCTTCGCAAAATAGACCATATGATGATTTTCATCCTTATTGCAGGCAGCTATACCCCGGTTTGCCTTATTGTCCTTCAGGGAACTACCGGATACCTTCTTTGTGGGGCTGTGTGGGCTGTGGCAATTATTGGAATCATTATTAAGGCTTGCTGGATAAACTGCCCGAAATGGTTCTCCTCTGTGATTTACATTGGCATGGGATGGCTCTGTGTCTTTGCTTTTGTTCCCATTGTCCATTCCCTTCCATCAGCCGGTTTTGGATGGCTTCTGGCAGGCGGCATCATTTATACAGTAGGGGGAATTATCTATGCTTTGAAATTACCAATTTTTAACTCCCATCATAAAAATTTTGGCTCTCATGAAATTTTCCATCTTTTTGTTATGGGAGGAAGCATCTGCCACTTTATTGTCATGTATTTCTTTGTTTTACCTATGGGGATGTAAGTAGCATCCCCTTTTTCATTTATTCATAAATCCGATAGCCATTCTTTGTTGCATTCTTTACCAGATACAATGCCTTGTCCGCTTTTTCATAAAGCTGTGTAAAATCTTTCCCCTGCTTGGGCGCAAATACTGCGCCAACAGACGCACTGATTGTTACCTGCCGCTCCCCGCTGCCATAAGTAAGGACTAATTTTTTCAGCAAACTGGAAAGCACCTTATCCAGCGCCTCCTTTGGAAGACCTTTCGCAAATATAATGAATTCGTCTCCACCCAGACGGCATACCACATCATAGCTTCTGAAATGTTTTACCAGAATTTTTGCCACCTCTGCAAGCGCGCAGTCTCCTGTCATATGTCCCAGATTATCATTTAACTGCTTAAATCCGTCTAAATCCAGAATCATAAATACCCCTGTCTCCTCTGATTCCATACTGGCAAGAGCCTGATTTATTTTCTGTGTTCCGGCGCTGCGGTTATAAACCATAGTAAGAGCATCATAAACCGCAGTCTGCTCCAAATGTAGCTCTTTTCTCTTCTTACTGTCAATATCACGAATTGTTAAAAGCGCAATAAGTTCTCCCTGTTCTTCACTCAGGTGGATTTCACTGGCAACCCAGTACACAATCCCTTCATCATCTCTACATTCATATTCCAGGCTATAATCAAAATTCTGGTTTTGAAAATACTGCTTTATGCTCTCTGGGGAACACTTTTCACGAAACAGCTCCCAGTATTGTTTTAATACCCTGTGTTCCATAAAAATTTCAAAGGCATTACTATATTTTCTCAACTGCTTTTGCTCTTCATTATTCTTTTTTAACACCTTATCCTGGGTGATATTGATTTCATAAAAGGCAATGGTGTCTGTCATAAACAGATTTCTCAGTTTTTCTTCTTTCTCTAGCTGAATTTCCCGTATTCTTTTCTCTGTAACATCATATATCATACCAATAGAACGCACCGGTCTGTTCTTATTATCATATAAATGTGATATCTTTACATGATAATAACAGATTCCCCTTTTTTGCTCTGCAGTAATATCCAACTCAGACTGTTCCAGATTCGCCTGCATATCCTTCTTCATCTGTTTTATAAATTCCTCTATCACAGTCTTATTTCTGGCATCAACACAATTTATCATTTCTTTTGAAGCATTCTGAATACACTGTGGAATTCCAAGCCTGTTCATACTGTCATTCATAAAATCCATCTGGTCTTTCATTGCATCATAAAGAAATACAAAGCTCTCCATCTCATCTGTGGCAATTTGAAAAATACTGTCCCGAATCCTTAGTTCTCTGTTCATTTTCTCTGTTTTCCTCTTTTCAAAGGAAACCACTGCAAAATATCCTGCCACAAACAGCAATAAAATAATTAAAATCTGGCCAGTCAACTGAACTGCATGTCCCTGTAAATGAGACACCTTACTTGTCATAGAGTCTCCGTCTACCACAGTAACCACATACCATTCATTAATATCGATTGGTGTAATATAGACGTAATCTCTGTTTTCCTCTGGCCCTATTTCTGTATAGGTAGATTGTTTTTTCTCCATATACTGCCTGATTTTCTCAATAGACATCTGACTTTCTGCTGCTTCTAAATCAGAAAAGAGAGTTTCCTGATTTAAGATAGCCTCTCTGTACAAAAATCTGCTGATATAGTCGCCTTCTGAATCAACAATATACTGGTTTTTATTATGCTCTGTTACATCCTCATTATCGTAAATTTTATAATTCTCTGTTTCAATAATACCATACAGCACTCCTTTTACCTGGCCCTGCACTCCAAATACCGGTGAAGATAAGAAAAAAACTTCTTCATCAAAAATTTTTGATTCTGTGGATTTGCTGACAAAAGTCTTTCCCTGCATACTGTTTTGAAAAAAATCACGCTCTGATACATTCACAATATCACCGGTGCTTATCCTGCTGATACCATCCGAAGTAGCCACGCCAAAACGATGTAGACCTGTGTCCTGCTCAGATAAAATCCTGTTTAAGCCCGCCATGACCTCGTCACTTTTAATATCCTCTTTCTCTTCCAGCAATTTCGCAATATATCCTATATTTTGTAAAGAAGCATTCACCTTTTCTTCTACCATGGCAGCCCCCTGGTCAGATAAACTTGCCATAGCCTGAACCAGACTCTTTGTTTCTTCTTCTCTTACATCTTTTTCAAATCTGCCTAAAAGGATACTGATATATACAATAATAAAAACAGACGATAAAATAAGTCCCACAGCCTTCCATATGGTTGTCCTGTTTTCTTTTTGTTGTTCCCTCACGTTGCTTTATTCCTTCCTGTTTGTCTCTATATATCTTTCTGTTAAGTATACAATAATACATTCCTGTGCTTCAAGGGCATAAACTTATTCCATTGTGTTCTCAAAAAAATGTCATAAATATACTTGACTTTTTTTATCAAGTATGATATCTTAATATCAGTAACAATTATTGTTATTAATCTTGTTACTGAAAGATAATCTCTCAGATTCTTCTGACTGATGGAAAGGAGAGTATATGGCTACATTAAAATACAGCCGACAGAGGGAATGCATCCGGGAATACGTAAGAAACTGCAAGGAACACCCTACCGCAGACAGTATTTACGGGAAAATGAAAGACGAATTTCCCAATATCAGTCTGGGGACTGTGTACCGTAACCTTTCTCTTCTTGTGGAGCTTGGAGAAATCACAAAGATTTCCATAGACAATGGCCCTGACCGGTTTGATTGCAATACCCGCCCTCACAGTCATTTTGTCTGCACTCACTGTCATTGTATTCAAGACATGGACGTACCTGAAATTGACGGAATTGTGGAAAAAGCATCGGAAAAGTTCAACGGAAAAGTTTCCGCCCACAGGACTACATTTTACGGTATCTGTAAACACTGTTTAGAGGAAGAAAAAAATCAAAAAACTTCTTGACAATTTCTATCAAGTATGTTAAATTATAATAGTAATCATTACTATTATTACTTCTTCAACAACCTGGCTTTGGCCAGATGAAATAACACAAAATAAAAATTCAAATAAGAAAAGGAGATTTACAATTATGAAAAAATTTGTATGCAGCGTATGTGGTTATGTTTATGAAGGTGAAACAGCTCCAGAAAAATGTCCAGTTTGTGGCGTTGGAGCAGAAAAATTTGTTGAACAGACAGCAGAGAGAAGCTGGGCTGCAGAACACGTTGTAGGTGTTGCTCAGGGCGTTAGCGAAGATATCTTAGCTGATTTAAGAGCAAACTTCGAAGGTGAATGCTCAGAAGTTGGTATGTACTTGGCTATGGCTAGAGTTGCTCACAGAGAAGGATATCCAGAAATCGGTTTATACTGGGAAAAAGCTGCTTACGAAGAAGCAGAACATGCTGCTAAATTCGCTGAATTATTAGGCGAAGTTGTTACAAACAGCACAAAGAAAAACCTTGAAATGCGTGTAGAAGCTGAAAATGGCGCTACAGCAGGTAAATTCGACCTGGCTAAACGTGCAAAAGCTGCAAACCTTGACGCTATCCATGACACAGTTCATGAAATGGCAAGAGACGAAGCTCGTCATGGAAAAGCATTTGAAGGTCTGTTAAAGAGATACTTCGGTTAATTCATACGATATCAGAACATTGAAATCTAAGGGACTGTCGCATAAAGCTACAGTCCCTTATTTGTACAGGAGGATATTTTTATGAGTAAATATGCAGGTACAAAGACAGAAAAAAACCTGATGGAAGCATTTGCAGGAGAATCCCAGGCAAGAAATAAATATACTTATTACGCTTCTGCCGCTAAAAAAGCCGGTTATGAGCAGTTAGCTGCTCTTTATCTTGAAACAGCGGATCAGGAAAAAGAACATGCCAAAATGTGGTTTAAAGAATTCCATGGCATTCATGATGTAGAAACAAATCTTACGGATGCGGCACAGGGCGAAAACTTTGAGTGGACAGACATGTATGCACGTATGGCAAGAGAAGCCAGAGAAGAAGGCTTTCCTGAACTGGCTGCAAAATTTGAAGGTGTTGCCAAAGTAGAAGCAGCCCACGAAAAACGCTACTTAAAATTACTGGAAAGCTATAAAGCAGGAAACACCTTTAAAGGTGACGCTCCTTTAGGATGGAAGTGCAGAAACTGTGGATATGTACATGAAGGAGAAGAAGCGCCGGAAGTATGCCCGGTATGCGCTCACCCAAGAGCTTATTTTGAAAGAAAAGTAGAAAATTATTAAACCCCTTAAAAAGTACCTTACCGAAACGTATATACGAACCGGAAAGGTACTTTTCTTTGTACAATCCTTGATTCCTGATAGCAGGTATTTTATAATCAAGATACATAGGTAAGAGGCAGGTGATGTTCAGTCAAGATGCTTTTCTACGGAAGATAACATTTGAAAATACAATCAGAGGACATAAATCAAAATACATGAGACAACACTACATACATAGGAGAGGAAAGTTTCATGACAAATAACACGATATTTGATGATGTGTTCCGGACCTTACTGGAAAAGATGCCGGAACTTGCAGTGCCTTTGATTAATGAAGTTTTTGGTACTTCCTACCCGGAGGATATCCAATTAATACAAAAGAGAAATGAGCATCAGACAAAACAGGGGGAAATTATAACTGATTCCCATCTTCTGATTGCAGACAAAGCGTACCATATAGAATGCCAAAGTACCAGCGATAGCAGTATGATTATCCGCATGGTAGAGTATGATTTTTCTATCAGCCTGGAGTCTTTACAACAGGAAGATGGAAAGTACCGGATGTATTTCCCCGCTTCCTGTATCTTATATCTAAGAGGAACTTCATGCAGAAAACTGCTGAGCATTGAAATTGTAATGCCAGATGGCACTTTGACAGAATATAAAGTTCCTGCGATTTATGTAGGGCATTATACCAAAGATGAAATCTTACAAAAGAGACTTTTCTTCCTTCTGCCTTTTTACATTATGAGATATGAAAAGATAGCATTGGATACAGAACATCCAAAGTTACAGAAAATGTTGAAGGAATATCAGGAAATTGAAAAATGCCTAGAAGAGGAATTCCTGGAGGACGGAAAAGAAAAAGCATACCGCGATTTGATGGAACTGATACTAAGGATATCAGATTATATCCTTAGAAATCAAGAAAAGGCCAAGAAAGGATTGGGTGATGTTATGGGCGGAAAAGTATTGGAACTTGAATCAGATAGACTGATACAAAAAGGATTGGAACAGGGGCTTGAACAGGGACTTACCCAAAGCGTACTTGCACTGTTCCGCAAAGGAAAAACCGCAGAGGAAATTGCTGATTTATTAGACCTGACACTAGAACATGTAAAGAAGATTCAAGATCAACTATAACAAATAAGAGACTGTTGTATTAAACCGTATTCAACCATGTTTATACAGTTACTACAACAGTCTCTATGTAGATGGAGAAATACATTAGAAAACAAGCCTTGATTACCTCTCATCCAATGCCTCCATGGTATACTCATGCAGAGTTTCCCTTCTTCGGAATCCCTCTGACCGCAGCATTCTGGAATATATCATATCCACTATTATAAGAATCGGAAATTGCGGCGAAATGGCTTTCCCTCTTTCGAGATTCTCTTTTACTGCAAACAGCATCACTTCATCACAAAACCTCTGAAACTTCTTCTCAACATGAGAAGTCATAAGAATCACGGAAGCGCCGCATCGTTTAGCTGCTTTTAGGGAGTCAATCACCGCCTCCGTTTTCCCGCTGACAGTGATTCCAATCACACCACATTCTTCATCCAAAAGCACGGAATTCATCTTCATAATATGTTCATCCGTAATTGCCTCAATATTCACGCCAATCCGCATGAACCGCAGTTTCATCTCCATGCCAACCATCCCGGAGCTTCCTTTTCCGTATACATAGATACGTTTCTTCTCTGTAAGAATTTTCACAACTCGTCCAATCTGCACTTCGTCAATAAGAGAATAACTTTTATTCAAGAGTTCCTGATAGCTGTTCAGTACCCGCTTAATGTTATCACTGCCTGGTTTTTTGACGCCGCCCTGTCCTCCCTGCTCATAGCAGAAAATAAATTCTCTGTAGCCCTTATAACCACATTTTTTCGCAAATCTGGAAAGGGAGGCCTCTGACACATACAGCCTTTTTGATACACTTTTTGACGATAAATCCATCTTTTCCTCGTTGTGAATAAAAAAATCCGCAATATTTTTCTCAAGAGGTGTGAAATTACCATAAATTGCCTCAATCTGAGGAATAATATTCTTTTCGTATGGTTCCATACAGCCTCCTTATCCAGACACCTTCTTAATGTCTTCCCTTAAAATGATAAAATGCCCCAAGCATTCCTGCCTGGTTCTGATTTTCCGCAAATGTAAGACGTGTGTGTTTCGCTACGGAAGGAATGAGATATTTATCCAGACTCTTTCTTAGCAAATCTTTTAAATATTCCTTCTGCGCCATAATGCCGCCGCCTAACACTACAACCTCCGGATTTACCACATAACAGATATTGGCAATTCCCATTCCCAGAATCTGGCACATTTCTTCAATAGCCCTGATACAGTCCCTGTCACCTTTTTTTGCCTGTGCAAATACATACTTCCCGTCTATAGAATCTGGACTCAGATTCTTATAATCTGCTGTTTTCTTCACCAGAATGCTGCTGGCTCCCAAATCCTGGAACTCTCCTCCCTGAAGATGCATATAGCCAACCTCACAGCCGCTGCCTGAAAAACCATGAAAAACCTTGCCATCTATAATAATGGAGCCGCCGATTCCAGTTCCTATGGTAAGACAAACACTGATTTTACTTCCCTTAGACGCCCCTGCAAAACATTCTGCCAGTCCTGCACAGTTTACATCATTTTCCACCTCACAGGGAATACCATAGCATTTTTCCAGTTCAGCCTTAATTTCTGTTCCCGTATAATCAGGAATCAAAGGGGATGCATAGGTAATTTTCCCTTTTTCACAGTCTACCATTCCCGCTGTAGAAATACAAATACCCTCTGGACGATATTCTGTCTTATATGTTTCTATAATGTGTTTTGCTTTTTTCACGATACCAGGTCCGCCATACTGCTGCGCTTCTGTAGGCATTTCCCCTGTTGTAAGAAACACCCCGTCTTCCTGAATCACGCCATACTTTATGGAAGTCCCGCCAATATCAATACAGATATATTGTTTCATTGTGCATCTCCTTCATATCCTGATTATTTCTGAATCTTAATCTTAAAAATAGCTTTTTTAATTTTTACCGGTTTTTCTACCTGTACTGCTGTTCTGTGGGCATCCTTTGGATAACAGAGAAGAAAATCACCTTCTGTTAAAACTACGTGGCTGTTTTTCTCTCCCTCTAAAGGCAGGAAATCATCCTTTTCCACAAATTCCTTCTGCTCCATATTATCAATGAAATTCACATCAATCTGTTCTGGACCTCTTAACATAAAATGTAAGTCCAGATACTGACGGTGCGCCTCCCAGAATCGGTTTTCCGGTGTTGTTGTTTCATATTCTACAATATTTACAAACAAATTGTCACCATCTATTTCATGACTTCCTGTTTCATATGCCAGTAAATCATGATTTTTCGCATATTCAAAACATTTCAGTACATCTTCTTCTAAATATCCATAATCCTTTAAATCTCTAATATTTCCAAATACCATGTCCAGTTCTCCTTTTTTGACATAATCAGCCTGGGCTAACTGTGAAGAAAGACCAGGCTGATACTGTGCTGTTACTTAATTTTTATAAATTGTTGTATATGGAGCAGGCTTGGAATTGTCTCCCTTTACCTTTCTCCAGATAATACTTGCAGGAATACCTACTACCAGTGATACTGCAATAGAAATAATGGAGTATGACCAGATAGATACTTCGCTTGCAGGTACAAAATATTTAATATAAATCATAACTGCAGAAGCTGCAATGAAAGCCATTGTAGCGCCAAAAGTATTTGCAACCTTGGTAAATGCGCCCAGGATAAAGGTTCCAATAAGGATACCAAGTACCAGACCCATAAATCCGTTAAACCATTCGTAAGCAGATTTCACACCGCCATTTGCCAGAACCATGGCAACCACAATAGAGAAAATACCTACAATCAGAGATACATACTGACCAATCTTAGTCTGTTTTTCAAAACTTAACTGTTTCTTAGACAGACGTTCCTGGATATCTAAAGTCCAACTGGAAGCTACAGAGTTCAAGCCTGTAGAAAGTGTGGACTGTGCTGCAGCGTAAATGGCTGCCAGAAGTAGACCTGTAATACCTACCGGAAGCTCAAATGCAATCCAGGATGCAAAAATCTGGTCCTGCTGCGCTGCTGGTGGAAGCTGATTTCCCTGTACGTTATAGAATACATGCAAACCTGTTCCAATTAAATAGAATACAGTTGCAATAAAGATAGATAACGCTCCGTTGGCAAGCATCATTTTGTTTAACTTCTTTGTATCTGTAGTAGTTGTAAAACGCTGTACAATATCCTGGCTGGATACATAAGAGCCCATAGTATTAAAACCAGCTCCTACAATCAGCAGAAATACACTGTCTTTTAAGATATTTGCATCAAAAATCGGCTGGTTCTCTGCCAGGAACTTATGATTTGCTGTAAACTCATGGAAAATTGCCCCAATACCGCCATCAATGTGTGACAGCAGGAATACAAGACCAAAGGTTACACCAATCAGAAGCACAGAACCCTGGATAAAATCTGTCCAAAGTACAGATTTCAATCCACCTGTATAAGAATAAATAATTGCAATTACACCCATGATAATAATCAGAATGTTTACATTAATTCCCATAAGGTTTGACAGTACCATACATGGAAGGTACATAATAATAGACATACGTCCAATCTGGTATACAATAAACATTACAGCTCCAAGCACACGAAGTCCCTTGCTGTTAAAGCGCAGTTCCAGATAATGATAAGCAGTATCAATATCCAGTTTGCTGTAAATTGGCAGGAAGAAACGAATTGTAATTGGAATCGCAAGCAGCATACCAAGCTGTGCAAACCACATAATCCAGGTTCCTGCATAAGAGTTTCCTGCCAAAGACAGGAATGAAATCGGACTTAACAGTGTCGCAAAAATAGATACAGAAGTTACCCACCATGGCACTGTACCGTCTCCTTTGAAGTACTCTTTTCCCTTCATCTCTTTCTTTGCGAAATGAAGTCCGGCAAATAAAACGGCTGCCAGATAAACAATTAAAATAACTAAGTCAATGACTGTAAATCCCTGCATGAATTTTCTCCCTCTTCATTCTTTCGTGTTCAGTATTTTACAGATATTTGGCTTTTGCTTCTTTTACCATATCTGCTGCTTCTTTTGCAACAACCTTGTCAGCTTCCTGCAGATTTTCCAATGGAAGACGAACACCGCCTAAATCCAGGTTTTCATTAATACGCAAGATTTCTTTTGCTACTGCATACATATTTGCATGGCTGGAGCACATTTTATAGATGATTTCGTTAATATCATACTGTAATTCTGTTGCTTTTTCTCTCTCACCTGCTGCAATCAGGTAATTTAATTTCAAGAACAATTCAGGCATAACACCATAAGTTCCGCCAATACCGCCATCAGCGCCAATAGCGCGTCCTGCTACAAACTGTTCATCCGGTCCGTTAAATACAACAAACTCACCTTTTGCTGCTTTTCCTGCTGCCTTGAACATCTGAATATCCTGTGTCGGCATAGAAGAATTCTTTACTGCTACTACTCTTGGATTCTTCATCATTTCTGCAAACAGGCTCATAGTAAGAGCAGTACCTGCAAGCTGTGGAATGTTGTAAATAATAAAGTCAGTATTTGGAGCAGCTTCACTGATTGCATTCCAGTAAGCGGCAATGGAGTATTCCGGTAAACGGAAGTAAATCGGAGGAATAGAGGCAATGGCGTCAACGCCTACGCTTTCAGAATGTTTTGCCAGTTCCACACTATCCTTTGTGTTGTTGCATGCAACATGGTTAATAACAGTTAATTTGCCTTTTGCAACTGCCATTACATTTTCAATGATAACCTTACGTTCTTCAACGCCCTGATAAATACATTCTCCTGAAGAACCATTTACATAAACACCTTTCACGCCTTTGTCGATGAAATACTGTGTTAATGCGCGCACACGTTCTGGACTTACATTTCCTTCATCATCATAGCATGCATAAAAAGCCGGAATAATTCCTTTGTACTTGTCTAAATTTCCCATAACCTTTTCCTCCTTGACGTTTCGTCTTTAAACTTTAACTTAAATTTCTGCTTTCGCCATTTCCTCTGTGAAAGACTTTGTAATTAACTGTGGACGGGTGATAATAGAACCTACCACTACACTGTAACATCCAAGTTCCACTACGCGTCTTGCTTTCTCAGGGGTGTTAATATTTCCTTCTGCGATTACATGATGTTTTACGTTTTTCAGAATTGTACGGATGATTTCAAAATCATTCTCCTCAATTCTGTCTCCCTTGCTGTGGTCTGTATACCCCACAAGAGTTGTTCCTATAAAGTCAAAACCAAGCTCGTCTGCATGAAGTGCTTCTTCTACGGTAGAGCAATCCGCCATCAATAACTGATCTGGGTATTTTTTACGAATTTCATGGTAAAATTCGTCCAGTGTCACACCTCCGGGACGTAATTCAATGGTAGCATCAATAGCAATAATCTCCGGTTTTACTTCCATTAATTCGTCTACTTCCTTCATGGTCGGAGTGATATACACTTTGCTGTCCTCGTAATCCCTTTTTACAATACCAATCACCGGAAGTTCTACGTTCTTCTTAATCTCCTCAATATCTTCTCTGGTGTTGGCGCGAATTCCCATGGCTCCGCCTTCCTTTGCCGCTCTTGCCATTCTTCCCATAATAAAAGAGGAATGAAGCGGTTCATGAGGAAGCGCCTGACAGGATACGATTAAGTGCCCCTTAAGCTGCTCTAATTTCTGTTCCATAATGTTCTCTGCTCTCCTTTCTGCTTGCGCTTTTCTGCCAATCAGTATATCACTCACGAAAGTTTTTTCAATAGTTTTGAATTTAAAGAAAGTTCTTTCATATCATTCGGCATTTTCTATAATTTTACTTTTTATTTTTTGTTCATTTTTTGAAATTATGCACAGGGATTGAAAGTTCTTTCTCTTTAAAATCTATAGATTGAATTAATCTTTCCCCGGAATTATAATAAAGACAGAGAGTTTATCCCAGAACTTAAATAACCTGATAGAAAAGGAGTATTCTACTATGATTATTAAAAACGGCCTGGTATTCCAGGAAGACGGAACTTTTGAAAAAAAAGATTTGTATATTGAAAACGGAAAAATCGTTGCCTCAAAAGCAGAAGTTTCTGACACAACAGAAATTGATGCCACCAATCTCAAGGTCCTGCCGGGACTGGTAGATGTCCACAGCCATGGTGCTTTTGGTCATGACTTCTGCGATGCAGACCCGGAAGGATTAAAAATCACGCTGAAATACGAAAAAGAACATGGCATTACTTCCTACTGTCCAACTTCCATGACACTTGCCAAGGAAAAACTGCTGGATATTTTCGCAACTGCAACCCAGGTAGAAGAAAGCCCTGAGCTTGCCCGGATTATTGGTGTAAACATGGAAGGTCCTCTCATTGATATTCAGAAAAAAGGCGCGCAGGCAGGCGAATACATTCGTGTTCCTGATGCTTCCTTCTTCCGTAACTGTAACGAAGCCTCCGGCAACCAGATAAAACTTGTGACTCTTGCGCCAAATGTAGATAAAGCCTTTGATTTTATTGAGGAGTTAAAAGATGAAGTTGTAATTTCTATCGGTCATACTACGGCAAACTATGACTGTGCCAAAAAAGCTATGGACCTGGGAGCAAAACATGTCACACATCTTTACAACGCCATGCCTCCTTTTGCTCACAGAGACCCGGGTGTTGTGGGCGCTGCCTGTGATACACCGGACTGTATGGTAGAACTTATCTGCGATGGCTACCATATTCATCCTGCAACAGTCCGCACGACTTTCAAAATGTTCGGTGACGAAAGAGTTGTACTTATCAGTGACTCCATGATGGCAACCGGTATGCCAAATGGAAAATACGAATTAGGCGGACAGGAAGTAACCATGAAAGACCGCTTCGCAGCTCTTTCTGATGGTACTATTGCCGGTTCTGCCACAAACCTTTTTGACTGTATGAAAAAAGCTATGGAGTTCGGTATTCCAGAAGCAACAGCCATCTTTGCAGCTACCAGAAATCCCGCCAAGAGCATTGGTGTGTATGATAAGGTAGGTTCCCTGGTACCAGGGAAATTCGCTGATGTGCTTTTAGTTAATGAGAATTATGAGCTTGTGAAAGTATTATAAGTCCTGAATTTTAAGGTGATTTTGTCACAGACAGAATCACCTTTTTTTCGTATACTACAGGAAAAGCTACAGAAAATAAAAATACCTATAAATACAAACTACAGGAGGTTTTCCTATGAGATTAAAAGATAAAGTTGCTATTATTACAGGAGGCAGCCGCGGTATTGGTTTTGCAACTGCGGATGCATTTTTAAGAGAAGGCGCTGTTGTTATCCTCACCGCCAGTACCCAGGAATCTGCGGACACTGCTGTGAAAAAACTGAAAGAAAAACATCCTGATTCTACAATAGCCGGTATCAGTCCTAATCTGGCAGATTTGGAATCTGTGCGTTCTTCTTTTCGTGAAGCCACTTCTAAATATGGCTGTGTTGATATTTTAGTGAACAATGCTGGTCTTTCTGAGCGTACTCCGTTTATGGAATACAAGGAAGAAGATTTTGACCGCATTATGGACTTAAATGTAAAAGGTGTTTTTAATTGTACCAGAGCTGCTTCTGAATGTATGATTGCTCGTGGTGATGGTGTGATTCTCAACACCTCTTCCATGGTAAGTATTTACGGTCAGGCCAGTGGTCTTGCTTATCCGGTCTCCAAATTTGCAGTAAACGGTCTTACTGTTTCTCTTGCAAGAGAGCTGGGACCAAAAGGCATCCGGGTAAATGCAGTTGCGCCTGGTATTACAGAAACAGATATGATGAAATCAGTTCCAAAAGAAGTGATTGATCCTCTTATTAATCAGATTCCTCTTCGCCGCCTTGGTCAGCCGGAGGATATTGCCAATGCTTTTGTATTCCTTGCTTCTGACGAAGCATCCTACATTACCGGAGTTGTTTTAAGTGTAGACGGTATGGCAAGATCCTGAAAATGATAAAAAAGAAAAACATCCGCACCTCCTCATGTTCCTCAATATGCCGGATGTTTTTCTTTTTGTTTTATCAGCTCTTCCTTTTGTTTTCTGGATAACTTTTTAATTTCACATTCCCGCCGCATGGCCTCTTCCCTGGTTTGAAATTGTTCAAAATAAACCAGTTCTACAGGGCGTCGCGCTCTGGTATATTTTGCCCCTTTCCCTGCATTGTGACAGGCCACCCGCTTGTCCAAATCTGTGGTCCATCCTGTATACAGACTCCCATCTTTGCACTTTACCATATATGTGTACTTTAATTTTTTCTGTTCCATGTGTCTGATTCCTGCCGTTCTATGTACGGACGCTCCGTCTGCTTTCCTAAGCGAAACAAAACGCCCTCTATATTAAGCTGCCGATACAAAAAGTATCTCATCCAGCCGGAAAACTGTACGCCATACCTTTCCTGGAAGGGACATCTGTTTTCCGGAATCCACGTTTTTAGATTGTAAGATTTTTCGGCTGCTGATTTTCTGTTGTTTAATTTATTATACTCTTACAATCTGAATTTGTGAATCTTTTCTATGGCAAATACTGCATGGGATCTAATGGTGTCCCGTCCTTTGTTAATGCAAAGTACAGATTCGTGCCTTCTTTGGTGTAATATTTTGTTGGTTCATTTACATATCCCAGTACACTGCCTGCTGATACATATTCCTCTGCCTGAAATGGCACATCTTTTAACTGTCCATATACTGCCTGGTATCCATTTCCCATATCCAGTGTTACTGTTGTTCCAGTCTCCTCATTTTCCACTATGGAAAGGACTTTCCCATTCGCTACTGCTGTCACCGGCGCTCCGGCTTCTGCTGAAATCGCCACAGCCGGATTTAATTTGTATACATTCAGTGTTGGAAAATATACGGTATTTTCCATATTATAGTCAAGAACAACCTGTCCGTTTACCGGCCACTGCATAAGGGAACTCTCTGTAAAATTCAAATCCACTGTTTGAGAAATCACAGTCTGGTTCTGGGTTGGTGCAGAAGCGCTTTCTGCTGCCAAATCCTCTGCCTGTTCTGTTTCTGGTTCTGTAGCCTCCTCCGGCGTCTCCGGTTCTTCTAACGTGGTTTCTGTTTCTCTGATTCCTTCTACTTCTGAAGTATTGGCATCTTCTGTTTCTTCTCTCTCTTCTGTCTTTATTGCCTGGTCAACAGAATCCTCTTCATTCTCCTTAACAAGTTCTTTCTCGTTTGGTGTGCTCTTACTCCCGGACTGATAAACAGCCGCACATGTGACTACTAATGTCAATGCCAGCAGACTTCCTAATGCCACACGAATTTTACCTTTTTTACTCATATCTTTCACCTCTACCTATGATGGAGCAATCCGCCCCTTTTTTAGCTTCAATCATAGGATTGCCAGAAAATGAAAACTTATACATTATCTGTTTCTCTTTTCCTGCCATCTATGTTAAAATAAAGAAAAACACGCAGTCATTATGGAGGATTTCTACATATGAAAAGAACTGGAAACATACTTTGTTATAGTTTTGTTTTATTACTGCTTCTTGCAGACATTGCTGTGCTGGCATACTTTTTTAATTTTTCTGCTGCGCCCGGCTACTACTACATTTGCCTTGCCTGCATTTTTGTAGCGCTTATTCTGTTCCTGATTTTCCAGCTTAAGCTGCAGAAACGACTAAAGGCTTCCATTCGTCCATGGATACCCGCAGGCTTTACGATTCTTGTTTTGCTGTTCAGCGGCATTTTCCTTTACACCGGAATCAGAGATGGACTTGCCATGAAAAATCCTCTGCAAGCCACAGTAAATCAGACGAAATTTTTCAGAATTCCCCATACCATTTTCAAGTATTCTTTAAAAGATACTTACCGTATGGAAGGAACTGATATTTTAGACGAAAAACTCTCTCTGCAAATCAGTGAAAAGGATTATAAAAAATATTCTTACATTACGGAAAAGGAATATATGGAATATGATGAGGACAGCGACTGTATTCTATACAGCTACGAATATTCAGAAGATTCCAAGCTTATGGCAGAATACCTTCCTGTATCAAAAAAAGTGGTAAATCTGGTAGAACTTACTCCATCTTCCAAGACTTACACCCAAACTGATAAATTGCACTCTTTAGAGGCAGAAATTACCTCTGTCATTGATGACCGTACTATGGAAGCAACGGTTACCGACCTTGGCGATTATGAAGGCTCCCATGTAAAAGAAGGGGATACCATTACCATACATGGTACAATGACCATCCTCTATCCTTACAACGTACAGGGCTTCTATGAAATCAAAAAAGGCGATTTGGTCACTTTCTCTGTAGACGAACTCACTACAGGAGATTCCATTTCCGTAACTACCTCTGTTCTGAATCTGGCAGAAAATCAGACCAAAGGGGAACCGGTGGAGTAAAATACCTGACAAAGTAAAAAAGGAATCGTTATACGTTTTCGGCGGATATGCCTTATATGTATAACGATTCCTTTTTCTATTTTTTCTCGCTAATTTGCAGCTCTGGAAAAAAATACGTTAAAATTTCTTTGTATTCCTTCCCTTCT
>CATWQE010000009.1 GCA_958352855.1 uncultured Bacillota bacterium
CTATATTTTCTGTTTTTTTCACCCATTATATTCTTCCTCCTGTAAGATATTCTATATTCCGATTTTATCAGATTTGCCCTGTAAAATACAGTGGAAGAATTATAGAAACCTTATCTTTTCCTCACATTCTCATGCTTCTATTTTAAATTTTCCACAGCCGCTCTTTCAATAGCCAGTCCAGCCTTGTATCTTACCATAAATTCATTGAAGCCCTGAACATCTCTTGTATCCGGCTGTACTTCTTCACCTTCCTGTCCGGCAAATACTTTGTGATTCAGATAATCCTCCAGAGATTCCCCTGCCTCTTTATTCACCAGATAAGACGCCAGCACTGCAATCCCCCAGGCACCGCCTTCTCCTGCAGTTTCCATAACAGAAACCGGTGTATCAATTGCGCCTGCAAGCAGATTCTGTCCAACCCCTTTTGTCTTAAACAAACCGCCATGGCCCAGAATCTTATCCAGCTTAACACCTTCTTCTTTTAAAAGAATGTCCATGCCCGTCTTTAATGCGCCTAAAGAGGTAAAGAGGTTTACTCTCATAAAGTTTGCCAGATTAAACTTGCTCTCTGGTGTACGGACAAATAAGGGACGTCCCTCTTCAAACCCTGTAATATGCTCCCCTGAGAAATAATTGTATGCCAAAAGTCCGCCGCAGTCAGCATCTCCTTCCATGGCTTTATGATAAAGAGTGCCAAACAACTGATTCATATCCACCTGCATTCCCATAGCTTCTGCAAACTCTTTAAACAGATTCACCCATGCATTCAAATCGGAAGTACAGTTGTTGCAGTGTACCATAGCCACCAGATTTCCTGTCGGTGTGGTAACAAGGTCAATTTCCGGATAAACCTTAGATAATGGCTTTTCCAGAACCACCATAGAAAACACAGAAGTACCCGCAGACACATTTCCTGTACGTTTTGCAATGCTGTTGGTAGCTACCATGCCGGTTCCGGCATCACCTTCCGGCGGACAAAACGGAATGCCCGCCTCTAATTCTCCTGTTGTGTCCAGCAGTTTTGCGCCTTCCTCTGTCAGTCTGCCTGCTTCTTCCCCTGCCAGAAGAACTTTGGGAAGAATCTCTTCCAGCTTCCATGGAAATCCGTAAGGCGCTGCCAGCTTGTCAAAAGCTTCCAGGCATTTCTTATCATAATCTTTAATTTCCATATCAATAGGGAACATACCGGAGCCTTCACCTACTCCAAGGACTTTCTCTCCTGTGAGTTTCCAGTGTACATATCCCTCTAAAGTTGTCATAAAGGTGATATCTTTCACATGAGGTTCCTGGTTCAGCATAGCCTGATACAAATGGGCAATGCTCCATCTCTGTGGAATATGATACTGAAACAGCTCTGTAAGCTCCTCACTGGCTTTTTCTGTCATAGTATTTCTCCAGGTACGGAAAGGCACCAGAAGCTCTCCGGCTTCATTAAAAGGCATATAACCATGCATCATAGCGCTGAATCCAATGGCTGCAAGTTTTTTCACCGGAACACCATATTTTTCTTTTACATCTCTTACCATATCCTGATAGCTTGCCTGAATCCCTGTCCAGATTGCCTCTTCACTGTAGGTCCAAATATTATCCACCAACTGATTTTCCCACTCATGACTTCCTGATGCAATGGGCTGGTTCTTTTCATTTACCAGAACTGCCTTGATTCTGGTAGAACCCAGTTCAATACCAAGCACCGCTTTTCCATTTACTATTGTACTTTTATTTGCTTCTAAACTCATATGTAGCCTCCTTACGTTTTACGAATTCTTATACCTTCTATTATACCTACTTGTACGGTTGTAATGCTACTTGTTTTTTCATAAAAACCTCTCTCTTTTCTATATCCTCTATGCTAAAATAAAGAAAAAGCATTATTTTCTTATTATCTATGGGCTCTGCCAATCTATTTTCAATTCTTATTTCGGAAAATTCATGCTTTCCCAACATAAGAAGCAGGAGATTCCGAAAAAACAGGAATCTCCGTAACATCAAATAAAGGAGGTTCTTAATGAGTGAAAAGGAAGGTGACGTTATGTGTGAAGCGTTAGAAGAGTTAATGAAAGACGAAGTTAGAAGCCCAGTTGCCAAAAGACAAGGAAATCGGTCAAAAGATTGGCCAGAAAATGGGAAAACTTCAGGGTGAACGCCAGGGTACAAGCCGCGTAAACCAGCTCAATCAAAAGCTCATTGCCCTGGGACGGATGGATGATATGTTAAAATCCATCTCTGATACTGTATTTCAGCAAAAACTATTCAAAGAATTCAATCTTTAAAACCAGACAGGCGGAAGTCTATACTTTCGAAAAGCACGTACTTCCGCCTGTTTTACCAATTCTTATCCTATTCTGTTCCTGTGATATCTGTCATTAATTTTCTTAATTTCTTCCAAATCGCATTTTGGCTTTCTTTCATACGTTACCAGTCCATTAATTTCCTGCTCTACGTCCGTCAACTGGGTATAACAATAGCCCCATAAGCCTTTTGAGGCATAGACTGCATCCATGATTCTTCCGTAATCCTCTAAAAATTCCTCCGCTGAATTTACAGACGAATAGCCCCATCCTTTCTGCTCAGACACCTTAAACCCTATTCCACCAAACTCTGTCAAAAGAACAGGCGCTCCCTGATGCCTGTAATCTTTGGCATAAATGTCCCAGCAGGTAGGTGGCTGCGTAATGAGATTTTCTGTCGTAGACAGCATTTCCTTATATTCTTCATACTTTTCTGGCTCGTCCTTTTGTCCATGGCTGTAATTATGAATAGCACAAATATCCGTCACAGTCATGTTCCAGCCATCATTAGAAATGACCAGACGGGTATTATCCACTGCATGTAAATAATGATACATCGTTTCAGAAAAACTCTGTTGCATCTTATCTCTCTGAATATCCGGAACACCCCAGCTTTCATTAACAGGAACCCAGGTAACAATGCAAGGATGATTATAATCCCGCTCCACAATCTCAGACCAGTCTTTTAAAGTGCGATTTACAGATTTCCGGTCATACATAGTAGTGGCTGCACATTCACCCCACACCAGAAATCCCAGCTTATCTGCCCAGTACAGGAATCTGGCTTCCTCCACCTTCTGGTGCTTTCTGCATCCATTGAAGCCCATAGCCTTAGCAAGTTCAATGTCCTTTATTAATGCCTCATCATCCGGTGCTGTCAAAAGTCCCTGGGGCCAATACCCCTGGTCTAACACCAGCTTCTGATAATAAGGGCGATTGTTCAAATATACCATTCCATGTTCTGTATGCACCTTCCGAAATCCAAAATAAGACTGTACCCTGTCTGCATACTGTCCCTCAACTTTTCTCACTTCCAGGTCTACATCTAGCAGCACCGGATGCTCTGGTGTCCAGGAAATCCCTGGCTCATGATAATTCGTGTTGAAAATTCTTCCATTAATAATATCCACCGAAAAATCCAGGGTATCCCGAAGCCATACCTGGCTTCCCTCTGCCAGAACCTTATCATGTAACCGGATTTGATAATACAGAGAATCTCCCTGGCAGATTCCTGTACCTTCACACTGCATCTGAACCTTCCCCTGGTCATACAGGGGAGTAAATCTCACACTCTCCAGACGTTTCTTGGGCACCCATTCCAGCCACACAGTCTGCCAGATACCTGTACTGTTTGTATACCAGATACTTCTGGAGTCCCCATCCCAGAACTGCTTTCCTCTAGGGATGAGTTCGTCTGTATGGGAATCATACACCCGAACTGTGACTTCCTGCTCTCCCTCTATCAGATAAGGGGTCACATTTATAGCAAAAGGTGTGTAGCCCCCTGTATGTTTTCCAGCCTGCTGGCCATTTACATACACCACTGCTTCGTAATCAACTGCCTCAAAATGAAGGAGAAGCTCCTTTCCTTCTTCTGGCTTTTCCACAGAAAATCGCTTTTTATACCAGACAATATCATGAGGTGTCTGGTCATTGATTCCACTAAGCTCACACTGATAGGCAAAAGGAACCTGGATTTCTCTTTCCAACTGTTTCCCTGTCTCATACCATTTGTCTGTAATTCCTCTGTCTGCATCATCAAAAGCAAACTCCCAGGTGCCATTGAGGTTTTGCCACTGTGTTCTTACAAACTGAGGTCTTGGGTATTGATTTTTCATACTTATAATGACTCCTTCCTGTCTTTATATCTTCTTAATGTTCTCAAGAATTTTATTCAGAGATTCATAGGCAAGCGTGTATGCCTCTTCGCCTGTAAGTTTTTTCTTTTCCTTACTTTCATTTTGCTCCAAATCAGAAAAACCTACAAAATCTGATAAATGAGGTTCAAGAGACAGATAACCATTATATCCACATTTCAATAAATTTTTCAGGATTTCTTCCACATTTCCATCCCCATATCCTGCTGGAACCACGTCTCCTGTATCTGCCAATGCATCTTTGATATGAATATACGCAATATAAGGCTTCAGTATTTCATATGCTTTTTTTGTATCTTGTCCACACTGCACAAAATTGGCAAAATCAAATACCGCTTTAAAATTATCACAGTAAAACTCATTCATAAGCTCTTCACATCTATACGCAATATCTCCATAAATATCCTTTTCATTTTCATGAAGCAATACTACATCATGTTCTTTAGCATATTCTATAAATCTACGCATTCTATTGAACACTTCTTCTTTATAGTCCTCTGCATTTTCTTGTTCTGGAATAAAGAAGCTGAAAATGCGAATATATCTGGTTTCCATTATTTTAGCAATCTCTACAGTCTTTTCAAAAAGTCTGAAGTGTTCCTCAAAAGAATCTGTAATAAGAATTTTTCCTATAGGCGACCCCACAGAAGACAATTTGATTGCATTTTCATCTAATTGTTCTTTTATCTTTCTCACTTCTCCAAGACTATGCTCTACCAAAGGTTTTCCGTTCACCCCGCGCATTTCAATATGAGAAATCCCTAATTTTTTTATAACTTCGATTTGCGTGTCCAGAGATGAGGCAATCTCATCAGCAAATCCGCTGATTATCACATTCTGTTCCATAGCTACCCTCCTGTTACCTTACTTTAATAGGTTCCTTCTGTATCAAAGACAACGCTTTCTATCTCATCCTTTTTCTTTGATAAGGCCCTTCTCTTATTCAATTCTTCCAAAAACAATTCTTCATCTATAGGCAATTCTACAGTACGATTTAGCCAACTGGAAAGGTGAATAGCATTAGAAATGGACAAGCCACGAATCCCTTCTTTTCCATCAGCAACTAATGGCCTGTTCTCTAATATACAATCAGCAAATGCTTTCATAATTCCCACATGTTCTTCATTCAACCCGTCAGTTTCTACGTCCTGAACCTCCCATTCCGGCTTATCAAATCCTGCCTTACATTCTGCACAATGCTTCTTTAGATTTTCTTTTAACTTATAGAAAACAATCTTACCATCCTCACACACTAGCTTTCCCAGTTCTCCTGTTATTTCCAGACGGTTCGTACCAGGTGCATCTCCAGTAGAAGTAATAAATACTCCCGTTGCTCCATTAGGATATTCAAAATATGCTGTTACATCATCTTCCACTTCAATATCGTGCCACTTTCCTTCATGACAAAATCCCCTGACTTTAGAGGGCATACCACAAATCCATTGTATTAAATCCAGATTGTGCGGGCACTGGTTCAAAAGAACTCCTCCTCCTTCTCCATCCCAGGTAGCGCGCCAGGAACCTGAATCATAATAGCTTTGCGTCCGGTACCAGTCTGTAATAATCCAGTTTACCCGTCTAATTTCCCCCAATTCTTTGTTTTCTACCATTTCATGAATTTTTCTATATATACAATTAGTGCGCTGATTAAACATCATAGCAAAAACAACATCGCTCTTTTCGGCTGCTTCATTCATCTCTCTTACTTGTTTAGTATAGACTCCTGCCGGTTTTTCACAAAGAACATGTAAATGTGCCTGAAATGCCTTTATGGATAATTCTGGATGTTGATAATGGGGCACTGCAATCAAAACAGCATCGCACAAGCCACTTTCAATTAATTCCTTTCCCTCTGAAAAAATTTGAATATGTTCTGGCACATGTTCTCTGCACCACTGCCTTCTTTGTTCCTGGCGGTCTGCCACAGCAACTAACTCCAATTTTGGAATCTGACCCTCCAATATTTTCTTAATGTGCCCGCTTCCCATATTTCCGGCACCAATCACTCCTATTTTTACCCGTTTCATAACTGCTCCTTTCCCCATTCTACTGCCTTATGGTTTTTTGCCGAATCATAAAGCCCCATGGTAAGTTTCATAATGTTTCTAACAGATTTCAGATTATTTCCAAATTCTCTCCCACTCTCAAGGCACTGATAAAAATCTTGTATACATGCACAATGGGAATTACCCCAGTATGTTTTTCCTGTCTCCTGCTTTTGTATTTTTTCAAAGTCAAACCATTGTTTCATACCATTGTTCTGTTGTATAAGCAGCTGATTTCCTTCCATCTTGATGCAGCCTTCTTCGCATACTACATCTATCCGAACAGGCGCATCTTCACAATATGCTGTTGTTGCATAGAAACATACCGGTATACCTCCCAGCTTGATAAAAGCTTCCATGGTATCTTCTACATCTATGACACCTTTTAGATGATGATTGCAAAAGGAAGCTTCTGCCATTTCCGGCTCACCAAGAAACTGTACCAATAAATCTAATGTATGGATAGATTGATTTATCAGCACTCCGCCACCTTCTTTTTCCCAAGTACCCCGCCAGCCACTTTCTTTATAATAAGGAACCTCTCTGTTCCATGTCACAAATGCTCTGGCACCTTTTACCTGACCAAGAATCCCTTGGCTTAATACCCTCTGAATTTCGCGGCTGGTTTCATTATAACGGTTCTGAAAGCAAATTCCTACTTCCCGTTTTTGTCTTTTTTGCTCTTCACAAAGCTGTTCAAACTCTCTTTTTGTAATTGCCGGAGGCTTCTCCATAAAAACGTGAATACCTTTTTTTAATGCCAGCATTGCCATAGAAACATGAAGATAATGAGGCGTACAAATATGAAGCACATCCAGTTCTTCTTTCTCCAGCATTTCCTCCAGAGTACTATACCTATGTACATTTTTCAGTTGATAATTCCTCACACATTTTTCAACTCGTTCTGATTCTATATCTGCTATCGCTTTTATTTCCACTTGTTCCAGACTTTGCAGGGATGTTATATGCATCCCTGCAATATTTCCACAACCTACAATACCTGTTCTTATCATACGCCTCTCCTCTCTGTATGTACATACTTTTATCCTTTTAATCCCTCTGTACTGATACCTTCCACCAGATATTTCTGGAAAAATACAAAAATCAAAAACATAGGCAAAACAGACAAGGTTGCCATAGCAAACATTGCTCCCCAATCACTAAGAGAAGTGGGATCTGCAAACATTTTTAAGGCTAAAGACACTGTATATGTAGTCGGTCTGTTCAAATATAGTAATGGTCCCATAAAGTCATCCCACTTCCACATAAAGGAGAATATTGCACATGTTACAAGTGCCGGAACAATCAGCGGTAAAATAATACGGAAAAAAATCCCATAATAGCTACATCCGTCAATCTTAGCTGCCTCATCCATATCTTTGGGAATACCATAAATAAACTGTATAATCAAAAAGATAAAAAATGCGCCACCAAAAAAGTGAGGAACAATCATAGGAAGGAAAGTTCCTACCCATCCCAACTTATTGAAAATCAGATACTGGGGTATCATAATAATCTGAAACGGAAGCATCATGGTAAGAAGCATACAGGTAAACCATACTTTTCTTCCTTTAAATTTTAACCTTGCAAAACCAAATGCAATAAAGGCTGAAGAAAATACCGAACCAATAGTACCTATTACAGTAATAAAAAGTGAATTTGTGAAAAATTTGCCAAAACTGATTCCAGCAAAACCTTTCCATCCATTCGCATAATTTTCAAAGTGAAACACTTCCGGCCATAAACTGCTTGCCTGATCAAAAATTTCATTATTTTCTTTAAAAGAACTCATTACCATCCACAAAAGAGGATAAATCATAATCAAACCGCCTGCTATAATTGCTATAGCTGCTATAATGTGTCCGATTTTCCACTTTTTATGAGAATTCTTTTTTACAGCTAATACTTCTTTCATATTTTTTCTCATCCTTCTTTCGATTCATTATAAACCCATTTTGTAGACGACTTAAAAATTAATGCAGTCAAAATTCCAATTACCAGCAACATAAACCATGCCATTGCGCTTGCATATCCCATTTCATGGAACTCAAAAGCTCTCTGATATTGGTACACACTGTAAAAACGCGTGGAATCTCTTGGGCCTCCGTTTGTAATAATAAAGCTCTGTGTAAATGCCATAAATGCATTAATGGTCTGCTGTACCAGATTAAAGAAAAGAACCGGAGTCAACATTGGCAACGTAATTTTGAAAAACTGCTTTACTTTAGAACATCCATCTACAGTGGCCGCCTCATACAGACTTTTAGGAACCTGCTGCAAACCAGCCAGGAAAATCAACATAGATGAACCAAATTGCCATACAGATAGAATAATCAATGTCCAAATGGCTGTATCTTTTCTTCCAAGCCATGCAATATCTCCCGGAAGTCCCAGAAAACTTAAAATCGCATTAATCGCACCATCACTGGCAAAAAGCTGGCGCCACAGTACAGCTACCGCAATACTTCCTCCCATAATAGAAGGCAAATAATAAACACCACGCATAAAACCGGAGAATCTTGTAGTACGCTGAAATAAAAGCGCTACCAAAAGAGCCATAATCAGTTTCAACGGAACAGAAACTATCGCATAGAAAAAAGTTACCCAAAACGTCTTCCATACCTTGGGATCTGCTGTAAACATACGAATATAGTTATCAAGACCAATAAACTCTGGTGTTCCTAAAACGTCATACTGTGTAAAGGATAATACCAGTGAAATTAAAATTGGTACTGCTGAAAAAGCTAAAAATCCTATAATAAAAGGAAAAATAAATACATATCCTGCAACATTTTCATGATAAATAGAAAATGAACGTTTTTTCTTCATTGGAGACCTCCCGTACTATCGTTCAAATCAAATATTGTACAGAAAAAGGCCGCTGCAGTTCTTTCTTGTTCTGCTTGCAGCAGCCTTTCCATATTACAACCAGAAATTAAGATTCAGCACCTTTTTTCAACAACTCTGTTGCTGTTTCATAGAATTGTTCTGCTGCCTCTTCCGGACTAATTTCTTCATACCGAACCATATCAGCCAAATCAGAAATAGTCTTTCCTACTTCAGCAGAAGCTGCCGGAAATGGTGGGTCAATCGGAGTGGCGGTTTCTGCCACCTTAGTAACATATGCATTAATATTTGCTGTAACTTCATCAACTACTGAAGCAATAGCCTCTGATACAACAGTAGATACCGGAACTCCACGTTCTCCCTTTAATGCTTCTTTATTTGCTTCTTCAGAATTCGTAAGATAATTAATAACATCTGCCGCAATTTCCGGATGTTTGGAATCCTTTGTAATACTCCAGAACATAGACGGTTTCAGGAAAATTGGCTGCTGTACAGCATCTTCCTCTGTTGGGAACATGTAGATTTTATATTCCATATCTTCACCGCACTGATTAATACTGTCTGTAATCTGATTAGAATTCTGGAACTGACACCATGTATCTTCAGAAGCAAATAAACTTTGCTGGTTCGTGGATGCTTCTGCCTGAATTTCAGGTGCTACATGATATCCATCCTTCAAAGACTCTTCCAACATTGTATAATATTTTAAAGCAACTTCATCATCTGGCATTCCAAGCCCATCCCCTGCTTCATTAAACATAGTCTGTCCTACCGCTCTTGCCATAAACAACATAGTCTGTTCATCATTAGATGGAATCTCAATCTGTTTTCCAGTTTTGTCATAAACTGTTTTTGCAACTTCTAAAAATTCATCCCATGTTGGCTGCTCTTCCAGTGTACATCCTGCTTCTTTTAAAATCTTCTCATTTACTAACAATGCCTTTGTCTGTGTACCAGCAGAAATTCCATAAACCTCATCTTCAATCTTTCCACTATCAATAATGGTTTCTGGAATATTTGTTGTATCAATGGTTTTATCCTCTATATATTGATTCATACCCACAATCTGCTCTTTTTCTGCATACTGACGAATATAAGCATAATCCATCTGAATAATATCCGGCATGTTTCCTCCGGCAGCCTGAGTAGACATTTTGTCCCAATAGCCCGTCCAATCAGAAAATTCCACTTCAAAGTCTACCTCTGGATGTTCTTTTTCATACATGTCCAGTGCTTTTACCGTAGCATCATTCCTTGTCTGATTTCCCCACCAGCACACGCGAATTGTTGTCTTTCCATCATCTGTTTTCTTTCCAGAATCTGCTTTATCTTCACCTCCACATGCAGCTAATCCACTAAGGCAGAGACTGCCTGCAATTGTCATTGCAAAAATTCTTTTTCCCAAAGACTTTCTCATCATGTTTATATCCTCCTGCTTCCTTCACTTTTATTCTTGTTAAGAACGAATGTACATTACGTTTTCAGTGACCTTATTATAACAATATTATTTGTATATTTTAATCAAAAAAACTTACATATGCGGTGTAAAAATATTACTTTTTATATCTTCTCACTATTTTTCCGTTTTTTACACAGTCATTCTAACCAACTCCACATAAAAAACAGGATGCACTCCCTCTTATTGTAACATCCTGTTTATCTCCTGCTTTATAAAATTTTATAATTCTGTTTTTCTGCATATTCAGTTGGAGTCATTCCTGTGTATTTTTTAAACACCTGACTAAAATATTGGGGGTTACTCCCAAAACCAACTACTTCTGCAATTTGATGAATATTCATAATCCCCTTCTTCAAAATTCTTTTTGATTTTTCAATTCTTGTTCTATTCAAAAACACAGAAAACTTTTCTCCCGTCTGTTTGGTAAATGCACGACTAAGGTAGTTGACATTAACATATAAAACATTCTCCGCAATAAATTTCAAAGAAAGATTTTCATCATTTAAATGTTGTTGAACATATTCACCTACACGTTCAGCCAGCGATACTTTCTCCCCTTTCTGCTCAAATAAAAGGTAGACTATTCTCTTTTGGATTTCCTGTTTTAATTTATCCTTACCTGAGATTTGCCTGATTTCTTTTTCAAAAGCCGTTAAAGACTCAGGAGAAAGATTTTCGAAATAAATATGTAAACGAATTAAAAGTTCTAAACCTACATTTTGTAAATCTTCTTCTGTCTGAAAATGGGAAAGATAATGCTTAAGACAATATTCTGCCTGTTTCACCTCATTCTTTTCCCGCATTTCCATTAAAGATGATAACAGTTGCAATATTTTTGACATTCCATGGGATGAAATTGCCTCTTTAGCGTGAATTACAGCCGGTATAATTTCCTCTTCACTAATTGGTTTTAAGAGATATTCTCCTACACCATACCTCATAGCCTGGCGTGCATACTCAAATTCTGAGTATCCTGTCAGAATAATAAATTGTATATGTTCATCAATTCCCCGTATCTTCTCAATTAACTCTAAACCGCTGATTCCAGGCATACGAATATCTGTCATTACAATATCAGCCCCTGTATCCTGCACCGCATCCAGGGCCTCCAGTCCATTCTGACAACATGCACACACTTCAATATCCAGTTCTTTCCATGGAATTAAATCTCTTACTGACTCACGAATAATCCGTTCATCATCTGCAATCACCAACTTATACATGAACAATTCCTCCTGTTTCTTTTCTTAGGTCTTTTTTCTCATAAGGAATCTCAAACCATACAATGGCCATTCCATCTTTATTTTCAAAATGCAACTGTGAATCTTCTCCCAAAATAATGCGCAATCTGGAATTAATATTCAGCAAACCAATTCCATTCCCATTTGCCTTCACACTTTCGTCCTGCAAATGTTCCAAAATATGCTCATCAATTGGCAAACCACTATTGGCCACCTCAATCCTGACCTTTTCTCCCTTTTTATGAAGATTAATACGAATGCAGTATTCTGTCTGCGGTTCCTCCTGAGAATAAAAAATAGCATTCTCCACCAAAGGCTGCACTGTCATCTTAGGAATCGCTACCTTCTCAATTCCAGGCTCCACATAAGTTGTTACTGCCAAATCCTCAAACCGTATTTTCTGGATATTTAAATAGTAAAAAACAATTTCCATTTCTGTCTGTAAAGAAATTGTAGTTTCATTATTTTTCAGTGTGCATCTGAGCAAATTTCCAAGAGATTTTGCAATGGTAGCAATTTCTTCCTGTCCTCCTTTTTTAGCAAGCCAGTTTACTGTATTTAAAGTATTATACAAAAAATGTGGGTTGATTTGTTGCTCCAGGGCTTTTAATTCAGCTTGTGTGATTAAAAGTTGCTTCACATAACTTTCTTCAATTAATTTTTTCAATTCTACCACCATCTGATCAAAATAGGAATTTAAAATTGCCATTTCATCATGGCTGTCACTGTTTGTGGTAGTAATAGAAGTACTCATAACACCATCTTTCTTTATAAACTCCATCTTTTCAATTAAGATGTGAAACTGTTTTGTAATATTCTTAACAATATAACCTGCCAGAAGAAAAGCAATCATAAGTGCCAAGAGCAAAGAAATCATAAAAATCACAGGCATTCTGTTTAATAATTGAAAAATTTCGTCATATGCAACTGCCAGAGATAAATACCAGATATCGGAACCAATATCCAGTTTTGTCTGTACAATAAACATCTGCTGTTTCCCTATCTCATCTATTAAATAAGACTCTTTAAAATCAGAAAGCAAAAAGTCACACTCTCTGCACAACTGTGAGCCAGAGGAATAGATAAAATCCTGCTTTGTATGCAGATAAATTTGAAAAGAATTTCCGTCTGTATATTTTGATGACAAAATCGGTGTCATAACTTTTTCCAGATCAACTTCCAGAACTAAATATCCCAGAGCCTCCAGAGATAGATTTTCTGTTTTTAAAATTTTTCGCGCACACAAGAGTTGAGGAGATGTTTTGGAATAAAACCATTTTATATTTCCAGGATTGTCGTCACACGCCTTAAAAATTTCGTTCATATACTCTTCTGATTCGTTAAGTTCTGCTTCTCCCCACCAAAACGTTGGATTATCTTCTGGAACAACCGTAATCTGAGATAATGGTGAAGTAAAATTCCTATTTAATAACTTGGTAATGGAAGTCCTTGCCTTTTGTGCATCCAGACTTTCGTATTCGCAGGAATTATAAACTTCTAAATTTTTTTGAAAATTATCGTGAAACGCAATATCTGAGGAGACATTTTCAATTTCCCGAATTTGATACTCCAGCTCATCTGACAGGAAAGTCAGAGAATTGGCAGTCTGATGATAAAGCAGCTCATTGTATTGAGCAAGAATATATCTGAAACTCCCTATCATAAAAAAAGAAATCGTAATCGAAACAGCAAGAATCAATAAATATAATTTATATTTCAATTTCATTTTATGTAAACTCATAAATTTATCCTCCATCAAACTATTGTATCAAATCCTATATGGGATAACCAGCTTTTAAAGAAAAAACACGCCAGAAATTCGCATGATACGAATTTCTGGCGTGTTCCTATTCCTTTAATACCGATTATGCACTTTCTCTGCAAAGCACATCATATCTTTTACAACAATTTCTTTTCCATCATCCAACACTGCTTTCCCACTCATTTTTCCAAATACCTGATGCTGGTCTGTTTCAATAATCAGTGCCGAAGTCCTGGCTGCCCTGTCAAGTACAGGCTGGAAATCCATCTCAAATCTTCCGTCATTAGAGGTAAATTTCCATGGTTTCAGATAACTATCCTCTGGAATATGAAAAGTTACCTCATCTAATTTGTGCGCTTTTCCATTATAAAACAGCATATTTTCTGTAGCTGCAGAAGTATCTCCAAATCCATAACCAATGTTAAATCCAAAGGGAATTCCCTCTATTCTTGTGTTTCCGGAACCCCAGTACCAGCAGTTATCATAAGTCCAAACACCCCTGCCCCAGTCCAGCGTACCAAAGTCTGTTTCTTTTGAAAAAGTATATGTCTTTCCATCAAACTTCATTTTACCAGAAGCGGGCATACAGTTAATCTTCTGATTATAATAAAAAGCCGTCTTCTTTTCTTTAAACGGTGTGGCAATCACCATAGTATCCATGTCCGGCTGTTCCAGCCAGATATCACAGGAAAAAGGCTTTCCCTGATAGAAATTCTTGAAATAACAGCGTATTCTTCTCTTTCCGTTCCGAATCTGAAAAGCCATGTGAAGCCGCTTGTCTTTGTAAATAATATCCCCTTCCTGTGAAGTATTTGGAAGCTTAAGTTTTCCCATTGGAAATGGATTTAAAATCGTTTCCGTATGCTCCCATCCTTCTTTAAAATTCAGAAGAGAAACTGACTGTAATCCAATATAACCATCATCTGATAGAGTAAAAGCCCCTGCAAAATCTTCATTTAAAACCAGATAATAATCCCATTCCTTAATTCTGAATTTCGGCGCCTTAATCATACTCCGCTCATACTGCTGCACCAGACGCTTAGACCATCCAGGCTCACGCAAACTGCCATCCTCTTTTAATAGCATCTGTGGTGTTGTCACTTCATAATTCCCCATATTGCTACCTCCTACGTTATATACTCGTACAAAATACACTATATATTTACTATAACACAGAAGTCGGAATAAAACATACAAATATTCTAAATATAAACAAACCCATAAATAAATGTATTTTTTATTTTATGCAAATCAAAACACTGTTTTCAGTTGAAGTTTCAAAATAAATATGATATGCTCCTATTAGAACAACCGTGTTGCAGGGTGGATGACCTCTATTTTATTTACATAGAATGGGGGTGATGCTGATGGATAAGAAACATTTTGACTTTAAAGACTTAATGGCTTTCGGTATGTTTATCCTCACATTGCTGACATTCGTTTTTACGTTTATCAGATAATGTTTTAGATCATAGAAAAACCACCCCAAAAAACTTTGGCAAGTGAAGAGGTGGTGATTCTATACACTATTTTCTTCTAAGTCAACCCCTTGTGGGCGGTTGTTCTTTTTACATTTTTACTATAACACATCGAAGCTGTTTACGCAAGTGTGCGGCATCCCCATTTCTGATTCCTGATTTCTGCTATTTGGCTTATCAGGGATTGTCCTTCTAATAAAATCTAATTAATTCTATGGCAGTATACAAGTAATTTCTACAAAACGCCGTCTTACGTACTATCTTACGTATTATCTTACGTATTTTCTTCCTCCATTATACAAGTATCCCGGCAATTTTTCAATTCTCTTCTCCCTCAGGACTTCCTTGTTCTCTTTATAACTGCACTATAAAAATCCTTTCTGGAACATCCTGCACGTCCGCCACCGGCGCAGGCACATGCACAGGCGCAGGCACATCCTCCGCCTCCGCTGTGATGGGTAGTCCCCCTGTTTCCTACATAAAACATACCAAAACCACGATTCTTCTCATAGTCATCCTTCCACTTCCGCTTATTCCGCAGAAGAACCATGCCGGGAACCAGACATACCGGAGCAAAAACACCGCCAAAGGCCAGCATCATTTTGATTGTTCTCTGCTGCTTTGCGTCCGCTCTCGTATCATAATCATCATGAAACTGGTACTGTTTCATAGGATAATCCATGGTCACTGTCACACGCTCGCCTTCTCCCAGATTAATATAGGAAGAAATGTAGCCTCCCTCGATTCTGGAAGGTCTCATATTCGTCTCCACCCCTTCATCCCATTCCCAGAAAATCGTAAGATTCTTGATTTCCATTTCATCGAACCACCCGGGAGTAAATTCATACCTGTACATCCCGTCCTCTTCCTGGTACATTCTATGTTGATGAATGGAAAACTCCATCTCCACCACTTCTCCTTCTTCGTAGTCCCGATCCAAATCCAGCCTTACATATTCGCCCCCGGAGCCATAGTAGCTAATCTTCTCAATACTGTCACTCAGGGCCTGCATATCCTCTACATAGGCATTGGGAATCCCAATCTTTACCCAGTTTAAAGGTCCCTCGCTGGTACTGTCCAGCACCCTCCACTTAATATCATACCGGATATCCAGAGAACCATCCTCCCTGGTCTCAATATATATTTTTTCATCCTGGATTTCATCCAGAGGCTTTGCATTCACCTTCAATGGCATCATGAAAAAGAAGATACAAAAAAGAAGCATTTTTTTAAACAATGACTTACCCATGATTTTCCTCCTTCCCAAGCGGACATTCCTGTTTCATCTGCACTGAAAATTCTCTATATTTCCTGCAAACAGGGTGTTCCCATATGTTCTTCCACTCTGTAGTAAGGATGTTGCCAAAGTTCTCCCTGTCCAGACAGCTCTGGCAGGCAACCACCGTACCATCCGGCGCCACTGCCATATTGCTAAGCGCCGCCCCGCAGGAGGGAACTTCCAGTCCCATTTCACGCAAATCCTTTTCCTCTATCCATCCCGGTGATGTAAAGCTAAGTTCCATTCCATGTTCCCAACAATATGATGCCGCATCCGCTACAGCTTTTCGAATTTTTTCCCTGGAAAGACGTGTGTTCTGAGAATCATCCGTCACAGCATTTCCGGCGGGAATCAGGCCGGAACAGGTCACATACGTTACACCAAGACTTTTCAAAAATTTCACAGTTTCCACATAGTCTGCATTCCAGGTACACAGAGGAGTATTCACATTTACAGACAGGCCTGCCGCCAGAGCGTTTTTAATACCCTCTACCGTTTTATCATACTGCAGGGCTCCTGTCAGCTTATTGTGAATCTCAGCCTTCTGAGAGTAAAAGGTAATCTGCACATTGTCAAGCTCTGCCTCTCTTAGTTTCTCACAGTATTCCCTTGTCAGCTTTATCCCATTAGTATTCAGGCGTGTGATGAACCATCTGGCCTCTTTTAAAAGTTCAAAAAGGTCTTCCCGCATCGTAGGCTCTCCACCGGTAAAGGTAAGCTGTGGAATCCTGGCTTTTTGACATTTTTCAATCACTCTTTTCCAGTCCGCTGTTCCAAGCTCCTGCACATTTGAGTAGGTCTGTCCTGCTGCATAGCAATGGAGGCAGTGCTGGTTACAGTTCCATCTTCCATTTTTCTCCATGGCGCTTACCATCAAATCCATTCTGTGAGGAGCTGTCATATAAGGCGCATAATCCCCAATGCTCATCTGCCCAATCTCTACCTTGGGTTCCCGCCCTCTGGCAATATCTTCAAACACTTCTGCAATGAGCTCCAAATCCTCCTCAAACTTCTCAGGAGATACGTCAGGAAATATTTTCCGCATTTTAACAGCAGTATTTTCCAGGATTTCCCTTCCCTGCTCCTGGGTCATTTCTCCATCTCCCCATTGGTTCAGTTCTTTAATAAAAATAGTAAGGAGAATAGCCCAGGATTCATTTAACGGGAGAATCTGGTTGCCATTTAAAATCACCACAGATGGGATAAAACGAAAAAGCCGGAACTTAGGCGGAATCATATGAATCCGTATAACTCCCGGGTCTTTGGGATTCCAGGTGGTATGTATCATTTCTTTCCAGTTTTTCCACTCAAATATTTTTTCTCGAATCATCTTGTCTCCTTTCAGAACCAAATCCAAAATGCATTAAGTCCTACCATCAACACAGCCACCACAATGAGATACAAATAGCTGACTTTTCTGATATGCAGCTTAATCTCTGTGTCTTTTGCGAACCGCTTCTCTATCTTTATCTCTGCCTTTTTTCCAAAATAGACAGCTTTAAAAATATTCCACAGAGCCATATACTGTATGACTATGACAAAAATTCCCATGATAATAGAAGCTGCATCCAGAACCAGGGGAATAAACAGCGTAACTCCCAGGGCTGCAATTCCATAATTTCTTCTTTTCTTTCGGTAGTATTCACGCTGATCCATTTCTTCTATGATAATCTTGCTCATATCCGGCAAATCAGGAATTTCGTCCTCAATCTGTTTTTTCAGATACCGGTAGCTGTTCAGAAGATGTCTCTGACGGGTAATATCCAAATCATAATAAAATTTAATTGCCCCGTCCTTCATAGGAACAATATAGGCATACGGTGTAACCTTCACTGGTTTTTCCCACAGTTCCTGAATTAATTCCTGATAAGAATATTTCTTCGTTCCTCCCCATTTCTTTTTTCCGATTCCATCCCACTCAAAAGTCCACAGATAGTGATCCAGTATCCATCCAATTCCCTTTTTATACATAAATACCATACCTGCAAGCATCAAAAGCCAAATCGGTGTGACTTCCCAAAATCCCCAGTCTATTCCTATTAAATAAAGAAGTACACATAACGTCACAGGAATACTCACTGCCAGGAACACTTTTTTCCACTTTCTTTCTGAGTAAATCCTCATAGTCCTTGCTTGTCTCCTCTCCATTGTTTATCCCTCTCGCTTTTCTTTTTCTTTTATATTATCAGAGGCCTGTGGGCTTTTCAATGTAATTCTCTGCACAACGAAAAACATCCACCTGAGAAGTTAAAATTTCTCAAATGGATGTTTTTATAATCTTTTCTGCGCCTATTTCACAACAGGTTCTTTTTCTTTATAATGATGCGCTTCTTCCAGCATCATGTCTTTTACCTTCATAAGACGAATCTGGGTACTTCTCTCATTTTCGTCTAACTTCATGGTAATATATTTAATATTCTGTCTGGTCTCCGGAATAATCACGTGTTCCAGAGCATTTACTCTTCGCCTGGTCTTCTCAATCTCAGAAGCCATGAGCTGACAGGATTTTTCCACCTCTGCAAGCTTCAGCATATCCGGCAGAATATCTGCCAGAGACTTTACTGCACCGTCCAAATCTCCGGAAGTAAAAGCAAAACCATAAGAATAAATGTCATTGGCATCCGCGGTTCTTGTACTGGTCTTGAAAACCGGAATATCCACGCTCATAACATTTCTCTTATCTGCTTCCAGAAATACTTCCTGCTTGGGAGTCATAAGGGCTGTATTTAAAATCTGTTCTGACATACCTGCTCTTGCAATGACAAAGTTCTTATTGGCTGATAAAATTCCTGCCTCTACCTTCTGGCGAAGGGCCATATTTTCCCGAACCAGATCCAGAAACTGACGCATTAATTCATCGCGTTTATCCTTCAAAAGCTTGTGTCCTTTTACAGCAGTCACCAGCTTTTTCTTTAAACGGGTCAGCTCCATTCTGGTAGGTGTTACCTGAGTAGATGCCAAGTTATCACCTCTTTCTTAGTATTTTCCATAATACTCATCTAAGAACTTATCATCAATACGTTTCAGCTCGCTCCTTGGCAGAATGGACAAAAGTTTCCATCCAATGCGGAGAGTCTCCTCAATATCGCGGTTGGTATTGTAACCCTGTGATACATATTCCTGCTCAAAGGCATCTGCAAATTTCGCATAAATAAGGTCAATATCAGAAAGCGCTGCCTCCCCTAAGATAACCATCAATTCTTTTGCCTCTTTACCCCGGGCATAAGCGGCAAAAAGCTGATTCATGGTATTGGAATGGTCTGCACGTGTTTTTCCCTCTCCGATACCTTTATCTTTCAGACGGGAAAGAGATGGCAATACATCAATCGGCGGTGTCACACCTTTACGGTATAACTCGCGGTTCAGAATAATCTGTCCCTCTGTGATATAACCGGTCAAGTCAGGAATTGGGTGAGTCTTATCATCTTCTGGCATGGTCAGAATCGGAATCATGGTGATACTTCCCTTCTTGCCCTTCTGACGTCCGGCTCTTTCATACATGGTTGCCAGGTCTGTATACATGTAACCCGGATAACCACGACGTCCAGGTACTTCCTTACGCGCTGCAGAAATCTCACGAAGAGCATCTGCGTAGTTGGTAATATCTGTAAGAATAACCAGAACGTGCATATCTTTTTCAAATGCTAAATATTCAGCAGCGGTAAGCGCCATCTTTGGTGTTGCAATACGCTCTACCGCAGGGTCATTTGCCAGGTTAATAAACAGAACTGTTCTGTCAATAGCGCCTGTTTCCTTAAAACTCTCAGTAAAGAAGTTTGCCTCTTCAAAGGTAATACCTAAAGCTGCGAATACAACGGCGAAGTTTTCCCCTGAACCGCGTACCTTTGCCTGTCTTGCAATCTGAGCAGCCAGGTTTGCATGTGGCAGACCGGAAGCAGAGAAAATCGGCAGCTTCTGTCCACGAACCAGAGTATTCAGACCGTCAATGGCAGAAACACCGGTCTGGATAAACTCCTCCGGATAACTTCTTGCCGCCGGATTCATAGGAAGACCATTAATATCTCTTCTCTCTTCCGGCAGAATTTCCGGTCCATCATCAATGGGGCGGCCCATACCGTCAAATACACGTCCCAGCATATCCTCAGATACACCAAGCTCCATGCTTCGTCCCAGGAAACGAACTTTACTGTCAGACAGGTTAATACCTGTAGAGCTTTCAAAAAGCTGTACCAAAGCATCGCTTCCATTAATCTCCAGAACCTTGCAGCGGCGTGTTTCACCGCTTGCCAGTTCGATTTCACCTAATTCATCATAATGAACATTTTCAACGCCACGCACCAGCATAAGAGGGCCGGCAACTTCCTGTATGGTTCTATACTCCTTTGGCATTAGAAGTCCTCCTTCCCTAATACATTGGAAATTTCCTTTGCAAGCTGGTCAAGAACAGCTTTATATTCTTTATCCAGATTTTCTTCCAATACATATTTAAAACGTCCGATTTTTTCACGAACTTCCAGATTTACCAGACTCTGAATGGTTGCTCCTTTTTCCAGGGCCTCTTTGCCATGCTCATAATATGCAATAACCAGTTTCATAAGCATGTACTGTTTTTTCAAAGAGCTATAGGTGTCTACCTCATGGAAAGAGTTCTGATGTAAGAAGTCCTCACGAATAGAACGGGCAGCTTCCATTTTCAGACGGTCTCCTGCTGACAGGGCATCCATACCTACCATCTTAACGATTTCTTCCAGCTCTGCTTCATCCTGAAGAAGGCTCATCATTTTCTGACGTTCTGCCATCCAGTCTGGCGCAACGGTTTCATTAAACCATTTTTCCATGTTATCCAGATACAGAGAGTAACTGGTCAGCCAGTTAATTGCCGGAAAATGTCTCTTGTAAGCAAGAGAAGAATCCAGTCCCCAGAATACCTTTACAATACGAAGGGTCGCCTGAGATACCGGTTCGGAAATATCACCACCAGGAGGAGATACAGCACCAATAACAGAGAGAGCGCCTTCTCTCTTATCCTTGCCAAGAGATACCACATGTCCGGCTCTTTCATAGAACTGTGCCAGACGGGAACCCAGGTATGCAGGATAACCCTCTTCACCAGGCATCTCTTCCAGACGTCCTGACATTTCACGAAGCGCCTCAGCCCAACGGGAAGTAGAGTCTGCCATCAAAGCTACAGAATAGCCCATATCGCGGAAATACTCTGCAATGGTAATACCAGTGTAAATAGATGCCTCACGTGCAGCAACCGGCATATCCGAAGTATTGGCAATGAGTACGGTTCTCTCCATCAAAGACTGTCCTGTCTTAGGGTCTTTCAGTTCCGGAAACTCGTTCAAAACGTCTGTCATTTCGTTTCCACGTTCCCCGCATCCAATGTAAACCACAATGTCTGCTTCTGCCCATTTAGCCAACTGATGCTGGATAACGGTTTTACCGCTTCCGAATGGTCCCGGTACTGCTGCAACACCGCCTTTGGCAATCGGGAAGAAGGTATCAACCACACGCTGTCCTGTTACCAGCGGCATTTCCGGCGGTAATTTCTTCAGATAAGGACGGCCTTTACGAACCGGCCATTTCTGCATCATGGTAAGTTCTTTGTCACCGGAATCTGTAGCGATAACTGCCACTACCTCTTCTACTGTAAATTCGCCGGCTTTAATTTCTTTTACTGTACCTTTGATACCATAGGGAACCATAATCTTGTGATTTACCACAATAGTCTCCTGTACCGTACCAATAACATCTCCTGCTTCTACTTCATCCCCTGCTTTCACAGCAGGAACAAAATTCCATTTTAAATTTCTCTTTAAAGAAGGAACCTCAACACCACGTTTTAAGTTGGTTCCTGAAATTTTCATAATATCGTCCAGAGGACGCTGAATACCATCATAAATACTGGTAATAAGACCTGGTCCTAATTCTACAGAAAGTGGCGCCTCTGTAGATTCTACGGGCTCACCCGGTCCAAGTCCTGAGGTTTCCTCATATACCTGAATGGAAGCCTCATCTCCATGCATTTCGATGATTTCACCAATCAGTCGCTGGTTACTAACACGAACCACGTCGAACATATTGGCGTCACGCATGCCCTCTGCAATAACCAGAGGACCTGCTACCTTTTTAATCGTACCTTTGCTCATTGGAACGAATCACCTGCTTTCTAATTATTACTGAACAGAATATCAGAACCTACTGCCTGCTCCACAGAGTTTTTCACACCCTGTACTCCATTTCCGGTATTACCTGACACACCTGGAATCTGGATAATTGCCGGCAGAATCCTTTCCTGAAGTTTTTCTATTAACTGTCCGCACTCTGCTGCCGCTGCTTCTGTAATATAGATAATCCCATATCCATGATCAGCCAGAGCGGTAAGTTTTGCTTCTATTTCCTTACGGTCCACAGCCGGAAAAATATCAAGACCCAGTGCGGCAAATCCGTAAATACTATCGTAGTCACCTATCACTGCAATCTTATACATACATTTCCCTTACCCTTTCCCGGATTGCTTCTTCTGAAAAACCATTTTGTTTTCCGGAAAGAATAATCCGCACTGTTTTAATCTCATTCTCCCTTGCCAGCAAATAGGCTACCAGCGGACCAACAGAAAATGTCTCATATTTCTGTGGCTGCATGGTATGAATGATACGGTTATCACACCATCTTTCAAATGCAGAAGGAGACTCAGCAATAGCTGCAGCGCCATTGGCATAAACCGTACTTTCCAAATACTCTACAATCGCGCCCATACCCTGAACTGCTGCTTTTGCAAGCCTGTCAATACTCAGGGTTTTGCAGGGTACCATTGCCCGTTTCATAAACTCCATCGTTTTGGCTGTTTTCTGTGAACGCACAGCAATCTTAATATCCGCAACTGCTACCATGGATTCTGCATATTCTTTAATAATGCTGTCTTTCGCTCTTTCTCCTGCCTGATAAACAGCCTCAAGAGCCGCTTTATCCACAATTACATCGCAGAGCTGTCCGTCTCCTGTATGGAGCAGCGTTTCATAGGCTTCCCTTGCAGCCTCAGACATATACTCCGGAAGTCTGGAAAAATCCTTACTTCTAATAATGTCCAGCATTTCTTCCGGTGGAATCGCCGTATCTTCATAGTAGATTTTCATGGTTCTTCCTTCTTTAGAAATACATGCATCCTTAATTGCCGCTTTGAGATTATGAAACAAATTCGGATAAGAAAATACATCAAACACTGACATATCCACCTTCATATCCCGGATGGTTTCCCAGGTCTTTTCCTGTTCTCTGTCCAGAATCGCTTCTGCATTTGCCGGTGTATCTGTATCACCCCAGCCTTTTTCCTGCAAAAGCTGCAGACATTGTTTTTCTGTACTGCATGCTAAAAGCTGTTCAATAACGGAAGAAGTAAACAGCGTTGTCTCCAACGCCCGGATTCGTGCAACCGCATAGGTATATTTCGTACTAGACAAGTCCATTCCTCCTTTTTGCGGTTATACTTATAAGAATAAGAAACTGTGAACCTGATCCAACAGTTCATCTCGTTTGGAATTGAACATTGCCTCAAAGGTACAATTTTCCTCAATTCCTCCATATATCAGGACAAAGCCGCCGCATACTTTCCTGCTTTCCCCAGACAGCTTCAATACGCCGCCTTTTTCTTTTGCAATCGCCTGAATCTCCTCTTCAAATCCCTTTGGAAGCCTCTTTAAATCAGCTTCAGAAAAACAGATTTCTCCGTCCTGAGCCAGCACAAACCTGTGCAGCATTTTCCGGAGCATTTCAAAATATTCCTCATCTGACGCATGAACCATAGATTCATATGCAGTGTTAAGAACCTCTGAAATCATTTCCTGTTTTGCTGCAAGAAGGGCTTTTCTTCTCTGCAAATCACAGGAAGAAGCAGCGCGCTCCTCGATTGCCTTTATCTCTGCTTCCAATTTCCGGGAGATTTGTCTGCATTCTTCTTCTGCTTCTTCTTTTGCCAAAGCTAACACAGCGTCTGCCTGTTTGCCGGCATCTGCAAGAAGTTCTCCTGCAGAAGTTTCTGCATCTTCAAGAATCTGGCTTTTCATTTTCTCTAATCCAGTCATTCTCTTGCTCTCCTTTTCTAAATTTCCTAAGCCTGACTTTGCTTCTAAATATCAGCTATTAGAATGGAAGGTTTGTAACAGCCAGGATAGAAACTAACAGAGCAAGAATTGCATAGGTCTCAACCATAGCCGGGAAAAGCATTGCTTTACCAAACTGTTCTGGTTTCTTTGCTACGATACCAATGGCAGCCGCAGAAGTTTTTCCCTGATAATAAGCAGAAATCAAACCTACAATACCGATTGGAAGGCATGCGCATAATACAAGAAGACCTTCAGCCTTGGACAGGTCCAGTAATCCCCCTCCTAACAGACCGATTTTAGACAATGTGATAAATCCAACCAGCAAACCATAAATACCCTGTGTACCAGGAAGCAACTGCATAATCAAAACCTTTGCAAATTTGCTTGGGTCTTCTGTAACAACTCCGGACGCAGCCTGACCTGCAATACCAACACCAATAGCAGAACCCATACCTGCTAAAATAACTGCTAATGCTGCACCTAATAATGCATAAACGTTTCCACTCATAAATTTGTTTCCTCCTTAACATCTACATACTTTGTGTTTAATTTAAACGGATTAAAGGGCTTTCCGCCACCCTCATAAAACTTACCGAAAAATTCTACAAACTGCAAACGGTTTGTATGAACATATGCGCCTAATATATTAATGGCCATATTCAGAGTATGTCCAATAATAAAGACTACAATAAAGACAATGGCACCGAAAATTCCGTCTCCCACCATGCTTCCCATCTGATTAATAACAGATGCGATAACACCGGTAGCCAGCCCAAGAGCCAGCAGACGGGAATAGGATAATACATCACTGAGCCAGCCTGTTACATTATAAAGGTCATAGGCTCCAAGAGCCAGACGCAGTCCGAAGTTCTTATTTGCCCGGCCTGACATAAATAACAGTCCCAATGCTCCCACAATGGCCAGCACCTTTCCAGAAGCTCCCACAAACGGCGGGAAAATACTTGGGTCTACCTGGGCAATGGATGCAAAAATACTACTTGGAAGCAGCATCAACAGCAATCCAATGAGGAATACATACCACAATACCACATCACAGAAAAAATCAACAACTTTCTTCTGTTTCAACAGCATGTATCCTTTCATTCCAAGACCTGTAAACAGGTGAATCAGACCAAATCCCATGGAATACATTAACATACGCATAGGGTCATTTAAAGGAACAAACCACAGTGCTTTTACCAGACCGCCTTCCGGCACATCTACATGGAAGAAAGTTCTGGCAACTACATCAATGGCATCTCCGAAATATCCTCCAAACAGGACGCCCCATACTAATGTGGAAATACCGCAATACATAAACATCTTAATTGCCTTTTTCAAAGACGCTTCCATACGCGGGAACTTTTTCAGTACAATAAAGCATCCTAAAAACATAATCAGACCATATGCCGCATCTGACAGCATAAGTCCGAATAAGAAAACATAGAAGAAGGACATCACTGTTGTTGGGTCCACTTCTCCTTTTTTAGGAAGTCCATAGGATTCCAACACACCCTCCACAGATTCCGAAAAACCATTGTTGCTTAAAAGCACCGGCATTTCTTCATCCTCAGGCACTTCTTCACTTTCAAAGCTTAATACAAAATTATCATTCAAAGCTTTTTCCAATGCCGGCAATGCCTTTTGGGGTACATAACCGGTAATTAAAAATGTTTTCTGCGACTGTGGAATCTGACCTAACACATGATACTTTTCTGCCCTTGCCCGAAAATAATCAGCCGCAAGCCTGATATCCATTCTGTGGGAAGCACATTTTTTAATGCTTTCCTGGCAGGTTTCAATTTCCTCCTGCAGTTTCTGAATCTGTTTTCCCAGACTCTCTGCCTCTTTTACAGGTACCTGTGCAATCATCTGAGAAGGTTTTGCAAAACCTCCCTGTCTTAGAGCTTCCTCTACCATTGCAGCATCCCTGCGAAGGCAAACCACCGCAAGATAAACAGCGTCTCTTTCAGAAGACAGAATTGTAACGTCTGCGCCGGAAACCTCTGGCGCATGTTCCAGAATCAGTCCATAGATTTCCTCCAGGGTCATAACTCCCGGAATGGTTCCCACCAGCAAAACCGAAGATTTCGTTCCCCGAAAAGCCATAGATACATCTAAACTCATCCAGGGCTTCAGAGCTTCTATCTGGTTTTCCAGTTTCTGGATGTTTGCCCGATATTCAGCAATCTTCTTCTGATTACTCAGAATTCCAGATACAACACTCATAATTTCATCTTTTCTGTCCGCTGCCTGTTGGAAGTTTTTCCGCTCTACCAGCTTTCTTCCTTCCAGGCTGGACAGCATGGAGGTTTTCTCCGGAACATATTCCTGAAGAATTTCCAGCGCTGCGTCTGCAGAAGCTGCATTTCTTTCAAATTTCGCCCTTGCATCCTGGGTATCCATTTTCTCAAGTCCTGTTTCATCGTCCAGAAGCTTTGAAATCTCCATAACACCCATGGCCTGTATTTTCTCCAGAATCGCTTTCCTATCCTTTTTCAGTGCGCAGATACTGACTTTTTGCATCTGCAATACTGCCATACTCGCATCCCTCCTTTATAACTCATTTTCTCTTTCTGCTGTTCATAACCATCACTCTCTTAATTATATCAGATTCTGGATGATTCTCTGAACCGCTTCCTTTTCTTTGGATTTTGCAGTCTGTCTTAATTCTGCAATTTCCTGTTCTGCCGCTTTAAGAGCTGCTCCCAGCCGCTCCTCACCGGCACGCTGCGCAGCATCTCTGGCTTTCTCTGCCTTTTCCTGCGCTTCCCCAATCATCCCGGATTTCAGTGTTACAGCCTCCTGTTTTGCATTTTCCAGAATCTGTGTGCTTTTCATCTTTGCATTAGAAATTATTTCCTCTGCCTTCTGCTCTGTTTCCCGGATTTCTTTGATTGTTTTTTCTACCAAAGTATCACCACCTTCACATAAATTGATATTACTATGGATTATACATTTTGTCAATTTCTTAACAGTATTTTATATTTTTTTCTCTATTATTATGTGTCAACCCGATTTTTTTCAAACAAAAAAGAGAGATTGTATGCTATTTGTACAATCCCTCTCCCTATTCTCTATTAATTCTGCCGGATTCTCTTTTCTTTTACTTATACAGATAATTTTTGTATTCCGGCAATTCAATGCTGGTACTGTCAATCCACTGATAGCCTGTGTTAATAAAAGCATCGTTTTCCAAGCCCAGGTCTGCCCTCATACCGGCTACAATGGTAGCATATCCCATACCGTAAGGATTCTGTGCAAACATTCCCAGTTCAACACCGTCTTTCACTGCTTTTATCTGTTTTTCACCAGAGTCGAAGCCAATCACCTTCACTTCCTTATCAGAAGTATTTACAATATCCAGAACATTATTCGTTGCTATCTCATTGGTACAATAATATCCCTTCACCTCAGGATATAGCTTTAGCACCGCCTCTGCCAGTTCTGACATACTGGTTTCTTCATTTTCATAAGAAATATTGACAATTTCTATTTCCGGATGGTTTTTCATCTCATCTGTAAAACCTGCAACTCTCTTCTGGCTACTCTCTGAGGTCTCTACATGAGCCATAATAGCCACCTGGCCTTTTTCTCCCAGCGCCTCTGCCATCTTCTTCGCCGCTTCTACACCAGCCGCGTAGTTATCAGTAGCACAAACTGCATTTACCTGTTCACTTTGCACCCCTGAATCCAGCACAACAACCGGAATACCATTTAAAGTTGCCTCCTCAACCTGAGGCTCACAGGATTCCATATCAATGGCTGCCAGACACAAAATCGAAGGATTCTCAGAAAGCACAGCGTCAATAATATTAATCTGGCTTTCCACATCTGTTTCATTTCCCGGTCCTTCAAAGGAAAGCTTAATTTTATCCTCCCCTTTGTATCCCATCTTTTCATTCAAATTCTCTACTGCATCATCCATGCCTTTTTTTACATTTTTCCAGAAGCCTGTTTTCGTGTTCTTAACCACTACAGCAATGCGGGTTCCCGGTTCCGGATTTAATTCTTCTAAAGATGTATAATCATAAGTACCTGCCTGTTCTTTTAAAACCTTCATAGTCAGGTCCTCACTCATATCTTCCTCTGAGGTCTTGTCCCCATTCGTATCTGTCTCTTTACTTGTCTCTTGATTTGTTTCTTCTGTTTTCTTATTTTCCTCTTTGGTTTCTGATTCAGCCTGCTCCTTCTCGTTCTTGTCTACGTTCTCTGCTGTATTCTTCTGGCTTTCCTCAGGTTCTGTTTTTTTGCTTCCGCATCCCACCATAGTCCCGGTGGCCAGCATAAGACAAATTAACCCGATTATTGCTTTTTTCATGACTTTACCTGCCCTTTACACGTTCTTGTCTTAGAATTTAACTACGTTTTCATTATACACGAAACCCTTGATTAGTCCAGTCCCATTAAGATTGTTTATAAATTTTTTTGAAAGTTTTCATATATTCCTTATCTCTTAAATACTCCAAGACTGGTATAAATTCCATAGAGCAGTAACGCTGAAAAAGGTCCTAACACAAACCCGAAGCCTCCATAGAGAATCACTCCCAGATACACACTGAAAAGAACAAGAAGAGGTGATACACCTACATGACTGCCAATCAGTCTCGGCTCCATGAACTGCCTCACCACTGCAGTCAGAAGATATAACAGGAAAAATCCAACCCCTGGCGCCACTTTCCCCTGAAACAGAAAGAAAAATCCCGCCGGAACGAAAAACAGTCCTGTTCCCAAAACCGGAAATGCGTCCAAAACTCCTACCAGCAAACCTAAAGCAAAAAAATGTTTCACCTTCAAAATCCCCAGTCCAGCAATGCAAACCATGCAAATCACTGCCATAATCTTAATTTGTGCTTTCCAGTACTCCTTCACAGTTCTGCGAAATTGTTTTGCCAGTTCCATGAGCTTCTTATAAAATCTCCTCTGCTCTAAAAAAGCCTTTACTTTTCCACGTTCCTGTAAAAACAAAATTGCAGACACAACAGAAAGCATTACCATCCCAATCCCCAGCACACAGGCATAAACAGAATGAATGGCAGTCTCCACACCTGACTCCTGCTTCCACATATAAGTACACAATGCTTCTAACTGCTGATAAATATAGCTGCTGCTTTTCTCTGCCGGAATCCCAACCATACGCTCCACGCCCTTACAACAGTGTTCAATCATCTCCTCCGCTTCATTACGCAGCAAGGGAATATACTGAATGCAATCTCCTGCCTTCTCTGTTATAAACTCTGCTCCCAGGAAAAGAACTGCAAAAATCAAAAGGGTAAAGATTAAAATCAAAACACTGCCTATGGCACACTCTGAAACATGAAGTTTCTTACTTAACTTCCTGTTTGCCAAATGAGACGCAACTGGATGAACAGCTTCTGACAGTAAAAAACCCACAAAAAACGGAAGCATCACAGGAAGTACATATTTTACGCCTAAAAATACTCCTGCTGCTGCTCCCGCTATGATTCCCGCCTTTTTCCAATCCATCCTCTGTTCCCCCATACTCTAAGTTTTCAACTTCACTACGGTTTCTTTACTCATAGTATGGGAAAACAAAATTTTCTTATACTATAGGAAAATTTCCAACTGGCTTTATCTGAAATTCCATTTTTTTCTTAGTTCTTGGATGATGAAATGATAGTCTATAAGAGCACAGCGAAATCGACTGTTGCCTTTGTGAGTCAGGATTATACTTTGTATCTCCAAAAATAGGCATTCCCCCATGAGCCAACTGTACTCTGATTTGATGATGCCTTCCTGTTTCCAGTTTAATCTCCAAAAGCGTCCCCTGTTCTGTTTCTTTGATTTTTTTATAAAAAAGCTTTGCCTGTTTACTTCCAGGTGTTTTCCCCTCCACTACCCTGGAACAATTATTTTTGCTGTCTTTCTCCAGTTCATCCACCAGACAGCCTTCTTCTTTCTTTGGGAATCCCTCTACATATGCTAAATATCGCTTTTCAAATTCCCCTTGCTGTATCTGCTTACTCAGATTTGCGGCACTCTCCTGATTCTTCGCAAACACTAAAAGCCCCTGTACCGGCTGATCCAAACGATGCACCACGCCAATATACGGTTTCTCACCCTTTCTCACCCGGTAAGTCTTTAAGGCGCTCTCCATATCCATACTTCCAAGCCTTTTGCTCTGCACCGGAAAACCTTCCGGTTTCCTGCACACAAGCAAATCCCTGTCCTCAAATAAAATCATTTCTTCTATATTAATGGTATTCATATGTTCCTGATTTCCTCTTATCTTCCTGTTTTTTCCCACAGTATAGCATGAAAAATGAACAACCGCTATATCTATCTTCTTAATGGATATAACGGTTGTTCTAATGTTCTGCGTTATTCAATTTTTTTATTCCTTTCTTTTTAACCTCTAAATTGACATTTATTAGTTAAATTATCTTCAGTTTACGCTTCCTTTCTAAGTATTTTTTATATAATCTTTCCAAATTTTGAAAATATAATATATCTGTTGCTTAGAAACGATATTCAATTTTTTATTATTTTATAAAACATATCTCATATGTTTTTTGTATCTTCTTTCGTCCCTTTTTTATAAATTCTTATGGTCTGCCTTCGGAATTTATTGAAAGTTTTCATATCAATCTATATGGAATAATAAAAAGTTTCGAACAAGTAGCTCCGTCTATCTTGTTTTCCAGATATTTCTTTATACCATTCTCTGAAATATAACGAATCTTTTCAGATTCTCGAATACAACAGGCCTATTTCACGAATACAACTCATCATACTATTTATGTTATATTTGAAAGTATGTATAAATACTCTATCTTTTTAAAATATATTTCTTTACATATATTTTAAAACCTTTCTATTACGTTTGTGGTAATGATTCAATATGAGGACATTTTCGATATGAACCTAAAGCTTATCTTATTTGCTTTTCGGAATTCTTCCGTTCTCAGGTAGTTTAGGCCTTTCTAAGGGGCTTATGCCTTACCACTCTCATATTGATAATTTGATTCATCCGTTCCCATTGGACTGTACCTCCTTATCAAGTTCAAACGTAACACCTTTTTTACTTTCTTATAGGTTCCTTTGTAATTTTAAAATAATAATTAAAATTAACCGGCTTCTATAATTTGTTTTCATTACGTTATCCTTGGTACTTTGGTTTATTATTATTTATCTTATTCTGTATTCTCCATACACCTAAAGTATAATAAGTAATAAATCTTTTGTACTTTGTGACCATCTTCAAAATTGATTTCTCGTCTCAAATTTTGAAATGGATGTGAGAGTAATGTTTGTCTTTGTAAAAGGTGTTTTGTTTTTTGTTAAGATTATAATACTACTGCCTCATCAATTTGTCAATATCTTTTTTAAAAAAAGTTATATTTTTTTATTATAATATTTTTATCTTTATTTAGCCTGTGAATTATATTTATTTTTATTAAATTTTCCGATAATTCAAGCAATTCACTTTTTACATACTATTTTGTCAATAACTCCATATTTATAACTCTGTCTGTCTGCTTCGCCATTTCGTTATTATGTGTGACCATAATTACAGTTTTATTATATTTTTTACAAAGTTCTTTTAATAAGCAAAAGGAGTTTTTAGCTGCTTCATCATCAAGAGCCCCTGTTGGTTCATCTGCTAAAACCAAATCCCCTGGTTTTAGCAGTGTTCTTGCCAAGGCTACCCTTTGTTGCTCGCCGCCTGAAAGCGTATTGACCCTCTCTTCTTTTAATTCAAGCAAATTAACCATTCGCAAAGTATTTTCAATTTCTTTTTCTTTCTCTCTAGATGATTTTTGGATAAAATTCATCGCCAAATAAAGATTTTGATAAACCGTCATATCTCTGATCAGAGCAAAGGACTGGAACAAATAATTAATAGTTTCTCTCCTTAAATATATTGCTTTCTTGCTATTAACTGATGGAATTTTTTCTCCAAAAATTTTTATACTGCCTTTATCGTATGTGTCAAGTAAACCTATCATATTTAATAGCGTTGACTTACCACACCCTGATGGTCCTACCAGCGCGACAAATTCTCCTTGCTCAACACTAAAACTAATTTGATTAAATATTATTCTTTTTCCAAATCTCTTGGTCAAATTTTCAACCTCTACTGCTTTCATTCTATTAATCCCCTTTAAACGCAAGTAATACTCTCTTCAGTTCATCCTGTGACATATATTTTACAAAAACCAGAAGTTGTATAACAAAAACTACCAGCATAAGTAATATCCCAAATTTTGATTGCAAGATCAACATAACAATAATTTCTGTGACTGACATACCTGTTATAAATAAAAATGGAATTCTATAAATCTGCCAAAAACTGAACCCCAGAAATTTTTTTACATTAATCCTCTCTTGATTTGCTATTCGGAAAATAGTAGCTAATGTCAAAAGAATACCTGTCAAAATAACAAGTAAAACTAAAAATACAAGTCCAAACCAGGAAAGTGTAAGCATCAACTCTTTTTGAATTCCATCTATATAACTTTTTACTTCGGTGAATACTATTTCATTATCTGATAGATTATACTTGCTCATCAAATCTTTATTCGTACATTTACGCATTGTCTTTTCATCACGAAATTTGATATATCCATTAAAACCATTAGCTTTTAAGCTTTCTGTTTCAAAATACCGCATACTTTGAGGTGTTGCTATATAAATCACAGGATTTTTTTCTGTTGCCTCAAACTTTGATGATGTATTCCATGTAAAAAAATCCATATGGCTTTTATATGTTATGTAATCAAATTGAGGGTTTTTTGTAAATTCTGTCGGAATATCCCCTTCTGAAATACTTTTTACGGTATTTTCTTCAATCCAACCTTTTATCCTCATTTGTTCCTCTTCTGTCATACTTTCTGGCAGAAGATATACTCTAACACCATTTTCTGCTTTCTTAACTACTTCTTCTGACACTTGAACTCCAAGTTTTTCTAAATAATTGGGGGACATTGCAAAATACCAAAATGCATTTTTAGGTATTTCTTGAAAAATCTTACTTTCGTTCCACAAATTCAATGTATCATCACCGTAATAAGTAGTATTTACAATATAAACTCCTTCCGTATTAGCCATATCAGAATACCAGTTATAGATATCTTCATTTAATTGGTTTGAACGCCCTGTAAATGTATCGGTGTCCTCTCCTATAGAAATTTTATTTAGAACCATATAATCCGATACATCTTTCCACTGTTCTGCAAGTTTTGCATTTTCTGATATATATTGTATCGGTTGATCTACATAACTCCCACAAAAAACAAGAGCCGCACTCAGTAGAAAATACCCCAGAATCCCCAGCACATAAAGTACCTTTTTAGGAAGCCTTCCATATATAGCATCAATTGAAGTGGTCATAAAAATCACACTGGTTGCTATTGATATTTCTAACACTGTAAGTAGAATATTGCCTAATGCTGCCAAAAAGAAGTGTGAGATAAGCATCTGCGATATCGGTTTCCAGCCTGAAAGAAAATAGCCTATAGCAACTAAAAAAGGGGTATATATAATCGAAAACAAAATATAATTACCAAATATTTTACACACCAGCGCTGATTTTGACCACCCAAGCAACACCAGCTTTCCTTGTTTTCCCAAACTCTGTACACTTATAATGAGAAATACAACTATATTTAGCATAACTTGTATTAAAAGAAAAATCTCTAAAATATGCTCTGCAAAACTATTATCAATATTTTCTCCCTCTAAAGGAACCAATAATCTATCTTGTGTAAGCCCTGTAATATTTTCTAAGTCTGTTAAAAATTTTTCTTTCTCTTCTACTCCAGAAAGTCCACACACTATATATGTACCATTGACTGTACTGCTTTCTCTAATAGTTTGTGACAGTTGTTTTACTACAACCTTTTCTCCGAAGTAAAATTTAGGTATATCATCCAACATGTAAATACTACCTTGATCCATTCCAATTGTGTTTTCTGTTTCATCAGACGAAAGTAGTTTTTCTATTTTGCTTTTATCTATAATTTTTTGATTCAAAAATGCCAATTCCGGCATACAATCAGAAATGTCTCCACAAATACCAAATCTATACCCCTTAAATGTTCCATCGCTTTCAAGCAGCATGTCTCTACGGACAATAAACATTTTATTTTTCATGGAAGTTTCATAAAGAAACTCTTCTACCTTTAAGTTCTTTTCTTCCGCAATATTTTTCAAATAAATAATGGTATTCCCATTTTGTTGTGGATATTTTTTCCATGTCTCCATATATTGTTCATTCAATAAAAATATTGTTAGCAGGGCAATCAATATGCCCTGCATAACAATTAAAACATTTAAAAAATACCGTCCCCTGCCAATGAGTGATATTCTTTTCATAACTATAATCCCTTCTGTCACATACTATCTACAATTCCAATATGCTACTGCTGTTCCAGTTATAGTATAATCTATGCCTCCCACAATTTTAATTTTTTTGAATAAAATATCTTTTTTCAATCATGAACGTTATTTTTTCCAGAAAATCCAACATAAATTATAAAATTAGCGTTGATTTTAAAAGTTTAACGGTTATAATATAAAATAATTATTTAATCTATTGAGAGGTTTATGTATGTTAACGCCACAATTAATCACTTGTTTTTTAAGCGTTTTTTCTTATTTACTGCCCATCTGCTATTTTCTTCCATTTAAGTTAGAACGCAAACAAAAACTTTTTCTTTTCACCATACTTTTTATAAACATGCTTTTAATTGGTTTTTTCTTTGGTAACATAGGTGTGATTTTTCTCATTATAAGTTCCTGTATCTATATAGCAATCATCAAGCCAAACCGCTTGATAAATATTTCTATTATTATTGCGGCTTATCTTTTTTGCGTAATATTGGACAATATTTACTCCCTGATTTGGGATACGTTCATTTATCCAATTAAAAATTTACCATCTAATCCGACCTATTACATTATATACATTGCCTCATACATTATATTTTTAGCCTGTATATGCCCAATAATTCATAAATTATTTCATCTTGTTATTCAAAAAATACACAAAGAAATCTCCGGGCATCTTCTGTTGCTTATAGCACTAAATTTAATAAGTTGTTTATTTATTTTTTTATTTAACATAGCCATTGGTGAGTCAATTGGATACAGTCGTAAAATAATAAGCTTTAATTGTATCTTATTTTTCCTATACTTTATAATTAGCACAATGTTAATTGTAAATATAATAAAAATCCATATAGAAAAAATGGAAATGGAAATGCGCCAAGATTCCTATAACAAGCTACAGGATTACACTCATCAAATAGAAAATATGTATTCTTCGTTGCGTTCATTCAAACATGATTACTCCAATATCATGCTCTCTATGTCTGGTTATCTGGAATCCAATGATATAGATGGTTTAAAAAAGTATTTCAGCAAAGAAATTTTACCACTAACAAAAAATATAACTCCCAATAACGTGGCTCATCTATCCCAACTAATGAATATTAAGGTAACGGAGTTAAAAAGTATCATTTCAGCAAAATTACTATATGCTATTGAATTGAACATAAAGGTATGCATAGAGGTCACTGACATAATTTCGAACATTCCAATGGACACTTTGGACTTATCACGCATAGTAGGAATTTTTCTTGATAATGCTATTGAAGCTACTCTAGAGACAGATATACCGTCTATTACATTTGCCTTGATAAGTTCTGAAACAGAATTTGTAATTATTATTTCTAATACATTCTTAGAAAAAGGTATCCCATATGCTTTATTAAGAAAACCTAACATCTCTACCAAAGGAAGCAACAGGGGATTAGGCTTATATAATGCCCACAAAATCATTGCTAATTATAATTACATCTTTTTAGATACAGAAATTCAAGATAAGACATTTGTACAACGTTTAAGAATTTCTAAACTACATAATTAAAGCAGGAACCTTTAACATTTGTTCCTGCTTTTTAATCCTAAGGGAAAAAGTGAAATTGTTTCAAAAACAACAGCTATTAGTAGTAAATTTTTTATATAATTTAACTTTATAGGTATACATACAGTTATCATTAAATAACCCAATATAATGCATATCGCCTGTATCTTTAACTTCTTATATTTTTCTCTAGAAATTGGATTATTAGGGGTTCCTTTGGGTCCTATAAATGCTAAAAGAATTATACACACAATGTATATCCATACTGAAATTAATATATCTATGCTAAAATTATGTGAGATCACTGCCCCTCCCATGACAAAAGCCCCAGTTGCCAATAAACAAGACGAGCTTTTATTAAAATGTATTCCACCAGCAGTCATTTTCAAAGTTCCATACGCTGCCAATAAAAGTATTGCTTCTATAAAAATTCCAATTACCTTCGCCATCACGAGAATAGTACCAATCATAACAATATTATGCACTAAAATCTCCAGACCAAGCATCATCTCCATTCGCTCTTTCTCATTCCATATGGTTTCATTCGCATCTAAGTAATTAACAATTTTTTTCGCTATAATCTCCATCTCTTATCCCCCTTACACAGTAAGAATACCAAATTCTTTTCCTATTTTCTTCACTTTCTAACAAACGTCCAGTTTTATATAATTTCCGTCAATACATATTTATTCATTCTGTGTTTTGCAACGTTTATTTTTATTCTTCAATTGTAAACCAAAACACAGTATAATATAAATAACCTTAAGCAAAAGGAGTCTAACGCTATGATTGATATTTATATTTGTGAAGATAATAAAAAACACTTAGAACTTTTCAAAAAATATATAACCAACACTATTCTCATTGAAAATTTAGATATGAAAATTGCACTTGCTACTTCTAATCCTCATGAACTTCTTGAGCAAATATCTTCTCTTGGGAATATAGGTTTATTTTTTCTTGATATTGATTTGCAATCAAGTATCAATGGTTTAGCAACTGCCCAGCAAATTCGGGAACTACAACCTCGTTGCTTTATAATTTTTATAACTTCTCATTCCGAAATGAGTTTTTTAACCTTTCAATATAAAACAGAAGCCTTGGATTTTATCATTAAGGATTCTTCTGAACATATAAAACAAAAAATTCATGAGAATCTTCTGAAAGTAGAAGAAAGATATACTTCTATGAATAATTCTCTGAATAAAACTTTTACGATTCTTCAACATGATAAACGTATTGCTATAGATTATAATGATATTATTTTTTTTGAAACTTCTAGTAATATACATAAAATTATTCTTCATGCTAAAAAGCGCATAATAGAATTTACCGGACAATTAAAAGATATAGAAAAACAATTAGATAATCGTTTTTACCGCTGCCACAGATCTTATCTTATCAATAAGGATAATATCTCAGAAGTCAACTTTAAAGAATTGCTCGTACATATGAATAATGGCGAAATATGTCCCGTTTCTGTCAGATTAAAAAAGGGATTGAAACATTTTGATAGCTAAATATCCTCTTAATCTTTTAGGGGTGAGAAAGAAATGCACGCTGAAAATATTTTTACATTTCTTTCTCCCTCTTCTTTCTACCCTTTTCTACCTTCCTGCCCTGTAATAATTAATCAGGCATCCATCCAGGATAATCTGTCTTTCATCTGCTGTCATTTCTCCCAGATATAAAGTAAATTCTTTCAGTGATTCTCCCACTACATAAGCCTTTACTTCTCTGGCACTGTTTTCAATGGCTCTCTTGATTCCAGGAACAAAGAGGTACTCTCCATTTTTAAAAGGAAGCTCTCCCTCTGGAATCAGGAATGGCAGCATTCCCCAGTTCATTAAATTGGAACGATATCTCTTCGTGGCATATTCATTTGCAATATTAGCCCAGCCTCCTAAAACCTTCTGACAGGAAGCAGCCTGTTCTCTTGCTGATCCGTCCCCTGGTTTTACAGCAAAAATGGTACTTCCGATTCCTGTGTTTTCGTTATTCACATCTGGATAAACAACTTTTACCTGTTCAAGTACCTTTCCTGCTTCCGTTACTGCTTCACCTGGACACTTGCCTTCTTCTCTGGCTATTTCCGCTTTCTGCACTTCTTTTGCTTTTCCCACATAAGCCGGGTCTTTTCTGGACAGGGCAAACTCAGCCAGTCTCAATGGGTTGGAACGGAAAGAGGATGTTTCACCGGAAGGAATGAGTTCGTCTGTGGTAGTAACCGGGTCATGGATTTCTGACACCACCTTCAGAAGAAGATTTTCCGTAAGCGCCGGCATTTTCGGCCAGTCTTTAATATTCGGCCCAAACTGCACTTCCACCGTTTCATCTGCCACACCTTTACTATCAAATACGCGGTTTGCATAAATAGTACTGTCAAAGTAATATTTCGGCTTTCTATATTCACCGGCATACTCTGTAGCAGGTGTGAGGAAGCCTTTATTTGCAGCCGTAGCCGCAATGGAACGGGCATCCATAAGGGCCACCGAAGAAATCTGTCCTTCCTGAATCTTAGAGCCTTCACGATTTGGGAAGTTTCTGGTAGAATGACGAATGCTAAGAGCATTGTTTGCAGGTGTATCACCTGCTCCAAAGCAAGGACCGCAGAAAGCTGTTTTCACCACTGCTCCTGTCTGAATCAAATCAGCCAGAACTCCATTCTTAGCCAGTTCCATATAAATCGGTGTACTGGCAGGATAAATACTCAACGTAAAGGCATCTGCTCCTATACTGCTGCCTTTGAGAATATCTGCTGCATCACAGATGTTTTCAAATCCGCCTCCCGCGCAGCCTGCAATAATTCCCTGCTCCACATACAATTTTCCGTCTCTTACCTTGTCCTTTAAGGTATATGGAATCTTTCCATCCAGACTTATCTGTGCCTTTCTCTCCACATCATCCAGAATATCCATTAAATTCTCATTGAGTTCCTCAATGGTATAGGTATTACTTGGGTGGAAAGGCATGGCAATCATAGGACGAATCTGCCCCAGATCCACATAAACCAGACCATCATAATAAGTTACTGCTCCAGGCTGAAGCTCCCGGTAGGCATCTTCTCTTCCATGAATTTCATAAAAATCTTTCACAATGGAGTCTGTTTTCCAAATGGAAGAAAGGCAGGTAGTTTCTGTTGTCATAACATCCACACCGATTCTGAAATCAGCGCTTAAATTTTCCACACCGGGACCTACAAATTCCATAACTTTATTTTTCACATAGCCATTGGCAAACACAGCCCCGATAATCGCCAGGGCAACGTCCTGAGGACCTACCCCTGGAATCGGCTTTCCTGTAAGATAAATACCTACCACTTCCGGACGTTTAATATCATAAGTCCTTCCCAAAAGCTGTTTCACAAGCTCAGGACCGCCTTCTCCCATAGCCATAGTTCCCAAAGCTCCATAGCGGGTATGGCTGTCAGAGCCAAGAATCATCTTACCCCCTTCTGCCAGCATTTCTCTGGCAAACTGGTGGATAACAGCCTGATGAGGGGGTACATAAACACCACCATAGCGCTTTGCACAGGTGAGACCAAACATATGGTCATCCTCATTGATGGTTCCACCTACTGCGCACAGGGAATTATGGCAGTTGGTAAGCACATAAGGAATGGGAAATTTCTCCAGTCCTGATGCCCTGGCGGTCTGAATAATTCCCACAAACGTAATATCATGAGACGTTAGTTTATCAAATTTAATCTTTAAATTATCCATGTTGCCAGAAGTATTGTGGTTGGCAAGAATAGAATATGCAATGGTATTCTTCGCTGCCTCTTCTTTCCTGGGAGCATTTTTTCCTGTCAGAGAATGAATCCATGCTCCTGTCTCCGGTCCATCCTCCATAAGCTCCGTCCCATTGATTAACCAAGCGCCTTTTTTATATAAATTTATCATACCGCTCCTCCATTTCTTTTTTCAATCTGGTTTCTATTATAGATTTTATTATAGTAAAATGCAAGTATTTTAGTGTATTAAATTAATTGTATACAATTTGCATGTAAAAACAAGAACTGTCTCATTAAGCTGTATCCATATTCCAGATATGCCTTAATGAAGCAGTCCTTTATTGCTTATCTCTGTCTTAATCCTGTTTTCTCATAAATTCCATATAGCTGGAAACCATCAGAGCAATTTTAAAAGTCAGGGCATCGTCAAACACACGTATGTCAAGTCCTGTACTCTTCTGGATTTTCTCCAGTCTGTATACCAGTGTATTTCTATGAAGGAATAACTGTCTGGAGGTTTCGGAAATATTCAGGTTGTTGTCAAAGAATTTATTAATGGTATTTAAGGTCTCATCATCTAATGATTCCGGCAGCTTTCCCCCAAATACTTCTTTCATAAACATTTCGCAAAGAGGCATTGGAAGCTGGTAAATCAGACGTCCGATTCCCAGATTATTGTATCCTACAATGCTCTTCTCCACATAGAAAATTTTCCCTACATCAAGAGCCATTTTTGCTTCTTTGTAAGAGCGTGACACATCCTTGATTTCATTGATAATATTTCCATAGGAAACACGTACCTGTGACATTGCCTCAGCGTTTAACATATCCACAATCATCTTGGCAATTCCTTCGATTTCCTCATAACCGTCATTTTCTTCCAGACTGCGGACAATAATAATATTTTTCTCATCAATGGCTGTAATAAAATCATTGTTCCTGGAAATAAACAGGTTCTTGAGGATTTCCATAGAATCCTGGTCTTTTTCATTCTTTGTTTCAATGAGAAGTACCACACGTTTTGCTTCTACTGCAATATGAAGTTTTTTGGCTCTGTTATAAACATCCACTAAAAGCAGATTGTCCAGAATCAGGTTCTGGATAAAGTTGGATTTATCAAAGCGTTCCTTATAGGCAACAATCAGATTCTGTATCTGCGCTACTGCTACACGACCAATCATATACGCATCTTCATTGCTTCCTCTTGCTACCAGCACATACTCTACTGCCTGGTTATCATAAATTTTAAAGAAATGATACCCTTTAATCACCTGGCTGTCTGCCATGGATTCTGCAAAAGCTCTGATATCGCCAAAATCTTCATTTTCCACAGCAAAGGTGGTAGAATTCACCTTTCCATCTATATCCATAACACAAAGGTCAATTCTGGTAATGGCTCTTAATTCGTCTAATGTTTTTTGTATTACCTGGCTTGAAATCATAGTTTCTTCTCTCCTTTGGGCGCTATCCCGAGATTTTCTAGGTTAATAATACCTTATTTTTCGACTGTTGGCAACCTGCCTGTTTGGAATTATTCAAATTATTTCTTTCCTTTTTTTGATTTTCGTGCTAAAATAAAGAAAAAGCATTATTTTCTTATTATCTATCGGCTCTGCCAATCTATTTTCAATTCTTATTTCGGAAAATTCATGCTTTCCCAACATAAGAAGCAGGAGATTCCGAAAAAACAGGAATCTCCGTAACATCAAATAAAGGAGGTTCTTAATGAGTGAAAAGAAAAAGAAACTGCAATGGCATCCCGCTTTTGTTGCAGGAATGCAGATTGAGTTTGGCGAAGAGGCCAGGTTTTTAACCTTTAACCCGGAGCATCTGCTTGGGACAAAGCCCATGCAGATTGACATTTTAATCAAAAAGGATTCCCAACAGGTATTAAATAAAAATATCGGCAGAATCTTCCGCAAGCATAATATCATTGAATACAAAGCTCCCGGAGATTATTTAAGCATTGATGATTTTTATAAAGTTTACGGATATACCTGTTTCTACAAATCCAACACCAGAACTGCAGATTCCATCAAATTTCAGGATTTGACCATTACACTGGTAAGCGAATCCTACCCCAGGAAGTTAATCCGGCATTTACAGCAAACACAGCATTATGATATAAAAGAAATGGAAGCTGGAATTTATTATGTCATTGGGTCTCCTCTTCCTATCCAGATAATTGTAACTGCAAAACTCTCAAAAGAAGAAAATTTCTGGCTGGGGAATTTAACGAATCATGTGAAAAATACAAAGGACGTACAGCATTTACTTGCTGAATATAAAAAGCATAAAAAAGATATCCTTTATGAATCCGTCATGGACATTATTGTAAAAGCAAACCCTAAAATGTTTGAAAAGGAAGGTGACGTTATGTGTGAAGCGTTAGAAGAGTTAATGAAAGACGAATTAGAGGCTCAGATGCAGAAGGGCAAAGAAATAGGTCAAAAACTTGGAATATGCCAAGGTGAAACCCGCGTAAACCAGCTCAACCAGAAGCTCATTGCGCTTGGACGAATGGATGATATGTTGAAATCCGTCTCTGATACTGTATTTCAGCAAAAGTTATTCAAAGAGTTCAATCTTTAATTTAAAAAGAACCTCCTCACAGAGCATTTTCTTCCTTGCTCTGTGAGAAGGTTCTTTTTTGTCAAAGGCTTTTCTTAAATATGCAGTCTGAAGGCTGCTTCATTCCATCGAAGCTCATTTTTCAGATTGCGGATAGTAGTATCTTTATCAATATAAACAGCTTCAATTCCCATAGCTGCCGCCCAGTCTCCCATCTGTTCTGCAGTGAGGTCATAGGAAAATGCTGTATGGTGGGCGCCTCCGGCTAAAATCCATGCTTCTGCACCTGTCTGCAGGTTCGGCTCCGGTGTCCAGAATGCAGTTGCCACCGGAAGTTTTGGCATAGGCTGTTCCACCTTCTTACAGTTCACATCATTAATAATGAGACGGAATCTGTCGCCTAAATCAATCAGAGATGTGGCAACGCCCCTTCCGGTCTTGGAAGTAAAGACCAGTCTGGCAGGGTCTTCTCTGTCACCCATGGAAAGAGGCTGACACTTGATGCTGATTGGTCCCTCTGCAATGGTAGGGCAAACTTCCAGCATATGCGCCTCCAGAATACCTTCTTTTCCCGGAACCAGATTGTACGTATAGTCTTCCATAAAGGAAGTACCTTTTGCATCCTTTTTTCCTTGAGTCATAATCTTCATCAGGCGTACCATGGCTGCTGTCTTCCAGTCACCTTCACCGCCGAATCCATAGCCTTTTTCCATTAATCGCTGAATTGCCAGCCCCGGAAGCTGCTGTAAGGAGCCCAAATCCCCGAAGTGGGTAACAATGGCCTGATAATTTTTCTCTTCTAAGAAACGTTCAAATCCAATCTCAATCTGCGCCTGTACTGCAACATGCTTTCTGAATTCTGCTGCGCCTCTTCCTTCCAGAAGAATTTCGTATTTGTCATAATATTCTTCTACCAAAGCATCTGTATCACCTTTGGACACTTCTTTCACCGCTTCTGCGATTTCATTCACCGGATAAGCATCTACTTCCCAGCCAAATTTAATCTGGGCTTCTACCTTATCCCCTTCTGTAACAGCTACATTTCTCATATTATCTGCAATTCTCATAACCCTGATGTGGCTGCTTTCAATAACGCCAATAGCTGTTCTCATCCAGGAGGCAATTCTCTCCTGAACTTCCTTATCATCCCAGAAGCCAACAATGACTTTGCGTTCTATTTTCATACGGCTTACAATATGTCCATATTCTCTGTCACCATGAGCCGCCTGGTTTTCATTCATAAAGTCCATATCAATACTGTCATAAGGAATCTCTCTGTTAAACTGTGTATGCAGATGAAGCAGCGGTTTTCTGTATTCCTGTAATCCTAAAATCCAGGATTTTGCAGGGGAAAAGGTGTGCATCCAGGTAATAACACCTGCACAGGTCTCATCTGCATTTGCCTCATTGAAGGTCTGGCGAATCATCGTGTTGGTAAGAAGTGTTGGCTTCCAAACCACTTCATAAGGAAGAACCCCGGACTGATTCAGACGGTCTACCATAATTCTGGAATGTTCTGCCACATGTTCCAGACATTCATCTCCATATAAGTCCTGAGAACCAGTACAGAACCAGAACTTGTAATTTTTCATTTCTAACATTATTATTTCCCTCCGTTTTTCTCGAAACATTCTTGTCTTTCTAAGTGTGAGTATAGTATGAAGAAGAAAAAAAGAAAAGAAATCTATTCTTTATTTATAGACATTTATTATCTTTTTTGTTACAGTAAAAAGAACAGGAGGGCTTCGTATGTTAGCAAATTTTGAGAAAAGAGAACATTCTGATAAGTCAAACGTCTGGGCCGGAAGCTACCAAAATCTCCACAACCTGCCCCACTGGCATCTGGAATGTGAGCTGATTTATGTAAAAAAAGGGGAAGTAACTGTTTCCTATAATAATACTGCCTACCACCTTCAGGAAGAAGACTGTATTTTTATCAACAGCGGAGAAATCCACTATATTAAGGGTTCTAAAGACAGCATCACCATGATTCTCATGTTTGATACAGCTCTTCTTGGAAATATTTCATCCAGACACATCCAACTTCTCTACCCAAGACTCAGACATCCTTATCCTGTGGTGGAATATTTCACCAACATACAAACAGAGCTTAAAAATAAAAAAGACTTTTACGATATTAAGGTTTCCTGCATGATGACAAGCCTGATGATTGATATCTTCCGCCAGGAACCTTTGTGTGAACAAAAGCACTTAAAAGACAGCAGCTCCATTGAAAATTATAAGAGCCTGCTGTCTGAAATAGAAGAAAAATGCAGTTACATCACCTTTGAAGACGCCTGTAGCTTTATGGGGCTTTCCAAGCCTTATTTTTCCCGGTTTTTTAAAAATCTTTCCGGTATGACCTTTTCCCAATACCTGAATATTATCCGCCTGGAAAAAGCCATCCAGATGCTGAACCACAATACTGAGCATCTGTCCATTACCCGGATTGCCTCTTCCTGCGGGTTTGATACCATACGTCATTTTAACCGGGTATTCAAGGAATTTACCGGCCTCTCCCCAAGACAGCTTCCAAAGGATTATGTGCTTAGTTCACATTCCATCCGCGGGATGAAAAAGAATTTTAATCCTACGCTTCCTTGTTCAGTGCTGTTGGAAGACCCTTTATAAGAATTCTCCATTTTCCCTGATTACTTTTTCATACCAGTAGCCGGAATCTTTTATGATTCTTTCCTGTGTTCTGTAATCCACATAAATCATTCCAAACCGATCTGCATATCCACTGTGCCACTCAAAATTATCCATAAGTGACCAGTGGAAATAACCCCGGATGTCTACGCCATCCTCAGAAGCATGTTTCAGTTGCTTTAAATAGCCCTCCAAAAAGTCAATCCGGTTCTGGTCATGGACTTTTCCGTCTGAAGAAACTGTGTCATGACAGGAAAGTCCGTTTTCTGTAATATAAATAGGACTTTGATATCTCTCATACAGGAAATACGGTCCCCAGTATAAGCACTCTGGAGTAACCGGCCATCCCAGGGCTGTTTTAGGAAATCCGTCATACCTCTTTACAACTTCCGGTTTTCCATCCTTTCCCATACGAATCCGGTTCCCGTTGTAAATATTCTGTCCGTAGAAATCAATAGGCTGGGAAATCAGCTTCATATCTTCTGGTGTCATGGTTGGAAGGTAATCCTTATATAATCTCAGCCCATCTTCCGGATATTCTCCTCTGAAAATCGGGTCGCTCCACCAGGTTACATTCCAGGTCCAATTCTGCAAATCTGGATTTACCTGCATCAAGTGCATACGTGCCGCTTCAATATCTTCCGGACGTTCACTATCTGGATAACTCATAGAACCAGTAGGCGCAATTCCGATTAAAATATCTCTTTTGGCTGCCTGGCGCATCTTCTTCACCGCCATACCATGAGCCATGAGCACATGATGAGCCATTAAAAAGGTATCTCTTACAGGTACCTTTAACCCCGGAGCATGCACCCCTGTCATATAGCCAAGTCCAATAAAGCACTGAGGTTCATTCACCGTAAAAAAGTGGGTTACTTTATCAGAAAATTCTTTTGCAATAAAAGCCGCATAATCGGAAAACCACTCCACAATCTCCCGATTCATCCACCCGCCTTTTTTATAAAGCTCATAAGGAAGTTCCCAATGATACAGGGTAATATATGGCTCTATATTCGCTGCGCATAACTCATCTACCAGCTCATGATAAAATTTCAATCCTTTTTCATTCACTGTGCCTGTCCCATTCGGAAAAACTCTGGACCAGTTAATGGAAAAACGGTATCCCTGAACACCCATTTTTTTCATCAGCGCCACATCTTCCCGAAATCTGTGGTAATGGTCACAAGCCACGTCTCCAGAATGTCCTTCAAAAACCTTTCCTTCTTCTTTGCAAAATACATCCCAGATATCCCAGCCTTTTCCATCTTGAAAAGCTGCTCCTTCTATCTGGTATGCAGAGGTTGCCTGCCCCCACACAAAATCATTTCTAAAACTCATAGTTCTGTTCCTTTCCAGTTGGTACTACTTTCTCTCAATATCAGTTCCGTATCAATTAAATACCGCTTTTTATGTGGTTTCTTTCCACTCACCAAATCTAATAAAAGTTCTGCCGCTACCTTTCCAAGCAGCTCTTTATTCTGTCTGACTGTAGTTAGCGCCGGTTTAAACACCCTGGCATATTCAATATCATCAAACCCTACAAAAGAAATATCCTGGGGTACCTGATAGCCTGCCTTTACAGCGTAATCAATAGCTCCCATACACAGATAATCTCCTGTAGCCAGAACTGCTGTAGGCTGTACCTGCTCCAACAGCTTTTTCATAATCTCATACCCCTCTTCATAAGAATAATAGGTGCAGTTTTTTACATACTTTTTTGAAAACCGGATTCCATTTTCACTGAGACATTCCCTGTATTCTTTAAACCGCTCTATTCCCGGCTTTTGATTTAATTCTCCTGTAATCATAGCGATTTTTTTGTGTCCAAGGCGTATGAGATATTCCATGGCTTTTCGTATTCCCTGTGCATTATTACTTAACACAGAATATTCGTTGACAAAAACTTCATTCAGGGAAACAATGGGAAACTTCTGAAACAACTGCCGGTATGTAATATGAAAATCAGAGTCTGTGGAAATCAGCAAGATTCCATCTACCTGTCTTTTCACACAAAGTTCTTCCAAATCTTCGGGAGGATGCTTTCTGATAAGCAGAATATCATAGCCCAGTTCTCCCAGTGTTTCTCTGACACTGTTTAACACTTCGGAAAAGAATGGATTCTGCAGTCCTCTCCAGTCATCGTAAACAACTGCTATCACGCCCTCCCGCACAGATGTCTCATGAAAAAAACGATATTTTGATATGTAACCCGTCTGTTTCGCCGCTTCCATAATCTTATTTCTGGCTTCTTCCCCTACGTCCCTGTAACCCCGGAATACTTTTGAAACTGTAGAGGGGGAATAACCTGTTAATTTCGCAATGTCATATATGGTTGCCATGAAGTTTTCATCTCCTTACTTCCTTATCCTTTCACCCCTCCTGCTGTCACACCACTGACAATCTGTTTGGAAAACATTAAAAATACAAGAATTACAGGAAACAGGGATAAAGAAATTCCCAGATAAATTGCACCGTAATCTGTTTTATAAATGTCTGATTTTAACAACTGCACTAACATTGGCAATGTGTATTTTTCCTGCTCTGTTAAAATAATGTAAGGCATCATAAAATTATTCCAGGTTCCTACAAAAGTCATAATTCCTGTGGTTGCCAGTGCCGGTTTCATAAGTGGAAACATAATCCTGTTAAAAATGTAAAACTCCTTTGCACCGTCAATCCTTGCAGCCTCCAAAAGACTTGGAGAAAATACACTGTCCAGATACTGCTTAATGAAAAATACCGTTGCAGGCGCTGCTATGGTAGGAATAATCAGAGGAATATAAGTATTTACAAACCCCAGCATTACCATATATTTGTAGAAACCAATAAAACTAAGCTGAGCCGGAATCATAATCAACAGCAGAATAAGGTTATAAACTTTTTCTTTATATTTGAAATTATAGGCTTTGATTCCATAGGCTGTCAACGCAGAAAAGTACACTCCAAGCATGGTAGATAAGCCTGCAATAAAAGCGGAATTCAGGAAACCGCCTGCCAGGTTAAACCCTTTTTCAATAAGCCCTTTGTAATTCTCAACCAGATGTCCACCCGGTAGCAAACTCACACCCTGTAAAATCTGATTGGTAGAGCGGGTAGCATTTACAAAGGCCAGCCAGATTGGTATTAAAGTAATGACCGTAATAATTCCTGTGATTATATACAGCATTGTCTTGGAAAGTTTCCGTTTTGTCATGTCCTCACCCCTCTTCTTTCTCTGTCATAGAACGGTATACCAGCATACTGCAAAAGGCAATAATAATAAATAATACAACTGAAATAGCTGCCGAATATCCATAATAATTCTTGCCTGTAAACGCATGATTGTACAACAACATACTTACTGTATTCAGACTCTCATTTGGCGCGCCTCTTCCGTCTGTAATCATAAATGGTATATCAAAAAGCTGCAGGCCGCCCACCAGAGAAGTTACCATCATGTAAATTAAAATCGGCTTCAGAAGCGGAATGGTGATATAACGGAATGTATTCCAGGAAGAGGAACCGTCTACCATGGCCGCCTCATACACCGAAGTATCAATACCAGAAATACCAGCCATCAAAATTAAAATAGAGTTTCCATACCACATCCAGGTCTGAATCCCTGACACAATATAAGAACTTGCCGCCTCACTTCTAAAGAAATTAAAGGTTTCATCTATAATCCCTGTCTGTACAAGGAACTGATTAATAGGTCCTGTGGGGTAAGCAAAGAGCGTAGCCGCCAAAATTGAAATAGATGCTGCGGTAAGCAGATTCGGCATGTACATGGCAGTACGGAAAAATCCCACCCCTTTTAACTTAAACTTCACATTAGTAAACACAACTGCAAAGAACAGAGCCAGCACCATCTGGAAAATAAAATTCACGCCCCAGATTCGTACTGTATTCCACAATGCCTGCCAGAAAGCGCTGTCTCCCATAATATGTACATAATTCTGCAGTCCTACAAAGTCTCCCATATTCCCACTAAAACCTTTGGTATTTGTCACACTCAAATAAAACGTATAAACAATAGGGAATAAAGAAAATGCAAGAAACACCAGAAAAAACGGAATTACAAAATATACTCCATACCGGTTATAATTTTTTCTCTTCAAAACCCTTCTCCTCCTCTCACTTTAAGTCCGGGAACATTCTTTTTGCTTTTTTTATGATGTTCTCCTTCATCTCATCTATGGTCAGTTTTCCTTCTCTGTAGTTTTCCTTCTCATTTCCGAAAATTTTATTCATTTCCTGGTCATAGGAAGTAATTAGTTTTCCGTTAATGGACTTTGCATCTGCCAAAAAGACTTCATATGGGTTCTGACCTCCCAGAAAATCATTGCTTACGCCGCTGGTAACCGAATCCATAACCTTCTGTGACGCAACATAATCATTGGTTTCCTCTATCCACTGCTTCAGAAATTCCTCGTCTGTAGTAAAATAACGAACCATTTCTTTTGCAGCTTCCTTGTTGTCTGAGTCTTCATTCACACCAAGCCACGTTCCTCCCCAGTAATAGGAAGAGGGACCCTGAATCACACCCCAGTCTCCGCTGGTATCCTGCGCGCCGTCTGCGCTGGCCGCATTTGGCATCAAGGTATTAAAAAGTCCCCACGCCGGAAAGAAATAGCAGAAGATTTCCTTTGGGTCTCCCTGTACATCCTTTAGCTGTCCGCTCATTCCCGCAAACCAGCCTTCTGACCAGGGCGCCTGCTGCGCCGCATAACCTTTGTCATTCATAGTCTTATAGAAGTCAGCAAATTCTAAAATTTTATCATCCACTACCACCTTCTCATCCTGTACCCATCCGGTTTCTCTTTTACTCATAAAAATATAGGACAAATCATCCGGGCTGCAGACAGTATAGCAATTTCCCTGAGACTTCTCTTTGATGATTTCCGCTGTTTCCATAAACTTGTCCATGTCCTGAAAATATTCCTGGACTTTCTGAGGCTCATCTGTACCAAGATACTCTTTCGCTAAACTTCTCCTGTAAAACATAGCTCCCGGCGCTGCCTGCCAGGAAACAGCACGTAAATTCCCATCAAAATCCGTTCCCACATCCAGGGTATAGTCCAGAATTTCCATTTCCTCTAAATCTGGTTTCAAGTCTTCTAAATCAGCCATTACCCCGGGCTCTTCCACAAAGCTTCGGACAAATGCCTCTTCAATGGCAAATACATCCGGTGCATTCCCACTTTGAATGGCGTTTTTTAATTTGCTTGCATAAACATCTGTAGGAACTAATGTAAATTTAACCTTCACATCTGGATGTGTGGCTTTATACAAATCTAACATTTGTTCCAGCTCATTTGTAAAAGACCAGACTTCAATTACATCTCCCTCTTCCTTCCCTTGTCCTGCACAGCCTGACAGCGAAAGAGTTCCCATAACTGCTGCCAGCAACAAGGCAATCCATTTTTTCTTCATAAACGTTTTTCCCTCCCTTTTTTTATTGAAACACATTTCGTAATTCTAATTATATTTACGAAACAGACCCCATTCAAGAGTTATGTATTTTTCTACCTTTTTCCTAAAAATGCCTTCCACATTTCTATATACTTTTGAATTTTATTTCGTTATAAACTCCTGTTATTGTGATATAAACATCTAGCATTACGAATTTTATTTCGTAGAATCTTGTGTTTTTTTTCTCTTTTTTAAATGCATGTATGCCATCTCTTTTTTGTTTTACGAAACTATCTTCAAAATATACATATTCTATGTGACTATTCCCACAAAAAAAGAATCCACTCTCAAAAAAGAATGGATTCTTTCCGTTTTCTATCCAACAGAGCGAGGGTGCGCCCCATCTTGTTTATGTAATTGTTATTTTAAAACGGTCCATAACCAGTTTGGACAGCAATAGCCAGGAAAATAAAGGCTACAATCCACCAGGCAATAAACAGCGGCAGTAAATATTTCATCCATTTCTTAAAGGACACGCCTCCGCACATAGCCAGAGCTGCCAGAATTTCTCCTCCGGTTGGCGCCATTACGTTTGTAAAAGCATCTCCCAACTGGAATGCCAGCACAGATGTCTGTCTTGTAATATCCATCATGTCAGCTAAAGGTACCATAATAGGCATAACAATGGCAGCTTTTCCTGAACCAGACGGAATCAGTACATTAAACAAATCAGTTGTAATGAACATACCAAATGCTGTCAGCATTGGAGACAAACCATTTAATGCACTTGCCAGCAGGTGAATAATGGAATCCATCATATTGGACTGCTCCAGTAAAATAATAACAGAGTTTGCCAGCCCTACCATCAGGCATGGGAAAAGCATATTCACACAGCCCTTTTCAAAATGTTCACAGATTTCTCCTGGGCGAAGACCGCCTACTAAACCACCAATAATACCAATAGCCAGGAAAATACCTGCCAACTCGTCAATATAATATCCCTTCACAATAATACCATAAACAGTAAACGCAATACCGCCTACGAAAATAACCAGCACAATCTTCTGGCGTGTAGTTAAAGGAACAGAATTGTCCACATTAAGGGCTACATTTTTCGCAGTAACAAGGTCTATTTCATAAGTAGAACTTAACTGAGGGTTCTTTTTTACCCGAAGCGCATGCCAGGTTACATAAATAATACTGACTGTCAACAGTACTACAAACACTGCAATGCGAAGTCCCATGCCAGAGAACATAGGAAGACCGGCAATACTCTGAGCAATACCTGTGGTAAAGGCATTGGTAATCGCTCCTCCATATCCTGCTGCCGCCGCACAAAAAATAATACCAACCGCAGTCAGCGAATCAAATCCCATGGTCAGACAGCACGCCAGTACCAATGGAACAAAAGCCAGAAATTCTTCAAAATTGGCGCAAAAGGCAGAGCCCATGCCAAACACAATCATACAGACCGGAATCATTAAAAATTCCTTGCCCTTCATTGCCCTGACTATATTGGTCATCCCCGCATTAATAGCTCCCGTACCATCCAGAATAGCAAACATCGCTCCGATAATTAACAGGAAAAAGATAATTGCGGAGCCGCGCTGCATTCCCAGTGTCACAGAAACCAACAGATTAAACGGTGTAATCGGGCTTCTTTCTACAGAATGATAGCTCTCTGGGTCAACAATCTCCTGACCGTCCACCATGACACGATCATAAGAGCCCACAGGCACAATGTAAGAAGCCACTGTAACAATTAACATAATTGCCACCAGAAACAGCATTGGATTTAATGCCTTTAATTCTTTTTTCTTTTTCATCTTTTTTATTTTTTCCTTCATAGGTGCAATTCCCCCTTTTGTCTTTGCTTACTTACAATTTTTTAGAATCCCACATAAAAATGTATAAATCTTTCTGGCGGAAGAAATACTCATTTCTTCTGTTGGGGAATGAAAATTCCAACAATTTGGCCCAATGGCAATGGCATCTAATTCCGGCTTCTTTTGGGAGAAGAATCCCACCTCCAGGCCTGCATGAACCGTAAGATATTTAGGTTCACATCCAAATAACTCTTCATAAGTCTGGCTTGCCACTTCTCTAAAGGATGATTTCGGATGGAACTCCCAGGACGGATAACCCTTACTGGTATTACAGGTACCACCCAGAACCTTTGCCAATCTGCCTATCCGCTGATAAAGATAGGTGCCAAGGCTGGGTCTTGCAGAACGGATTTCAAATACCAGACAAAGCTCCTGTTCTGTAAGATAAATCTCTCCCAGATTATCAGACGTATCCACTAAACCCACTAAAGCTTCATTCATCTGATAAATACCATCCGGCGCCAGAAGCGCTGCATTCAACAGCAAATCAGGTTCTGTACACCAATGTGGCTGCTTTGCAGCTTCCAGGGTAATAGATAAATCCCCGCCTGTAGCTGCGAATTCTCCTTTCATTTGTCTTTCCTGTTCTTCTATAATCCCTTCAAGTACGCTCCACTGCTCTTTCGGGAAACATACAACTGCTGACGCATCTCTTGGAATTGCCAGCCGGAAACTTCCTCCCTTAACAGGTCCTAGTTTGAATGGGGTTTTCTCTTCTATAGCCAATAACACTCTGGCTAACAAGGTATTGGCATTTCCATGTCCTCTGTGTATGTCCTCACCAGAATGACCGCCATGAAGCCCGCTTACGGATAAAAGGGCAGCTATCCATCCAGATGGAACGGGCTTACTTACTACAGGAATTCTGAGTTCCGCGGCCTGCCCGCCACAGCTTCCGCATAAAATTTCTGTATCACAGGAATGGTCCAGATTAATGAGTCTTGCAGCCCGCATCCTGGATGCATCAAAACGTTCTGCGCCGGATAAATCTTCTTCCTCTGCTGTAGTAAACAAAACCTCCAGCTCTGGATGTTCAAGACTTTCATCCGTAAGAATTGCCATAGCATAGGCAACGCCAATTCCGTCATCTGCTCCCAGTGTAGTACGTCCGCCTGTGTTGATACGGTCTCCTTCAATCTGCCATGGAATAGAATCACTGTCAAAATCATGTTCTATTTCAGGAGACTTCTCACACACCATATCCATGTGCGCCTGCAGCATAATACAAGGAGCATGCTCGTAGCCAGGAGTTGCCGGTTTCCGAATAAAGACATTTTTTGCAGCATCCTGCTCTGCCTCCAACCCCTGATTTCCTGCCCATTCAAGAAGATACGCACTGATTTTTTCCTCATGGAAACTAGGACGGGGAATCTGACATAGCTCATGAAAATATTGAAAGATAGGTTCCTGAATTAACTTTTCCTGCTCAGTTGTCATCACATTAACCTCCTGTTTTTTGTAAAAATCATGATTTCTTTATAATCATGATTATATTTTCTTTCGTATAAATTGTCAACTATATTTTTATTTATGCTCTTTTTTTGTTTATTTTGTACTAAAAAAGAGCTGACTCATTAAGCATATATCCAATGAGACAGCCCTTTTCTCTCTGGCATTTCCTGCTTATTTTCCAGCAGCCAGCAAATACTCAAACATCTTATTAAATTTCTCTTCATGCGCTTTTGCATCAAATCCTGCTCCACCAAGAGATGCTTCATAAAGAAAATTTTGATGCAGAGCAACAATCAAATCCAATGTAATTTCCGCCTTTTCAGCCTGGATATCTCCCTCTTGTACCATCCGCTCCATTGTTGCCCTGTCACGCTCTACCATACTCCCCTGCACCAGCATGGTTCTTGTTTCCTCACTAAAATTCTCCAGCTCATTGGGAAACAGCTCATGATAATATAAATGAAGCACCGAAGCCAGCTCTCCACTGTACTTACCAAAGAAAATGTTATGATAAATCTCTGGATATCGTAATGCGTTTCGGTTAAAGCAATGGTAAATCGTGCGGTAGGAGTCAATTGCCCGCATTCCCGGTTTTAACTCTTTCTCCAGTTGGGCCACATATTCTCTTAAATAACAAATAGAACCAAACATTGTAAGCTGCTCTAAATCATTAAAATAATTATAAATGGTGGCGCTATTATACCCTGCTTCTGTAGCAATTTTACGAATGGACAGATTTTCAATTCCATTTTGTCGAATTAACTTTTCAGCGGCCTCAATAAAATAAATCATAATGCGTTTTCGTTTCAATGTTAAATTGTTATCTAATGCCTTATCTTCCAAAGCTCTCATCTCCTTTTTTTCAAATATAAAATACCTGTTTAAACTTGACAAAGAAATCCTCTCTCACTTATAATTATAATCATGATTACTATTTAATCAAGTTTAATTAGTTATAATGTTTAGAAAGGAGGATTCTTATGAAGCGTATTCCTGTTTCCGGAGGGCTTCTGGTCTTTCTGGGAGCCGCTTTTTGGAGTTTAAACTCTCCTCTGGTAAAATACCTTTCTCTTGACTCCGTATTAATCTGCGGCTTACGCTCACTTATTGCAGCTATTGTATTGTCCGCCACAATACGCCCAAAGCAATTAAAATGGAACTGGTGGATGGTAATATATATGTGCTCCTATGCCGGCCTCTGTCTCAGCATCATTCTGGCTCTTGGCACTACTTCTGCCCCTGTTGCTATTGGAATGCAATATACTGCAGCTATCTGGCTTTTCCTTGCCAATTTGCTGAAAACCAGAAAGTTTCATATACGTGCCTTTGTGCCAGTAGCAATCATCTTCATAGGTGTTGTATTCTTTATGTGTTCAGGAGGAGATGCCGCCAGCCAGACCGGTAATTTCATTGCCTTAAGTGAAGGGATATTTTTTGCCCTTATGACCGTCAGCGCAAAAAAAGTCGCTGGCACCAACCCCATTGGACTTACTGCTGTGGCCAATCTATTTACAGGAATCATCGTATTTCTGCTTTTTCCAGGAACGCTGGGAAAGATATCTGTTATGACAAGTATGGATTGGATAATTATGCTGGTATTGGGAATCATACAGATTGGCGCCGGTTATGCCTGCTATAATGTTGGGATTCAGAAAATCAGCGCCCAAAAAGCCTCTGTAATCGCTCTGTGGGAAATGATTCTCGGTCCTGTATGGGTTGCTCTTTTTCTGAAAGAATATCCCACTCCTATGGTTCTTACAGGTTTTATAATTATTTTACTGGGGATGCTGTTGGATTCTCTTATGAACAGTGACACCTCTAAATCCCCGCAAAAACAACGTCTCTAGAATGTGCTTGAAATCCGGAATGACTTCTGTAATCAGAACAAGGGTATCGCTCCTCCTCTTGCTGAGGATTGTGCGACACCCTTGTAATATAATCATTTTAAAACAAATCTTAGTTTGTGATAACCTGCTCTGTTTCTTTATCAAAAATGTGCATTTTTTCAAGATCCAGAGAGAATTTAACAACATCACCTGTTCTTGCTGTTGTACGTGGATTAACTCTTGCTGTCATAGAAGAACCTTCTGCATCAAAGTACAGATATACTTCAGCACCAAGTAATTCGTAAACAGTGATTTTTCCTTCCATTACGCTGTTTGGATTAGCTTTGATGTGTTCTTCATCATCATAAACGTGTTCTGGACGGATACCCATAACAACAGTTTTTCCGTTGTAGCCACCATCAATAAGGGCTTTTGCTTTAGCAGCCGGAACATGAAGTGTTGTGTTTCCAATCTGTAATGTTACGTCATTACCTTTTACATTAACAACTGCATCTAAGAAGTTCATCTGAGGAGATCCGATGAATCCTGCAACGAATAAGTTAGCTGGTGCATTGTATAATGTCTGAGGTGTATCTACCTGCTGAACAACACCGTCTTTCATAACTACGATTCTGGTACCAAGTGTCATAGCTTCTGTCTGGTCATGTGTTACGTAGATGATAGTAGCGCCTAATCTTTCATGTAATTTGGAAATCTCAGTACGCATCTGAACACGAAGTTTAGCATCCAGGTTTGACAGAGGTTCGTCCATAAGGAATACTTTAGGTTCACGCACGATAGCACGTCCCATAGCAACACGCTGTCTCTGACCACCGGAAAGAGCTTTTGGTTTACGGTCTAACAGTTTTTCAAGGTCAAGGATTTTAGCTGCTTCTTTAACCATTTTGTCAATCTGATCTTTTGGAACTTTTCTCAGTTTCAGACCAAATGCCATGTTATCATAAACTGTCATATGTGGATACAGAGCGTAGTTCTGGAATACCATTGCAATATCTCTGTCTTTTGGTTCAACGTCATTTACTACTTTATCGCCGATTTTTAATGTACCGCCTGTGATTTCTTCCAGACCTGCAATCATACGAAGAGTTGTGGATTTACCACATCCTGAAGGACCTACGAAGATGATGAACTCTTTGTCTGCGATTTCAAGGTTGAAGTCTTTTACTGCTTCGAAACCGTTTGGATAAGTTTTGTTAATATGCTGTAAAGATAAACTTGCCATTTTTCATTTCCTCCTGAAATATGATACAGTATAAATATGTGATTCTCTTTCTGAACTGTGTTTAGTATACCTCTATCCGCTTTTTTTTTCCATATGTCATTTGCCCAAAGATTTTCAGGAGACTTTGTAATCCTGGACAACGTTGGAGAGTGGCTTGTCAATTTGCCATATTTTCTTTTTTTTTATATACAATCTGCACAATTTGCCGCTTTATCATTAAAAAACGGGCTTTACACAACATATTTCCTTCCTTATAATAGTTCCATAATCATGATATTAAAAGAAAGGATTTTCCTATGTTTCGCTTAATGGGTAATATTTATAAGGATACACATTTGTTAAAAAGCACTGTAATCTGTGATGATACAAAATCCACCAGAACGAAAAAGGTATTTCACTGTCTTGACTGCATCTGCCATGAGTTCGATCTGCCTTCTCCCATCTGGTTAGACGCTAATATTAAAGACTTCCAGAAATTTTCTAAAGTACGTTTTTCACAGGACAATTTTATTGAAGTGCTGGATTTTGACTATTTTGAGCTGCAAATCATTGAAGAAGACTGATACACAGAATAATTAAGAAGCTGCCGCAGATGTTTCATCAGGAATACTGATGCCTCTCTGCGGCAGCCCTGTTATTCTCTTATAATCTCTTTAATAATTCTTCTCTTCTCTCTTCAAAGCCTGGTTTTCCAAGCAATGCAAACATGTTCTTCTTATAACTTTCTACACCTGGCTGGTTAAATGGATTTACCCCTGTAAGATAACCGCTGATACCACATGCAAATTCAAAGAAGTAGAACAACTGTCCTAAGTAAAATTCATTCTGCTGTGGAATCTTCACCATTAAGTTTGGTGTATTTCCATCTGTATGTGCAAGAATGGTTCCGTTCATAGCGCTCTTATTTACGAAATCCATGCCTTTTCCGGCCAGATAATTCAGTCCGTCCAAATCATTTTCTGCTTCTTTGATAATAACATCTTCTTTTGGCTCTTCAATGGCTAATACGGTTTCAAACATGATTCTGGAGCCATCCTGGATAAACTGTCCCAGAGAGTGCAGGTCTGTAGTGAAGTCTACAGATGCCGGATAAATTCCTTTCTGATCCTTACCTTCACTTTCACCGTAAAGCTGTTTCCACCATTCTGCCACATAATGAAGTGTTGGTTCGTAGTCTGCCAGAATTTCTACGGATTTTCCTTTTTTGTGAAGAATGTTACGCACTGCTGCATACTGAAGAGCATCATTTTCTGCGTATGGCGCATTTAATGCCAGCTCTCTTCCAGATGCTGCGCCTTCCATTAATTTGTCAATGGATACACCGCTTACTGCAATCGGAAGCAGACCTACAGCGGTAAGTACAGAGAAACGTCCGCCTACATCATCTGGAACCACAAAAGTTTCATAGCCTTCCTCTGTTGCCAGCGTTTTCAAAGCTCCCTTTGCTTTGTCTGTGGTTGCATAAATTCGTTTTGCAGCTTCTTCTTTTCCGTATTTTTCTTCCATCATTTCTTTAAATACGCGGAATGCAATAGCCGGTTCTGTAGTAGTACCGGATTTGGAAATCACGTTGATGGAGAAATCTCTGTCACCGATTACCTCTGCCAGTCCTTTTACATAGGCGCCGCTGATATTATTTCCTACATAATAGATTTCTGGTGTCTTACGGTTTTCTTTGCTTAAATTGTTATAAAACGGATGGCTTAAGAAATCAATTGCTGCTCTTGCTCCCAGATAAGAACCGCCGATACCGATTACTAGGAGAACATCAGAGTCACTCTGAATTTTCTGTGCTGCTTTCTTGATTCTGTCAAACTCTTCTTTATCATAATCTACAGGCAGGTCAATCCAACCAAGAAAATCATTTCCCAGTCCTGTTCTGGACACCAGAACTTCTTTTGCTGCGTCTACCATTTTTTCCATTGCCGCAACTTCTTCTTCGCGAACAACATTTACTGCTTTTGAATAGTCAAATGTTACTTTGTTTCCCATTGTCTCTTCTCCTTTGACTCTTTATTTCCAGACTGGGTTCCAGAAGAATCCATTCCGTCTGTCTTTCTTTAGTTTAGCAAATTCATTTGGGATTATCAAGTTAGAAATTCTTTCACCACATCTTTCACAATCTCACTTTCTTCCTTGCTCAAAAGATGGCTATACCGGCTGTCTGCTGCCGCAGCCTCCAGAATTCCCTGTTCAATCTGGCGCATGGCCTTTTCCCTTTTTCCTGCTCCCCTGGCATTTTCCATGGGAATAATCTTGGCAGTCTCCGGTTCCTGATAGGAATTTTCTATATAATCCAAAAGGTTGGTTTCGATTTCTTCTTCCTGATAGCCTGTCCCTATGAGAAGCCGCACGCCCAACAGTACAATTCCCATACAGATTCCTGTAATCATAACCGTTGTAAACGCCGGAATTTCTCCCCCCGGTACAGGCGCCTTAAAGGTTTTCATGTCACTCTGGTAAATAAGAAACAAGCTCATTCCTGTCAATAAAAAAGAGAGGACAAAAGCTCCCCAGGAAATGCCCTTTAGCTGGCGTACATTCCAGGGTCCTATCTTTCGTCCTCTCATACGTTTGATAACATAAACAGAAGGATTATGTATCTGCGTATTTTCCTCTACATTTTTTTCATGCTCCTGTATAAAGCCTTTCATCCATGGATTTTTTGCTTCTGCCGGATGTCTCAAATCTTTTAATACATTCCGGTTACTTTTGTAAATTGCCAGCATACTTATGAGGCAAATTGCCCCCATAATGCAGGCACCGTAATAAAGAATCAGGTGCTCCATAAGTTCCTCCTCTTATTCGGCAAACAGCACTGCCTGTCCCGCCTTTTCTATGAGACTGCATAGAAACAAACTGCCAGCCTCTATGAAACTATTATATAGCGCCTCATCCTGTTTGAAAACAAAAATCGTCCGACAAATTCTTCCTTGATTCTTACAGGGCTTTCATCATATTTTCCACCAGATTTACTGTATGGCGGATTGCTTCCTTCTCAAAAGCAGGATAATCCATGTGCGCGCTGTCGTCTGCCTTGTCTGAGATAGCGCGGATTACCAGATAAGGAATCCCATTCAGATAAGCTGCCTGGCCAATAGCTGCGCCCTCCATTTCTGTACAGTATGCCTGGGTATTTGCAATAATCTTTTCTTTCGTCTCTTTGTCCGCCACAAACTGGTCGCCGCTTGCCACTCTTCCCTGAAAAACCTGAATCTCAGGATTTACCTTGCGGCACACCTGCAAAGCTGTTTCTCTCAGCCTGTTATCCGCCGGAAAAGTCCTGGTGTCCATACGTGGAACCTGGCCAATCTCATAACCAAATTCTCTGGCATCCACATCATGCTGCATGGTATCTGTAGAAAGCACAATATCTCCGATATTGATTTCTGCTTTCAGGGATCCTGCAATGCCTGTATTGATTACTGCATTTACCTGAAACACATCTGCCAGAATCTGGGTACAAATGCCGGCATTGACCTTTCCAATGCCGGAACGAACTACAACTACCTGCTGTCCTCCCAGAATCCCCTTAAAAAACTCCATGCCTGCCTTTTCAAGGACAGTTACTTCTGACATTTTCTCTTTTAAAATAGCCACTTCCTCTTCCATGGCTCCGATAATTCCAATGGTGTTCATATTTTTCCCTTTCTGCTGCTTACAACAAAATGATATTGGTGAAATTCCGCTTCTATTTTACACTGTTTTTTGGGTTCTGGCTACTGTATTTCTTTTATATTATGAATATTACTTATCTTTGTTTACTGTTTAAGTATTCTACTAACTCTGCAACTGTTGTAGCCGGGTTACTTTCTCTGGTAAGAATATCTATGTTCTCTGTTCTCAATCTTTCCACCAGCTTCTTTGCCCTTTTGACAGCCATTTCTTGTAGTGGCTTTAATTGTTCATAGATATCTCTATTCTTCTCATATTGCTCTAGTCTGCCCCTTTTCTTTAGTAACTTTATCGCAGCTTCGCAGTTTTCAACTGGTGTTGTCTGATCCTGAAAATGAAGAAGAAACCAAACTTCAAAAGAAGGGTTCGAAAAAGCGATCTGATATCCTTCTTTCAATGCCTGCCGTTTCGCTTTTGCCAACATATCATTTGTATTATCATCCCGGTCAAATATACACCAGATCATATCGCCCTCATCAGGGTAATAAGGGCTGAACCCAATTGTAGCACGTGCTTTCTGCACCAGTTTATCAGCAGCTTTATACTGTGATGGAATCGGCACAATATCTATGTTACATTCTCTGCTCCTAAAATTTTTAAAATAACGTATCTCTGTTTCTGAGCCTTCACAAATAAGGTAAACAACCGGCTTCCTTCTCCTACGCCCAGATGCCCTTCTGTCTATTTCTTTAATCCTGCCCATCTCAGATACCTCCTCCGATAAATGGAATTGCACCATATCTTCCTTGCAGGTATCCTTTAGAAATGTTTTCTTCTTTTCGTGGTGAAAATTCTGTCAGAGCATAAATATCTGTCTGCATATTTTTTTCGTCTTTTTCCGCAAACCAAATCTGATCTCGACGAAGTAGCTTCAGATCTAAAAGGCAGGTATCGTGTGTCGTAAAAACCAACTGTGCGTGGTTCTGGTTGATCATCTGATCCTGCATCATCTCAATCAAATGTCTGGTAAGAAGAGGATGCATGCTTGCTTCAATCTCATCCACCACCAGCACTGCCCCACGATTCATCGCATCTATCCACAAACCAATCCTCGCAAAGAATCTCTGTGTTCCTGCCGATTCCTGCCCTAACAGCAAGCGATATTCCTTTTTACTGCCATTGTCTGCTATTATCTGATGAACTGTTGAAATAATTGGTTTTTCTTTCGTCCCGGACAACACCACATCACAGATACCCAAATCTGCAAGGAGCATTTCTTTTAAGATACGTTGTTTGCCCTCTCCATTTTTTTGTAGTGCTTGGAGCGTTGCTTCATTGGAAATCCCTATACCTGTCAAACCACAGAGCTTCTGCTGAAACCATAAATACGCCTTCTCAGTTTGGACACAATTCCACTCATTAGAACTTGTCAGGTAGAGCCTGTTTTCAGGAGTGCGTCTGGCAAGCGTCAACTGCTCCTGAATACTTTCACGAAACTCGTACCTGTCTTTTTCCCTGGAGAACACCAGAGCTTCTCTTCCGTTTGGCCAATGGTAAAGGTACTCTTTTATGATCTGTTCTCTGTCAAAAGAGAAACCATACGCATATTTAATATCATCATAGTAATATATAATTTCAAATGTTGTCGGTTCTATTGTTTCATCTACGAATGCAAAAGGCTCATAAGGAAGCTCTGCCCCTTTGAGAGGCTTTGCATATATACCACAGACCATTTCCCGCATCAGCAAAAGTGCATGAAGTACATTACTTTTACCTGCTGCGTTTGCACCATAAATTGCCATTACAGGTACAATCATTTTTTTTCCATCAGGAGATAACAGCACTTCTTTCATTGTTTTATCAGATGCAGCTTTCATACTGATAACTGCTATATCTTTTATTGACCGATGGTTTGTTACCGAAAACTGTAATAACATAGTCTTCCTCCTCTCATTCCAAGGAAATTCTACTAATATTATACAAATAAAACTCTCTTTAGTCAATTTTATATTTATTATTTGCAGTTTTTTGCAAATATTACAGTTAAAATATTCTCCTGAAATCTTATATTTCACTCTTTGACTTCCTCTCCAACTGAAAAACTGTAAATCGACTTGTACCCGTTTTCTATTTTCCGTTCTAAATGTTTTGTGGCTCGTATCTTTTGAGTAAAAAAACGATTAATAAAACAATCCCTGAAAAGCACAAAACCATATTCAAATTAACTATTTTTAGCAAAGCTGTACATGTTGCAAAAAATATTGTTTGACTTATTTTTATGATTGCATGTTGCTGCGACATCATAGTTGCACGATTATAATCATCAGCTACTGCATTGATTTCTATAATATTAGCTGTCGCTATTACACCGTAAGTTATTCCCAATATTATAATGACTACCAAATACATTTTTGCAGCTATTATAAATGTGCAAATACTCATTCCTAATACTGCAAATCTTAAAATTGTGAAATTTGCAAATTTCTTCGAAAAATAATAAAATATCTTACTTCCTATTCCTTCTCCTATTTCCATAAAAATATATATGTATCCTAAGCTTCCAACTGTAAATTCTGTATTTTTTATATTAGCCTGTATGTCATTAGAAATAAATTGATAAATTGGATTAACTAAACATACTATTATTAACAAAAAAACCATGCTTTTATTGGAAAAACTTTTTTTCATAGCAGATATAAGAATCGCAGATGACTTTCTCTTACATGGCACATTCCCTGGCAAAAGCATTCCAAAACTTATAATTGATATAACGTTAGCAATCATTGTTAAAAGAAATGGCAATTTGTTATTGTATGTAAAACAATTTGAACCTATTATTATCGCAAGTATAGGCCAGATTGTTTTCATAGCCATAAAACCACTAAGTTCTTTTTCAAATGTAGAATTAATATTTTCATGAGTGATTAAATCATGCAAACTTGCTATATCAGCGCCACTTTTAGCTGCAACGCCAAAAGAGATAAAGCATATTGCTAAAGTATAGCTCAGCAACGTTTCTGAAACAAGAAAGAGCATCTCTGCCATAATCATTGATAAAGAGCCTATAATTAATATGCTTTTAGAACCTATTCTATCTGCTATTATTCCCGTCACATATTCAAAAATAAATACTGTTACTGCTTGTATTGAAAACAACAATGCAATTTCTGAGTCTGATAATCCTCTGCTTAATAAGTAGACAATAAAAATGGGATATTCAAAATCACTCTTTCCAATTATCATTGCCAGTTCAAATAAAAGAATCTTTATATTTTTTGACATTGTATCTCCCTCATAATTCTATTATTTTTTCCCATTCTTTTTTTACATTCGCAGTCAAGATTTTCTAAATCTGAAGTATTCTCCGGACATTTTTCTGAAATTCTATATTCCATCGTATCTCCTTCTGTATTTCTTTATTTTATGTGACAAAACTTCAAGCTAAGAAATGTTAGAACTAACATTGCGACTCCATAGATACCATATATCCATCTCATAAGCACTATTTCTCCCAGCATTCCTGCAATCAAGATTCCTAATGGACTGGCTGTAAACGAAATACATTTAAAAATCGAAAAAACTCTGGCTGTCATCTCCTTGGGCGTAAGTATTTGTATAATAGAAGCATTTAAAATGGACACAATTGAAATAGAAACTCCCATACTGTACGCTGAGCAAAAGTACACTAGTTCTTCAGGAAATTGCAATAAAATCATACTTACCGCCCCTATAAGATATCCCATAGAAAACAGAACACCTTTTGTAATTACCTTTTGCATTTTTGTCACAAAAAATCCTCCGCAGATGCCTCCAACAGCCATAACGGTCATATAAAATGAAAAGTACGCCTCTGGATATTTTACTTGTGAGGTATAGGCAGGCATTAACGAATCTATTGGTGTTACTAAAAAATTCCCAAAGAATGTTAGTAATAACACAATGATAATCACTTTTTGACTTTTTACAAAAACAAACCCTTCTGTTACATTTCTGGAAAATTCTCCGAAGGACTTAATCGGTGTTATCTCTTCCCTTATTTTGATAAAAGAAAAAAGTAATGCTATAACTCCAAAAGATATCACATCAACCATTAAGGCTCCCGATATACCAATTGCAGCAATCATGGCGCCAGCGCCAGCATACGACACAATCTGTATGAACTGATCTACAATACTGATTTGCGCCCTCGCCTCTACTAAATCCTCTGTTTCCACAATTAATGGTAAGATAGCAGTCTGAGCAGGCTTTGCAAAAGAACTAAAAATTGCCTGCAGTGTAACAAATGTCAATAATAAAGGTGTTGACAAAATTCCTATTTTATAAGAAAAAATCAAACATACAATCAAACATCCCTGCAGCAGACAACTTAATGTAAGTAATTTTTTCTTGTTCCATTTATCAACCAAAGTAGCGCTTAAAATATTCAAAAATGAAAAAACAATTTTCACTGCAAAAACATAACTTGAAAATAAAGTAGATTTTGTAATAGAATATACAAGCTGTGCAAACGCAATATCATCAATATAATCTCCAGCATTTGAAACAACAACCCCTATGAGAAACAGACGATACCTCTTATTAGAAACAAATAATTCTTTCATAATCATATGTCCTTTCTTAAAGCAAATGTAAACTTAATACTATAAAAAAGACATAGAAAAGACAATGACGTAAACGGTTAAATCGTTTTCACCATTTAAAGCATTAATTTTCTGTCAGGATAGTGATATCATTGCTTTCATACTTGAAAGTACAAAATTTTTATAAACGAAATGAAAGATATACCCTATATTGCAGACTATATAAATTGAAAGCAAAAGAAGTATATTACAATAATGAAAAAAAGAAAGCTTTTAAGTTACCTTACCATTTTCGCTTTGGCACTAATCTACATGAATAACAATTCTGGCTTGCCTACTGCCAAAGGCTCTTTACACCTTTATGAACATACAGAAGATGGTCAATCGGTCGCAAATGATAGTATAGAAGGAAGTAACTCGATTCCTTTTTGTGATCTTCCTCCTCAAGATTAAATTATTTGATTTTTCTCAAAATATTTTTTAATATGCTCTAAGTTTTTTCTTCGCTCTGGGTACAGTTCGCAAAGCTCATATGCTTCCCAGACGTAGAGAAGTCCAATTTTTCTTAATCTAAGGGCTTCTTCTTCGGAAAGTCCCTTAGATTTTTCTATATAATTCCACCCAATATTGTAGATAAAATTGTAAAGGCAATTCCCTTTTTCCCATTTCCAAAGCCAGGAGATTCCTTTTCTGCACATTTCAATACTCTCATCATACTGTTGATGCAGTCCCAGGATATTGGCATAGTTTACCATAAGAAGATAATAAGGCTTATAACCATCCATGTAAGACACCTTCTCCATCTGTTGGATGACACTGGAGAATATTCTACAAGCGGTTTCATACTTTCCTGCTTCTCCATATGCGATTGCAATGTTATTTAAAATCAGCAGTTCATTCTCTGTGTAAAAATATTTATTGACGAATTTTTCGCTGTCATAGTCTTTAAAACTCTCTTTTAACAAACTCTCCAGCGCTAAAATATAACTATCTAACGACAATTTGCCACATCTCCGCTTCACCACAAAGCGTATCCGGTAAAGAAATTGTCTGTTTTCCACGTACATTAATGGCAACTGATTTTTGCTGATAATTTTTTCTATTTCGTTTTCTGCACCTTGATAATCCCCTCTTTCAAATAGCCACAATAACCGGTTCCTGACTTTTGCGATATTCACATCCTCTGTCTGCAGATTGAAAAGAATGGTTTCTTCTGACATTTCCAGTTTATTCATTATTTTCTGATAATTTTCTTCTGAAGGATTTAAGGTTCCGCTTTCATACCTTGATAATGTATAAGTGTCGCATATCCCCTCTGCAAGTTCCTCCTGGGTCATGTTCCTTTGTTTCCGATAATAACGGATTACTGATGCTCTGTTATATTCTGACATTTTTTTCCTCCATATAGGCAAGCATTTCTTTTTCGTCTGTGCATTTTAGCAATTCCAGTGCCATAATCTTGTTTTTGTAATCCTGCTCTGCCTCTGCTGTTAAATGGTTCATTTTTTCTTCCAATGCCATTTTTAATTCCAGCACTTCTTTCATGGATTTAACAAAATAATGTTCTGTCATGCCCGTATATACTTTTTGAATGGCAAAATACGCATCACCATAATTATATTTCTGATAATTCTGCTCCGCTATTTTATATAAAATGCCATAATAAAGCTGCTTCATTTCTAAAGAAATGCAAGGATGGCTTTCAAGATATGTCTGAATCTCCAAATATATTGCCTGTGCATCCTGTGTCCTTTGGACTTCCTGATAGCAGTCTCCCAACTCTTTGAATACTTTAAGCTCCATAAAAGACAGAAGGCCTTGTCCACATTGTTTATACTCTTTCTGAACAATGGTTTTAGACAAAGACATCTCAAAATTAGACACCGCCTGTGTATATTCACCTGTATATTTCTTTACAAGCCCTGCATAGTAAAAAACATATTGTTCATGAATTGCTTTTGACGGAGACTTCATTTTTTTATAATTTCCAATTTCATCCTCAGCCTCTGAATATTTTCCCTGCTCAATAAGTTCTTCTATCTTCTTTTGCTGCTGTATTTCATCAAACTCTTCATTGCTGATAATCATTTCATATTGCTGCGCATTGCATCCAAGTCTCTGCAACAGATACTCTAACAGAAATTTATCTGGAATCCTCATCCCATTCTCATATCTTGATAATGCAGTAACACTACAAAGCCCTCTGCAAACCACAGATTTGGAGTATCCTTTTTCTTTTCTCTGTCTTTCCAATAACTCACCTATGGAAATTTCGTACATCTATAATCTCCCCTTTTGTCTCTGATACGCGTTCCTATAATATCATAAAAAAATATGCTTGTTAGCATAAAATTGATACTTTTAAAAAATTTATAAATTCCCACACTTAGGACTGGCAGTTACGCAAGAGAATTGGTATAATACTTTAGGAAATCATTTCACAAAGGAGGCTATCAAAATGAACGTATATAAAACAAAAGGCGTATGTTCCCGCTCTATTGAATTTGAACTGGACGGAGATACCATTAAATATGTAAAATTCAACGGCGGCTGCAACGGAAATACCAAAGGAATTGCAAGTCTGGTAGAAGGCATGAAGGTAGATGATGTTATCAACCGCTTAAAAGGCACAGACTGCGGCGGAAGAGGAACTTCCTGTCCGGATCAGCTTGCAAAAGCGCTGGAAGCTGCAAAAGCTCAATAAACTTTTCATTAGAAAAAGAAATATTGCGCAAAATCGTATTTAAGAATATTTATACAGTTTCAGCAAATCCACCTGACATGCTTTGAAAATAGATGTCAACGGCACGCAGGCTTAGCCGGAAATGTATAAATATTCTCAATATGTGATTGAACCCAATATTTCTTATCTTCCTAATAAAAACTCAAACAAATTCATTTGCTCTGCCTCTTCTCCCACTTCTTTTTTCCCTGTCTTTTCTTTTTCTATACATGACAATGGAAGCTCTTCTAAAAACATGGAAGGCTGTCCTCCGCAAATAATCATAAGCTCTTCTTTTGCTCTGGTCATTCCCACATAAAAAAGTCTTCTCTCTTCTTCTATATTAGCGGGTTCTTTTCCATTTTCTAAAGGCAGTTTACCTTCTTCTGCACCAGCAAGCAGCACAACTGGAAATTCCAAACCTTTAGATGCATGAAGGGTCATTAACGTGACTGCATCTGCGTGATAAGCTTTTCCTCCACATCGCATTAAATCACCTTCTTCTCCAAGAGCAAGACTGCTCAAAAATTCTCCTGTATTCTGATAACACATAGCCATATGTTCCAGATTATCCATGGCTTTGCTTTCCTTTAAGTTCATGTCCTCCCGCCATTTTTGAAGAAGTTTGCCAGGTTTGCTCCGCTTTAAAAGGGGCTGATATTTCGCTTTCATGGTTTCGTAAATCTCAGATGTAAGAATATTCTCAGGAAGCTTCCATAAAAGCCTCAAGGCTAATGTTCTGGCAAGGAAGTCCTCTGGCTCTGCAAGACTTCTGAAAAAGCAGACAGTTCCCCTCACTTCCGGTTCCAGAAGAAAATCCTCACTTCCGGTAACCATGTAAGGAATCCCTTCTTTCCGAAGACAAGTTTCCAGTAATTTAGCCTGTCTGTGGGTACGGTAGAGAACTCCTATATCTCCAAAGCTTCTCTGTTTTCGCTCTGATTCCCTCTCAAATCCCTTTTCTGTATCCAGCATATCAATACCGCCAATCTGCCTGTTAATCTCTTTTGCCACGAAAACCGCCTCCGCCATTTCGCTGGAGGCTTCTATGACTCTCACCGCTTTCCCATTTCCCAAAGCAGCATGAAGAGTTCTCTCATCACCAGAATTATGAGAAATCACTGCCATAGCGCTTTCCACGATTTTTTCTGTGGAACGGTAGTTCTCTGTAAGACGTATTACCTGTGCCCTGGGATATTCTTTTTGCAAAGTGGCAAAGCAGGCGGAATCTGACCCCCTGAATCCATAAATAGACTGGTCCGGATCGCCAATCACAAATAATTCTCTTCCCTTATTGTTCCAGAGCCGGATTAATTCATACTGAACAGGGCTGATATCCTGAAATTCATCTACCAGAAGATAATGAAATTGTGGAAGCTCCAGTTCTTCTTTCTCACGAAGTAATCCTATGGTCTCGATTAAAAGATCATCAAAATCCAGTGTGTTCTTTGCTGTTAATTGCTGTTGATAATATTCCAGCGCCGCATCCGGTATAGAGATTTTTGACAAGTCTGCATCTCTTCTTGTCTTCCAGAGGGAAATCTCCTTCAAAAACTGAGAAATGCTCAGTTCTAACTGAAACTCCTTTATTGTTTCTTCCGCTGTTTCTCTGGTAAGCATAGCATCTGCAACCGTAAATTCTTTTCCCTGGCTTCTCAGCAGATCCAGACAAATAGAATGGAAGGTTCCAATCTGCATCTGACGCACAGACTGTTTCTTTCCTAATTCCTGCTGTAAACGTTCCTGCATTTCTTTTGCTGCTTTTTTCGTAAAGGTAACTGCAGTAATTTCGGAAGGTTTCACTTTACGATAACTAAGCAAATGCAAAATTCTGGAGACAAGGGTTTTGGTTTTTCCAGTTCCTGGACCTGCGATAACTGCAACCATCGGCTCTATAGACTCTACTGCTTCTTGCTGTTTTTCATTTAATGCAGCAACTTTTGGTAAGGCTGTAGTTTCCTCTGAAAAAACTGCCCTCTCCGGTATCGGAAGATTTACCTCTGTTGCTTCCTCCTGCTCTTTGATGCCAAGAGTTTCAAAAAAGCTTATCTGCCCCTCTGTATCCTCCAGTTCTGAGGCGTGAAACAGCTTAATGGTACCATATTCTCCATCAAAGCCCGGATGTCTCTGTACTTCGCCTTTTCTCAGCCGCCGGATTCCCTCTGCTATCATATAACCAGATTCCTTTCGGATATCTTCCACAGGAATTTCTCTTAAAATCTCAAATTCCGCTCCTAATTTAGAAAGCATGTCCTCATACTGCTTCTGCACCTTCACGCTGGCAGAAGAATGACCGGTAGCTTCTGCAATGACCTCCGGCAAAGGCACCAGACTTTCAAAAGCCTTGGCCTGTTCTCGCACATATCCCTGAGGTCTGTCTGCCAAAGCTTCCACTCTGTGTTCCACACCAATAGTAATCTTCCTGCCGCAAACCGGACATTTTCCCCCATATTCCTTCGTCTGGGCAGGAGTCAGACAGAGATGGCATTTCCTGTGTCCGTCATAGTGATACTTACCCTCTTCTGGGAAAAATTCTACAGTTCCATACAGCCCCTCTCCTGTCTGAATGGCTTTTTCTAAACCTTTATAGGATAATTCCATATCCATGAGATTAGCCTCGCGTCCTAATTTCCCAGGAGAATGGGCGTCGGAATTGGAAATCAACTGATATCCATCCAGATTAGAAACTCTCCAGTTCATAGGCGGATCAGAGGAAAGCCCTGTCTCTACTGCATGGATGTGCCCTGTTAAATCGCCAAAACATTCTTCAACAGAATCAAAGCCTGAAAATGCACCAAACATGGCAAAATGGGGCGTCCAGATATGCGCCGGCACATAAATTCCATCAGGCACGCTCTCCAACATAATTTCCAGCAAGTCCCTGCAGTCAAGCCCAAGAATGGGTCTTCCGTCTGAGTGAATATTTCCTATAGTTTCCAATTTTGCTGAAAGCAAATCTGCTTCTTCCAGCCCCGGCAAAATCAAAAGACTGTGAACCTTCCTGGTCTTTTCACCCTTTTTATAAATAGAACTGATTTCCCCGGTTACCACAAAACGTGGTTCCATGTCATCGGGAGTTGTTCCGTCCTGAATCCGATATTCTTTTTTCAAACGATAGAGACCGTCTTCTGCCGGCTCCAGCTTCTCCTTCAATTCCTCCCGCCAAATTGGATGGGTAAAATCACCGGTTCCTAAAATATGAATCCCCTTTTTCCTCGCCCACAGCTCCAGATGCTCCGGATCACCTTCCTTGCTGGTGGCGCGGGAAAAACGGGAATGTATATGCAAATCTGATATTAACATACCTTGTATTCCTCCGTAAAACTTAATAAATTAACGCGAATTATCTGCTTTACGGATTATTATACAACAGGCGGAGTGGAAAATATACGGTTATTGTTTATAAATCATTCTCTTTCTTCCTGTTCAAATATTTTCAAACGCTTTACTATTTCCTCTGGTTCCGGTAATACCTTCTTCATATCTTCTGGTAATGTGTTCCTTAGCTGATATGTCGCAACACCAATTGGCGCTCCTGTTTGTCTCAATGCATACTCTACATATGTCTTATCTTTACTCTTACAAATAATAATTCCAATAGATGGATTCTCTTCTGGTAATTTAATCTGCTCATCCAACACAGATAGATACAATTGCATTTTTCCCGCATATTCAGCTTCAAACTCTCCTATCTTCAATTCTATTGCTACCAGGCTTCTAAGTCGCCTATGAAAAAGCAACAAATCAATATATAAATCTCTAGTTCCAACAACTAAATGATACTGGTTGCCCATAAAAGCAAAATCACCACCCATTTCAACTAAAAACGCTCTAATATTATTTACCAACTTTATTTCTAACTCATGTTCTGAATATTCCGGTGACAGCTCAGCAAAATCAAAAGTATATTCATCCTTAACTGCTAATTTAGCTTGTGCCCTTCGTTCTTCTGGTATCACTAAATCAAAATTGGTTTGGTTTAATAAATATTTTTCATATGTCTGTGCTTCAATAAAATTGGTTAATACACGTTTTGTCCACCCATAACGTTTCACCATTTGAATGTAAAATTCCCTTTGCAAATCATCTTTACATTTTTCCATAATGATAACGTTATTGCTCCAGCTGATTTCTCGCACCAATGGTGCGAGTTTTTCAGAATCTCGATACGTTAAATAAAAATTGCGCATTCTCCAGAGATTTGATGCTGAGTAACCTTTTGATCCAGGAAATTCCTTCTGTAATTCCTTGGACAGCACTCCTACTATAGATTTCCCCCAACCTTTTTCTTTCTGTTGCCTATAAATCTCTTCCCCTATTTCCCAATATAGATTTATAGTTTCTGAATTAATCATTTGTAACACACGATATTGCTTTTGCTGAATTAATTGTTTTAAGTCATTCACCAAAGGTTCATATCCTACAATTTTATTCTTTTCCATACACTTCTCCATTTCTCGCACCAATGGTACGAGATTTGATATCAAAAACATAAATAAATTATATACTTGGAAAACATTGTATTATAACATGCAATTCATAACTACACTCACCATCATTTCCTTTTCTTCCGGTCTGGATTCTGCAATCATAATGGTCAAAGCAACTAGCGTTGAATCCTCAATTTTCTTTTTTCCATCCACAAACAACGCTGCATTCTTATCCAGAAAATACAAAAACATAGTCGCCGCAATTCGTTTATTCCCATCAAAAAGCTATGGTTCTTGGTTACAAAGTACAATAAATTTGCCGCCTTTTCTTCCAGGGATTCATAAATATCCTTGCCTCCAAAAGACTGATAAATATTCCCGATACTGCCTTTGAATGAATCATCCTTTTCTCTACCGAATAAATCCGATTCATTACCAAATCTCATACTCTGAATCACTTCCATGCATTCTTCATAAGAAAGAACGTAGGTTGCGCGATTCCCTTGGGGACGGGTCATATTCTGATGGTCATAAGAATCCAGTAAATCAAGAGCATTACTGTATTTCTCTATTACAGAAAGTACCTGCTTACTGTCCAGTTCATCCTCTGTCCGCTTCATAATCCGTATCACCTCTCCCAGTTGTTTGATACGATTATCATTCACAGCATAGCCTTTTAATATGTATTGTTTTAGCACAGAATTTGCCCATCTGCGAAATTCCACACCACGTTTTGATTTTACACGATAACCAACGGAGATGATTACGTCCAGGCTATAAAATGCTACCGGCTTATCTGAATTTGGGGCTGTGAAATAACACTCTCTACGGAAAAAGAGGACTTTTCGTTCAAAATGAA
>CATWQE010000010.1 GCA_958352855.1 uncultured Bacillota bacterium
CATCATATAATGAACCTGATAGCTATCCCGGTTATCCTCTTCTTCATGAACCCGATAAACAGATGCTCCATCCCTTACATGATGGATAAAAAAGTATCGATCCTGTAGTTCATCATAGAAAGGAACTCCATGCCCAGGTCCCCGCAGGCCTCCCCATTTCCAGCCATTTCCATTGTCCAGAAATCTGGGATGCTCTGCCTGAAATTCATAACTTCCCGCAATGCGTACCCCTACACTTTCTTCCACAAGGTCTTTTCCTTCCATATCTACATAAGGCCCTGTGACCTTCCGGCTTCTTCCTGCACAGATGTCATAATCATCTCCAAGCCATCCATAGGATAGAAAAAGATAAAACCATCCATTTTCAGGAACATAAATAATCGAAGCTCCTTCCGGTCCATCTTTTGGAAAATCCTTTCCTTTTCTGGCAATACACAGCCCCATACTTTTGGGATTTCCATCCAGAGCAAGCCCTGTAGATGGCTCCAGTTCTTTTATATAAATCCCTCCGAAAAAGGAGCCATACACCAGGTAACACTGCCCCTTATCCCAGACAACGTGAGCGTCAATAGCATTGGGATATGTGTCATCTGTACCCCAGGTATCTGCCACAATGCCCCTGTTTTCAAAAGGGCCCAAAGGATTCTCTGCTACCGCCAGCCAAATCCTGGACTCCGAACTCCCAAAAGCTTTGGTAGCAGAATAGTACATTCTGTATTCCCCATTTACATATTCCACATAGGGTGCCCAGAAACCGGCAGTAGGAGAAAATTCTCCATTATCTCTGCCCTGTGAAATAGCTTTCTCAGAAAGCGCAATACCTTCATAAGTAAAATGCACCAAATCCTGAGATTTCCTTACCGGGATTCCAATCTTTTCTGTAAGTCCGCATTCTGGTCTGTACACATCTGTACTATAAGAATAATAGGCTTTTGTCACCGGATCCCACATCATGGATGGATCATGAGACCAGACTGTGGGATTACGATATACATTTGTATCATTTAGCCGCAGGATTCCTTCTGCATTTTCTTTTGACGTTTCCATATTCATCATCCTTTTACACCGGTCACTGCCATGGATTCAATGATATATCTCTGGAAGAAAAAGAATAACAACAGGGTTGGCAGGATTGCCAGCACAGACGCAGCCATAATCAGAGGATAATCACTATTCACTGCATAATAGGCATTAAAGGAACGTATAACCACCTGTAACGTAAACCACTGTTCGTCCTGAATGAAAATAGTAGGAGCCAGGTAGTCATTCCAGATCCCCATAAACCACAGAATAATCTGTGTCATTAACGCTCCCTTCATCAAAGGAAGGAAAATCTTATAGTACATTTTGAAATAACCACAGCCATCAATTTTGGCCGCTTCCACCAGCGTGTCCGGAATACTGGTAAGATTTTGTCTTAAGAAAAACACAATACTTACATTGCCGAACAGCCCCGGTATAATCAGAGGAAGCAGACTGTTAGTCCATCCCATCTTAGTAAACATAACGTACTGTGGAATCATAACAACTGCAAAAGGAATCATCATAGTTGCCAGAAGTCCCAGGAAAATACCATTCTTACCCTTGAATTTCAATTTACTGAAAGAAAACGCCGCAAGGGAAGAGGTAAATCCACCTACCACCAGAACCGGAAATGCTACGGTCAAAGTATTTCTTAAACCTCTTAAAAACTCCGGCTTTTGAAGCACCTCTGTGTACTTGCCAAACTTCCAGGGATCCGGAATAATACTGAAGTTTGCAGATAAAATCTGGTTTTTTGTCATAAAGGAACTCAGCAGCATATAAATCAAAGGGAACACCATGGCAATGGCGCCCAGCAGCAAAAGCGTAAAGACAATCGCATCTACTATCTTCGCTTTTTTCGTTTTTACTTCAGAGCTTTTATCATCTAATTTCGCCATTTTTTCTTTCCCTCCTGCTACTCAATGGTTTTTACCCATTTATCCTGAGCCTTAAAGTTAATTGCTGTAATAATGAAGATAAAGATTGCCAGAATAAACGCCATGGCAGAGCCATATCCCATCTGATTATTTCCAAATGCCTTATCATATAAGTAGAATACAACGGTAGCTGCACTGTAGTTCAATCCGCCATTAGGAACCATAACCAATACTTCTACAAATACCTGGAAACCTCCAATCAGTCCTGTGATTAACAGATAGAAAGTAACCGGAGATACCAGGGGCATGGTAATATAACGAAACAGTTTCAGGCCATTCGCTCCGTCAATCTTCGCAGCCTCATAGTAATCTCTGGGAATACTCTGAAGCCCTGCAAGGTACAGAATAATAGAGCCGCCCAGTCCCTTCCATACCATAAAGATAATCATGGAAACCTTGACCCACACTTCATCCCCCAGCCAGTTCGGTCCATGATTTCCTGTAATCGCCTCAATAATACTATTCAGCAAACCATAATCATAATTAAACACCCACATCCACAGGATTGCCACTGCAACCAATGAAGATACTACCGGTACATAGTATAAAGTACGCAGCACTTTGATACCTTTAATTTTCCGGTTCATACCCACTGCAATAATAAGAGCCAGAATCATACCTATGGGAATACCAATCATATAAATTACAGTATTCAGCAGAACCTTCCAGAACTTCTCATCACCCAACAGCTTAATATAGTTTTCCAGTCCCACAAAATTATCCATCATATTGTTCATACCATTCCACTTGGTCAAACTTGCCACAAAGGCAAACACAATGGGAAATGCCATGAAAACACAGAAGCCGATAAATGGCGGTGACACAAAGGCTAATCCCCAGCAATGTTCTTTAAAAGCAGCCTTGCTCATCTTTTTTCTGGTCTGTTTTACTTTTGTTTTGCTCATCTTTCTTTCCCTCCAGATAAACAGGAAAGAGGATGCGACATAAAGCAGCATCCCCTTCCTAATTTGCAGCTTATTCTACGCTTTCCCAAGCTTCATCAAGAGATTCCTGCATCTTTGGTTTCACCTGTTCAATATACTCGTCCACTGTCATAGAACCATTTTTCACATTGTCCAGTCCTTCCAGGAAGATATCATTCCATTCTGCATTTGGTGTATAAGTTGTTTCCTGGAATCTACCTTCATATTTATCTGTTCCGTTCAGATAGTTAAAGAACACATCCACATTAGACGGGAAGGAAAGTGTTCCGTCATTGATTGCTTCTACAAATTCTCCCTCTGCAAGTGTTTTAATGTTTGGAAGCTGAATGGACTGTCCGCCAGTAATACCGGAAAGTTCTTTCTGTCCGTTTTCATCTGTACACAGATAAGAAATTAGTTCTGTAGCCTCTTCTTTGTTCTTGCTCTTTTCAGATACACAGAAACCTACAGTTCCAAGCCATGTCATGGATTTTCCGGTAGACAGTGTTGGATATGCACATAAATCCCAGTTAAATGGGAACGTTTCTTTATCCATGAATGCAGCTACATCCCAGGTACCACATGCGTAAAATGCTTCCTGTCCTGCCAGCCATCTCTGATATACACCAAGAGAAGCATCCTGTTCAACGGTTGGTGTCACCTTGTATTTTAAAGTCAAATCCACATATTTCTGCACTGCATCTTTAAATTCAGGTGTATCAATGTTTACGGTCTTGTAATCATCTGTTAAATAGGTAGCTCCGTTAGACCATACATACTGCTGCAGCATAAAGGCGTTTGCCATACCGCATCCCCACTGGTCGATCTCGCCATCACCGTCTTTATCTTTCGTCAGTTTCTGGCATACATCCACAAACTCTTCATATGTATATGGGTTTTCCGGGTCCGGATATGGAATACCAGCTTCATCAAAAATATCTTTGTTGTATGCATAAGCAAATACAGAGGCATCTTTTGGCAGTGCATATAAATCACCGGAACCGGTCTTTTCTCCATCATAGCGATAGCTGTTCAGGGCTTCCTGCGCTACTAATCCATCTGTGCTGATACCCTTTTCTTCCAGAATAGGCTGCAAATTCGCAATATAACCGTTTTCTACATACTGTTCTACTGCTTCCGGTCCCACATAGAATACATCCGGTAAATCTCCTGCTGTCATCATACCAGTTAAGGTCTTGGAATACTCTTCCTGAGTAGTAATCTGAATATCCACTTTGCCAATAGTATCCTTATGATCTTCCTCAAATTTTTTAATCATATCTTTGTAAACTTTTGATTCATGATCATTTGCAAAGATAAATACAGATAAGTTCTTTTTACCATCTGCTGTTTCAGAAGAATCAGACTTTCCACATCCAGCCAATGCTGTTGTTGCCAGAGTAGTCGCTGCAAGTCCTACTGCCAAAAATTTTTTTGCTTTCATAAAAATGCTCCTCCCTTAGTGATATGTTCTAATCACCTTGTTTATTCGTTGCTAAAATAATAGCACTATTTTTTAGTATTTTCAATAGTTATTTATTTATTTCTAAATATAGCATTCATTTTCGCTTTATTTTACAATTTTATCATTCTATTTTTGTGCATTTTCCCTAGTAAACTATATATAGTTTATATTATTCAAAAATATTTAAAATTGTATATTATTTTCGTAATCAAAAACAGGAGTTCCATCTTCTCTATATTTCACTTCCATAATCATTGCATGACGATTGGGATCATACAGAGGATCTCCTATAATTTCATCATAAGGCCTTGCATGATAGATGCATAAATCCGTCGTTCCATCCTCTGCTTTCACAAAAGAATTGTGCCCGGGTCCATAAAGCCCCTTTGTTTCATCCGTCTCTAAAACAGGATGATTCCACTTTTTCCATGACTGAGGATCCAATAAATCCGCATTCTCATCTGCGCACATCATACCCATACAGTAACATGCCCCTGTAGCGCTGGCAGAAAAGGTAAGGTAAATCTTTCCATTATGTTTCAAAACCGCCGGTCCTTCATTCACCCAGAAATCTATCCGCTCCCAGTCATAATCCGGCGTGGTAAGAAGCACCTGTACAGTAGCCAGCTTATCAGGTGCTTCCATTTTTGCAATGTAAAGATTGGAAATCTGCTTTCCTACACCTGTTTTTTCTGCCCAAACCCAGTAACATTCTCCTTTATTCTCAAATACAGTCGCATCCAGGGAAAATGCACGAAAGGAAAAATCATCTCCATCTGCGGCCTTCATCATGCCAAGCTCTTCCCACTCGTCCTCCAGGGGATTCTGACCTTTACAATGCAGCACATACGGTCGGATTTCCCACACATCCGCAGCATCTCCGGCTGCATAATAAATATACCATTCCCCATAAAGATAATGAACCTCCGGCGCCCAGATATGGATACTCTGAGGCCCCTCCTTGTGCTTCCTCCAAAGAGTATGTTCCTTGGCTTCTCTCAGTTCCTTGATTGTCTTCGCACCTCTCATGACAATTTTGTCATATTCCGGTACCGACGCTGTAAAATAATACATCCCATCTGTATGTTTATACACATATGGATCTGCCCGCTGTTCAATAAAAGGTTGATTGTAGCTTGTTTTTTTGTAATTATTCTGGTTCATGTTTTCCTCCCTTTACCCCTTTTCAAAAGGATAAATTTGTTTTTCTTCTCTTTAGTTTACATCAATATAAACTACTATGCAATATTTAATTTAGTTTTTATTAAAATATTACAGTTTTATCTAAAGTTTTTTGTTCAATATTACACTTCCTATTCAGGAGCAAAAAAGCTATAATATGTTTATCACTATGAACTTACACAGGAGGAGCGTTTTTTTATGAACTTATTTTCATATGACAGTCCATTTTCCCGTTTTCTTTATTTTGTGGCAGATATTGTAACTCTGCATTTTCTCTGGATTCTTTACAGCCTTCCCATAATCACTATAGGCGCCTCCACTACAGCCCTTTATTATAGCTGTATGAAGCGCATCCGCACCGGCGAAGGTTATGTAACCCAGAATTTCCGAAAATCCTTCCGGCAGAACTTCAAGCAATCCACCATCCTCTGGATTGTTCTGGTATTGGTGGGATTGGTATTTTCTATTGATATCAGGTTCAGTATGGCGCTTGACAACACCATGGGACGTGTTATGCTTGTCAGTTGTTCCGTATTCCTGATTCCTTTCGTACTATTAGCCCTGTATATCTTTCCGGTACAGGCAAAGTTTGAAAACAATATATTTAACAATGTCAAAAATGCCCTTTTAATGTCTATCCGACATTTTTTCTGCTCTCTGCTTTTATTAGTAATTTACCTCACCATTATACTGCTTGGAATATCTTTTCCGCCTTTTATTGGTCTTTTTCTCTGCTGCGGAATAGGGCTTACCGGTTATTTGACATCCAATATTTTTATTTACATTTTCCGGAAATATATTCCAGACGAACTGGAACAGGATTTAGATGCCTCTGGAAAGACTTTTTATTAACCAAAAACACAAAAGACCTTTCATATAAAAATCTTCTGTTACATTTCCGATTTTTATATGAAAAGTCTTCTATATTTTCATTACAGAATTCATTAAAGTCCTGCTCGTTTTAAAAACTCTTCCACAGTCCCAAAGTATCCTTCCGGGTTCTTATCCTGGGACTGTGCATGTCCGGCTCCCTCTACAATCAGCAGTTCTTTTTCCTTGCAGGCCTCTGCCCGGTAAAGTTCCTCAGCCATTTTCACATCTATCATTTCATCCTGATCCCCATGTATAAACAGGGTAGGTGTTTCACTTTTCTTCACCGCTTCCAGCGCTGAGGCATCCTTTAGGTCATAACCACCCCGTATCTGAAGCATAAGATTCGCTGTGTCCAGAAGTGGAAATTCAGGAAGATGAAACCATTCCTTCATTTTCTCTCCAAACATGGTGTAGGCATCTGTAAAGGCGCAATCTGAAACTACAGCTTTTACATTCTCTGGCAGTTTTGCTTCTCCCGTCATCATAAGAGCAGAGGCAGCTCCCATGGACTGTCCGTGAATTACAATCTCTGCTTTTGAATCCTGCTGCAAAATATAGTCAATCCACATCATATTATCCAGACGATCCGTCCACCCCATGCCAATAAAATCCCCTTCACTCTCTCCCTGGCACCGCATATCCGGCACTATTACATGATATCCTCTTTCATTGTACCAGGCGGCAAAAGGATACATTGCCTCTTTCCATCCAGTATATCCATGAAGAAGAAGCACCCATTTATGACTCTCTTCCTCTGAAAAAATCTCCTGAGCAACAAGACGGTAGCCATCCTCCGTTGTTCTCTCCAGCTTTTGTCCATGAGCCTTCTCTGCCCATTCCCGGGTTTCATCCCAGGCTTTGGCATTCTGCTGCTGAATATCATCCGTCTGCACCAGCGCCTCATAGCTATCCTCTGTGATTCTGGAAAATGCATCCAACTTTTCCATCGTTGATGGCACAAGCGCCGCACTCACCAGAAAATTCGCTCCGGCAAGATATACAAGTAAAACCACTGCCACCAATATCCACAGCCATTTGTTCCATCTTTTGTGCCTCATTTTGCCATCCTCTCTGCCAAAATCTTTTCATTACATTTTAAAACTTCCCATGTCAAAAATTGGACTCCTATCTTGAAAAATCAATATTCCAACTCATAAAATAACCTTGTGGTAACGGATAGCCCCATTCAAATTTCCAATACTTTTTCGGTTGGAAATATTGTTTTGTGATTTTTAGCCTACATTTTTCAGGCACGAATAGGTGGTTTAAAAAAATTCTGAAATTACACCTACTTATTTAGGAACCTTATAGGTTGCTAAGCAAGATTTTCTAAATTTAGCCTATATTTTTTCAAACAAAAATAGGTTAAAAAGAGGAAATCTTAGAATTTGGCCTATTGGAATCAGAAAAAAGTAGGCTAGCAAGGGGAGAGCACAAAATTCAGCCTATTTATGGTCTGACTGGTAAAATTACCAAACTCTAAAGTATTGATTTTTCAAAGCACAGCGCACCAAACGGTGTAAAAAGTTTGAGTTACAGTTTAAACAGCATCCCAACAGCTGCAGCTACAGCAATATAAACCACCGGATGCTTCTGCCATTTTTTAATTCCCAAAAACAGTGCTGCCGCCAGAACAATTCTTCCCCACTGTACATTACCAAGCAAGCCGGATATCTCGGTTATCTGACTTCCAGGGAAAAATGTCTCCAGAGCCACACCAAGCCCGGCAGCAATAATCAGCCCTGTAGACGCCGGACGAAGACCATAGAAAATCTTCTGTACCAGCTTGGAGTCTTTGAACTTTTTCAATACTTTACTAATCGCAATAATCACAAGAACGGAAGGCAATACCAGCCCAAAGGTGGTAATCAATGCCCCCGGAATTCCCGCCACCTGGAATCCCACATAAGTGGACATATTCACGCCAATAGCTCCTGGTGTGGACTCTGAAATCGCAATCATATTGCCAATGTCTGCTGCAGTAAACCATCCCGTTTTCTCTGAAATAGCGTATAAAAACGGAATCGTAGCCATACCTCCGCCCACTGCAAAAAGCCCTGTTTTGAAAAATTCATAAAACAATAACCAAAACGTCATTTCTTTTCTCCCTTCAGCTTCTCAAGATTTTTAATACAGACTCCTGCTGCTCCTGCTAAAACCACCAGAATTACAGGAGAAAGAGACGTAAAGGCACTAAGAATTGTAATCACAACACAGATTCCCAGACACCACTTATCAATCACAGATTTTTTTCCCAGTTTTACCACTGCATCCAGAATTAAGGCGCACACACAGGCGCGAATCCCGTCAAAGGCATAAGTAACATAGGGAAGATGTGCAAAATTCTGAATAAATGCCGCGATAATCGTAATGATAATGATTGACGGAAATACAAAACCAAAGGTAGCCACAAAGCCTCCCAAAACGCCTTTCAACTTATATCCAATAAAGGTAGAGGTATTCACCGCAATAATTCCCGGTGTACACTGCCCAATGGCATAATAATCCATAACCTCTTCTTCTGTAGCCCATCCTCTTTTTTCTACCACTTCTCTCTGAATAATGGGAAGCATGGCATAGCCCCCTCCAAATGTGACAGAGCCCATTTTCATAAAGACCCAAAATAATTCTACTAATTCCTTAATAGTAATCCCTCCTTGTCCTGTTTTTTCTCTAATAACTTACCACACTTTTTCCCCATTGTATAGAAGAGAAACGCTGCCAACAGCTCTGAAACATCATTTTTCTCTCCCAGAGCCGCAGCAGCGACATATAATCTGTTTTCTCTTCTGTTCTTTCTGTTGTTCAAATTCGGTTGCGGATAAGATAATCTAGACGATTTTCAGTACACATTTATGTCGTTTTGTATTCATATTCTCTGAATTTCATCTGATATTTTTCTCCTACCAAATTATCAGAGCCAAAATAAAGCCATAAAACACTACTCTCTCTGCTTTAATTTCTCCAATATTGATAGCACATCCGGTTGTGTAGGCATAAACTTCACACCACGCTTTAACATCCCCAACACTTTTCTTGCTTTCTGCTCAATTACCTTTGCCGTATGTTCACTAGTCAACATCAAATGATTTCCGGCAATCGTGTATTCACGTTCTATGTATTCCCCTGTAATCGGAAACATATCTTGTATTAAAAATACACTTTCTCGACTATCGTCCAATTTCACAATATGCAGAATATCACAAGGTTTTCCCGCCTGTTCCTTTTTCTCTATTATTTTCCGAAACTTGTCTATTCTGCTGGAAAGCGGTATCATCCAATAAATTCAAAACAATAATAATGTGGTCTATTGCCTGCCTTATTCCCCTTGAGATACGGATCAGACATATCTCCAAAAAATCTGTCCTTTATAATATAAAACCCTGTTTTCTTCATTCGTTCCACCCTCTCTGCCGAAATATGGAAAAAGTCCCTCGCCTCTCGGCGAAGGACTAAACTTACAACCCAACCATTTATATACCGCATATCGGTCAGCGGTAAACTTTCAACCCGACTATTTATATACCACATATCGGTCAGTGGTAAACTTTCTTTGTACTAATATACTAACAAGTACAAGGCGGAAAGTCAATAGAACTATCCACTAAATTATATGCTGATTCACACAAAATTATTCAAATCCGGTGTATTCTTTACTATTCCTAACTAATGGTAAATATCTGTTGATTCCCGTTTCAGAAGTTCTCCTGGAAATACGACTTTCTGAGGCGCTTTTTTGTTTATAATCATATCAAACAAAATATCTGCTGTGGCTTTTGCAATACTCTCCACAGGCTGTCGGATTGTGGTAATCTTCGGAATATAAAACTCTGCCTCCTCTGTCCCGTCAAACCCGGCAACAGAACAATCCTTAGGAATAGAAATTCCCGCTTCCTTTAACGCCCTGCACGCACCCATAGCTAAGCTGTCAGACACCGCATAGATTGCAGAAAAAGATGTTTCCTGCAGCAATTCTCCGGTAAGTTTATATCCCGACTTCAAAGAATACCGGTCTTCCTCTGCATCCATATACTTAACCAGCTCTTCTCTGTAAGGGACGCCCTTATCCATAAGCGCTTTTCTGTAGCCAAGCAGCCTTTGTCTCCCTATACTTTTATCATCTCTTGGCGCTGTGATAACCCCTATTCTGTCATGCCCAAGATTCAGCAAATATTCTGTCATTTTATAACTCTCCATAAAGTCATCCACAGAAACTGAGGCATATTTCCCCTCTTTATCCTCCGGCGCCTCAATGGTACTTAGCACAAAAGGAATATCCAACTGCTCCATTTTTTGCTCAGGATGGGAAAAGTCTCCTCCCAAGAACACCATACCACTTGGTTTCTTTTCCTTGGCAATCCGTATGGCCGCATCCACTTCATCTTCCTGTTCCTCTACATATTGAAGCAAAAAGCTGTATTCCCGCTTTTTACATTCCCGCTCCAGTCCGCCTACCAAATCTCCCAAAAAACCATTTCCAATCCCTTTTACTAATACTGCAATGGATTTTGTCCCTATGCACTTTAAATTTCGCGCACTATTATTGGGAATATAATTTGCCTTTGCAATTTCTTCCATAATCCTGGCTCTTGTCTCAGGATTTATATCGGGATGATTATTCATAGCTCTGGAAACGGTACTGACACCAACTCCACACGCTCTGGCAATATCTTTAATTGTCATCTTTCCCATTGAGACGCCGCCTTTCCGCCTTTTTCTCAGAGTCTGCCATATATCTTCGTCACTTCATACATTCTTCCTATTACCTGCTCCGTTATCTGTCCCGGTGTTAATCTCCACTTCCAGTTCGTTCCCAATGTAGACGGCCGGTTAATTCTTGCCTCTCCTCCCAGACACAGAAATTCCTGTATTGGCGTCACTGCCAGGTCTGCCACAGAGCCCATAGCCAGACGAATAAAATCCCATGGCATTTCATGATGAGGTGTATGGTAATTATTCATATAGCGCAGAGCAAAATCCCTGTCATGAGGCGCCATTTCATCCAACCATCCCAGAATGGTATTATTATCATGGGTTCCTGTATAAACCACACAATTATGATTATAATTATGAGGCAGATAATCGCTCTCCTCTCTGGAATCAAAGGCAAACTGCAATACCTTCATTCCAGGATATCCAGTATCTTTTACCAGTTGAATCACACTCTCTGTAAGATACCCCAAATCCTCAGCAATAATATCTACTTCTCCCAATTCTTTTTTCACTGCCTGAAACAGTTCAATCCCCGGACCTTTTTCCCACTTTCCATACTGTGCTGTTTCATGACCAAAAGGAATTGCATAATATTCATCAAAACCGCGGAAATGGTCTACCCGAACCACATCATAGAGTTTGTAGCAATATCTCAGACGCTGAATCCACCATGCATACCCTGTTTCTCCATGATAATCCCAGTCATACAGAGGATTTCCCCAAAGCTGTCCTGTTGCAGCAAACGCATCCGGCGGACAGCCTGCCACACCAATGGGATTACACGCCTCATCAAATTGAAACAGCTCCGGATTCGCCCAGGCATCCGCGCTGTCAAAAGCCACGTAAATAGGAATATCTCCGATAATGCGGATTCCATTATCGTTTGCATATTGTTTCAATTTGCTCCATTGTTTCATAAATTCATACTGCTGGAAATAGACAAACTGAATCTCCTCTGTCAGTTCCTGACGTTTCTGTTCCAAAGCCTCCGGCATTCTTCGTTTCAGACTATCTTCCCATTCACTCCAGCTAATACCGTTCAGGCTATTCTTAATAGCCATATATAAACCATAATCTTCCAGCCAGAACTTGTTTTCTTCCACAAAATCGTAAAACGCCTGGTCTGGCACAAAACGCTGAAATGCCTTTTTTAGCACAGGAAATCTGCCATAATAAATCTTCTCATACTCCACATAGGCAGGATGACCTGTAAAATCCACGCTGTCGCATTCTTCTCTTGTAAGCAGTCCCTCCTCAATCAGGGTCTCCAAGTCAATAAAATAGGGATTTCCTGCAAAAGTAGAAAAGGACTGATACGGAGAATCGCCTTCCCCGGTAGGACCCAAAGGCAGAATCTGCCAATATTTTTGTCCTCCTCTTTTTAATTGGTCTACAAATTCAAAAGCCTCTTTTGAAAAACTGCCGATTCCATACTTAGAAGGCAAAGAGGACACTGGAAGTAATACACCACTTGCTCTCATATTTTTTCTCCTTAAGTTCATTTATACAAAACGCTTCCGGTAACGATATCGGTAACGTTTCCGGTATTCTTTATCACTAACATAACACAGTTATATCATTTCATCAATTAGTTAATCCAACCAAATATACACCCTCTTTTTTTGTACTTTTTACATATAATTTCTTCTTGACATTTCCAATGCTCAATGCTACCATGAGTTCATCAAAGCAGTGTTCTCTGCTTTCTTCATTTTGGCATTCGCCAGATATTTCCTTTAGAAAGTTTTATAAAACAAAAATGATATGAAAAAAGACGTCTGTTATTGTTCTTAGAAAAAAGTTTTGTTACAATAAGAAAGGAACACTTTATGGGTAAATTAAAAGTAAACAAGAAGCATAAAGACAAACTTTTCCGTAAGATTTTTCGCAAAAAGAAAGACCTTCTGGCTCTTTACAATGCACTAAACGGGACCGCTTATACAAATGAAGAAGATTTAGAAATTACCACGTTAGAAGACGTTGTATATATGGGTATGAAGAACGATACTTCTTTTATCATAGACCATATTATGAATCTCTATGAACATCAGAGCTCCTTTAGCCCAAACCTTCCCCTTCGTGGGCTGCTTTACTTTGCGGACTTATACCGCGCCCACATCGAACCTATCAAAAGACGTCTTTATACTGAAACCCCGTTACTCATTCCAACACCACAGTATTTTGTATTCTATAATGGTACAAAAGACCAGCCAGAAAGGCAGATTCTACATCTTAGTGATTTATTTATACAGAAAGAAAAAGCTCCGGCTCTGGAATGTACTGCTGTTATGCTGAACATTAATTTAGGCTGTAACAGAGAGCTTATGGAAAAATGCTCCCTTCTAAAGCAGTATGCGCAGTTCATAGCCTGCATCCGGGATTTTATCAATAAAGGATATGGACGCGAAGATGCTGTAATAAAAGCCGTAGATACTTGTATTAAAAATGGGATTTTGTCTGATTTGCTTCGCAAAAACAAAGCGGAGGTTATGAATATGATTCTTACAGAATTTGATGAAGAAGATTACAGAGAATTTTTGCGTGAAGAAGCAAGAGATAGTGGATTAGCTGAAGGTGTACAGGCGATTATCTCTATCTGCCAGGATTTTCACCTTTCCTATGAGGATACCTTGAAAAAGCTGACGGAAAAGCTTTCTATCTCTTCTGAAAAAGCTGCTTCCTATCTGGAACAGTACTGGAATCGCGACGAAAGCACTGTCTGATTTAGAAAAAGTGGCGTGATATCCTCACGCCACAAACAACATATACAGGGAAATCCCCACTGAAAATATAGCAATAAATCTTTTCAGCCCCTGAACTGGTATTTTTCCGGCAAAGCGGCTTCCAATCCATACACCAATCCCATGGGTAATGGCAATAAGCAGCAACAGTTCAATGGACTGTTTCCAGTCAATACGCGCCAGATACCCTACGCAAGAGGGAACTGCTATAAAAACGGAATCAAATAATGCAACACCAACCGCTGTTCTTGCAGACACACCACACACTACCAGAAGAGGCATTACCAGCACCGGACCGCCTGCTCCGGACAAAGCACAAACCGCTCCTGTAGCTATACCTAGCAACAAGAGAAATCCTATGTTTCCTGTAAGATTTTTTTCGGACTTTTTCTCTTCCTGTCCTGCGCTTTTTTTCTCTTTCCATATTCTAAGCAGAATGGAAATCCCTGAAAACAGCACTACCACATACAAAATAGCTTTTGCTGTTTCTTTTTCAATCATGGACTGAAGCGCCACTCCAGCCACAGCTCCTATGGCACTTCCTGCTCCCAGCTTTACCGAAAGAGGAATATCCAGGTTTCCTTCCCGGCGATACTGCCAGGCGCCAATGCATCCAGACACCAGAAATGCCAGAAAGCTGTACGCCAGCGCCTGATCCACGCTGTATCCCAAAGCGCCTGTATACAGCATAGGCAGCAAAAATCCTGCAATTCCGCAAATACCAATGAGGCCTCCAATTACTCCATTAGCAGCTCCGATGATTACAAACACTGCCGCACTTCCTATTAATGCACCATTCATACGGATATCTCTCCTTTCTCAAAATACTGTACTGCCTGCCACAGAATTTTTTCTTCATCTAAAGTTAAAACCTGACGGTTTTTCATCAATATCCGCCCTTCCACGATGCTGTCTGCCACATCTCCTCCTGTGACACATTCCAGAAGTGTATGTACCGGATTAGACGTCGCCAGCAAGTGAGGCTGGTTCCAGTTGATCGAAATCAAGTCTGCCCTGTAACCTGGTTTCAGAGCGCCAAGAGCCCCCTCTTCTCCCAGAATACTGGCTCCGCCTTTGGTAGCCATACTCAAAATTGTTTCTGCAGGCATTACCTCCGGGTCTGCATTCCGGCTCCCCCAGGTACTGTTCATGACAGAACGGAAGATTTTCATTTCATTCCACAGACTTAATCCTCCATGAGCAGTACCATCTGTTCCAAGCCCAACAAAGATGCCTCTTTCCACCAGATCCGGTGTTTCCGGAACACCTTTTCCACAATTACTGAAAGGACAGTGGACAACTTTTACATTTCTCTTCTCCAGAAGTCGTTTTTCTCCTGGAGATAATAAAATACCATGTGCTGCCACAAAATTTTCCCGCAATATTCCAAGACTTTCCAGATATTCTACAGGCCGAAGTTTATATTTTTCCAGCGTGTAATTGACTTCTCCCGGATATTCATTCATATGCGCCTGAAGAAAAGCGCCACGCTCCTGCGCCTTTTGGGCTGAACGCTCAATCAATTCCTGTGAGCAGTTCATAAGCGCTCTTAAAGCATAAAAAACTTTCAGATTTCCTTTATCTGCACAGATTTCCCAGAGCAAATCTTCTGTTTCTAAAACTTCCTCTGTTGTCTGACGAATAGAATCCGGAAAATTCCCCTGATTCATGGCAGAACAGGACAAAGCGCCACGCAGACCAGACTTTATGTAAACTTCCGCAGCCTTTTCCATAAAATAGCTTCCCGCATCCACAAATCCTGTAGTGCCATTCTTTATCATCTCAAGCGCTGCCAGATTTGCACTAAGCTCCATCTTTTCCGGCGTCAAAGTACTCTCAAAGGGCAGCATAATTCTGGTCCATATCATGGGAAGTTCATCTAAAACAGCTCCTTTTAAAAGCTGTTGTCCTGTATGCATATGTCCATCTATCAGCCCCGGCATCCATAAACGTCCTCTTCCGTCCAGCTCTTCCTTGCCTGTATAGTTTTTTTCTTCCTTATTGGATAAAGGATAAATCGCTTCTATCCTTCCATTCTTAATCGCAATATTCTGGTGCTTTTTAACCTGAAACTCTTCTGTAAGATAGGAGGTATCTTTGATGAGAATATCGCACAATTGTATTTCTTTCATATTCTTTCCAGCCTTTTCAAATTGCATTTGTCATCATAAGTCCCAGTTGTGCAATAAGGGCAGAGAATGTAAAGGTTCCCACCATAACAAGCGCTGCAATCAACAGCATTTTCCATCCCTGTTTTGCAAACTCTTTTAACTGGTCGCTTATGGAAATTCCGGCATACGCGCCTACCATAGTAAGAGGCGCAGTAAAATTAATCTTTCCTGCTGCTTCAATAACAAAGTCCCTGACAGGAGACAGAGGACAAGCCAGCAAAAGTCCAAGAAGAGAACAATAAGCAACCACCGGAAGCTTAACAGGCAAAAGTTTACTAAGCGCCACTGCCGCCAGCGAAATCAGAAGCAGCACTGCAATTCCCGGCAAAGAGTCTGCAAAGCCCACCTGAAATCCTACAAAATTGGCCAGAGCAATACCAAGCCCTGCTACAATAAACATTACAATCCATTCTATGTATCTCATTTGTTCTCCTCCTTACGGGAAATTTTATTATGTACAGCGCCGATTTTCGGCTCCAGCTTTTTGTACAGCCAGTTGCACAGAGGAATTCCCAGGAAAATTGCCATGTAAATTCCATCAATTCCAGAAATTGTTTCACTGGCGCTGGCAAGAGCTGAAATCTGGTCTGCCATAGACGGATACATGGCCGACAGGCTGGCTGTTGCCGATGCCATCATAATACCGGCTCCTACTCCAGATGCCATACCCAGGGCATATGGATGAAAAATACCAAAAGATGCAATTACCGTTGCCATAAATCCGAAGAAAATAGTTCCTATCATACCGCCGATAATATAAACAGAAAGACTTCCTCTGGCCTCCGGCGAATCCGGTCCATACATATCCTGCATTAATGCAAGGTTTGTTTCACGATTAATGGAATGACAGGCTCCAATAGCTTCTCTCTTTAAGCCGAAAAACAGGGCAATCGGTAAGGACAGGAAAATTGTTCCCAAATTTCCAAACTCCTGAAGCAAAAGCGCCGGTCCTGCTGAAAGAATCGTTTCAAAACTGGCGCCTGCATTGATACCCAGCTTGGCAATAAATGGACAGATACATACAATAACCAGCTTTGATGCGGCTTTTACCTGTGGCTTCTTAAAAATTTTCAATACCTGGGGTCCCGACAAAATTCCCATGAGAATCGAATAAAAAATAGGAAATAAAATCAAAGTTCCCGGTCCTATAGGCACTTTAATCTGTCCTATAGAATCAGCAATTACAATAAATAAAAATGCGGCGAGATAAATCTTCCATTCTTTTTTCAGGCGCTCACCAATACCTGTATAAAGGAATTTCTCCTGCTTCATAACGTTCTCCTTCTTGGCAGATATTTGTATTAACATCCCAGATTTTACTAAAGGCGCCTTCTGAAAAAAAGGACAAATGGCTTATTTTGCAAAAAAATGTGGTATAATGAGCCTTGCAGGGCGCTTCCTTTTCTGCGTTCGTGGTATAATGATTGCATAATGTGCAATCCAAGCCAATGTTACCATTGGCTTGCTGCCACTGGAGTGGCAGATTATACCGGCAAGCCACGACTTGAAAAGTAAATGCCCTTACAAGGCGCTTCCTTTTCTGCGTTCGTGGTATAATGATTCTATTACTTATTTGAGGTGATTCCCATGACATTGGAAGAATTGATACAGGCTTATCCTGATGTTGCCACTTATTTTACTTATATGCCCCAGGAGTTAAAATCCCGCTATACCATCCGCACTTTTCCTCCTGGAACCATTATTCACCAAAAGGACTATCCTCTTGATTATTTTGGTATTGTGTGCAGTGGCGACCACCGGGTGATTAATGAATTTGAAAATGGCAATGTTTTTATGATTGAAAAAAATGAGCCCATAGATTTTATAGGTGAAGTTACCATTCTGGCTGAAAAGGAAAAAACTTCTGTTACCATAGAAACCTTAACAGAATGTGTGGTATTTATGATTTCCCGCAGGGATTTTGAAATGTGGATTGCACAGGATATTCACTTTTTGCGGTTAATTACTCACAAAATTGCTTATAAGCTCTACCGTTCCTCTTACAATCGTGGTGCAAAGCTGTTCTATCCGCCTAACTTTCTGTTGTTAGACTATTTGCTGAAATATGCTTCCCTCCATCACATTGAAAAAACCGGTGAAATTACACTTCTCAAAACAAGGGAAGGTATACGGGAAGAATTGGGCATGACTGTGAAAACCATTAACCGCACCATTGCCAAGTTAAAGGAAGATGGGCTCATTGGCACCCGCAAGGGAAAAGTGACTATGTCTTTGGAACAATATCAACGGGCAAAAAAAGAAATTGCCTATTATGTAAAATAGTTCTCTAACGTTTGGAAGAAAATGTACATTTCCTTTCAAATGTGCTATTATGAAGAGCGAATAATAAAAATAGAGAGGTTATTTTTCATGATACAGTTGATTGAATCTATCAATGCTGCCATAAACAACTTTGTCTGGGGCGTGCCTGCTATGGTCTGCATTATTGGCGTAGGGCTGTACCTTAGTATCCGCACCCGATTTCTGCAGATTCGCAAGTTTCCCTATGCCATAAAAACTACCATTGGCAGAATGTTCCGTAAGCGTGACGCCTCTGATGGCGCTCTGACACCTTTTCAGGCTGTCTGCACTGCTTTGGCTGCCACAGTAGGCACCGGAAATATTGCCGGTGTGGCCGGCGCGATTGCTATCGGAGGACCAGGGGCTGTGTTCTGGATGTGGATTTCTGCCATGCTGGGTATGTGTACAAAGTTTGCAGAAGTTACCCTGGCAGTCCATTTCAGGGAGCGAAATGCTGAAGGAGAACTGGTAGGCGGCCCTATGTATTACATAAAAAACGGTCTTGGAAAAAAATGGCAGTGGCTTGCTGTTTTATTCTCTGTCTTTGGTGTTCTTACTGTGTTCGGTACAGGAAATGCCACACAGGTCAACACCATTACCGCATCCATTAATTCCGCACTGTTAAATTATCACATTATTTCTGAAGATTCTCTGGGGATATCCAACCTGATTCTCGGCATTCTTCTAGCTGCTGTGGTAGGTATGGTTCTCCTTGGCGGTATTAAACGAATTGGTCATGTAACAGAACGTCTGGTTCCTTTTATGGCGCTGTTTTACATTATTCTTGCTGTAGGTGTAGTTCTTTTGAACATCCAGAAAATTCCAGAAGTTTTCTATTCCATCTTTTATGGAGCTTTTCATCCTTCTGCCTTTACCGGAGGTGTAGTAGGAAGCTTTTTCCTCAGCATGCAAAAAGGTGTTTCCAGAGGAATTTTCTCCAATGAAGCTGGACTTGGAACCGGTTCTATTGCCCATGCATGTGCAGATACAAAAAAACCGGTAAAACAGGGTCTGTTCGGTATTTTTGAAGTATTTACTGACACCATTGTTATCTGTACTCTCACTGCTCTGGTTATTTTATGCAGTGATATACCTGTTGCCTATGGCCAGGCTGCCGGAGCTGAGCTTACGATTCTTGGTTTTACTTCTACCTATGGGAACTGGGTTTCTATCTTTACTGCTGTTGCCATGTGCTGTTTTGCTTTTTCCACCATCATCGGATGGGGGTTATACGGCGCCAGATGTATTGAATTTCTATTTTCTTCAAAAATCATCAAACCTTTTATGGTTGTTTATTCTCTGGTTGCCATCCTGGGCGCTACTATGGATCTGGGACTTTTATGGAGCATTGCGGAGACCTTTAACGGACTTATGTCTATCCCGAACCTGATTGCAGTATTTCTGCTTTCCGGTACGGTTGTGAAATTAGTGAAAGAATATTTTAATGGGGAAGGGGCTTCTAAATAAAGCAAAATATTCCTTCCCAAATCTCAAAATCTATGCTAAAATAAAGAAAAAGCATTATTTTCTATCCCTTCTATTGGTTATACCAATCTATTTTCAATTCTTTTCCAGGAAATTCTTGCTTTTATCCACTTCTATGGCAGGAGTTTCCGAACAACCGGAATCTCCTGTACCACTCTAAAAAGGAGGTTCCTATGAATGAAAGCTCAAAACAAAAGGAAGCTTCAGGCAAAATGCCACTCCTTCAGTGGCATCCCGCCTTTTATGCCGGAATTCAGATTGAATTTGGTGCTGAAGCTCAACATCTTACATTTGAATCAGAACATCTGCTTGGAAGCAAACCTATGCAGATTGATATTATTGTAAAAAATGAGCAAAATAAGATACTAAAGAAAAATATTGGAAGAATATTCCGCAAATATAACATCATTGAATACAAAGGTCCTGGGGACTACTTGAACATTGATGACTTTTACAAGGTCTATGGCTATACCTGGTTCTATAAATCCGATACCCGAACTGTAGACTCCATAAAGATTCACGAACTGAGTATAACTCTTGTAAGTCAAAGCTATCCTCAGAAACTCATTCAACATTTACGACAAAAACGTGGTTATGCAGTAAAACGAACAGAACCTGGGATTTACCGGGTTATCGGAGATGTAATCCCTATCCAGATTCTGGTAACCAGACGAATGACTCAAAAGAAAAATCTCTGGCTGAGGAATCTCACAGACCATATACAAAATACAGAAGATGCACAAGAATTGTTAAAAGAATATAAAAAACACAAGACAGATAAACTCTATGAATCTGTAATGAATATTATTATGAAAAGCAATTTCAATCTGTTTAAGGAGATGGAAACTATGTGTGAAGCATTGAGAGAATTAATGAAAGATGAACTGGAGGAAAGAGAGCGAATTGCTAAGGAAGACGGAAAAAAAGAGGGTGAAGAATTCGGAGAAACGCGGGTCAACCAGCTAAATCAAAAATTAATAAGTCTGAACAGATTTGATGATATTGTCAAATCTGTTTCTGACAAACTGTACCAGAAAAAACTTTTTGCGGAATTTCATCTCTAAAATTTCTTATCTTTAATGATCATTCCCAAATCTGTTTTTTCGCTTCAAATACCCTTTTCTCCAGAAATATCTCAGCTCCAACCCCAATATTACCGCTGCCAGCAAAATCACTGTCAAATATCCATATTTCCAGTTGAGCAGCGGCATATTGGTAAAATTCATACCATACCATCCTGTAAGAAGAGAAAGAGGAAGGAAAATTGTGGTGACTACTGTAAGCATTGCCATGATTTCATTTTGTCGGATATCTATCTGCGCCTGGTATAATTCATGAAGCTGCAGGAGGCTCTCCCGGATATTTTCCGTATATCCATGCAGTCTGGAAACCCGACTGGTGAAAATATTCCAGTCTTCTGCCTGCTCCCTGGATATCAGCTCACATCCCCTTCTCTGCATGGCTTCCCCAACATCGGTAAGCTGTGCATAAAAGCCATGAAGCTTCATTATGTCCTTTCGCAGCCGCATAAAGATTCCAGGCATCTCTCTTGAAGCATCTTCCAAAAGCATATCTTCCAGTTCCATACTCTTTTCTTCAAATTTCTGCAAATAGGATACTTCCCTGTCAATCAACTGGTTAAACAAAGCCAGTAAAATTTCTGTCTCCTGATATTCGCTTCTTTCTCCACTTCCCATGGAAAAATCCAATTCTCCTGCTTTTTTCAGGAAATCCTCCAGGCTGTTGCTGTCTCCAATAAAACAGAGCTTTCCCTTTTGGACATAATAACCGAAAGTTTTCGGGGACTTCTCCAGATTCTTTTTATCTGGAATACATACCATCCCCAAAAGGCATTGTGAATAAACCTCTGCCTTGCAGTAAGGTATATATTCCAAGCTATTTATAAATTGACGCTTATGGGGATATTCTCCCTTTAAAGCCGCAAACTCTTCCTGGCTTAAAATCTGCACCTGCACATTTTCTAACCTTACCTCTTCCATGCCTGCCTCCAACCGCTTCCTTTTTCTTAGTCTGTCCAAAATGCAGAAATTCTTGCAGAAATATTTTCAAACCCCTGCTCTTATGATACACTAATCGGAAAAGGAGGAATTCGTATGGAACATTTTACTCTGCCCCATCAGCATGGCCAGTCCAAGGACCAGCTTATGGAAAATATGCCATCCACAGAAAATTTTCAAATTATCGCGGATGTCTTTAAACAACTTAGTGATACTACACGAATCCGTATTTTCTGGATTCTCTGTCACTGTGAAGAGTGCGTGATTAATATTGCCGCCATGATGGAAATGAGCAGCCCTGCTGTGGCGCATCATCTGCGTCTGCTTCGTGCCAGTGGATTAATCGAATCCCATCGTGATGGCAAGGAAACCTATTACCGGGCCAGCAAAAACAGAAAAGCTCAAACCCTTCATCGCATGATTGAGGAAATGATGGAAATTTCCTGTTTTCAGAAAAACATGCCAATCTGATATACAACAAAAGCGGCAAGCCAGGCAAGCACACACTGGCCAACTACCATTGCTATAGCCCATTTGCCTCCCAGTTCTCTCTTTACTGAGGCAATGGCTGCCACGCATGGTGTATATAGGAGACAGAATACCAGGAGCGCTCCTGCTCCTACTGTGCTAAGACTGCCCTTTAAAGCTGCTGTGCTGCCAAACAATACAGTAAGAGAAGATACTACACTTTCTTTCGCCATGAAGCCGGAAATCAACGCTGTGACAATTCTCCAGTCTCCAAAGCCCACCGGAATAAAAACAGGGGCCAGCACACCTGCTGCCAAGGCCAGCATACTGTCCTGGGAATCTGCCACCATATTTAATCCAGTGTCAAAATTCTGCAGGAACCAAATCAGAATCGTTGCCAGGAATATAACCGTAAAGGCTCTCTGAAGAAAATCTTTTGCCTTATCCCACAGAAGATGCAATACATTTTTCGCTCCTGGCATACGGTAGTTTGGAAGTTCCATCACAAAAGGCACTGCCTCTCCTTTAAAAGCTGTTTTCTTAAAAATCAGCGCCATGAGAATCCCCATAACAATACCAAACACATACAGTCCTATCATCACCAGCGCCCCATGTTTTGGGAAAAAGGCTGCGGTAAAGAAGGCATAAATAGGCAGTTTCGCTGTACAACTCATAAAAGGTGTTAAAAGAATGGTCATCTTCCTGTCTCTTTCTGAAGGCAGGGTCCGGCTTGCCATAACTCCCGGTACTGTACATCCAAAGCCAATGAGCATAGGTACAATACTTCGTCCTGACAGTCCCAGTTTTCTGAGAAGTTTATCCATAATAAAGGCAACCCGCGCCATATAGCCGCTATCCTCCAGCATGGACAGAAAGAAAAATAAGGTTACAATAATAGGAAGGAAGCTGAGCACTCCCCCAACGCCATTAAAAATACCGTCAATCACCAGAGAATGTACCACACTGTTTACCTGAGCAGCTTCCATAGCATGGTCTACTACATCTGTCAAAGCCGAAATTCCCGATTCCAAAACTCCCTGAAGAAAAGCGCCAATTACATTAAAGGTCAGCCAGAATACAATTCCCATGATTCCGATAAAAGCCGGAATTCCTGTATATTTTCCTGTAAGGAAATGGTCTATTTTCCGGCTGCGCACCCGTTCCTTGCTTTCTTTTGGCTTGATAACCGTACCTTTACATACTTCTTCTATGTAGTCAAAACGCATCTGCGCCACTGCTGCCGCGCGGTCCATACCAGTCTCTTCCTGGGTCTGGATGGCAATATCTTCCAGAATGCCTTGTTCTTTTTCTGTCAGCTCTAATTGTTCCAGAATCTTGGTATCTCCCTCCATAACCTTGCTGGCAGCGAAACGAATGGGAATTTCTGTTCTTTCTGCATGATCCTCAATCAGATGCATGACTGCGTGAATTCCCCTGTGAATCCCTTCTTTGCGGTTACAAAAGTCTGTTTCTTCCGGACGCTCCTGATATTTTGCCACATGAACGGCATGGCGTATTAATTCCTCAATACCCTCACCTTTTGCAGCAGAAATGGGAATAACCGGTACGCCAAGAGCCTCCTCCATTTCATTTACCAGTACAGAACCGCCATTTTCCCAAAGCTCATCCATCATATTCAGAGCCACAACCATTGGGAATCCCAGTTCCAGAAGCTGCATAGTTAAATAGAGATTTCGTTCAATATTCGTGGCGTCTACAATGTTAATAATGCCCTTTGGCTTTTCCCGAATTACAAATTCTCTGGTGACAATTTCTTCACTGGTATAGGGAGACATGGAGTAAATGCCCGGCAGGTCTGTAATTAATGTATTTTCATATCCCTTTATCACACCGTCTTTTCTGTCTACCGTAACGCCGGGAAAGTTGCCTACATGCTGTTTGGAACCTGTCAACTGATTAAATAATGTTGTTTTTCCGCAATTCTGATTTCCCACCAGGGCGAAGGTAAGAGTTTCGCTGTCCGGAAGGGGATTTTCGCTTTTCCGATTGTGAAATTTTCCGCCTTCTCCGTATCCCGGATGATGTTTTTCTTTTTTTGCCCCCTTATTTTCTACTGTTTTCGGCTCATGTGCCTCTCCCACCTGGATATTTTCTGCATCTTCCAGACGGATGCTCAGCTCATATCCATGAATCCGAAGCTCAATAGGGTCTCCCATGGGAGCATATTTTACCACTGTAACCTCTGTGCCCTGTATAAGCCCCATATCCAGAAAATGCTGTCTGAGAGCGCCGGAACCACCTACAGACTGTATGGTGGCTGTACTCCCAATTGGTAATTTACTAAGATTCATACTGTCTTTCTCCTGTCTTTTGTATTAGTCTTATCTAACTCAAGAACAAAGGAGTTGCCGCATAACATGGCGATTTTTCTCACCACATTTTGCGACAGTTCCTGTACTTTTCCTTTTTTCTGTTTTATTATAGCACTTTTTTGTAGATTTCTGTAGCATTTTTTTATAAATTATGAACCCGAAGCGCCCGGATTGCGTTTAACACTGCCAGAATCATAACTCCCACATCTGCAAAAATAGCAAACCACATATTTGCAATTCCCACAGCCCCAAGAGCCAGACAGCCAAATTTAATCACCAGAGCAAAGGCAATATTCTGGTATACAATATTAAGGCATTTTCTGGAAATCTTAATGGCTTTGGAAATTTTCAGGGGGTCATCATCCATAAGCACCACATCCGCTGCCTCAATAGCAGCATCAGAGCCAAGGGCACCCATGGCAATTCCAATATCTGCTCTGGTAAGTACCGGAGCATCATTGATTCCATCACCTACAAAAGCCAGTTTTTCCTTTTCTGTCTTCTGTTTCAATAAGGTTTCCACCTTTTCTACCTTGTCTCCCGGAAGCAATTCGCTGTACACTTCATCAATTCCAAGGGCTTTGGCCGCCTGTTCTGCCACTGCTCTGGCATCTCCTGTAAGCATAAGCGTTTTCTTCACCCCTGCTTTTTTCAGCCTGGAAACCACTTCCTCTGCATGTGGCTTTAACACATCAGAAATCACTATATGCCCTTCATATTTTCTGTCTACTGCAATGTGAATAATGGTTCCCACCTTGTGGCAGTCTTTATATTCTACACCCAGTTTTTTCATTAACTTGCTGTTTCCTGCTGCCACTTCATGTCCATCTACCTTTGCCACAACTCCATGACCGCTGATTTCCTGAATATCACTGACCCTGTTTCTCTCAATTTCCTGTCCGTAAGCCTTCTGAATACTTTTGCTGATAGGATGAGAGGAAGCGCATTCTGCCAGGGCTGCGTATTCCAACAGCTCCTTCTCATCCATTTCATTGTGATGAATGGCCGTCACCTCAAAAACACCCTTGGTCAGAGTTCCTGTCTTATCAAAAACCACGTATTTTGTCTTAGACAGAGTTTCCATATAATTAGAACCTTTAATCAGAACCCCTTCCTTGCTGGCGCCGCCGATTCCCGCAAAAAAGCTGAGGGGAATACTAATAACCAAAGCGCAGGGACAACTGATTACCAGGAAGGTAAGAGCCCTGTAAATCCAGGTTCCCCACTGGGCTGTACCGCCCAAAAACAGCATCTGCGCCAGCGGAGGCAGCAATGCAAGGGCAAGAGCTCCATAGCAAACTGCCGGCGTATAAACTCTGGCAAACTTTGAAATAAAGTCTTCTGATTTTGACTTCCTGGAGCTGGAATTTTCCACAAGCTCCAGAATCCTGGATACTGTAGATTCACCAAATTCCTTTGTTGTGCGTATTTTCAGCACACCTGTCATATTAATACATCCACTGATAATTTCCTCCCCCTGTTTTACATCTCTTGGAAGACTTTCTCCTGTGAGCGCGCTGGTATTTAAGGTGGAATTTCCTTCCAAAACAATGCCATCCAAAGGAACCTTTTCTCCCGGCTGCACCACAATCACACTGTCAATTTCCACTTCATCCGGATCAACCTGTTCCAGTTTTCCATCCCTTTCAATATTTGCATAATCCGGACGGATATCCATAAGAGCGCTGATGTTTCTGCGGCTTTTTCCCACTGCATAGCTTTGAAACAATTCGCCTATCTGATAAAAAAGCATAACTGCAATGGCTTCATTATAATCTCCGCTTCTGCTGTAAATCGCCAGTGCAAAAGCGCCTACAGTTGCAATAGCCATAAGGAAATTTTCGTCAAACACCCGTCTGTTTAGAATTCCCTTCCATGCTTTTCTCAAAATATCATAACCGATAACCAGATATGCCGCCAGGTAAAGAATCAGCCTTGGCAAGCCTTCTAGCGGAATGAAATTGAATACAATTACCATGACCGCTGCAAGGATAATCCGAATGAGCATTTTTTTCTGCTTTTTGTTCATAATTCCTGTCTCCTTCCATAAATTTAGAAGGCTGCCACATGGAAAAAACTTCTCCTGCGGCAGCCCATTTTCCTTTTATAACTCAATTTCACAGTCCGGCTCTACCTTTTTGCAGGCTTTCAAGACATCCTTCATCACTGCTTTAGGTTCTTTTCCTTCTTCAAACTCTACAATCATTTTCTGTGTCATGAAGTTTACAACAGCATTTGCAACACCGTCTGTTTTTTTTGCTTCACTCTCCATTAAATTTGCACAGTTTGCACAGTCCACTTCAATTTTATAGGTCTTCTTCATAAATTTGGTACCCCTTTCAACTTTTATTCAACGATTAAATATTTGTTTAATTGTTATGTCTTTAATATAACGGAAAAAAAGAAAACTGTCAATGCCTTTTTTTATAATTTTTCCTATGGTACAATGACCCTATCATACGAAAGGAACAGGTATATAAAATATGAAAAAATGTATGGTTTTTCTTCTTACCGCGGTTATGACATTTTCCCTTATGGGATGCGGCAGCAATAAGGAGCCAGATAAGGAACAGGGAACTGCCTCCAGTTATGAAAGCGCTCTGGATGTGTTAAATACTGTTGTGGATGCGTATGCAGAAGATGACAAGTTCCCTATGGGCGGCGGTGATTCGGAGCATTTGTCCATGGAAGGCCCGGCTGCCTTTGATGTTTCAAAAACAGAGGAATTAGACACTTCTCTTGGCCTTCCAGAAGAGGAAGCTGCAAATATTGATGATGCGGCTTCTCTGGTGCATATGATGAATGCCAATACCTTCACCGGAGCTGCTTATCATGTGACAGAGGGTACCGATATGGAAGATTTTGCCCAGGCAGTGAAAGAGCATGTTTTATCCAGGCAATGGATTTGCGGAATGCCGGACACTCTGGTGGTTCTCAAGGCAGACAGCGAATATGTCCTCACTGCTTTTGGGGCAGACGATTTAATAGAAACCTTTAAGAAAAATGCTGCTTCTTCCCTGGAAGGTTCCAAGGTACTTGTGGAAACTTCTGTTGTAGAGCCTTAGTCCTGACGGGAGGTAACGGATGCTCTTTTCCAGTATTCCTTTTTTATATTATTTTCTGCCTCTGGCGCTGATTTTTTACTTTTTGGCTCCTGCAAAATTTAAGAATACGGTACTGCTGGCTTTTAGTCTTATTTTTTATGGATGGGGCGAGCCAAAATATCTTTTTCTTATGATAGTTTCTATTGGAGCTGGTTATGGATTTGGGCTTTTGCTGGAACGATACCGGCAAAAGCCTGCCGCCAGATGGATTTGTTTTTGTTCTGTGGCAGTCAGCCTTGGCTTTCTTCTTTATTTCAAATATGCTGATTTTCTCCTGGAAAATATCAATGCTGTCACCGGACTTGAACTGGGACTTTTAAATATTGCCTTACCCATTGGCATCAGTTTTTATACTTTCCAGATGATTAGTTATACCGTAGACGTGTACCGCGGGGAACCTGCCCAGAGAAATCCTCTCCATCTGGCAACCTATATCGCCATGTTTCCCCAGCTAATTGCCGGGCCGATTGTACGTTATTCTCAGATTGCCGCGCAGCTTCAAAGGCGCACGCACTCTGTGGATTTGGCTGCCCTTGGTATCCGCCGCTTTCTCCTTGGGCTTGGAAAAAAAATTCTTATTGCCAATCAGCTTGGGGAACTGTGCAACGCCTTTTTGGTTTCCACAGAAAAATCGGTTCTCTTTCACTGGATGTATGCCATAGCCTTTAGTCTGCATATTTATTTTGACTTTTCCGGTTACAGTGATATGGCTATTGGCCTTGGGAAAATTTTCGGTTTTCATTTTGCAGAAAATTTTAATTATCCTTATATTTCTGCCAGTATTACAGAATTTTGGCGCAGATGGCATATTTCCCTGGGAACCTGGTTTCGGGATTATGTATATATTCCCATGGGTGGAAACCGGGTTGGCAAAGCCCGCTGGTTTTTCAATATTTTTACTGTATGGATGCTCACCGGATTCTGGCATGGAGCTGCCTGGAATTTTGTCCTCTGGGGGCTTTTCTTCGCCCTGTTGCTTGTGTGTGAAAAACTGTGGCTTCTTCCCCATCTTGCCAGACATAAATTTATCTCTCATGTGTATGTGCTGTTTTTTGTTGCTGTCAGCTTTGTTTTATTCCATGCAGAGAATCTGCCACAGGCCTGTTCCCATATAGGCGGGCTGTTTGGCATCGGGGGAATCCCTCTGGCCTCCCCTGAGGCAATCTATTATCTGAAAAGCTTTGGATTTCTCTTATTGATAGCTATGCTTGGCGCCACCCCCATATGTAAACATCTGTGGACTGCACTGGAAAAACGCCTGGCTAAAAAGAGCATTACCGCCATTATTTTGGCTATTGCAGAACCTGTTTTTCTGCTTTTACTGCTCCTTGTTATGACTGCCTTTCTGGTGGATGGCTCCTTTAACCCGTTTCTGTATTTTCGTTTTTAATATTTTCTTTTTTAGATGGAGGAATTTTATAGACATGCGTAAGAAAAATAAAATCATGTGTGTGCTGTTTGCCTGCTTTCTGGGACTTGGCTTCTTCCTCTGCATCCTCTTTCCAAAGGAAGATTACTCTTACAGTGAGCGGCGCAAGCTGGCGAAAATGCCGGAACTTTCCCTGGATTCGGTACTGAGCGGACGCTTTATGACAGACTTTGACTCCTATGCTCAGGATCAGTTTCCTTTCCGGGAATCCTTTCGGAAGCTAAAGGCTTTTTCTGCCACAGAGGTTTTCCAGCGAAAGGATAACCATGGGATTTATGAGACAGAGGGCTACGCTTCTGCCATGGAATATCCGGTAAATGAGAAATCTCTTGAGCGGGCTTCTCAGCGTTTCCGTTATATTTATGACAAGTATTTATCAGAGGAAAACAAGGTTTATCTCTGCGTGATTCCTGACAAAAACTGCTTCCTTGCCCCCAAAAGTGGTTATCTTTCCATGGATTATCCCGCTTTTGAGAAGGCTATGGCAAAAAAAATGGATTTTGCCAGGAATATCTCTATTACTCATTTGCTGGAACAGGAGGATTATTATAAGACGGACACTCACTGGAGACAGGAACACATTACGGACGTAGCTGCTTATCTGGCCGAATGTATGGGAACCAGCTTAAAGCAGGACTATCAGCAAAAAACCGCTGCTTCTGATTTTCTGGGTGTTTATACAGGACAATCTGCCCTGAACCTTACCCCTGAGCCTCTGTACTATCTTACCAATGACGCCATAGAGCAGGCGGTTGTTTACAACTATGAAACCGGCAAAACTCAGTCTGTCTATGACCTCTCCCGCGCTGAGGAAAAAGACCCTTATGAGATATTTTTATCCGGGTCTGTTTCTCTGCTTACGGTAGAAAATCCTATGGCTTCCAGTTCAAAAGAACTGGTTTTATTCCGGGATTCCTTTGGGTCCAGCATTGCCCCCCTGCTTTTAGAAGGCTATTCAAAAATCACCCTGGTTGATATCCGGTATATTCACCCGGATTATCTGGAACAATACATGGACTTTACCGACTGTGATGTTTTGTTTTTATACAGCACTTTGGTCTTAAATAACAGCGATACTTTGAAATAAGCCTACTCCTGTGCGGGAAGGGTTTTCACTCCAAAGAGGAAGTAGAGAACATGAAATACCCAGACGCCAATGAGAATCATGCGCCCAATAAACACTTGATGCATGAAAGCAAAACTGACTGCCATAATCAAGGTTACAGTGACCATGATTCTGATTTTGGTCTGTCTGGTCATGCCCTTTCCCGCCACGTAGCTTTCCAGGTTTTTCTTGTAAAGCCTGGTTCCAAGGAACCAGTTATGGAGTTTCTCAGAACTTCTGGCAAAACATATGGCCGCCAGAAGAAGAAAGGGTACTGCCGGCAGCAGGGGCAGAACTGCCCCAAAAGCTCCCAGTGCCAGAGAAATACTGCCTGTTACCATATAACTAATTTTTTTCATATTCATCAACTCATCCTCCCATATTCTACAGAATATACTCTGTCTGCAATTCCCATGGTAGATTTTCTATGAGATACCAGTACCACTGTTTTACCTTTCCGCTCTTTGTAAAGGGACTTTAAAATCACTGCCTCGTTCAAGCTATCCAGATTTGAAGTTGGTTCATCCAGCAGCATAAATGGCGCGTCATGAAGAAAGGCTCTGGCAAGTCCCAGTCTCTGCTTCTCTCCTCCTGACAGGGTATCTCCAAGTTCTCCTACCAAAGTATCATAACCCTTTGGCAGGCTCATAATAAAATCATGTACAGAAGCCTTTTTGCAGGCTTGTTCCAGCTCCTCCTGGGAGGCATCTGGTTTGGCTATCCTCAGATTATCCGCAATGCTGTCGTGAAACAGATGGGTTTCCTGAGTCATAAAGCTTTCCATATCCCGCAGATTTGCAGTGTTTATCTTGTCCACAGAACAGCCGGAAATCTTTACTTCCCCTTTCCCGGCCTCCCAAAACCGCATAAACAGCTTCAATAGGGTAGACTTTCCGCTTCCGCTTTTTCCCTGAATCCCCACAATCGTACCACTTGGAATGTCCAGAGAAACCTTATGCAAAATCTCTTCTTGTCCATAAGAGAAGCTTACTTCCTCTGCCCCTGCGCCGGCAAATTCTACGGTGTCCCTTCCCTTGATTTCTTCTGTCACAGGAATTTCTTCCAAAATATCCAACACTCTGTTTCCCGCTGCAAAAGTATTTTGCAGGGTACTGCCAAGAGCCGCCAGGGCAACTACAGGTCCGAAGCTGCTCATTAAGGTCAACGTAGAAATCACCACGCCTTCAAACTCTATCATTCCATTCCAAAACAGCCAGGCAGAAACAAAAAGCATTGTCAGGTCTGCTACCCAGATAACTGTATTCGTCACCGCTGTATTCCAACCGGAAAGCCTTTTCATTCGGGCTTCCTCCACACAGAGAGCTTCTGTTTGCTCTCTCATCTCCTTCATTCTTTTATCTCCCGCATGATACTGAAGGATTTCCGGTAATCCTCTCAGACTATCCAGAACAAAGCTGCTGAGATTGCCGCTCATAGTTCGAAAACGCATTCCTGCCTGACCGTTGAGTCTGGACACTGCCATAGGAATAACAATTCCTACACCCAAAAAGGAAACAAGTGCCAAAATCCCCAAAGCAGGATGATAACTGCCAAGAAACAGGCTGATTCCTGTGCAAAACAACAGAGCTATCAGAGCCGGTGAAATCGTATGAGCATAAAACACCTCCAAAAGCTCAATATCTGATGTAATAACAGAAATCAGGCTGCCCTTCTCTTTTCCTTCCAGCTTAGCCGGACACAGGCGGCGCAAAGCCAGGAACACTTTATCTCTTATAAGCGCCAGGAGTTTAAAGGCAATAAAATGGTTACAGGCCTGTTCCCCGTACCGCAGGATTCCACGCATGATGGCAAACCCTCCCATGCATGTAAAAAGCAGGGTTATACTCACAGATACAGGTTCACCCAGTCCTGCCAGCAAGGCAAATCCCGCAAACACTGTAATGAAAGTCGCACACAAATGTCCTGCCAGTCCCATAAGCACAGCCAGAACCATATATCCCCTTAAAGGTTTTACCAATCCTGACAACTGCAGCATCAGCTTCCAGTGATTTCGTTTTTTCATGATGCCTTCTCCTTTCTGTAATCCTCCAGCTCCTGCTGGGTGTTCCATAATTTTGCATAGCTTCCCTTTTGAGCAATGAGGGCTTCATGATTTCCCTGCTCTGCGATCTTTCCCTGTTCCATCACATAAATTTTATCCGCGGCTGTCACATTAGCTAATCGATGGGAAATCAGCAATACGGTTTTCTTTCCTTTCATCTGATAAATCTGCTCCATAATATCATTTTCACTCTCTGCATCAATATTGGAGGTGGCTTCATCAAAAATATACACAGGGCTGTCATGCAAAAGCGCCCTTGCCATAACCAGACGCTGACACTGCCCGCCGGAAAAGTTAGAGCCCTTTTCTGCAAGCATGGTATCCAGCCCTTGCTCACTTCTAAGGAAATCAGCCAGCTTCATCTGTTCCAGTACCTGCCAGAATTCTTCATCTGTTCCATCTGGTTTCGCCAGAAGCAAGTTCTCTCTCACTGTTCCCTTAAAAAGATACCCTGCATGTCCCACATAAGTAATCTGCTCCAACAAGCTTTCCTCCGAAATTTCAGAAAGCGGAACACCCTGCGCTCCTCCAAACAAAACCTCTCCCTGATAATTCCGGTTTTTTCCTGTAAAGATAGATGCCAGTGTGGATTTGCCGCAGCCACTCTCTCCTACAATGGCGACAAAGTCCCCTTTCCTGGCCGAAAAATCAACTTGTTTCAAAATAGGACGCTCCTTTTCATACGCAAAGGTTAAATCCTTGCAGCACAAACCGCTCTCTTTAGAAATTTCTCTTGTTCCTTTCACCGGCTCCGGCAAATCCAGCAATTTAAAAATCTTATCACTGGCAGCCATTCCGTTCATGGCAATGTGGAAAAAGCTTCCCAGCAGACGCATAGGCAGGAAAAAGTCTGCTGCCAGCAAAATAATAAACAGGCACTCGCCAAGAAGAATTTCTCCGGTCAAAAACTGTCTCACTGCCAAAATTCCTCCAAGAGCAGCCCCTCCATACGCTACTAAGTCCATGATGGTAATGGAGTTTAACTGCATGGTCAGAACCTTCATGGTGATTTTACGGAAACTCTCTGCCTCCCGGTTCATTTCCTCCTGCCTGCGCTCATCCCCCTGATAAATTTTCAAGGTCGTAAGCCCCTGAAGGTTTTCCAGAAAGGTATCTCCCAGGGCAGTGTACTGTCCCCAATATTTTGCCAACAGCTTCTTCGCCCAGGTCTGAACCGCTGCAATGGAAACGGGAATCAACGGCACGCAGCACAAAAGTACCACTGCGGAAACCCAGCTTACAGGAAGCAGCACCAAAAACAGCGTTACCGGAGCCAGCACTGCATAGAAAAACTGTGGCAGATATGAGCCAAAATAAGTTTCCAACTGATCCACACCTTCTACCGCTACCTGAACAACCTCTGAGGAACGGACATTCTCCTTGTAAGAGACGCCCAGCCTTAAAAGCTTTCCATAGATTTTCTCACGCAAAACCTGTTTCACTGATTTTGAGGAAAGAAAACTCATGCGGCTGGATAGCACGAAACAGACCATACGCACCAAAATTGCCCCAATGGCATGCAACGCTACAATAAGAAAAGTTCTCTTCTCTGCCCTGCCATAAAATAGTTCTCCCAAAAACCAGGTGACCATTTGCAGCAGTATAATATTAGCCCATAAGGAAATCCACTGAACTGCCACATTGGCAGCAATATATTTCCTGGTGTGGCTTACCGTAGAGATTAGTCTTTTATGAATCATCAATGTTTTATCCTCCAATTTGTAGTTACTCTTTTAATTATTAATCGGTTAGTTAATTCACTCTTTAGTTAGCTTCCGCTAATTTCTGTGGTAAAAAAATAGAACTTTTAAGTTCCTGGATAATTGCAGTTAGTGCTTTCTAACTCTCTAGTATTTTATTTACTTTGGAGGGATTTGTCAAGAGGGAGATTGTAAAATTTAAGAGCTTTAGGTTTAAAGTTGAGAGAGTTTGGTTTGGAGAGGGCAATATACCACATAAGTGCTGTTTTTTCACCCCTTAACGGGGCAAAAAACCTCACTCGCCATTTAAAAACACCCCAAAATTCTTCATAAATGCAAAAATCAAGGGCAAATACCACACAAACTTCCACTCCAGTGCCCCCGCCAGGGGCATAAGAGAGAAAATTTCGGTGTATTTGCCCAGCTTCTATCTACAAAATATTAAAAAACCTACCTACAATACTGTAAACACTTCATTCACCACGCAAAGCAGAGCCGCCGCACTGAAAAACTCAGTGCGACAGCTCTGTCATATTATCTTTTATTCAGTTCTTATTTTCCAATAACAACCTTATCCAGATGCCAGATTTCATCTACATACTGCTGAATTGTCCTGTCAGAAGTAAACTTACCGGAGCAGGCAGTGTTCAGAAGTGCCATCTTAGCCCATCTTTCTTCGTCTCTGTAAGCTTCCTCTACTTTTTCCTGTGCTGCTGCATAAGATTTGAAGTCAGCCAGAATAAAGTAAGTATCCGCCCGGTCACTGCTGTTGGTATTCAGCAGGGAATCGTAGATTTCCCGGAACATGTTGAAATCTCCATGAGAATAAGTTCCGTTGATTAACTGCATCAGCACGTTTCTGATGTCAGGATCATTGTTGAAATACTGCATTGGGTCGTATCCGCCATGGTTTTCGTAGTTAATAACTTCGTCAGAAGAAAGACCGAAGATAAATGCATTTTCAGCGCCTACTTCTTCTACGATTTCCACGTTGGCACCATCCATAGTTCCAATAGTCGGAGCGCCGTTTAACATGAATTTCATGTTACCTGTTCCGGAAGCTTCCTTACTTGCTGTGGAAATCTGTTCGGAAACATCGGCTGCTGCAAAAATCATTTCCGCATTGGATACACGATAGTTTTCGATGAATACAACTTTGATTTTTCCGTCAATAGAAGCATCATTGTTGATAACATCCGCTACTGCATTAATCAGCTTAATGGTCTGTTTTGCACGTCTGTAACCTGCTGCTGCCTTCGCGCCAAAGATAAAGGTCCTTGGATAGAATGGCATTTCCGGATGGTCTTTAATCTTATTGTACAGGTACATAACATGCAAAATATTCATTAACTGACGTTTATATTCATGAAGTCTCTTAACCTGGACATCAAAAATAGAATTTGGATTTACTTCGATTCCATTGTGCTCCAGGATATATTTTGCCAGACGCACTTTGTTCTGGTGTTTGATATTCATGAATTCCTGCTGTGCTTTCTTGTCATCGGCATAGACTTTCAGTTTTGCCAGTTCCGGAAGGTTGGTAATCCAGCCGTCTCCAATATGGTCTGTAATCCAGTCTGCCAGCAGTGGATTTCCATGAAGCAGGAAACGTCTCTGAGTAATACCGTTGGTCTTATTGTTAAATTTCTCAGGATACATTTCGTAGAAATCTTTTAATTCCTGTTTCTTCAAGATTTCTGTGTGAAGCTGCGCAACACCGTTTACAGAATAACCGCCTGCAATAGCAAGGTGAGCCATTTTCACCTGGCCATCATAAATGATTGCCATTTTCTTGATTTTTTCCTGATTTCCAGGATATTTCTCCTGGATTTCCAGCAGGAATCTTCTGTTAATCTCTTCGATAATCTGATAAATACGCGGAAGCAGTTTAGAAAACAGCTCGATTGGCCATTTTTCCAATGCTTCTGCCATAATGGTATGGTTTGTGTATGCACAGGTGTGAGTGGTGATGTCCCATGCCTCATCCCATTCCATGCCTTCTTCATCAATGAGAATTCTCATAAGCTCCGCAACCGTCATGGTTGGGTGAGTATCGTTTAACTGGAAGGTCACCTTCTTTGGCAAATCGTGAAGGTCGCTGTGAGCTTTCTTGAATTTTTCAATGGCAGCCTGAATACTTGCAGAAATAAAGAAATACTGCTGTTTCAGACGAAGTTCTTTTCCTGCATAATGATTATCATTTGGGTACAGAACCTCTACAATGGTTTTTGCCAGGTTTTCCTGCTCTACTGCTTTGTGGTATTCGCCCTTGTCAAACAGGTCTAACTGGAAATCATTGATTGCCTCTGCATCCCAGATACGCAGAGTGTTTACAATCCTATTGTTGTAGCCAACGATTGGCATATCATATGGAACCGCGCGGACAGACTGATAGCCTTCCTGTACAAAATGGTTTCTGCCTGTTGCAGGGTCATAAACCACTTTTACATATCCGCCAAATTTTACTTCTTTTGCATACTCTGGGCGGCGCAGTTCAAAGGGATATCCGTTCTTTAACCAGTTATCCGGTACTTCCACCTGATAACCGTTCTCAATTTTCTGTTTAAACAGTCCGTAACGATAACGAATACCGCATCCGTAAGCGCAATATCCCAGGCTTGCCAGAGAATCCAGGAAGCATGCTGCCAGTCTTCCCAGACCTCCGTTTCCAAGAGCCGGATCCGGCTCCTGGTCCTCAATTACATTTAAGTCAAATCCTAATTCATCCAAAGCTTCTTTTACTTCATTGTAAGCGCACAGGTTAATCAGGTTGTTACCAAGCGCGCGGCCCATAAGAAACTCCATGGATAAATAGTACACAATCTTCGGGTCATCCTTTTCATACTGCTTCTGTGTTAAAAGCCAGTTGTCAATCACTACGTCTTTTACAGCAAGAGACACTGCCTGGAAAATCTGCTCCTGAGTAGCTTCCTCAATGGTCTTTCTGTAAAGCATTTTTACATTTTCTTTAACGCTTTCTTTGAATTCCTCTTTCTTGAAATGATGATCTAACATCCCTTTTCCCTCCTACAGGTTTCATGAGAATTTTTCCACGCCAAATGTAACGCTTTCGGAATTGATTTTCCACTCCTTGGTATAACCTTTTACTTCATTGTACACAACTTCTTCTGCCAGTACCTCTGACTTAATCTCAGCTTCATGTACGCGGAAAATGCCTTCAATCACTTGATTTCCTTCCAGCGAAACAACAATCTTATCAGTCACTTCAAAGTCAGCCTCTTTACGCATGGTCTGGATTTTGCTGATGATTTCACGTACAAATCCTTCTTCCAGAAGTTCCGGCGTCAGGTTTGTATCTAACACAACTGTAATGTCATTATCAGATTCTGATACATACCCCTCCATCTGTGCTGTATCAATCAGCAAATCACTCTCTAATAATACAATTTCCTGTCCGTTTATGTCAAGTTTCAGCTCTCCTGCTGCCTTCAGCTCATCCATAGCCTTGTTGCCATCCAGCTCTGCCAGTGCAGCCTTGATGCCACCCAGGAATTTACCATATTTTGGTCCAACTGTTTTCAACTGAGGTTTAAAGCTGTAGGAAGTGAAGTCTCTCACATCTTCAGTGAAATTCATTTCCTTCACATTTAATTCATCCTCAATGATTTCCTTATAGAACTGGGACAATTCAAATGGCGCTTTCACAAACATTTTGCCGATTGGCTGGCGGTTCTTGATGTTCGCTGTATTTCTGCAGGCGCGGCCCATAACAACCACTTTCAGCAGATCATCCATATTTTCTTCTAATTCTTTATCAATCCATGCTTCCTGAACCTCTGGGAAGTCGCACAGGTGAATACTTTCCGGCGCATTCTTGTCAATGCTTCTTACCAGGTTCTGGTAGATTTCTTCTGTCATAAACGGAACCATAGGCGCTGCTGCCTTGGAAATAGTAACCAGGGCTGTATACAGGGTCATATAAGCGTTAATCTTATCCTGCTCCATACCTTTTGCCCAGAAACGTTCACGGCTTCTTCTTACATACCAGTTACTCATATCGTCTACAAATTCCTGAAGAGCTCTTGCTGTCTCTGGAATCTTATAATTTGCCAGATTCTCATCTACTGCTTTTACTACAGTATTTAACTTAGAAAGCAGCCATTTATCCATAACCGGAAGTTTATCGTACTCTAATGTATATTTTGTTGCGTCAAATTCATCAATATTCGCATACAGCACAAAGAATGCATAAGTATTCCACAGTGTACCCATGAACTTACGCTGTCCTTCCTGCACTGCCTTGCCATGGAAGCGGTTTGGCAGCCATGGAGCGCTGTTTACATAGAAGTACCAACGGATAGCATCTGCGCCGTATTTCTCCAGAGCGTCAAATGGGTCTACTGCATTTCCTTTGGACTTACTCATTTTCTGACCATTTTCATCCTGTACATGACCAAGAACGATAACATTCTTATAAGGCGCCTTGTTAAACAACAGGGTAGACTCTGCCAGAAGAGAATAGAACCATCCACGGGTCTGGTCTACTGCCTCAGAAATAAAGTCTGCCGGGAACTGCTGTTCAAATAAATCCTGATTTTCAAATGGATAATGATGCTGTGCAAAAGGCATGGCACCTGAGTCAAACCAGCAGTCAATTACTTCTGGTACTCTGTGCATTTCTTTTCCACATTTTGGACATTTGATGGTGATTTCATCAATATATGGTCTGTGAAGTTCTACGGTCTTGGCAGCTTCATTTCCACTCATTTCATAAAGCTCCTGGCGGCTTCCAATGGAATGCATATGTCCGCACTCACATTCCCAAACATTTAATGGTGTTCCCCAGTAACGGTTACGGCTGATACCCCAGTCCTGTACGTTTTCCAGCCAGTCGCCGAAACGTCCTTTACCAATGCTTTCCGGAATCCAGTTAATGGTATTGTTGTTGCGGATTAAGTCATCCTTTACCGCAGTCATTTTAATAAACCAGGATTCTCTTGCATAATAAATAAGCGGTGTATCACATCTCCAGCAGTGTGGATAGCTATGCTCAAATTTCGGTGCAGAGAATAATAAGCCTCTCTCATCCAAATCCTTCAACACTTCCGGGTCTGCTTTCTTGCAGAAGGTTCCAGCCCATTTGGTTTCTTTGGTCATCTCACCCTTTTCATCAACTAACTGCAGGAATGGAAGGTCGTATTTTCTTCCCACCTTACTGTCGTCCTCACCAAATGCAGGTGCAATATGAACCACACCAGTACCATCTGTCAGGGTTACATAAGTATCGCATACAACGTAATGAGCTTTTTTATCCAGCTTTTTGAAATTATATAACGGTTCATATTCCTTATATTCCAAATCTTTACCAACATATGTTTCTAATACTTCATAAGCCGGTGTTCCCTCTTCTCTCTCAAGACTTCCAAGAACGGTGTCAAGAAGAGCTTCTGCCATATAGTAAGTATATCCGTCTGCTGCTTTTACTTTCACATACTGCTCATCTGGATTTACACAAAGGGCAACGTTAGAAGGCAGAGTCCAGGGTGTTGTTGTCCATGCCAGAATATAAGCATCCTCTCCAACTACTTTGAAACGTGCAATAGCAGAACGTTCTTTTACGTCTTTATATCCCTGGGCAACCTCCTGTGCAGAAAGAGGAGTTCCACAGCGTGGACAATAAGGAACAATCTTAAAGCCTTTATATAACAGACCTTTGTTCCAGATTTCTTTTAATGCCCACCATTCAGATTCAATGTAATTATCATCATAGGTAACGTATGGATTGTCCATATCAGCCCAGAAACCAACAGTAGAAGAGAAATCTTCCCACATTCCCTTGTATTTCCAGACACTTTCTTTACATTTATCAATAAATGGAATCAGACCATATTCTTCAATCTGTTCTTTTCCATCTAATCCCAGTAATTTCTCTACTTCCAGCTCTACGGGAAGACCATGGGTATCCCAGCCAGCCTTACGCGGAACCATCTTGCCCTTCATGGTGCGGTATCTTGGAATCATATCCTTGATAACGCGGGTCAAAACATGTCCGATATGAGGTTTTCCGTTTGCTGTTGGCGGTCCATCATAGAAGGTATAGGTTTCACCCTGCTTTTTCTGTTCCATGCTTTTCTTGAAAATGTCATTGTCTTTCCAGAATTTTTCAACTTCTTTTTCACGCTGTACGAAATTTAAGTCTGTACTTACTTTTTGATACATGATTTTCTCCTTTCTGTTCCGTTGCAGTGCGTTAAAAAAGCTCCCGTCCTGTAACAGGACGAGAGCCATAAAATACGCTTTCGTTATACCACCTCTTACAACATACGAAGCATGTGTGCTTTTATATGCGTTCCCTTTAACGGAGGAAAAGCCGGCGTCTCCTACTTGGTTCAAAGAACAACTTTCAGAGAGCAACTCCGGAGTGATTTTCTTTCACTGCTACTGGTACCGGGCTTGCACCTTCTCCGGTTCGCTGAAACGTTTGCCAGTGAAATACTGTCTCCATCTATGTTTTTACAGATATGAATTCATTATACTGGTCGTGGTTGGGGGTGTCAAGTGGGTTTGAAAAAAGTTTGATATCTTTGTGCAAATCACTTATAATATACCATAGTTTACAAGAAGGGAAACGAACATTTTTATGAAAAAAAAGATAAAAGATTTATGGAAAACACTATTGCTATGCACTGCTCTGACAGTCACCTCCTGTATTACACCGGTAATGGCAACTCCAACGGAAAACACAGAAAATATTGCCTCTGAACCAGAAGCCCCCGCCAAACCGGAAAGCTATGAGTGGGAAATCCAGTCCAACAAAATTCCCGGCTGGCCCCAGGGTCCAAAAGTAGTTGCAGAGACCGCCATTCTCATGGATATAGACTCAGGCTCTATTCTCTATGCAAAAGGCATTGACGAAAAACGCGCTCCGGCCAGCACAACCAAAATCATGACCGCGATGCTGGCCCTTGAACAGGTGCCATTTGACACTCAGATTACTTTTACAGATGAGGTCAATAATATTGAGGCTGACAGCACACACATTGGCATTAAACCAGGCGAAACCCTCACTATGAAAGACTGCGCTTATGCTATTCTCCTGGCTTCTGCCAATGAGGTTTCCTCCGGTGTCGCGGAATATATCGGCGGGGATGTGCAGACTTTCGTAGATTCTATGAATCAGAGAGCCAAAGACCTGGGCTGTCAGAACACACATTTTGTCAATGCCAACGGTTTGTACAGTGAAGACCACTATACCACTGCCAGAGATTTAGCCCTTATCTCCTGCGCAGCCTTCCAGAATGAAACCTTTCGGGAGATTATCAAAACGCCCTACTATATTGTCCCTGAAACAAATATCACCAACGAAACCCGTTGGCTGAATAATCATCACAAAATGGTACTTCCAGACAGCTCCGAATATTATGAAGGCTGCCTTGGAGGCAAGACAGGGTACACCGTAAAAGCAGGAAATACTCTCGTAACCTATGCAGAAAGAAACGGAATGCGTCTGGTTTGTGTGGTTCTGGCTGATATCAACGAACATTATAATGATACCCGGGCATTATTTGACTATGGATTTAACAACTTCCAGAAAGTTAGCGCTGATGCTGCCTCTCTGTCCGCTGCAAAGAAGGATACTCTCGGCAAAAAATTAATGGAACAAGGCTCCTTAAATCAGGCATTCCAGAAATCTTCCCTGGTAGTTCCAAAAGAATCCAAAGAAGCTCTGACTTTCCAGACAGCTTTAGAAGATGACCACAACTTATCCATTACTTATTGCTACGGAGATACTGTTCTTGGAACTTCCAGCATCCCAGCTACAGATGAGATGCTTGCCACCGCCAAAGAACTGGGACTACGCAAGGAAGAGCGAAAACAAGGCAGCGTAGCTTTCCAGTCGGAAGAAGATAAAAAAACTGTAACTTCAACCTCTTCAAAATCTCCAAAAGCCCAATCTCCAAAAGGCTTCATAGAAGAACTGGTTCACAACTTCCGCCAGCTTCCAAACTGGAAGTACCCCGCGCTGATTTTTATAGGAGCTGCATTAGTCTTCTATATTGTTACTTTAATTTTAAGAATACAACGTTCCAAAAAACGTCGTAAACGTAGAAAAAACAGAAAAAAAGGAGCTTCTTCATGAAAGTAACCTACATCGGACACAGTGGTTTTCTACTGGAGTGGAAGGATTGTTTCTGGCTTTTCGACTATTATGAGGGAAACATTCCAATTCCCTCTGTCCCAAAGCCTTTGTATGTATTTTCTTCTCACAGCCATGGGGACCATTTTAATCCCGCCATATTTTCTATTGCCGGTTTTTCCAAAATATGCTATATTCTTTCCCATGACATCATGAAAAAGGCAAAAAAATACGAAGCTGCAGTAAGTACAGACTCTATTCACTTTATGAAAGCCCGGCAGAAGCTGCTTCTTCCAGTGGAAGGTGTCCACAAACAACTGGAAATCCAAACCCTTCCATCTACAGATTGCGGCGTAGCTTTTTTAGTTCGTTACGAAGGAAAGCTGATTTATCATGCCGGAGATTTAAACTGGTGGGTATGGCCCGGAGAATCAAAACAATACAACAACAATATGACTGCAAATTTCAAAAACTACACAGCCCCCTTAAAAGGTCTTGATATTTTCGCTGCCTTTCTTCCCCTGGATCCACGTCAGGAAGACTGGTACAACAAAGGACTTCTGTACACTCTGGAGCAGACAGAAAACATCCATTATGTTTTCCCTATGCATTTCTGGAAGGATTACTCCATTATCCGGAAATTTGCCGATTCGTTGGAAGGCCGCGCATATAAAAATCAGCTTCAGCTTATAGAAAAAGAAGGTCAGACCTTTCTGTGTACAGAATAATGCAGTCGCAATTTTAGGAGGATAAGCCTATGAGATTTCAAATGGTTCATGAAAATTACAATGTAAAAGACCTGGAACGTTCTATGGAATTCTATAAAAACGCTCTTGGAATCACTGAGAAACGCAGAATCGAAGCCCCTGATGGTTCTTTTATTATTGTCTATCTGGGCAACAAAACAACAGATTTTGAACTGGAACTTACCTGGTTAAGAGACTTTGACAGACCTTACAACCTGGGTGACTGCGAATTTCACCTGGCTTTTTGCACAGATAACTTTGAGGCAGCTCACAAACTCCATGAAGAAATGGGATGCATCTGTTTTGAAAATAAAGAAATGGGAATTTACTTCATTTCTGACCCAGACGGGTACTGGCTGGAGATTATACCGGATAAAAGATAAAAGGCAATGACAAAAAGAGATAAAGGGTGGCGCCAAACTGCCATTCCTTTATCTCTTTTTCGTTGTACAAATCTTTATTCTTCCTGTTCTTCGTAATAAAAATAATCAAAATCTGCATACTTTCTTGTTCCCGCCAGATCCTGGCAGCAAATTCCAACGAAAGCGCCTGTAAACATGCCATGGCCTGTTGTCTCTTCATAATAATCATCAGAGAGAATGGTGGCATCTAAATCCGGTCCGATTCTTTCAAAATGCTTTCCATCTACAGAGTAGGAGAACCACGCTTTCTCTGTCTGTGTATTCAGCCGCAGATAAACAGGTTTCCCATTGGGAATGGGGATACCTGCGCCAATAGGATGGGTTCCCGCACCTGTATCACAGGCAATGATAGAAAGAACCCTTCCAAGCATCTCATCCTGTGTCACATAAAGATAATAATAACCAAGAGTATTGTAATAATAAATCAGTCCAGCCATCTGCTGGAAATGTTCCGGTTCAAATTCCAGCTTTGTATTTACCTCACAGCAAAAACTCTGCTGCCGGTGCGCCAAAAGAGACTGTTCATATCTTGAGTTTGGTGATTCTGCCCCATAAAGCCGCAAATATCCTGGACGTTCTGTTAAGGAAGCTCTGTCCCCCAGAGGTACACGCAGGGTCTGAAGATGAAGACTCCACTGCTCCCGGTCAAATTCTTCTTTCAGATTGTGGCCTTTTTCACAGCTTTTTGCATCAGGAATAGAGACCTGCAAAGCCGGTCTGTTGGTATTGTCTGCCATTCTAAGCCAGCCATCTTTCCAAATTACTTCCTGAAGAGCAGTTTCTCTTCCAAGAATACACCGCCGCTTCTCCCCTACCGGTCTTCCGCAAAGATGCGCCAGATACCACTTTCCATTTGCCCCTTCTACAATACTGGCATGCCCAGCCTTTTGCAGTCCCCATGCAGGAAGATGTCTGGTAGTGAGCATATGTCCAGCCGGATCCGGCTCATAAGGTCCCTCTATTTTTTTACTTCTTGCCATCATAACACCATGCTGATAGCCAGTTCCTCCTTCTGCAGTCATCAGATAATAATAACCATCATGCTGATACAAATGCGGGCCTTCTGTCAGCCCTGCAGGTGTGCCTTTGAAAATATTTATACGCTCTCCCACCAGACATTGCTTCTCCTCTGAATACTCCTGAAGTACAATTCCGGCAAACTTGGTCTGATAAGAGCGGTAATCCATTAACATGTTGACCAGATATTTTTTACCGTTTGTATCATGAAACAGAGACGGGTCAAAACCACTGGAATTGAGATAAACCGGCTCTGACCAGGGTCCGCGGATATCCTTTGCTGTTACCAGATAATTGTGGGTGTCCTTAAACATTCCCAGAAAGGACTTCACATCTGTATAAATCAGATAATAAGTGCCTTTGTCATAAGAGAGACATGGAGCCCAGACACCGCAGGAATTGTCCTCACCAAGCATGTTTAACTGGCTCACTCTGTTTAATGGGTAGGAAACCAACTCCCAGTTCACTAAATCCCTGGAATGATGAATCTGCACCCCAGGAAACCATTCAAATGTAGATGTGGCTATGTAATAATCTTCACCCACACGAAGAATGGACGGGTCCGGATGAAAACCCGGAAGAATAGGATTTCGAATCTCGCTCATAGAAATACCTCACTCTTTCCGCTGCATGAAAGCAAATGCAGCATACTTTGTTTTGTGGCTAAACTATATAGTTTTATAGTAGACTATTCTTCCGGAAATAGCAATTTAAAAATATGTTTTCCAACAAAATCATTTCATTCCTGCCATTCTACTTGCCCTTCTACAACAATACACGGTTGCAAATTGTATAAACGTAATAATAAACAGACTAAATATCTGAGCTTGTACAGTTGCCCCCGATATGGTATTTATGATTCCAAATATCAGAAGCCCTGCACATCTTCCTGATACCACAAACACCTCATGAAATGCCAAAAGTTCTGGTGCATATTCTTGCGTTTCTTCCGCACTGTCTGACACATCAAAAAAAGTAGTATAGCAAGAAATTTCCAGCATCCCTGCAAAAAAAGAATTGACCACAGCAAAAAGCATAATCACCACAGGATTCACAGCATACATACACAAAAAATTTGCTGCCAAGAGAACAATCACCGCTTTTATCATATACTTCCGTCTGTTTCCCGGCCTAATAAAATGACTCATAAACCAGAAGCAACAAATAGATGCCGCCCCTGTCAGAAAAGAATTAAATCCAACAAAAAATTCTTCCTGAATCAACTGATATAAAATAATATTTAGTATAAACAAAAAGGTTCCTTCGCGTATCCCTTTTATTGTCTCTGCAAGGAGTCCCCAGAATATTTGTGGTTTTCTTTTGAAAAGCTTTATAAACTGAAGATAACGCACAGAAACTTTTTTCTCTTTTTTCTTTTCTTCTGGTAAATGAAATACTGCTAATAATGTAGAAAATGCTACCGCAAAGGCTAGTACAAAAATAGCCACATATCCCATTGTTCCTCCAATTACAGAGATGATACTCCCTGATAAAAGTGGTACGCTCAAATTCACAACCGCACTAAAAATACTGATAATCCCCATACCACTATCTCTGTTTTCAATTTCTGTATATGCCAGTATCATTCTTCCGTAACTAATATAGTAAAAACCGTCCGCTATACCATTAAACAAACCAAACAGCCAATACAATTCTCCTATATAACCTTGAAAAAGTATATAGCATAAATACAAAAGATTATATCCTATAATCCCTATTGTTGCTGTGACCCTACATTCTGTCCAATGCATAATTTGAGCAGAAAATAACATGGTCAGTGCACAGGCCGCAAAAATTGCCCCATTATAAAACAATGTAGCATTCACATCACCTGTTTGATTCATCAATAATGTATTAATAAAAACACTTGGGATTCGTGTAAAAATTAAAAATAACGTATGTACTAAAAGAAATATAAAATAATGATGACTAAGGTTGGTACCACCCAGAATATACTTAATTCTATATTTTATTTTTCTCCTATCTATCACTATCTAAACCTCTATTAGCTTCTGCTAAATGAAAACAAACGTGCTGTTTTAGGTTTCAAAGATACTGTAAGAACTTCTCTTTCCCTGTCAAATTCTGCATCTACTTCCTTTCCCTTAGGATAAATGCAAACAGGCTTTTCTATTCTGCTTCCCTTCTTACCAATGGGTATTTCAAAATTCTTTTCATCCTCACCTTTTGTTCTCCATACCGCAAGATATGCTTTTCTCTGATTCTGAATCCCAAAACTGATATACTCATCTGTAAAAGAAGCCAAACCTGTAGGCCAAAATGGAAAGCCCTCTTTGATATCTCCCCGGATTTCCTTATACAGTTGAATCCCTTCACATACTCTCTCCATTCTGCATGGTTTAATCTGTCCCAGATATCCACTCTGGTGAATACGTAAAAGTATAGCATTGACCATATTATAAATTGCTTCCTCCTCTGTCCCCTCTGTAAGTGGATAGGACCAGATAGCCGCTTGTTCTGGTGCACAGGCAGTAGCACAATTGGCTGCGATTGCGGCCATCTTAATATAATCTGTCTGATCTGTAACAGACTGAATACTCTGTCTTGAAAGCATGGAATATTCCATACGCATGCCACCACTACTACAATTTTCAATAATAAGTTCTGGATATCGTTCAAAAATATCATCCAGCCATGCTAAATAAGCTCTCGTATGTTCCAAAAGTCCTGCCCCGGCAGAATCCGCATTCAAATCAGTTCCCACTCCGGCATTAATATTATAATCCATTTTAATATAACCCACGCCATACTCTTCTACTAATCTTTGAATCACACTTAATGCATATGCACGTACTTCAGGATTTCTAAAATCCAGTTGGTAACGGCAATGGTCAATAACGGGCTTGCCATTTCTCTGAAAAAACCAGTCTTTTGGTACCTTTTTAACCATCGGACACTGTGTTCCCATAACCTCAAGCTCTAGCCATAATCCTGGAATCATATCTTTGCTTCGAATATAATTTATTACCTCTTCGATACCTCCGGGAAATCTCTGTTTGCTTGGCAGCCATTCTCCTACACCATCCCACCAATGTCCATCTGAATACCAGCCACAATCTATGCAAAAATACTCACATCCGGCTTCTTTTGCAGAATCAATTAGAGGTTTCAAGACATCTGTAGTCGGATCTCCCATAAGACAATTCATATAATCATTAAAAATAACCGGAAGTTTATCATTATCCTGATTTTTTCTTCTAATCCTTCTCCTGTACTTTGTTAAAGCTATAATGGAAGATTCAAATTCACCATTTGTAACAGTTACCGCACAAGGCACAGATGTAAAACTGTCACCTGGATGAATCCATTTCATAAATCCATTTTCCTGATAAGTTGGTCCCGAAATCTGTAAATATAACTGCTCTCTGATATCACTGATTTCCCAATGCCAGGAACCACTTGTTTCAATCTGCCATGTTACTGAACAATCCTGTTCTGTATTATAATAACACCCCATAGGTAAATACTCATCACATGCCCAGCTTCCTGTATTCCCAATAGAAATGCGCTTCATAGAGAAACTATTTACGACATCATATCCAGCCTCATTTAAAGTATATCTTTTCCACTGTGCTTCTCCAAACCATGTATTATGAGGAATATAGATAACTCCATTTTTATCTCTTGCCTCTACAGTTCCTCTGGATAACCCTGTAAACGCAAAAGAGGAAATATATTCCATGGCAATTTCTTCTGTTCCAGAATTGTATACTTCATTAAATGTTCGTATTACAGGAATTCCATCATAAAATTGAATATGTGTGGTCACTTCCAAGCCCTGATAACCCTGAGTAATTTCCAATTTTCTTCCATAATTATTTCTATAATCTTCCAAGTTTTTAAAAACCATAAGAAGAGACGGACTACTGCCAGTATGCTTATTTCCATGATGATCACACTGGTCAAATCCACTTGCCTGAAGTTCTGCTAATGTATATACATGCACCTCTTCATCTGTCACGGCTTCTTTTTGTTCATAACAGGAAAAATGGGTAAAATATACCGGTTTTCCTTCCTCTAAAATTAATTCCATAAAAATCCCGTTTTCTACAATTTTCATTCTTCTGTTCTCCTCATCCTTTAATTCCTGTCTGTGCAATTCCTTCAATAAATTGCTTCTGGCATAAAATATAAATAATCAGCATAGGAACTGTTGCAATAACACTGCCTGCCATTAATGCACCTTTATTTGTTTGGCATACTCCCTGTAAAACGCTGAGTCCTGCCGATAAAGGCATTTTATTTAAATCATTATTTGCAATCAAAGGCCACATTAAATCTTTCCACGCAAATAAAGCTGTAAAAATTGCCAGAGATGCAATAGAAGATTTTGTAATTGGCACCATTACTTTTACAAAAGTCTGCCATGGGTTGCACCCATCCAAAACTGCTGCTTCCTCCAACTCTTTAGGTATAGACATATATTGCTGACGCAAAAGAAATGTTCCAAAAGCGCTGACTAAAGCCGGGAAAATTAATGCAAACACACTATTTAACAAATTCATCTTAGACAGCATCATATACTGAGGTACAATAAAAATCTGCCCTGGCACCATCATTTGCAAAAGAACAATACCAAATAAAATATTTTTTCCAGGAAACTGCATTCTGGCAAATCCATACCCTGCCATACTGGAAAACACCACTGCACAAAAAACTCTTCCCGTTATCATAAGAAGGGTATTAATATATAATTTTACAAATGGTACTGCTTCCAACGCCTGCTTATAATTCTCCAGATTTCCAAAATTTGAAGGGAATATTTTCATAGGAATCATCATTTGCTCCCCTACCGTTTTGAAAGATGAAAGTATCATCCATAAAAAAGGAAACAACATAATTACACTTCCTATAATCAACACGATATGGGTTCCCCAATATATTTTTTTCTGTTTATGCATTCCATACTCCCTCCCTTTAATCATAATGAACCATTTTTTTCTGTGCTACAAATTGAATAACCGTAAAAATCATAATCACACATAAGGCAATCATAGAGATAGCAGATGCATAAGGTTTGTCCTGCACCACAAATGCTTCTCTGTAATACTGATACATAATAGTTCTCACCGAATCCATAGCTTTAGATGTGTTGGCCCCATAAAGCATATAAATCAAGTCAAACTGTGTTAATGAACCTATAAATCCTGTAATCGTTAGAAAGAATACGCTTGGGGATATTAAGGGCACCGTAATTTTAAACAATTTCACAAACCCGTTGGCTCCATCTAATTCTGCTGCCTCATAATAGGTATATGGTACATTCGTAATAGCCACAATAAGAATAATAATCTGTTGTCCAAGCCCTCCCCACACTGCAATAATTACAATGGAAAGCATAGCGTATTTTGGATCATTTAACCACGAATGAGTATCCATTCCCAGTGCCTTTAATGCCTGATTTAAAGCTCCAAATTCTGTATTATACAGCCATGACCACACCATAGCAACTGCCGCTGGCGCAGCTACCATTGGCGTAAAATAAATAACACGATATATGCTTTTTCCACGTATATATTTACTCATTAGCCAGGCCAAAACAAGACTGATAAGTATACCGCCTGGCACAGAAAGCGCAGAAAAAATCAGAGTATTTTTTAATCCAATCCACACTTCTGCATCTTGAAAAACTCTAATATAATTACTAAACCCATCAAAAGTATACTGTTCAAATCCTATATTTTTAGAAAAGCTCAAAATAAGTGTCCGTATAATGGGATAAATATTCAGTACCAACAGTCCTATAATAGTAGGTCCCACAAAAAAATATCCCCACATCCATTTTTTCACTTTATTTTTCTTCATATCTCAAGTTCCTCCATTTAGAAAGGGAGCGGAGCATACCACTTCCATACTCCAGCTCCCTTTTCCTTATTTCTCTGTAGCAAGAATTTCGTTCATCTCTTTAGATGCCTGTGTAAATCCTTCCTCCACGGAAACTTCACCGTTCATAATTTTGGCAATATAATCATTCATCACAGCTTCCCACTGTGTTTTTGATTCTGTTCCTACAAATTGAACACCATAAGTAAGTCCCTCCAGAATCACATTTGTATCGTACATATCTTTATGTGCATTACTCCAATCCTCTTCCACTCCATTAAATGCCGGAATTGCCGGACCACCGGCTGCATCCTTCATTCCTTGTTCACTGCTGGCATATGCCACAAATTTCTTAGCAGCCTCCATATTTTTGCAGTTTTCAGGAATTGACAAAGCAATACCATTACTCTGAGTTGCTCTGTTGCCATCATTTGCAGCCGGAAGCGGTGCAATGGCAACTTTATCTTTCATCGTTTCATTATCCGTATAGTAATTCATCTGCCAGTTTCCCTGAGGCTGCATAGCAACTGTTCCTGTAGCAAACATAGTCAGATAGTCTGTCTCTGCCTGCATTTCTGCTGACGGGGAACAATTCTCAAACAAATCCATATAAAATTCCATAGCCTCTATCGACTTTGGATTATCCAATCCTGAAACATTATTTTCCTCATCTATGATACTTCCGCCATTTTGATAAAGGAAATTTCCCCATGCTTCCTGGCTATTATTATAGGCATTAAATCCATAAATACCCTTTTCTTTATCTGTAAGCTTTTCTGCTGCTTCTTTCAAATCATCCCATGTCCATGTTTCATCTGGATAAGGTACTCCTGCATTATCGAAAATTTCTTTATTATAAACTAAAATCACGCAATCCTTATCTTTGGGCACTCCATAATGTTTCTCATCTATGGTGAATAGCCTGGTAATACCTTCTGGATAATTATCATAAGAGAATGTTTCATCATACTGATCTAAATCATCAAGCTGAGCCAGCTTTCCACCATTTACATATTTTGCAATTGTATTGGTATGCATAGTTACAATATCCGCCATATTGCCACTGGATGCCGCCGCTTCTAATTTTGTCCAATATTCATTCCACGGTGTAATCTGAATTTCCACCTCAATGTCTGGATAAATTTTATTAAACCCATCAATGGTAGCCTGAATAGAATCTCTCTGATTCTCATTCCAAGTAGTATAGGTTAGTTTAACTTTTTCCCCTCCTGTTTTATCCTTTTTTTCACTGCCTTCTTGTTCACTGTTTCCAGAGCTGCAAGCACAAAGAGAACTTACCATAACTGTTGCTAATGTGATTCCTAATATTCTTTTCACCTTCATACCTAAATCTCCTTTTCTTTTGCTATTTCCGTTATCTGTAACACTTTTGATAGGTAAATTATAATTGATTTCTATATTTAGCACTATAACTAATAAACGGTATTTGTATTTTCAAAAAAGCTATTATTTATTACATATTCATTTTGCATTTTGTATAAAGAGATGGTATCTTTATTTATAACAAGATTCATTTTTTAAGGAGCGGTACTATGGAAAATGTATATAAAATCTTAAACTCAGATAATGTTTTTCTCCCAAAAGAAATTTGTTATTTAAACTTCAAACATTTTTTTATGGAATATCACCAACACAGCGAAGGTTCTATAGAATTGAACTATATTGTGGATGGTGATTGTATGTATGACATAGATGGTAAGATTTTTAACTTAACAAAGCGCAGTCTGATTCTCGTAAACGGAAATGTCCCTCACAGAGTTCTAATCTCTACAGGATGTATTCTCATGAGTATTAATTGTACACAAGAATCCATGCACCCTTGTTTTGGAACTATAAAAGATTTGCTTTCCGCTTATCCTGAACTAAGTGATATATTTGAACACCTTACTTCGGGAATTCATCTGAACAATGCAAAACTACTCTATCCTCTTTTACAATGCATTTGTAATGTATATGACAATCCAAAAGAATCCAATCCTATGCTCCGCTCTGGTCTTTCCTTTGTCGAAAGTAATGATGCCGACTATAAAAGAGACTTTCCTTATTTAAACCTTCTGGTAAATAAAGCTCTTATTGATATCAGCAAACTCTATACCAATGCAGAACCTTCCGTTGTCAGCCTTTATGTGGAAAAAATAAAGCATTTTATTTCTTATCATTTTTTTGAAATCACCAGTATAGATCAGATTGCAGAACACATTGCTTTAAACAAAATTTATATGCAAAAAATTTTCAAGCAAGAAACAGGTATGACTCTATGGAGTTATCTTACAAAATTCCGTATGCAAAAGGCTGTACATTACCTTTCTTTTACTAATATTCCTATTGGTGATATTGATGAAATGCTGGGGATTAACTCTAGACAAAACTTTTATTTATTGTTTAAGAAAGAGTATGGTATGTCACCTTCAGAATATAGAAAAAGTCATTATTCTGTTGAAAAGAAATAATTCTCTTTATAAAAAACTGCGACAGACACTTAACTTTCCGTGTCTGTCGCAGTAATATTATGTTAACTTATATAATTTTGCATCATGAGATTTCAAAGTAACTTCTATCTTTTCTTCTGACTCTCCCAAATCTTCTCCACTCCACATATCATATACCTGACATTTGCCTTCCAGTCCAAGCTGCTTCAAACTTACCCTAAAAGTCTCTTCCCAGTTCGTAATATTGAAAAATGCCGCATAGGTATTTCCCTCTTCATCCTCTGCCTTCCACAGAATAAAATCACCTGTGCGAAGTACCTGATGAGCATTCCTGCTCTTCTTCAAAAGCCCCAGAACTTCATCATTGGTCACCAAGGATTTCGTCCATTCATCCATATCCGTCAGCTCACATCCAAGCATCATAGGCGAACGGAAAATACACCACAGAGTAAACATGGTTCTCTGTTCTTCCTTTGAAAGTCTGGTCTGGCGGTCTGTCAATCCATGCTCACAGCCCCGTATGGAAATATGACCAACAGGCAGCATATCACAGTCAGGGTAACATCCCTGCGATACATAGGGGCTCCAATTATTACAGCGTCTGAACATTTCCATAATATTTTCCCAGCTATCCCATAAATCATTGGTAATACGCCACATATTTGCGTGCTTGCAAAGATGTTCTGCCTTTTCTACCATAGCGGGTCCCGGTGACAGGCTAAGGACAATGGGACGCCCACACTTGTCAATGGCATTTCTCAACATTTCGATTTCATCACCGCCATATTCCAGTGTACTCTCATCCCCTGGCCTTCCATATTTCACACAGATATCGTCTACTTTAATAAAATCTACTCCCCAGGAAGCATACAGTTCTAAAATCGAATCATAATATTCCTGTGCCCCTGGTTTCGTGGCATTCAAACCATACATATCCGTATTCCAGCAGCAAATAGAAGATGGATGTGCAACCTCTCTTGCTGTATAGTTGCTATCCTTAATCTTCACATTTTGTGCTACAGCCTGGCGTGGAATACCACGCATGATATGAATACCAAATTTCAATCCCTTGCTATGCGTATAGTCAGCAATTTCCTTAAAGCCTTTTCCATTTGCAGCAGAAGGGAAACGGTTTGGTGCAGGAATCAGTCTTCCGTATTCGTCCATACACAAATCTGCAAACTTATGATAATGACTGGAGTCTGCTGTTGGTTCATACCACTGAATGTCGCAGACAATATATTCCCATCCATGGTCTTTTAAATGTTCTGCCATGTAGTTTATATTTTGTCTTAACTCTTGTTCTGTCACAGAAGCTCCATAGCAGTCCCAACTATTCCATCCCATAGGAGGTGTGGGTGCAAATGTATTTTTGTTCATGTTCAACACTCCTTATACGTTTATTATATTTACTATTATAACAAACCTTGCGTCATATGACTTTATATTTTTCTGAGAATATGCCCATAATAATACATTAATTATTGGATATTTGCATTGCAATACTGTATTAAATCATCTAGAATAAAAAATAACAACACAAAATAATCTTGCACAAAAGGAGGTTCCTATGCAGCATTCTAATCCTCTGCTGAACAATACCAGCAGCCACAAATTTATAACCATTGGTGAGATCATGCTCCGCCTGACCCCTCCAAACTATGATAAAATCCGGGTTGCCACAAACTTTGAAGCCAGTTATGGCGGAAGTGAAGCAAACATTGCACTGGCTTTGGCAAACCTGGGTGTTGACAGCACCTTTTTCACTGTTGTTCCCAATAACAGTCTTGGCAAAAGTGCAGTTCGTATGCTCCGAAGCAATGACGTCCACTGTACTCCTGTGATTCTCACTACGCCGGAGCAAACGCCCAGCCACCGCCTTGGAACTTATTATCTGGAAGCCGGATATGGAATCCGCGCCAGCAAGGTAACCTATGACCGCAAGCACAGCGCTTTTACGGAATTTGACTTCAGCACAGTTGACCTTGCAGCTCTGTTAGACGGATTTACCTGGCTGCATTTAAGCGGTATCACTCCTGCTTTGAATCAGAACTGTCGTGATTTCATTATGAATTGCCTGAAAACAGCAAAGGAAAAAGGCATTACCGTAAGCTTTGACGGAAACTTCCGCAGTAAACTGTGGACCTGGGAAGAAGCCCGCGATTTCTGTACCGAATGTCTCCCCTATGTGGATGTACTTCTTGGCATTGAGCCTTACCATCTTTGGAAAGATGAGGACAATCACAGCAAAGGAGATGTAAAGGATGGCGTTCCGCTGCAGCCAAGCTATGAACAGCAGGATGAGATTTTTCAGGCTTTTGTAGAACGCTATCCAAATCTTAAATGTATTGCCCGCCATGTTCGATATGCTCACAGCGGAAGCGAAAACAGCCTGAAAGCGTTTATGTGGTATGAAAATCATACCTTTGAAAGCAAGCTGTTTACCTTTAACATCCTGGACCGCGTAGGTGGCGGTGATGCTTTTGCCAGCGGATTAATTTATGCTATGATGCATGACTACAAGCCTATGGACATGGTAAACTTTGCGGTAGCCAGCAGCGTGATCAAGCACACCATCCGCGGTGACGGAAACATCACAGACGATGTATCTACGATACGAAATCTGATGAACATGAATTATGATATTAAACGGTAAGGAGGGAAGGGAGCTGTCAGAAATGGCAGGCTCCCTTCATGATTGTTTAATGTTCCCTTCCTAAATATATCTCCTTCACCATCTTCTCCTTCTCCAGCACATACTGCGTCTCCCCGGTATCCGGCACCAGCGTCCTGGAATGAAGCTTCCGATACTTTAACGGGCTCATTTGATAATGCTTCTCAAAAGTATGGGCAAAATGCTGCCTGCTGTTATACCCAATGGCAAAGGCTATGTCCGTAATACTTGAGGTGCTGTTTGTTAAATAAAATACAGCTCTCTCCATACGCTTTTGGTTTACATAATCAATGATTGTGCAGTGAAGAAACCTGGAGAACAAAAGCTGCAGATAGGACTTATTAATACCTGTATAGACCGCAATTTCCGGAACCTTCAAAGTTTCGCACAGGTTTTCTTCAATGTAATTGCAGGCTTTTCTAAGGTAATACATGCCTGTACACTGCTTATTTTCGTTTACGCAATAAGCCAGCTCCAGCAGCATTCTCTGAAATAAAATACTGGCAAGATAATCCTTCTGCGTGTTTTCCTTTTGTAAAAAAGTAATCAAATCCTTCAAAGCATATCCCAGGCTTCTCAAATCCTGAGATACCAGAAAAGGGCTGTTTTGTTTACAAAACTTTTGAAAATCCTCACTGTTCTTTTGGAGAAGGGACAAATCTATCATCCCCTCCTCTTTACATCTTTGAAACTCAATATTCAAAATAGCGCAGGGATGTCCCTCTAAAACAGACAGCTTATGAGGCACCTGCGCATCTATAAAAATAAACTGGTTCTGTCTCAGATGAATATCTTCCCCCTGACACTGCACATCACAGGAGCCTCCTGTGACATACATAATTTCACAGCTTCCATGGGTATGGGTATGCATATGAAACTCCGGTATGGAAATGGCATAAAATGCAGAAATCATCACATAAGCATCTTCTGTAAAAAAAATACTGCTCACTTAATCCCCTCCCTGTCACACGAACATTTCTTCTTGTTTCAATGTAGCACAAAAAATTAAATGCGGCAATATATTGCATTATTTTCTTTCTCTGATAAAACCTTGCACATGCAAAGTTTCCATCCGCTATACTAAAACTCACAAAAGAAACAACACTTTTTTTACAGGGAGGTTTTATTTATGAGCTTTAAAATAGCATTTATCGGAGCGGGAAGCCTGGTTTTTGCCCGCACACTTTTCACAGATATTCTGTCTGTGCCGGAATTCCACAACATCGAAGTAGCATTCACAGATATTAATCCTGACAATCTGGAAAAAACCAGAGCTTTGTGCCAGCGGGATTTGGATGCTAATGGGATTCCTGTCACCATTCAGGCTACCACTGACAGACGGGAAGCATTCAAAAATGCCCGATATATTGTCAACTGTGTCCGCGTTGGCGGTTTGGAGGCTTTTGAAACTGATATTGAAATTCCATTAAAATACGGTGTAGACCAGTGCGTAGGCGATACCCTCTGCACAGGCGGCATTATGTATGGCCAGCGTGTCATTGCCGCTATGCTGGATTTCTGTAAGGATATCCGGGAAGTGGCAGAACCGGGCGCCATCATGTTGAATTATTCCAACCCAAATGCCATGGCTACCTGGGCATGCAACAAATATGGAAAAGTAAAAACCATTGGTCTGTGTCATGGAGAAATTCATGGAGAAATGCAGATTGCAGAAGTTCTGGGTATTCCAAGAGAAGAACTGGATATTATCTGCGCCGGTATTAACCACCAGACCTGGTATATTTCCGTAAAGCACAATGGCGAAGACATGCTTCCCAAAATTCTTCCTGGATTTGAAGCACACGAAAAATTCCGCGACGAAGAAAAAGTCCGCATTGATATGCTGAAACGCTTTGGCTATTATTCCACAGAATCCAACGGTCACTTATCTGAATATGTTTCCTGGTACAGAAAAAGACCAGATGAAGTGATGAACTGGATTAATCTGGATAACTGGATTAACGGAGAGACAGGCGGCTATTTAAGAGTCACCAGAGAAGAACGGAACTGGTTTGAAACTGACTATCCAAAGATTCTCCAGGAGCCACCGAAAAAATTAGACGGTTCTGAGCGTGGCAAGGAACACTGCTCTTACATTATTGAATCCCTGGAAACAGGCAGAACCTACCGGGGACACTTTAATATGATGAATGATGGCTGCATTACCAACCTTCCTGCAGAGTCTGTAGTAGAAGTTCCATGTTATGTAGATGGAAATGGCATCAGCGTGCCAAAAGTGGGTGATTTGCCTCTTGGATGCGCTGCTGTCTGCTCCCAGTCTATCTGGGTACAGAAACTGGCTGTGGAAGCTGCTGTAAGCGGCAATGTCCAGCTTTTAAAACAGGCTGCCATGATGGACCCTCTCACCGGAGCAGTATGCAACCCTCCTGAAATCTGGCAAATGATTGATGAAATGATGGTGGCACAGGAACAGTGGCTTCCACAGTACACAGAGGGCATTGCACAGGCAAAAGAAAATCTGGCAAAAGGAAACCTCATTCCTACAAAAGAATACAAAGGCGCCGCAAGACTTCGGGAGAAAACACCGGCAGAAGTGGCCGCTGAGCATGAAGCAAGAAAAATCACCGTATAAAATCATATCTGTTTCATGACAAAGAGGAGAATCTCAACACATTTCTATGTGTATGAAAATTCTCCTCTTTTTTTACAGTTGCTCCAGAACTCCTCTTAATCTCTGATAAATCAATCGGTGACCTGCAGCGTTAGGATGCAGTCCGTCTGGACAATATCTTTCTTTTAAAATCTCCACCTGAGGCTGAATCCCGCTTCCTGCATACAAGTCAACCAGTGGGATGCTGTAATATTCTGCCACCTCACGTTCTGCTCTTACAAAATCCAATAATCTGCGTCCTCCACGCTCCTCTACTTCTCTGTGAAGAGGCGTCATGCCTACCAGCACTGCATCTGGATATCTCTGAATCAGACTTCTCATTAAACAATGGCAGGCTCCATAAAAGCTATAAGGTGAGCGGTCACTCATTTGCCCAAGAGGCGCATCTCCATGTCCAAAATCATTGGTTCCTCCGAAAAACACAACCAAATCTGCATCTTTATCCATTTCTTCCACTCTGGAAAGAAAATCCCGGTCATGCGCCGGATATTCTGAAGGAACAGACTGTCTTGCAATTCTGGTACCTCCAATGCCATAGCCTCTGACCTCTGCCAGATTACATTCCTGTTTTAATACATTCCAATAAGTATCTTCCAGGTTCTCCAGTCCATGTCCTTCGGTAATACTGTCGCCTAGAAAATTTACTTTTAACCCTTCCAGTTTCATGTTTTTTCTCCTTACAATGAAAAAACTGCCGCACAAAGTCCCTATCCTGCATCTGGATATACTTTATGCGGCAGCTTCTGCTTATTCTTTACTCAATGGGTTCAAAATCCGCAACACCATGTTTGCAAAGTGGGCAGATGTAATCATCTGGAAGTACATCACCTTCGTAGATGTATCCACAAATTTTACATACAAATCCCTTCTTGCCTTCTGTCTGTGGTTTCGGTTTTACATTGTTATGATAATAAGTATAAGTCATAGTTTCCTTATCACTCATAACACGAGCCTCTGTTACTGTACAGATAAACATACCATGTGTATCCAGGTCTACATACTGTTCAACCTTCAGAGACATAAATGCGTTAATATATTTCGGAAGGAACATCAGACCATTGTCAGAACGGTAAGCCGGCCAGTTTGCAAACTTGTCCACAGTACGTCCGCTCTGGAAGCCAAAGTTCTGGAATACTTCATATGGAGCTTCTACAGAAAGACAGTTTACATTCATAATACCTGTTTTCTTAATAACATGGTGAGAATAGTTTGCTTTATTAATGTTGACAGCAATACGGTTTGGATTATCAGTAAGCTGTGTTACAGTGTTTACGATTAAACCATTGTCTTTGGTTCCGTCGTTAGAAGTAACCACGTATAAACCATAGCCGATTTTAAACAGAGCTGTCAGGTCATTTTTGTTTGCTCTTTCCGGAGACTGGGCAATATATTCCTTGCACAGTTCTTCAGCCATTTTGTCCATCTGCTCTACGTTTTCATCGCTGAGAGAAGACATGATTGTTACCTTGTTATCAAGCCATGTAATGTTTTTGCTCTTTGCAAACATGTTCTTCATAACTTTGGCTGCTGTTGGTGACCAGGAACCATTTTCAATTAAACCGATAGTACGGTTCTGATAATTACGTTCTACTAAGTGATCAATAAAGGTATGCATAAATGGGAAAATCTCTGCATTATAAGTAGTAGTAGCCAGCACCAGTTTTCCATAACGGAAAGCATCTGCTACTGCTTTAGACATATCATCACGAGCCAGGTCATACACTACTACTTTTGGACATCCTTTTTCCTGAAGCTTGTTTGCCAGCACTTCTACTGCTTTCTTTGTATTTCCGTAAACAGATGTATAGGCAATTACAACACCTTCATCTTCTACTGAATAAGAAGACCAAATGTTGTATTTTTCAAGATAATGTCCGAGATTTTCTTTAAGAACAGGTCCATGAAGAGGACAAATAATCTGAATATCCAGTGTTGCAGCTACTTTCAGCAGATTCTGTACCTGTTTGCCGTATTTTCCTACAATACCAATGAAGTAACGGCGGGATTCATCATCCCAGTCTTCCTCTACGTCTAATGCGCCGAATTTTCCAAATCCGTCTGCTGCAAACAGAACTTTGTCTGTACTGTCATAAGTAACCATAACTTCCGGCCAGTGTACCATTGGAGCAAATACAAAAGTCAGAACGTGTTTTCCAAGGGATAAGGACTGTCCATTCTCTACTTCCAGTTTCTTTCCTTCCAGGTTCATGGAACGGAAGAAGTTTTCCATCATGCAGAATGTTTTAGCATTTGCTACAACAGTGGTATCCGGATATACTTTCATAAAGTTGTGGATATTTGCTGCATGGTCTGGTTCCATATGCTGCACAATCAGGTAATCTGGTTTTGCACCGTCTAAAACTTTCTCAATATTATCCAGCCATTCATGAGTAAACTTTGCGTCTACGGTATCCATAACTGCAATCTTTTCATCTTTAATAACATAAGAATTATATGCCATTCCGTTAGGCACTACATACTGGCCTTCAAAAAGGTCAACCTGGTGGTCATTGACTCCGACATAAAGAATGTCATTTGTAATCTTCATGGTTCTACTCTCCTTTTTCTTTACTGATCCAACGTTATATATTATACCATATTTGTCCAGTTTTTACAATGGTAATTTTCATTCTTCTGAAAATTTATATTCTTCTTAATTTTATAAACCTATTATGAATCACCTCTTAATAGGTATACGAATAAACACTCTTGTTCCTTCACCAATTTGTGAACTTATAGATACACCATAAATTTCCCCATAAAGCATTTGTAATCTCTTATTAGTATTTCGTACTCCGATTGAATTCGTCTTTTGACTAAGAATTTCTTGAATTTTTTCTTGATGTATTCCACATCCATTATCCTCTACACAAAAGATTATATCATCTCCATCCAGCTCAGCATCAAGCCGAATCTCTCCATCTTCCTGGTAATTCTCAAATGCATGTACTATAGCATTCTCTACAAATGGTTGCAAAAATAATTTTGGTACTTGCAATTTTAAATATTCCTTCGGAATATCAATTTCTGCACAAAATCTCTGCTCATATCGATAACTCATAATATCCAAATAATCTCTTAACCAATTCAAATCCTCTCTCAATTCTACCATTAATTCTCTATTTTTACTTGTATACTGCAACATTCGAGATAATTTTACAAGCATTTTGCTTGCTGTTTCACTTTCTCCCCGTAAACAAATCCAATTAATGATATTCAAAGAATTATAGAGAAAATGTGGATTCATTTGGATATTTAAAGCCATAATCTCCGTATCTCTCTTCTGTATTTTGACTTCGTAATTTTCATGTACAAGATTCTTTAAATTTTGATTCATTTCATTTAATTTTTGATAAAAGAATGCAAATTCATCCTTAGCTTCATATTGTACTTCACTATTAAAGTCACCAGCACCTACCCTCTCAATCATATGTAATGGTTTATATATTTTTTTATTTAATTTTTTAGAAAGAACAAAGGAAAGGGTAGCAGCCATAATAACTACAACTACTATCAATAGTACAATAACACCCATTAATTTGCTTATAATTTTTTCACTCAATACTTTAACTGGTATTGAAGCAATTACATACCACCCCGTTACTTGACTTTTAGAATAAGATATAATATATTTCTCGCCAGAGAATATACTTTGTTTGCATCCGGAATTTTCTGTTAATTCGCAGGCTTCTTTTTCTATCTTCTCAAAATCCCCCTTATTATTGGCACTACAGACTATCTCCCCTTCTGAAGTAACAACATAATATTCTGCCTCTTTATTTCCACCTGCATATCTGTTCAACATACTTCTGAGATTTTCTTCTGTAAAATTAACTACCAAATATGGCTCCTCAACCTTTTCATCTAACTTCATAATTCTTCCGGAAGAAATCTTACTCGGATGTAGTTTTCGCACTGCTGTAAACAATCTTTCATACTCTGTTTCTACCTGCTCCAAGCCTTTGACGGCAAACATTTCTTTATACTCATATGTAGGTATCCAAACCAACTTACCATCTGCCTCTTTTGCTTTCTGAATCATCTTTGATGTAAGAAAGCTGTTTTCTGGATAAAAATTTTTATTTTTTTCTCCAAAACGATAATAGGATGTAACTAAATGTGTAGAATATACAGAATTATTCCATGGAAGATAATTTAAAAGTATTTGAGCAATCTGGTCACTTGCTTTCTCCAATTCCACCTCATCTTCCATATCTATCTGTTGAAAAATCTCATATAATCTATCATCTGCATTCATCTTCAAAGAAAATTCTTCAATATAATCTAAATCATTATCCAGGATTTCACTAGTACTCTCTACATTCTGTTGAAAATATTCCTGTGCCTGAGTAGTCAATTCCCCTCTGGCTACGCGAAATACACAAATTCCGAGAGTTAATAGTGGAATTATAGAAAGCATGCAAAAAAATACAATAAGCCAGGTTCGCAACCTGGCATATTTCCATATATTATATATTTTTTTTACTATTTGTTTCATCTTACTATTCTCCTCTCTTGCGAAAATCATCAGGTGTAATCCCATAGCGCTTTTTAAAAGAACGAATAAAATAATTAGAATCCTTATACCCAACCATTCCTGCAATCTCTTTAACCTTACAATCAGACTCTAAAAGTAAATGAACAGCCTTTTCCATTCGAACTGAACTTAAATACTCTGAAAACGATTCCCCAAAACTCTGTTTAAATAATGTACTGAAATATGAAGGATTAAAATGAAACTTTCTTGCTACAGTTTCTAGACTTAGCTCTTCCATATAAAAACCATTTAGATACTCCTTGCATCTCTGCATAGGATTTAACTCCTCTACACCTTTTTTTCTTTGAATACTTCGAACAATCTGAAAAATAAATTGACGCACCTCTGTCATAAGACGACTGTACCAACATATTTCCATCATAAGATTATCTTTTTCATTAAACTTCGAAATATCATCTTGCTCCAAAAACGGCTCCAGGTTTCTTAAAATACGGAAAAACAAAAAAACAATTTTTCGTTTTAAAATCTCTGGTGGCAACTGGTCGTCCTTAGTATCTTCTTGAATCATACTTTTTAAAATCTGCTGTGCTAATTCTATTTTCTCCTGTCGAATTGCTGAGAGAATAACTTCTGTATCCCATACAACCTCTTTCCTTCTTACACCCCCAAATTGGTCTGTCCATAAAATATGTTTTTCTTCATAAAAAGCATAATTTAATGCTCCTCTTGCTTCCTCAAATGCAATTTTTCCTTCTTTATACATATCTTTATGAAGAAAGCTGAGTGCGAAAAAAATTTGTTCTGACGGAATACGTTCTATATTTTCTATATTTTCTGAAAGCTTTCTAACTTTTTTCTCTTCTGGTCTCCTATCTCCCAATACTAAAGTTGCTAAAACATCCGGTTGTCCATTCACCGAAAAAGTAATTGCAGAACAAGGCTCTAAAGCCTTTTTTATTGCGTACCCTATACTTCTCTTTTTCTCTTCTGATAAAGCTGAGTCTAAAGTCTGGCATTTAGTCATCAAAAAAAATCCACTTTGATGAAGAGGAAGTATTTCATCTAAAGGTCTCCATCCCTCTTTATGTGTAGAAAATACATATCTATTTAAGAGCCACTCCATATAAACTGGAACCGTCTCCTTTAGTTGTTCTTCCATATCACTCACCCGACATATATTTTCCCTGTAACCTCGATGTTTCTCCTTTACTTCCGATATTGCATTAGCTAACTCCTCACGCTCCACAGGCTTCAGCAGATATGCAGAAGCTTGAAAAGCCAGCGCCTCTCTTGCATAAGAGAAATCGGCATACCCGCTGATAATAATAAAATATATTTCCGGATGAATTTCCTTAATTCGTCGAAGCAGCATCAAACCATCCATTTTGGACATTCGAATATCACTAATCACAATCTCGCAAGGAATATTTTCCAAAACCTCAATGGCATCCATACCGTCTTCCGCTTCCCAAAACATATCATCTGGACAAATTTCTTCCAACAAAGAAATAATTCCCTGTCTGTGTATTTTTTCATCGTCCACAACCAGTATATTATACATTTTCTTATACCTTTCCGGCAGCTAATCATTTTTCTGAGTTACCATTATTCAGGTTCCATGATACATCTCATCGTATTTCTGCATATATTCTTTATGCTCTAAAACTTCTACTGGCAATAGATAACTTTGTACCTCTTCTCCTTTTATCCTAAGCACCGCTTTTAAAGTCCCTATTTTTTCTGACTTATCCCCTTCTATATACAGGATTACATCTTTCATTTTACCATTTCTATTTTGAGGAAATGGATGCTCTGAAAGCATTACACTTTTTTCATCTCCCACTAATTCATCTGGTAAATTCACATAGAAACCTGCCACCGTATGTGTACACCCAGGAACTTTTTCGATTACAGACACTGTTTTACTATCCACAAATATAGGCTGATAATCCCAATAATAAAACTTCTTTGTGGCTACCTTCCACCTATTAGGAACCTCAAGTTCAATTTCCACTTCTTCTAACGGCTTCTCCCCCATATGTGACACTACAAAACGAAGTAAAAAAGTTCCACAAATTCCTGTATATAATTTCGGCATAACAATTCCATATGGACTAAAAATCATACCTCGATTAGCTAAACAAGTACATTCTGTTTTCACTACACTACACTCTTCGGCTTCAAATCTTTCTGTTTCTATTGTCTGTTCTATTGCCTCTTCTGGATTGACTGATACACATACATGCTTTAGTCTACCCTCCACCGCTGCGCCAAATGGTCTTACCAAAAAATCTATTTGAATTTCGACTTTATTATGATTTATCACTTTAAAATAAGTCTGTCCTTCTTTTTCTTCATAAATAATAGTAAAACAAAAATTTCCCAAGTGAATTTTATTTAAATGATATTCTGTTAGGAGTCCTTGCGGTTTAATAGTCAATCGCTGTTTCAAACCATCCATACGCAATCCATACCATTGCTCTACGCTTTGTTGCACCCATGCTCCCTGCCCCTGACTGCATCTTGTCAAGCACCTTTTTTTATTATATGCACGTGGCCACCAAAACAATGAGCCAGTCTCATCCAATCGATCATACATCACTTGAAGAGTATTCAGCATTTCTTTTCTTGTATAACTTCCTCCCAATTTTAGAGTGCATCCAGTAGCTGACGGATTCATTCCAAAGTGTAACTCTCTCATCGTTTGAAATTCTGGATCATAATTAGTAATAAACATAGAACGTGCAAATCGATGGAGATTTACATAAGGTTGATAGTCAAATTCATATAATCCATAGAGTGGCGCAAGCACTGTCGCTGTATCTTCTCCTCCATAATAATATAATCGGGAGTTTGACAGTTGAATATCGAAAAAAGTACTCGCAGGCCGCATAAAGCCT
>CATWQE010000011.1 GCA_958352855.1 uncultured Bacillota bacterium
GTATTTAAAAAGAGCGCTGTTACAAGGAACATACGCTCATTTCGTGACTGCAGATCTTCCAAAAGCCGTTTTGCTTCCCCTCCATAGGTATTCAGATCCGACGGAATGATATCCATATCGTACCCTGCTCTTACTGCTTTTTTCTGCTCTTCAATTTTCATTCTGTTGATATCCGTTACTTTACTTTTTACCAGCTTGATCGCTTTCATCTGATCCACAGACTGAATATGCAGATTTACGATCAAGTCCTTATCAATATCCAAAAACTCTGCCAGCATCTTGTCTGTCAGCTCCGGAGCAAGGATCTGTAAATAAGAAACCGCCCCCATCGTATTTCCCATCTGGAAGGTCTTCCCTTCCTTAAAGACAAAACTGGTAGGCGCTACATAATCTTTTGTGTTTAAACCAGTTTTGATCATAGAGCCATAATCAAACTGGAAATCTACTGTGGAATCTGGATTAAAGGTTTCATACAGGATACGCAATCGTTCCTCCCCATTCAGAGGATACGCCATTACACCAAGGATCTTAAAGTTATTTAGGATATCTGACTCAATACGTTCCAGCTTCGGTTTTGCCTCCCGGATATTTTCCGCTTCGATGGAGAAGGTGATATACTTTGTTTTCACTAATCCATTGTTTCCTTTTGCAAGCTGCTTTTTCAGCATGTTGGCATATTCCATACGGATATCATCATAAGCATCTCCCTGTGGACTGATCTTGATCACCTGCTCAAATTCTTTCATGCTGCTCTTATGATTGATAAAACTGAGCTGAAAATGGATGCTGCTGTCAAAATAGTTCAGGAAATCACACCAGTTTTCAAAGATCGCATTCTTATCTTCATTCTGTGCTAACTGATAGTTGATATCGTAAAACCGGATACATTTGGAATAGACATTTCCCTGCACCCTGCAAATACCATCACTTCCCATTTCTTTGTAGGCAATGGTCTGTTGAACGGTAAGTTTCTTTACATCCTTCTTTCCATTCGTCTTTTTATTTGCGGCCTTTTTTCTTTTTCTTACCACCGCTTTTTCCCCCTTTCCTCTCTTCCTTTCTCATAGTTTTCTGATCTTCTCCATCTGGATCCGATTCATAATAGTTTTCAGTTTCATATTTTCTGACAGATGGCCGGATAAATTTCACCCGGATCACATGCATCAATACGTCTTCCAGATGCATTCCATCTTTCTCATACATGGCAAACAAAAAGGCCGGCAGCATCATAAGTACCATAAGGACTGCAGCATTATTGATTCCAAGAGCATTTCGAAAGAGAAAATAACAGGGAATTCCCATAGCTGCTCCAATGCCAATACAGATCAATTGCCTTTTCGTAAGATTAAATGCCACTTTATTCTTTACTTTCGTTAAATCTTTCGGCACACTCACATACGCCATGTGTTTCACTTCCTTTCTTTTTAATGTGCATTAAAGATTGACTTACTGAGTGATCCTGTCTTGAACAGACTGAAACATAAGATCACCGTATATGCCATTACACCAAATAATGAGGAACTCAGATTATCTGAAAACTGGATGCCTGCCACTAATACTGCATAAATAGCAACACATACCATCATCAGAAATGCCTGGAATGCCAGGGCAAAGAGTCCTCTGAAATAATTCGTTCCGATCTGTCCCCACTCTCTGTTGCTCATCGTTGCGAATGGGATCGGTGCAACTGAGGTATAAAGGTAAATTTCTATCATACGGACATACAAGATAACCGTAATGAGTACAGACATGATCTTCATACAGAAACTTACGATCAAAGTTTCCAATGCCAATATCACAAGTTCTCCGATCTCCATGCTTTCTAATGTAGTAGATAAATCTGTGATCGCAGAGCTGATATCAATGGATGTATCTCCGGAAACCAGCCCTGCCGCCGAGTTTACGACGTTTTGTCCTACATCAAAGACCGCCATCGTAATGGTAAATGTATTGCTTACCAGATAAACGGCGATCCACATTTTTACAAAATACTTAAAGAACATCCATGTATCAATATCATGCATATTATTTCGCTCTGTCAGCATGGAGATCAGTTCATAACACAGTACAAATGTTATGATGATACCTGCAATCGGCATGATGACTGAATTTGACAGTCCTTCGATCATACTAAAGATACTGCCATTCCATCCTTGTGGCGTCTGTCCAACCTGGCCCGCAATCTCACTTGTCTTCTGATTGACATCCGTAAACATACGGTCCAGGTTAGAACTGATCATACCTGTTAGAAGTTCCCTCATCCATTCCTCAATCGCATCAAAAATTTGATTGAACATGGATCTCTACTCCTTTCTTTTAACCAAATAATCCACTCAAAAGCGGAATCAACTGTGTACCGATCAGAATTACACCACCGCCACTCATAAGCTGCTTAATTCCCTGTGATTTTGCGCCCGGATTATCATTTCCGTAACCTTCCATCAGGTTGATGACTCCCCAGACACCAAGACCTGCACCAATCGCTACGACTAATGTCTGTAAGATTGTAATTGCACTTCCGAAAAATCCCATATTCTTTTCTGAATAAACGCTGTTTCTATGGTCTGTCAGCGTTTCCTCTCTCCTTTCCCTATTATTCAGACCTCTTTTTTACCTGTTTTATTTGCAAGGTGATCTTATTTTTATCTTCATTTCCTTCTCCTTTCTGCCTGATCATCAGGACTTTTTCTAAAAAAAACGCAAAAAAAGAGCACATAGATGGATATCTACATGCTCTAACGCTTTTTATTCTGTTTTTCTTATGAAATTTGATTTATCGTTTTTTATATGTGAATGCAATTCCAATGATTGATCCCGTAAGAAGAAATGGGGCCAATCTGATAAATAAAAACTCAAAACCATGTAATAGAGTACCTACGATTGCCAACTCTGGATCATTAAAATCCCAAGTCAAATATTCACCATTCATAGCAGCAAAAGCAATAAAAATTATTGTAATGATTGCACATAATGAAATAAGCAAATAACGGACTGTATGAAGTCTCATAGAACTTCTTTTAGCAAGTTGAAGATTGATAACTTCAAGCTTCTCTGAAATGCTCTTCATATTTTCTTTATCCAAACATTCTTCCTGTACAGTTTCTCCAAGTAAGGTGCTTACAGATGTATCTAATTCCTCTGCTAATGAAATAATCATACTTGAATCAGGAACGGATAATCCTTTTTCCCATTTGGATATTGTTTGCCTTACTACATTTAACCTTATAGCTAGTTCTTCTTGCGAAAGTCCTTTTGATTTTCGCAAATTTCTAATATTCTCATTTAACATACCCTGTGCCTCCTTTGTTTTGATACAATCATTAAATATCAAAACAACCATTGCCACAAGCAACGCGAATTAACATCTCCTATTATTGCATCAAATTCATATTTTTCAGTTCTACAAACTGAAATTTGTAAGTTCCTTTATTCGTATAGTTTTTCATAGGCAGGCAATGCTTTCCATTCATCGGTTGCAGTAAGTCGTTTACAAATTTCTTCGCAAACAGAAAGAAATTGTTGCCCCTTTTCGTCCTCTGATACAAATGATAGACTAATATTTTCTGCTGTAATAGTCTTTACTTCTCCATTTTCTCTTACTGTAAGTATTAGTGTCATAGGAGGTTCGGACGCTCCGCTTTTAGGGTCATAAATATCGGGGTAGGATTTTACATCAAGCGAAACAAGTAAATTGTAGATGTATTCTTTATCTTCATCAGTAAGTTGATAATAAGTAATATAGTCTTCAGGATTTGTTGCATCAGTAGTTTTCACTAATTTACCTGTTTGGCTGTCATAAGAACTAATACCATAACAGTTCCAGACAAGAGAAAATGAAAAATCTTCTGGGATATTTGTAGGTGCTAATGGTGTGCCGCAGATAAGTTCGCAACTTTCAACAATGCCAGTATCGTTGTATGTAATAAAAAGCATCATACTTTCATCAAGTTGCCATACATCTTCTTTGTCCTCGCTCTCAACAGGCTCGCCCCAAGCTTCTCTAATATCCTTAATATCTTTACCTGTTAATGCTTCATTGACTTCTTCATACCCCATTTCTGATACATCACTAATAGAGGGGATTTTTTCTTTACTACTACATCCTATCAATCCCAACAAGAATATAAGAACTAATACGATTGATAATACCTTTTTCATACAATCACACTCCTTTGTCAAATTCTAATTCGTCTTTATAAAAACATATCACATTTCTAGCCCAAAAGATACTCTTTTTAGTTTACTTCTTCCTCTATCACTGCTTTCACATCCTCTTCTGTTACATTTACTTCATACACTTCAAATTCTGTATCCTGCGAAAAGACCAGCTTATGCTCCAGGTATTTTTCCACATCAAACGCATTCCTTTTATTTGCATCTGCCAATTCCTTATATCTCTTATGCTTTGTGATATCATATTTGTTACTGAGAAATGGCCGCACGCCTCGAAGCTGTAAGATACATTTATTTCCATCCATTACAGCCAGTTCATCCCGGCTCATCAATTCTTTCCCTGTCTTCTGATAATTCAAACCATAGGACTGGCTTGTCCCTCTGGTATCAGAGGTATTGTAAAGATCGATGGTCTCTTTTCCCAGCGTTTCCGAGATTTCCTTTAACGTGGAGCTTTCTTTTCCTCCAAGAAATAATACGGTATCGCAATTCCCCGTGATGGTTTCCGCAGCATCCTTATAAATGGTTTTTAACTGGCTTTGCGACTGTAAGATAATAGAGGCGGAGATCTCACGGCTTCGGATCGTTGCGATCAGTTTATCAAATTTCGGGATCTGGCCGATATTACTGAACTCATCCAGCAGTAATCGCACATGGTACGGAAGTCTTCCACCATGCTCATCATCTGCTTTATCACAGAGCAGATTAAAAAGCTGTGTGTACATGATCGCCACCACAAAGTTGAAAGTATCATCGGTATCACTGATAATAACAAACATTGCTGTCTTCTGATCCCCGATCATATCCAGCTCCATCTCATCATAGGACATGATCTCCCGAAGCTCCTGGATATCAAAAGGAGCTAATCTGGCTCCACAGGAAATAAGGATCGACTTCGCTGTTTTTCCGGCGGCCAGCTTATATTTTCGATATTGTCTGACTGCAAAGTGTTCCGGATTCTCCGCTTCCAATTCTTCAAACAGTTCATCTACCGCATTCTTAAATTCTTCATCATCTTCTCTCGTTTCACTGGCATTGATGAATTCCAAAAGAGTAGAAAAGTTCTGTTCCTCTTCCGGTGCTTCATACCAGATATAACCGATCAGGGCAGAATACAGAAGACGTTCCGCTTTGATCCAGAAATCTTCCGTAGATTTTTCTCCTTCCCCCTTCGTATTTGCTATGATAGTATTCACCAGTTTTAAGATATCCTTTTCACTACGGATGTAATGGAATGGATTATAGTGCATGGACTTTTTAAAATTGATCGTATTCAGCACCTTGATCCGATAGCCGCCATTTACCAGCATCTTTCCACACTCTACAATGATCGTTCCCTTTGGATCTGTCACCACATAAGATACGCGATCTGTCATCTGCATCAGATTGGGTTTCACATAAAATCTGGTTTTACCGGATCCTGAGCCCCCGATCACGATCACATTCTTGTTTCTGGCATATTGGGGAGCCTTTGGCCTGCTGTTCATCGTAAGCCGTTCTGTTTCGGTCAGAATGATGTTATTTTCAAACACCGGATCTTCAAATGGCTCGATATCCTTCCGGTTTCCCCATCTGGCCGATCCATACTCTTCTCCATGCCGGAACTTCTTCGCATTCTTCGCTTTATAATACAAGATCAACCGAAAGAGAAGTGCGGTCACCACTCCTCCTAACAGATCCTGCATATGGAAGCTTGGCAGCCAGTTGGTAAATGCCAGTTGGAAATTCATCAGCATCACACCGATTTTTTCAATCATACTGTCACCAATACAATGGCGGTATAGCCAAAAACATTTATCTGCAAGATAGAAGATGATCAGATACGGAATGCTTAATATCACCACTCTCTTCATCTGGATATTCTGCATCTTTTCCCGGATCATCGTTCCTGCCCTCTGACTTTCTGCTTCGTCTTGATTCTCTGACGATGTTTTGCTTTCCTCTCCTGTGTCTTCTGCAGTTTCTTTCGGACAGAAGGCTTTTTCTTTTTAGACTGATCCAGCTCTATGCCTGCATATTCTTTAAAAGCAGCCGTCATCACGTCCACATCTTTCGATTTAAAAAATACCAGATACAATGGCGGTTCCACATGGGAATCCTTTTTCAGACTATAATCGATCCCATATTTCCGGGCTACCCGGTCAAATGACTTGATATTTTGATCCGTGATCTGAATATTGGTAAGCTGTGCTCCCTGTGCGATCAGTTGTTTTATCGTCTGCTTTCCATGAGGCTTTTTCATCTCCTGTCGTTTTCTTTCTTTTTCTCTGCCCTTTTCCTGTGCTTTTCCCGTTTTGACAGCCTGTTTCACCTGTACCCGCTTCTGTTTCTGTCTGCTCATTCCATCCAGAAATTTTCTCATAGATGCCTTTAGCACGCCGGTACTCATCCGGGTTGTCTGGACACACAGAGCTATGATTTTTTCATTCACTTCATCCTGCAATTAACCACTCCCTTTCTTCCCTTGATCCTTTTGGGGAAGCAAATAATAGCACTGCTTCTCAATACAGCCCTTTTTTCTCCCTCCCCACCAATAGCAATATTTACAAGACCAGGGTTTTTCTTCACTGTATTTTCTCGCCGGCATTGCCGCATTTGGTTCCACGATCAGGTTCTTATCTCTTCTCCTGTCCATCCTCATGTTCCTCCTTACAAAAAAGCGTTCACAGATTCCCTCAGGTTTCCATGAACGCTTTCCCTTACATTATTTCTTCTTTATTTTTCTTCCAAGGACTACCACTCCACTTAAGCTCATTCCAAGCACGATCAGCCATAACAGCAAGTTGGTGTTATCCCCAGTCTTCGGTGCATCTTTAGAAGGTTTTCCACCTTCCGGAGTGCTTTCTTTTGGTTTTTCCTCATCAACCATAACAACCTTCTGCACTTCGGCGGTATCTTTTACTTCAAATTCCACATCCTTTGCAACCAGATAACCTTCCGGTGCCGTTTCTTCCCTGAGCGTGTACTTTCCGATCGGAAGCATCTCTATATAATGTGCTTCTTCTGTAGATGTCCAGCTTTCTACCACTTTTCCATCTTCATCTAAGATCGTAAGCTTTGCACCTGGAAGCTCTTTTCCTGCGATATCCTGTTTCGAGATCAACACCTTTGTCACATCATCTTTCATCTCCTGTTTCTGGATTTCTGCAGTATTTTCTACTGTAAAGGTAATGCTCTCAGCAGTTACATATCCATCTGCCGGTTTTGTTTCTGTCATCGTATAGGATTTTCCAACTGTCAGTTCCTTGATCACATGGGCTTTCTCTGTAGATACCCACTCATCGATTACATTTCCGTCTTCATCTGTCACCTTCAGATAAGCCCCCGGAAGTTCTTTTCCTGTGGTAAGGTCTGTTTTCGTAAGTTCTACCGTTGTCGGCTCATTTTCAAAAACAAACTCATAGGAAACCTCGGCTTCTTCTGGTTTTCCATACTCAAAAGTGAATTCCTTTTCTTCATTCGATGTCACAAAACCATCCGGTGCATAGATTTCTTTTACGATATAGGTCCCATCCACTGGAAGATCTGCTTTGAAAAGGATCTGTCCATTTTCATCCGTTGTTTTCTGCTCGATCAACGTTCCGGCTTCCATCAGGACTTTTCCATCTCTGCCTTTGATATCTTCTTTTGTAAATAAGCCGAAGATCGCACCTTCCAGCATACGTTCTGTTTCCTTTTCTTTTTTAAGGATCGTTACTTTTATCTTCTGCCGGTTGTTCTGCCATTCTTCATCAAAAGTAACCACTGGTGTATCCTGGTCACGATAGGTCAGATCCACAAATCTAGGCTCTCCATCCAGTACAAAACCATGTGCCGTTTTCACTTCCTTCACATAATATTTTCCTACCGGAAGGTCTTCCATTTTTGCGATTCCCTTCTCATCGGTTGTGACCGTGCCTACCAGCTCATCTTGCTTATAATGGTCTGCACTTATGCCATCTGCAGCCTTGATATCTTCTGCAGCATAGACTTCAAAGGTGACTTCACTTAAGTTTCCTGTGATATATTCAAAGAAATGTTCTACCGTTCCTTTCACATTATCCAGAAGAGTGATCTTCTCTAAAAATTCTCCCTTTTTGTTGATGATCAGAAGCCCTTTTGGAACCTCATCCTTCATTTCCACTTTCTGTACTTCGGCAGTATCTTTGATCATAAATGTCACATCCGTTGCTTTCAGATAACCGTATGGAGCAAATTCTTCATGAAGAATATAAGTTTCCCCTACTGCAAGACGTTTGATCACATGTGGCTTCCCTTTTACGGAAGTCCATTCATCAATTACTGTTCCATCTTTATCAATCACTTTCAGGCTTGCGCCCTCCAGCTCTACGCCTGTGGTCAGATCAGACTTTGTGAACTCTGCTGTAGTCGGTTCATTCTTCTTTACGGCCTGTAAGGAAACAATCTTTGTCTCCTGTCCCTGATACTCTGCAACAAATTCCAACACCTCATCCGAAGAAACAAAACCTTCCGGCGCTTTTAATTCTTTTACATAGTATTCTCCAAATGGAAGATCCAGGGTGCATGTTGCCATACCGTTCTCATCGGATGTCATTTCCTGTAATAAGGTATCTGCTTTCACAAGAACTTTTCCATTTGCCCGGATATCTTTCTTGTTATAGATGCCAAACACAGCCCCGGATAATACCCGTCCATTTTCTGCATCCTGTTTTTCTACGGAAATAGCGACTTTCTGTCTGTCATTTCCTACGATTGCTTCTGCTTCAACGATCGGTGTATCCTGATCCTGATAAGTTAATGCAACCTTTACCGGCTCCGGATTTAATACAAATCCTTCCGGTGCCTTTGTTTCCACTACATAGTATCTTCCGAGCGGCAGATCCTTTGCTACAGCTTTTCCACTCTCTCCCGTTGTGATCGTTGTCACAAGCGTATCCTTTGCATAAAGTACGATAGGTTTTCCCTCCGCATCTTTTTGATGATCCGGAGTGCAGATATCCTCTGCCGCACGAACTTCAAATTCCGCCCCGGAAAGGTACTGTTCTTTATAGATAAAGTCGTTCTCAAAACCGGAAAGCATCTCACCTTTCTTATACACAATAAGATTTCCCTTTACCGGCTGATCTTCATAGGAAACTTCAATGATCACATCTCCACTTACTCCATCTACTTCATAGGCAGTATCCGAATCCACGGTGATCTCTACATAGTTTTTGTTCACAACATATCCATCCGGTGCTGTCACTTCTTCAATACGATAGTGCCCGATTTCTAAGTTTTTCGGTAAGATCAGGTATCCCTGGCTGTCCGTAAAGAAAGATTTATGGACTGTGACCGTAGGATAGGTTGTTACCTGTTCCACATATTTCTTATGCTCCAGATCATAAATTTTAAATTCTGTGCCGGCTACTAACACCGGTTTCTTTGTTTCATCATCTTTTTTGATGATCTTTAACTTTGCGGAAAATTCTTTGTCCAACAGTACCTTCCAAACCTGCGGTTTATCCGGATTGTTTTCACGGATGGTAATCTCAAAATCCTCTACCGGTTTATAATTATGAGGTGTGGTTGTTTCTCGTACAATATACGTTCCGTATGGAAGCGGAATACTGCACGCATACCCTTTCTCATCTGTGAACATTTCCGTTTTACCATCTGCTGTAAGGATGACTGGCTCTGCATGGGAAAAATCATAACTTCCATCTTCTTTTTTCTCCAGGCTGCTCTTTAAGTAAGCGCTGAAACCTGCCCCTTTTAACAGATTTGCATCCGTTTCTCCATTGTTCACAGCTTTTATGATCTGGAACGGCTGTTTCATAACAAGTTCTGTAGATTTCACAGTACGTTCTATCGTTGGAACTGTGCCACCTTCATAAGAACATTCCACATCATGCTCTGTCTCGTCTAACAGATATCCTTCCGGCGCCTGGATCTCTTTTACAAAATATTTTCCAAGATACAGGTCTTTTACCACAGCATCTCCCTTCCGATCTACTTTTAAGGTAGATACAAGATCACCGGCTTTATGGACAATTCCTGTTGTTCCATCTGGATGTACAATGTTTTCTCTCGCATAGAGGCCATACACCGCACCTTCTAAAGTCGCATCTCCCTGTGGATTTACCCCTGTTTCTGCATCTTCTTTGATCAGATGGATCTTTGCATAAGTACGTTCATTCAGAACATTCTTTGTACTTGTTTTACCGATATTGACATCTACCGGATAAACAGTTGGATCTGCCTGATAATTTGCTGGTGGCTGGATCTCTTTTACATATACAACATCCTGTGTTTTTTCGATGGTTACTTTAGAAGCGCCCTTTTTATCTGTCTCAGGCATCTGCGTGATCAGATCTGAGCACTCCTTATCACGGTAAACACCATAAATAGCTCCTGCCAAATGGTTTCCGGTGTCTTTATCATTTTTTACAATCGCAATTTCCGCCTGCTTTGTCCATGTAACATTCAGGCTTACTTTATTTGTTGTTTCCACACCTTCTCCAAAAATAAAGGCAAGATCCTGGGTACTGGAATTCGTTGTCAGCTTATACGCAGAATAATCTTTTTTCAAGCTGCCTGCCATAGTAGAAGCGAATACTTCTGCGGTATCTTCTGCCTGTGTCAGAGGCGCAGAAAGATAAAACTTTGTGCCTCCCTGGATCGTTACCTTTGCTCCCGGTGTACTTGTACTTCCTGTACTCACGTTGTGAAAACGCACTCCAGATGGAAGGCTGATCGTTACACTCTGCTGTCCTGCCGCATGGAATGTGATTTCCTTTGTACGCTGTGTATTTCCTTCTACATAAGCCTTTACATTGGCATCGGAAAATGACATGGACACATCCGGTATCTCAGGCTTCTTTACACAATAATTGTAAATATCCATTGCTAGTTCCTGTCCTGTTGCATTGGTTCCATAGAACGCATCACTACTGCCATAAGCATAAGCAGCCGCCATATGGACAAGGATAAATCTCTTTCCTGCTGAAAAATCACTGTGCTTGTTCGCAAAATAACTTTCTGCACCTGCCGCATCGGTACCGTAATAACATACCTTTGCAAGAGTCTGATTATCAGCCAGCTTTGTGATGGTATAAGTGCCGGATCCTGGTCCTGGTTTTGCCGGCTGGATACAATAAGCCGTTGCTCTTACACTTCCATAAGAAATATAATACGGCTCTGTAAGATATGTTCCAAGCCCATAGTCTGCATATCGGTATATTGGACCTTTTTCAATAGTTACCTGCTGAGAGCCTACACCTGCATCTCTTGCCGCTGTCGCTGAAAAAGTCGCAACTTCTCCGGTTTCCATAGCCTCAAAATCCACTCCCTGATTTGCAGCCTGTTCCATTACATCATGTAATGCTAATCCCGATCCTTCATCAAAGGTATCCTGCTCTGTCATCTGTTCTACCAAACTATCAAAAGCAGCATTTCCTTCTGATACATCCGGTGTCTCTGTTGGTATTTCTGACGGCTTCTCTGAATCCTCCTCATCTTCTTCCGTCTCTTTTGTTTCGGATTGCTCTGCATCTGCTGAAGGACTTTCACTCTCTTTTTCTATTTCCTTTACGACCACATTTCTGCTGATCTGATAATTCGGATGTTCCTGATTGACCGTTTCTACATAATAAACAGTTTTATAGGTATCTGCGTGGGATGTTGTAAAATCCTCTCCCTGCTCATTCTTTGCTTCCTCAAAAGTAATCTTTACCTTTGCTGCATCCTTGATCTCTAACCCTGTAAAATCTGTTTTCACGTCAAAACTTGTTCCCACTTCCACTTGATGATCCTTTGCCAGAACAATTTCATCTTCATCTAGCTGGCTTTGTACCTCTTCCAAAAGAGGCAATTTTCTTTCTTTCGGAAGCTCCGCAGCATAACTACTGATTGGTGATAACACCGTAGATAAAAGAGTGACCGCTGTCAGCAATCCGGATACAACCCGCTTTGCTTTTTGTTTCACTTTCATGTTCTTAAATCCTTCCTTTCTTCTGAATCTTATTTATCCGTTATACTTGTTCATCGCTTTCCATCATTCTTTCCTGAAAATAATCCCCTCCTTTCCTGGTCTTGTGCTATTTGGGACAGTCAGCACTTTGCTGAGATAACAGCACAAATATATGGCGGTATCTGCCTTTTCAAACAAACACCGCCATATGATTTCTACTGTCATCCTCATTTTGATTCAGACAATTATTTTTTATTTAAGATTTAAGCGTTTTCCTGTTCTCTTCCCCGGATCCGTTCCTGTTTTAGAGTCCATATCTCCAAAACGTTTTCTCTGTCAGGACACGCACAATGCACATTCAAGGCAGATATCACTCCGGGCAGGCTATTCTCTTTTCAAGGTACATGAAGTGTTTCTTACAAACGTCTTCATATAACGAAAGGAAAATGGCCTATTTTACAGGGTGCTTTTTAAATTTTTTTGATTTTTTTTAATTTTCTTCTTCATCTGCATGTTTTTTCATGACAGAAAGTGCTCTTTGCATCATTTCACAAACACTCTGCTGTCTGATCCCAAGATAGTCCGCAATCTTCTCTTGATTCATTTCTTCAAAGTAAAATAACTGGATGATTTCTTTCTGTCTGGCAGTCAGACAACCTAAGAAATCGCTGACCATCTCTTTTTCAATATACTGGTCGAGAAAATCTGAAGCTGGATCTAGCAGTAAGATCCTGTCATCCGCATAATCGCTATACGAAACGAGTCTATGGTTTGATGCCACTTTAGCCTGATTTATTTCCATACGATCCGTTGCTTCCATTAACAGACGAATGTACCAGTTTTCGTTGTCAAAAAATTCTTCGTTCATAATGCTTCGATCTTCCTTCACATCCATGTATTGATAATCTTTACAGGAATGAAGTGGAAAGATGGTTTTCTTTCCGTTTTCCCTGTATAACACATACCCATTTGCGTAAACGGTAATATCACATTCCCCACTCAGAATTTCCTTTACTACAATCTCTTCTTTTTCTAACGCCTTTTCAGAAGGGACTCTCTTTGTCATACCTGCCACTTTTACTACTTTCTTTAATTCTTTTAATGTCAACATATGGACCACCTTTCTGCCTTACGGCTACGGGTGATCCATGAACTCTATAAAAATCTCATCACAATTAGCCACGAACTCACCCGTTTTTTTTGAACGGGAGCCCGCAGCTCCTATGTAATTACCTCCTTCGGCTATATCATACAAAATTCCGTAGTATCTCTGATTTTTACAACTGAAACTTTGCCCTCTATATATAGAAAGGAAAAAGCCCTGTTTTACAGGTTAAAAACTCAACTTTTTTAAAATTTTTGAGAAAACAAAAAAAGCCAGCAAAACAAATGCTTCCACAGACACAGAATGAAATATCATCCTGCATTGTATCTGCAAATGTTTTGCCGGGCTCTTCATGATTCCAGTCAGGTTCAGCTCCTTGACAAACTCTTACTATCAGGTGCAGCCTTGATGGTTCCAGCCAAATCCACCGCTTATCCTAATAGCTCATTTTATTTAGTTTCCTTTCGGGAATTCATCATTTTTTGAGAATATACCCGCATTCTTTCTTTCAGTTTTTCGTCTTTGATGTGCAAAGGCCGTACTGAAACAATATCATCTTTTACTAAAATCTCCAAAGTGCTTCTACATTTCTTACATTCTACTTCTGAATCGCAATGTGCGCTTTTTTCAATAAATGCTCCGCATACAGAGCAATGTACATGCCATCTGATAGCATCTGATCCCATAGGCTTCCTCCTTTAAGCAATAATAAAAAATTCCATTTTATTACTCAACGGATCAAAGGGAAATCAAATCCGCCTTATGAGCATCATGTTGTCCATTCCGTAAGTGCCAAAGCTGCACGAACAGCATGATCATCAAATCCCAGACCCGCTTTGTTGATCTGGTGCATCCATCCTTATTCTCTCCGGATTCCCACTCACCCAGGATACTAAGAATTTCTGCCGATTGTATTTAACAAGGTAATTCCAATTCTTCAAATATATCTCCGGATAACTCACAAAGATCCGGGATCAAAATGATCGTATCATCAATCCGTAAATGAATCGATGGATCAAAAAATTCAACGGTTCCGCAAATCGTATGATACTGGCCTGCCGGTTTCATTTCCCGGCTTTCTTTAAAATAGGTTGCCTGTATCTGCATTCCAACAGAAACCATCTGTAGCTTCCTATCCAATCCACATTTTTGTTCTTCGGATAACATCTTCCTTTGTTCATAAAGTATTTCCTGTTTCCGTACGATCTCTTCAAATCCCCGAAGTGCTGCAAAAGGGGCAAATTGCTTCGCTCTGTGCTGCACATCCATAGGATATCTTTTGGAAACCGGTCTCGGAATATATAAATATTTCTGATAAGCCTTTGCCAGCATACTTTCACCTCCTACGCACGATGTCCCCCAACCTGATTATTTCTTTCCCGATAGGTAGAACATTCCAACAGATTGGATCCCCGCATGATCGCATTTTTTCCATAACGCTTTTTCACCTGTAATACTGCTTCCTGCAGATGTCTTTCCTTTTCTGCTTTTATGGAATCCTGGAAAATCGTATATTGCTGATAGCCTTCCGGTGTTATCTTATTTGCAATGATCTCTATCCGTCTGATCCCGGTATGTGGATCTGCGATCTTTCGGTAAAGCGCTTCTACTGTATCGATCATTTCCCTGGAACGATTGGTGCAGTCAGGAAACCTTACGGTTCCTTTCGATGGCTCCCTCTCAAAACGATGATCGTAAGCGATCCACAAGGTTACAGAATTAGTCACCAGTCCCTTTTCCACCAGATCCAAAACCAGTACATCTGTCATTTCTCTTACAACAACAGCAGCTTCTTCAAATGTGTAATTTCTCATCAATACCTGTCCATTAGAAAGACTATGCTCTTCTGTATGATAATTTTTGATATCACTCATTTTACAGGACTCACAGCCCCAGGCATGATCGATCAATAGTTCTGCATCGATCCCAAACATTTTATACAGCCAGTCTTCCGACTGGATAGAGGCAAGTGCGATATCTCCCATCGTTTGGATTCCATATCCGGCTAATTTTCTCTCTGTTCTGGAACCAATGCGCCAGAAATCACTCAATGGTTTATGTCCCCATAACTGTTCCCGGTAAGAGATCTCATCCAGCATTCCGATATGATCCTCTATATGTTTTGCCACAATATCCATTGCGATCTTTGCAAGATACAGGTTAGTCCCGATTCCTGCTGTTGCTGTAATTCCGGTTTCTTCCATGACCGCATCCATCAGTTTTTGTGCCATTTCTTTCTCTGTAAGGTGATACAGGGAAAGGTATCTTGTAACATCCATAAAGCACTCATCCACACTGTAAACATGGATATCTTCTTTTGCCACATAGTTTAAATAAATCCCGTATATCCTTGCCGAATACTCCATATAGAGCTGCATCCTCGGTTTTGCCACAATATATTCGATATGATCCGGTATCTCATGGATCCTGCAACGGTTACGGATCCCCAGCTTTTTCATAGCCGGCGTGATGGCAAGGCAAATAGTGGATACCGATCGGTCCGGATCTGCAACAACCAGATTGGTAGTAAACGGATCCAGTCCTCTTTCCACACACTCAACAGAAGCATAAAAAGATTTCAGATCAATACAGAGGAATGTTTCCTTCTGTTTCAAATCAATCACCTCCCATAAGTTGCCTATCTTTCTCCTTCCCCTAAGCAATCAGATCTCATCCCAACTCTTTTTCACACGATAGTGATCGTGTCAAAATAGGCAATTTTCAGTAAATCCATTGACAAGAAAGGAAATATCATTTATATTATAGGCAAGTAATTGCCGTTCTGTTGTGATTCACATTATAGGCAATCATTCGCCTCTTGTCAAGAGGCAACTTGTTGATTATGGGAAATTTATTTCCCATCCCGTTTCAGCATCATACATAAAGATCCTGAAACGCCAATTAGAAAGTAGGTATTTTTATGACATTCGGTGAAAAAGTGAAAAATTTAAGAAAGAACAAAGGACTCAACCAAACCCAATTAGCCGATGCTGTCGGTGTCTCCCTTCGGACTGTTCGGGGATGGGAAATTGAAGGCCGTTATCCAAAGAAACATGACCTTTACCAGAAACTTGCAGACATTTTAAGCTGCGATATCTCCTATCTCATGACAGAAGAAGAGGCTTTTATCACAGAAGCATCTGAACAATTTGGAAACCGTGGAGCAAAACAGGCTCAGCAGATCTTAGAACAGGCCGCTGCAATGTTCGCCGGCGGGGAACTTTCTGATGAAGACAAAACAGCCTTTATGGATGAGATCCAGTCTTTATATCTGGATTCCAAGAGACGTGCAAAGAAATTTACACCAAAGAAATATTTAGATGCCAAATAGATGGGGTGATTATTGGACAGCCTATAGGATATAGTTTTATTGTCAGAAGTAACATTACCCGCTTCTGTTTGATTCATACACGAGGTGATATATTTGGGGAATTCATATATTTACAACAAAGTAGAAAAACTTGTAAAAAAGTTCAAGACCAGGGATCCTTTTGAAATACTGGAAGAAATGAATGTGATCGTTGGTGAAACAGACCGCTACGAAAAATTAAAAGGATACTGTTTCATGAGCTGCCAGACCATTTATGTTATGGTAAGCAGTTTTCTATCTGAGGAAGAGAAAAAGATTGTTGCCGCCCACGAACTCGGTCACATCATTCTGCATCGCTCTCAGCTCAAAATGGCGCCGATGAAAGATGATGTCTTATATAACATGAGGGATAATACGGAATACGAAGCGAACCTTTTCGCTGCAGATCTTATCCTGGATGATAAAGAAATCGCAGACCTGTCAAAGAACGAAGATCTGAACTATTTCGGGCTCTGTAGCTGCTTAAATTCCAGTCCGGAACTCATGAGCTTCAAGTTATACAGTCTGATCAAGCGCGGTCAGAACTACAATATGCCACTGGAAATACAGAGCAACTTCCTGGCCAAATAAAATTTGCCCGTTCCATACAACCGAACGGGCTTTTCTTGTATCCATATATAAAGATTCTTTTATTTCAGTTCGCCATGCTTATTTTCAAATTCCATGATTGCCTGACGTATTAAATATAACACTTCTCCATTGATCGAACGCCCTTCAAATTCTGCCAGGCTTTTCAGTTTTTTATGCGTTTCAGCATCAATCCGTAATCCTAAATGCTTCTCTTTCTCCATGATTATTCTCTCCATCTCTATAAGTACATATTAAGTTCATATTTTAAGTTCATATTTCAAGTTCATTTTAAGTACAAATAATGGTAGAATGTTTTAAATGGACTTATTTTAAGTACACTATATTTTTTCACGGAGGAATTCGATCATGCATGAAAAAAGAAAAAAATATTATCATAGCAGGAAAGATTTATTCTGGTGCACCGTCCTATTAGCTGTATCCTTTCTCATCGGTTATGTTATCCATCAACATCACGGCATTTTTCTAACACATTCTCTGAAAACAGATGGCCCAAAAGAACGGATAGAAATAACCTTTGACGATCTGCAATCAAGCCTGAATGATATCTCTACATGCTATTTATGTGGAAGCTCTGATTATAGTATGATGGACTATTATCGAAAATTTGATACGGTTGGACTGATTTCTCTTAATGATTGGCACGTCTTAGATTTCCAACTGAAAGCATATGATGAAAGCGGAAATGAAATATTAAATAAGACCAGTTCAAATATGCTTTTTGGAAACACAGGCGAAATCACCTATTCCTCTCATGGAGATGTTTCCAGAGGAATGGCTGAGATAGATATCACGTTACCGGAAAACTATAAATTGAACAAAAGAAATCTAACGGATCATCTCTGCCAAAGTTGCCTTGATAAAGTTGCTGCTTCTTTAGAATATTGGAAATATGAAGATGAAAAGAAAGAACCGATCCCGCTGTGTTTGGTCGATTTTAAAACTCTTGATATTTATTCTTTACAGGATTATTACCGATCCGTTTTCATCCGAGATTATTATGTAGAAATGGGCTTTGAAGAAATTTCTGTAGAAGTAAAAACTTTTTATCTGCCGAAGAGATAATAATTATGATATACTGAAAAAAATGACAAATAAGAATTTGAGGTGATGAAACTATGTCTGAAATACAAATTGCATGGTTAGAATTGATGACAGTTGGAGGTCTTGGTGTAATATTAGTTCTGCTAGGAGTTACTTTCAATATCATTGTAAAAAGACAAAATAAATTGTGTACAAAAAAGACAGACGGTATTATTAAACAATATGGGTTTCCTGGAAATGGAAGAGTGTACCCAATCGTTGAGTACTTTGTGAATGGAACTTGTTATAAAGCAAAGAAAAAATTTCGAGGAATTAAAACAACGCAACTATCAGGAGTACCTGTACCGATGAAACCAGAAGTCTATGAAGATGAAAAAGGATGGCTACATGTAAAAACTGGAGCTATTGCAAATTTGCATCAACTTGCGGAGCAGTTGTGGCCTATCAACAGTAAGATGACAGTTTATTATAATCCAAACAATCCTAAAAAGTGTTATATTGATAGACCAATTTCAAAAAGATTTACTTCCATGATGTTTATCATAATGGGGACAGTAACAATACTCTTGAGTGTACTGGTATTCTTTTTGATGCAGTTATAAATTGCAAAAGATAATTGCTAATCAGACAAATCCCAGTTTGGACTTTTCTTATAGAGCCTTTCCATGAAGGAGAGGCTCTTTTCATCTGAAATTACTAAGATGACTATTTCAACTATCATCATCTTTTTTAACCTAAAATCAATGCACATATTCTTTCTCTAAATAAGTCCATTACAGCATCTATAAATTCTCCGGCAAATACAATAAACTTCAAAACACCGCCCATACAAGCTAAAAAAGCTGCCTGTATCCAGTCTTGATAACAGATTACTGTTCCAATGAACAACGCCATAATTCCAAATCCCAATATTTTTTTGCGATTGCCACCATATGTACCAGCAGCTTCACTCCGGCACCTATGATCGAAATGATAAACCACAATGGAATCAATAACACTTTTCCTGCCACTTTTAAAATCCCCATATCTGTCCTCCTATCTTGCCAGCCACGGCATATCATGATTTACTTCTGCCCGGTAATATCCACTTATCGTTGAAGGAGCATTGAACAATGCCGCAAGTAAATATTTCTTGATATTCTTGATTTTACTCGTATTTCCTTCCAGACAATGCAGCACATACTCCACATGGGAATAATCCAGCTTCATGAATTTTCCCCTTACCAAAGCTCCTGAATACCAGTTGCTTGCAATCAATACTTTCTCACTCTTACACATAACAGTCTCTACAATCAGATCCACAATTTCATCAATTTGATCTTTGTCATGAGGATGACTCACTAACAGAGACTCATAATCCAGATTTTCTTTGATCAAAGATTGATACGCCCGTAGCGTTTCCATCTCATCATCCTCGGATCCCATCACATCTGCAGATACGATATGATTCGATTTATTATTATTCTGATTAGTATTGTTAATATTAGTATTATTAGAGTTTGAATTGTAAACTTCTTGAAGTTTATTTTCAGGACTTCTTGAAGTTTGATTTTGGGACTTCTTGAAGTTTGAATTGTAAACTTCTTCTGTCCCTTCTTTCTCTACAGAAGTTTGATTTGTAAACTTCACCATCTTTGATTTCTCTTTTTTCTCTTCCTCACATTCCTCCTGAACAAATGATTTTACATAGATGATCGTAACCTTTCCAAAGCCCTGCCTGCGCTTTTCAATTAATCCTATCCCTTTTTCATCATCCAGCTCCTGAAGAGATTTCACTGCTTTATTTCTGCCACAATTCAATAATTCCATGATATCTTCAATGGAAAAATAGATATATGCCCGATTTTCTTCATCAAACCACTGATTCTTAATGGATAAAGACATTCTGTCCAACATCAAACCGTATAAGATTTTCGCATCACTGGAAAGATCCTTAAAGCAGTCATTGGTAAATAACGCTTTGGGTATTCTGTAAAAACTAAACTGGTCTGCTTCTGTTCCATAAAAATATTTAAAATTCATTTTTTTGTCCATGTATCTTCCTCCCTTCCTTTCTCTCATAGAAGTCCTTTTTTTAAACTTCTGCATCTATTCTTTCTTCGGGTTATCTTATTTTGACAACCCTCATTTCTGTTCTCTTTTCCATTGTTCCAACAATGCCTCAATCACCTTTTCCATATCCGTTTCCGAATAATCTTCCGGAAAATATTTTGTGAGCTTCTTTCCTGATAACACCACTTTTCGTTCCGGTGCTTTTACTGCTATGCAGCTATTGAAAATCGAGATCATAAATCCCTGGTTCACAGGTCCTTCTTCCAACTGTTTTCTCAAAGCTGTAATCTGCTTTGGTTTGATAAATCCTGTATCCCGGATATACTCATAAATCCATTTCTGCATTTCCTTATCAATATAGGAAATATCAACGGCAATGGTAAAATTTAATTTTTTTGTATCTACCATATCTAATAATTCTGGAATCAATTCTGTAAGGCGAATGTAGCGTTGAATCTGTGCGCTACTTATTCCTAATTGTTCACCTAATACCTCTCGCGATTTTTTGCCTAACTTGTGTTCATTTTGATCACAAGTTAAATCTACCCTTACCCCCTGTCTCTTCATTGCCTCCAATTTCATTCTATAAGCAAATGCTTTTTCACTCGTGAGTAACTCTTCTCGTTGGATATTGGCATCTACCATAGCAATCACCGCATCATCATCGGATAATTCTCTCACAATTGCAGGAATTGTTGCCAAGCCAGCTATAACTGCCGCGTGCATTCTTCGATGACCTGAGATCATCTCATATCCATTTTCTCCATCAGACCGTAGCAAAACTGGTGTCAATACCCCGTTGACCTTTACACTCTCTACCAGATCAGCCATCTTTTCATCATCCAATACTTTAAAAGGATGGTCTTTAAACGCGTGGATTCTGTTGATTTCTATTTCCATTGCAGATTCTTCATTGACTACTCCTAGTAATTCATCAATGCTTGTCAATTTAATTTTTTCTCCGCTTCTATTTCTCATTTTCCAATACCTCCTGCGTTAAATTTTCATATGCCATAGACACTTTTCCATTAGGACAATGGGAATAAATACTTTTCCCTTCCGCACTTGCTTCAGCTACCTTGACTGACAAAGGAATGACATTTTCAAAAATAGCAATCTTAGAACCATAAGTTTCTTTCACTCTGGAAGCAATATCTTTGGCGTAATTAGTACGAAAATCCACCATTGTTAAAAGAATCCCCTGGATCGTCAGTTTCCGGTTCAATCTCTTCTTTACCATAGAAATAGTCCTGATCAACTGCTGAAGTCCTTTAACCGGCAGATATGCAGCTTGTACAGGTATCAAAACCGTATCAGAAGCTACTAAAGCATTGATGGTCATCATTCCCAAGCTCGGCATACAATCAATCAAAATATAATCGTATCGTGATCGCATCGTATCAATATATTCCTTCATGATCAGCTCCCTGCTCATTACATTACTCATAGTTACTTCCAAGGCTGATAACTCAATATTGGCCGGTAGGAGATCCACTTGTTCCTCATGATGTAAAATGCCTTCTTCCTCAGCAATTTCCTCGTCATTGATAATATTCATCATAATAGTTGCAAGAGTTGTTCCAATATCATCCGGTTCTACATATCCAAGACTTGCAGTTAAGCTTCCCTGTGGATCCGCATCGATCAATAACACTTTTTTTCCTTGTCTTACCAACCCAACTCCAAGATTTAAAGTCGTTGTACTTTTTGCAACTCCGCCTTTCTGGTTTACTACTGAAATAACTTTACACATACTGTTTTCCTCCATTTATTTCTCCCAATTTTCATTCTGCCAGATTTTCAATAATGCTATAATTTCTCGTTTCATCATTGCCGGTGTATATCTGCTTGGAAAATATTTGTGAAGCTGCTCATTCGTAAAGGCAACTCTCGTAATCTCACCTTTTTTTATCTCACTCATAATTTCCTGCATCTTCTCTAATGTAAGTTGGTTTTCTTTGCTCAATTTTCTAATCCGCTGTGCCTGTGATAAAGACGGAACAGCCTGAGCATAATCCATTGCTTCTAATAGTTGTTTTTGTTCTTCTTCTTTTAATGCTGAAATTTCAACTGCCGGATTAAAAGATATCAATTCATCATCTAATTTCTGTAAGAACTCAGGTATTAGTTTCGTCAATGAAATATATCTTTGTACCTGCTTTGGACTATCTCCACATTCTTCACTGATAATCTCTACTGTTCTCTTTCTTTTTGTTTTGTGGTCAATTTGACCTTTTTTCCTACCTGATTTTCTTTTCAGCACATCATTTTTCATTTTGTAAGCAAAAGCCTTTTCACTGAAACTGATTTTTTCTCTGTGCAGGTTAGAATCCACCATATTCAAAATAGATTCATCTTCTGTCATCACACGGATAATTACTGGTACTTTTCGATACCCCAGTAACTCAGCTGCATGTTTTCTTCTGTGACCGGATATAATCTCATAGACTCCATCTGGCACAGGCCTGACAATCAATGGATTGAGAATTCCGTACTTCTCAATACTTTCTTTTAGCAAATGCATCTCTTTATCATCTTTCACTTGAAAAGGATGATTTTTAAAAGAACAGAGTCTTTCAATCTCAATTTCAATAATCTTCTCATCTTCATTCTTCGGAATAAATTCTTTCGTTACTTCCGTCATCATTTCCTCCTTCTTCGGTCAGACAAAAAAAGCCCGTCTGGATCCGATTATTTTTGAAATCAGTTCCAAACGAGCATCTCGTTTTCTATTAGCTATAGCTAATATATTTCTCTATTGTTTCAGCTAATATATGTTTGCAAATTATATTCTGCAAAGAATTTTTCCTTTGATCTACTGTATTTTACATTCCTAAATCAATGGTGACAACAGATACTTCCCCAAATGTTAGCAATATCTCTGATACAGTCTATTTGCAAAACTCTATTTTTTATTAGCTGCCAGCTAACAATTATTTCATTGTATTAGCTGAAAATCATCCTCAAAGCAATAAAATCATGCATTTTTTTTATCAAAAAAGCGCCCCATTATTTGCATTTCTGCTAATAATCGAACGCTTTTGACTGGCCGTCTCGTATAGGAATCGAACCTATAATTTAGTCTTAGGAGGACCATGTTATATCCATTTAACTAACGAGACAAAATGCCATTTTTACTTGAAAACACGCGGTTTTCCGGCTTTTTGGTAATGGCAACCTTTATTTAATTATCAGCTTTTTTCAAGCTGTTAATTACTATTATTTTTCATGTTGGTGACATCAAAGCACTCCCCTATTAGGGTAAAACCTTTGTGTCAATTTTTACTCTTCTTAACTAGATTTGAACCCAAAAGTTTTTTCAGGAAGTGATAACCTTGGTTCCTCCTTAGGAGGCGCTTGTTATATCCATTTAACTAAGGAAACCCCTATTTTAGTTTTGTCCGTCTCTTTATCTTACTATACTCTTTTCCTTTTTTCAAGTTCATTTTTTGAAAAAAAATTAATAATATAGAGAAAACCACCGGACACTGGTATCATATCACAACGCCGGTGGTCATATTTTATTCATCATATAATTCTATTGCCAATCGAGAGGCGAATTCTCTGGCAACCCCTAAATCATACAATATTTGAAGTAATCCAAAGCGATTCCTTACCTCTTTTGCGTAAACTATACTATTATAAAATATCTCCTTTGAAACACCTATTTGTTTTGGATGATAAGGAGCATGAATATTTTTGAGCATTTTCATTACTTCATCTGCATCTGGTAATGCTTCAATAATAGATAGAACATCATTTCTCCTTTCTTCTAACATTTGGCAATGATTCTTGACCTTTTCATCTCCGTTTTTATTTGTCTTTCTTTCTAAATCTAATACACTTTCTGCAGCAAGCCCATAGACGTTTTGAATTTCTATCTTCCAGGCTTCATAATCAAAAGGCTCTTTTTTCATCTCTCTTCTTTCTTGAAAGGCTTCCTTTAACATTTCATATAAACGGATGGATGCTACTGTTCCAATTCCCACTTTAGCACCATGCAAAGGATCTTTTCTTCCTTCCAACAGAAACATCATCTCCCAATAGTGCGATAAATGATGTTCGCTCCCTGATGCAGGTCTAGAATTTCCTACAAAACTCATAGCTATTCCTGTTAAAATTAAACCTTCCATTACTGTTTGAATGGCACTCTTTTTCCCAGCTACAGCATCTTCTGCACAGTGAAGAACTTTAATCATAGAACCTTCGACCATTTCTACTACTTCATTACAAATATACTCCCCATTAATGAGGTTTGCAATCTTCCAATCTGTTAAGCAAACACATTTCCCTATAATGTCTCCAATTCCAGCTGCAATCATTTCAACAGGAGCCTGTACAAGAATATTAAGATCTCCAATAATTCCCTTTGGTGCGCACACATTAAAAGTTGTCTTTAAATGTTTTACAATCAAAGGTGAACCAGATGAAGCATACCCATCCATGGAAGGTGCAGTTGCCACTATAAAATAATCTATTTTCATTTTATAGCTGATGTATCTACATAAATCATTAATAGTTCCACTTCCAACCCCCACAAGCAAATCACAGTCATTTGGAACACCCGTCAATAAATGTACAATTGCATCTTCATCAGGTACCAGTTCTCTCTCTCCAAATAGGACTTTGTCATATGAAATGCCTGCACTTTCTAATACCGAATAAACACTTTTCCCAGCAACCTCTAATGTATTCAAATCACATACAATACAGATTTGTTTATACCCATATTTATTTATGATCTCTGGCAATTTTTTAACAGCATCCTCTTCAATAAGAATATCTCTTATATTACATTTGTGAATTCTGCCACATGAACAAACAGGTTGCAGTTTCAGGTATTTATCCCATATTGTTTCTCCCATTCATTTCACCTCTAATCAAATTTAATTGCCACCTTAAAATCTCCATACTTTCCTGTGGCATATTCAAATGCCTCCTCCCATTCCTCTATGGAAAACATTTTTGATACCACTCCGTCTGTTTTTAACTTTCCATTATGAATATTATCAATTACAAAAGGATAACAATAGGGACTCAAATGTGAGCCCAAGATATCTAACTCTTTTCTGTCACCAATGATAGACCAATCGACGGTTGTTGGTTCTCCAAAAACACTAAATTCTACAAATCTACCTAATTTACGCACCATATTTAGCCCTTGTACAACACTTGATGGATGTCCTGTAGCTTCAATATAAACATCACATCCATATCCATCTGTCAAATCCAAAATCCGTTTTACCACATCTTCTTTTCCCGGATTTAAAACAATGTCTGCACCAAATTCCTTCGCCTTTTCCAAACGCCCATCCTGCATATCTAACGCAATCAGTTTTGCCGGATTTTTCATTCTCGCATAAGTAACCATGCCTAACCCTAAAGTACCTGCTCCAGAAATAACTACTACATCATCTGTTTGAATTTTAGCTCTATCCACCGCATGTTTTGAACACCCATATGGTTCTATTAATAATGCCTTTTCTAATGGCATTTCTTCCGGTACTTTGGAAATAACTGCTGTTTTAGGATATCTTACATATTCTGCCATTCCCCCATTATTGGTACTTTGAAACCCAAAAGTAGCATGCGGCTGACACATCCAGTATCTTCCAGTTTTACAAAATCTACACTCTCCGCAAGGTACAATCTGATCTGCTGTAATTCTATCACCGATTTCAAATCCCTTTACATTTTTTCCAATTTCTACAATACGCCCCCAAAAATTCATGTCCAGGAATAAATGGAACTTTAACCCATGGCTGACTTTCTTCGTTTCCCCAGAACATTGCTGCACCATGCTTGCATTTTAAATCTCCTGCGCAAATGCCGCATCCTTCTGTCTTTATAATAATATCATCTTCTCCACACTGCGGAACCGGGTATTCTTTTTCTAATTTATACTCATCTTTTCCATATGCAACTAATGCCTTCATTGTTTTTGGTAATCTGCTCATCGTGCATTTCCTCTTTTCATTATCAAATTTCATAAGAGCATAGATTAGGTATTCCTTCAATTATTCCTACAATATCTTCTCTTTCTTTTCGAGCTGATACCGCAAAAATAATTTTTAGTTTATCATTATCCTGCTCTCTGCTCTCACATTTAATATGTAAAATATCTATCCCTTCTTGCTCTAATCGAGATGTTATTTTTTCAACTTCCTGTTGATCTTTGTTAAGACGAATTTCTATCTGACCTCTCCAGGAATGCCTTGCAAATCTTCTGTATTTATGCATCAAAAACTGACCCAAAAGTAACAATATCGTAACACTGATACCAATTACATACATCCCTGCACCAAAAGCCATTCCTATACCTACAGTTGCCCAGATACCTGCTGCGGTGGTAATCCCACTGGTAACACCTTGTTTTCCAGTTATGACTAGACCACCGCCCATAATACCTAATCCAGCAAGAATACCTGATGCAACTCTTGATACATCTACAGAAGCGCCCGTTCCTGAAAGCGCATCATAAAATCCATATTTTGATACAATCATCATCATTGCAGCTGTAACAGCAATAATAAAATGTGTTTTTGTTCCAGCGACCTTCATTCTATTTTGGCGTTCCCATCCAATCAAAATACCACAAATTCCAGCAATAAAAATTCGACAGATATATAATCCTTGTATCAATATGTATTCTTGCATCTAATTCGTCCTATTCACTTAAAATAACATCTACAGCTTCACTAAATGTCTGCAACGATTCGTCAATATCCTGATCATCCAGCATAATAGCCTGAATACAAGTTCTGAATTCAGCTATAACTGGTGTTAAATTTTCAATTCTATAACTGTCATCTCCATTTACAAGAGCATCATACGCAATTTTATAATTTTCACTTTTTGCCCATAACTCCTGAATAGCATCAGACTCTGCCATAGTTTTTGTAAAAGGAAGATATCCAGAACCAAGTACAAATGCAAGACCGCCCTTTTCATCCTGAATATACCATTTCATAAATTCCCAGGCAGCATCTTTATTTTTACTAGAAGCTAATAAACCAAAACCGCTTCCTCCAGTTGGCATTGATTCCACTTTATCTTTTACCAGTGGAGCTGTGACATATTCAAATTTATCTCCAATAGCATCTAATCTTGAAGTAATCGCGCCCGAAGAATTAATGGTCATAGCCGCCATCTCAGATATAAACATCTGATTATCTTGATCATTTGCGGGGTCATTATAATATAAAGCACCTGAATCCTGAAGCTCCTTCATAAATTCAAACGCTTTTTTAGCACTTCCATCCTCTACACATTGAAGAGCTGTTTGTTCTTCATTAAAGAAACTACCTCCTGCCTGCTGAATCAATGCAAAAAACTCCCACTGGTCAAATGGTACTGACAGACCATATCTTTTTGTCTCTCCATTCTCCACCACTGTACATTTATTAGCAACGTCTTTTAATTCTTCCCATGTTGTTGGAATCTTACATCCCATTTCATCTAATACCGTTTTGTTAATATGTAAGATTTGAGAAGAACGTCCAAATGGAATTGCCACTAATTTATCATCATAGTAAGCATCTTTTACAAATGCTTCTACAAAATCATTTGGATCTACAGAGTCTTTTTCCATATAAGGCAATAAATCTTCAAAAGCTCCACTTACAGCTAATCTCCCCACATTATCCTGTGCAACCTGCAGGATATCTGGCGCATTTCCTGCAAAAATAGCCTGTTCTGCTTTTGCTGCCGCTTCTGCATATGTTCCTTGGAATGTAGCGACTACTTTAATTTCATCTTGAGACTCATTAAAATCCTTTACCAACTGTTCAACTAATTCTCCATTTGTTCCTGACATGCAATGCCAAAACTGAACCTCTTTTACTCCATCTGATGTACCTGCCTCATTTTCCTGTTTACTTTCACTTTTTTGTTCATCTGCTCCACCGCCTTCATTATTTCCACAACCAGCAATAGATGTTACTAACAGTACAGTTCCTAAAATCATTCCTAAGACTCTTTTCTTCATACGCTTCTCTCCTTTTCTTTTACTTAATCCCTGAGTATGCAAAGGACTTCATAATTTGCTTTGATGCAAATAAATAAACTAAAACTACAGGTAACACTAAAATTGCATTTCCAGCCATTACAACCTGCCAATTTGCAACACCTTCCATCTGTTTCAATTGAGCAATAGCAACAGGGAGTGTTCTATACGCATCTGCATTTGTCATAACTAAAGGCCAAAAATACTCATTCCATTGCCCAACAAAGCTAAATAAAACAATAGACGCAATTGCGGGCTTTGACATTGGCATCATAATCTGCATAATCACCCTCCATTCCGATGCCCCATCTATTTTTGCCGCCTCAATTAGCTCGTTTTGTATCTGCATAAAATACTGTCTCAATAAAAAGATAGCAAATGCATTTGTAATAAATGGTAATATCTGAGGCCAAAGCGAATTAATTAATCCCCATTCTGACATCATTAAATAAATTGGGAGAAATGTAATCTGCGTAGGCATCATAAGTGCTACTAAAACTGCACCAAAAAAAACTTTTTTTCCCTTAAATTCATATTTTGCAAACGCATATGCTGCTGGAACTACTACTATCATTTGAAGTACAATTACTGCAACAACTACTATGAGGGAGTTTTTCAAAAATACCCACATGCTCCCTCCTGGACCAGAACACCATGCTTCCACATAGTTTTCAAAATGTGCTACTGCTGGTAAAAAAGTTGGTGTTATACTATTTACTTCTTCCATACTTTGCAAAGATGTCGAAATCATCCAAAAGAAAGGCCAACCAAAAATAAAAAGCAGAAGCAATTTCATCAATATACCACCAATACTTATCAATTTTTTCTTTATTTTCATATAGCTCCTCCTTCTCTACTGATAATGAACCTTTTTAGAAAGACCAACAAAGTAAATAACAGTTAATATACTCACAATTATAAGCAAAATAACCCCAATCGCAGCACTATATCCAACACGTAAATTTAACAATGCCTCCGTATAAATACTATAAACCAATGTTGTAGTCGCATTATTAGGACCTCCTTGAGTTAGAATACGCACTGTATCAAAGACTTTAAAAGAACTAATTGTACGTATAATTAGAGTAAAAAATAACTGTGGAGAAATCATAGGTAACGTTATCTTAAAAAACATAACTACCTTATTTGCATGATCTAACTTTGCTGCTTCATACAAAGAACTTGGAACACTTTGAAGTGCCGCTAGTAAAAGCAACGTATCATATCCTACTGCTTTCCATACAGATACTAAAATTACCGATGACATTGCTGTAGCTGAACCGGACAACCATTTTGATGTCGGAAGTCCCAATTCTTTTAAAATGTAATTGAATAAACCAAAATTAGGTTCCATCATCCAAAGCCAGATTAACGCGATGGATACAATAGATACAACATGAGGGCAAAAAACAGCTGCCTGCACAATTCTATTCAATCTTGTATTCTTCTCATTTAGCCAAACGGCCAATAATAATGCAATTGCTGTAATCAATAAAACAACAGCAATCGTATACACAACTGTATTTGATAACGATTTATGAAAATCAGGTCTACTTAAAACCTTTTCATAATTATCCAAGCCCACAAATTTACTTTGCGATGGATTCAGCATATTTGTATTATGTAAACTGAGTTGGATTAGTTTAATAATTGGATATATTGTAAAAACCAGTATTCCAATTATAGCTGGAGCAATCATCACATAAGGTCTTGCTTTTCTACTAAATTTTCTTTTATTCATATTCAAACACCCTCTTTACTATCGGAAACCTCTTTTCCCTGAACTACTTTCACACCTCTATCTCTTAATTGCTCAATCATATCAATAGAAGTTCTCCAGTCTGTCACTATTCCATCTAATTCAGATATTGAGGCAATCAATCCAAGAGAATCATCTCCAAACTTACTATAATCCAACGCAATAAAATGTTCTTTACAGGCATTCATCATTAGTTTCTTCATTCTCGCTTCCTGTAAATCAGGTGTTGTAAACCCATGTTCAATTGTCAAATGATTACCACTAATAAAACCCTTGTCAAAGAACAAATTTTTTAACATATCCTCTGCATATGAGCCCACACAAGATAATATGCGATGTCTAAAATTTCCTCCAATAACAATAACTGAAATATCCTCTGCTTCCGAAAGTTCCATTGCAATATTTATAGCATTTGTTCCAACCAAAATCTTTCTTTTAGAACCACCCTTTATCACTCTGGCAATTTGCGTTGTCGTAGTTCCACAATCTAAAAAAACAGCATCTCCATCATTAATGCAATCATAAGCAGCATAGGCAATGGACAGCTTTTCTCTCATATGTTTCCACTCTTTTTCCTTGTGAGAAAATTCATTTAAAGATCCATATGCACTTACAGCTCCTCCCCAAGTTCTTTTAACCGCTCCTTCTTGTTCCATCGCTGCCAATAATTTCCGAACAGATACTTCTGAAACTTTTAAAACTTCACTTAATTGAGAAACACTTACTGAGGATTGTGCATCTAATAACTTCATAATTACTTCTTTTTTTTCCTGAACTGTCATTATATTTCCCTCTTTATCATTTATATTTCATTTTGTTTTGTTTTTGTTTCGTTTATATTTCGATTGTAACACTCTCTTTCATTTATGTCAATATTATATGTTTTTTCTACTTTTTTCACATTTTTTAGTTATTTTTTTCATATATTTTTAACAAATATATATTTATCAATAATTTTTTGTTGATTATTTATCGTTTTTTGTTTATAATTTTAATATCAAAAGCTATTTTTCTAATTAACAAATGCTTAATCTACATTTTACTTTCTTTTTATTTGTTTCGAAAAGGAGAAAAACGTAATGCAAACGCAAAAACCAAAACTATTATGTTTCGATTTGGATGGTACTTTAACACAACACAAAACTTTACTTTCTGCAGAATACAAAAAACTACTATTCGAACTCTCAGAACACTATCACTTGCTTATGGTAGGAGCCGGTTCTTGTAAACGTATTTATGCACAAATGAATAATTTCCCTATAGACATAATTGGTAATTACGGAATGCAATATTCCACTACCGATCACATAACGGGAAATTTTATACTTCAAAAGGATATTTCTATTGCTGTAGATATTCCATTAGTAATACAACGAGCAAATATACTCCGTAAATCTCTAAACTTATCTAACTACACAGGCGAAACAATAGAGATTCACCCAAGTGGTATGCTCACTTTTCCTATATTAGGAACTAAGGCAGCTATAGAATCTAAGCTCACCTATGATCCTACTCGTACAAAAAGGCGCACTATGTATAACCAGGTTATTTCTGCATTTCCAGAATATAAAGTTTATATCGGTGGTTCCTCTTCTTTTGATATTGTACCCCACCCTTACAGTAAACTTTATGCTCTAAATAACTATTGTACTCAACATAGCATTTCTCATTCAGATGTATTATACTTTGGCGATGACTATGGAACTGGCGGAAACGATGAAGATATATATTTATCTGACATTCCTTTCCAAAAAGTTGATAATTATCATTTATTTAAAGAATATGCAGAAAATCTTTTATAAAAGAAAGAAGGAGTTTTTTATGCTTTGGACACAAAATGAAAACAATATACTTGTAGCAGGACACAGAGGTAATCCAACTCAATACCCAGAAAATACTTTAATTTCTTTCCAAAGCGCTATTGACGCTGGCGTAGATATGATAGAATTAGATATTCAAATGACAAAAGACGAACAACTGGTTATTATCCATAATTTCACTGTAGATGATACCACAAATGGAACTGGTTATGTAAGAGATATGACTTTAAATGAATTAAGGGCTCTAGATGCAGGTATTCAACACAACGGAAAATATAGTGGTGTAAAAATTCCTCTTTTCAAAGAGTTTCTAGATTTAATTAAACCCTACAACAATTTGCTATTTGACTTTGAATTAAAAGAATATCCAGTGCATGGCAATCAAGAAAGAGCATACCAAACAGCGGATACGGTTATTTCACTTATAGAAGAATATAATTTGGCAGACAGATGTGTGCTTAACGCGTTCAGTTCAAAACTCCTTTATTATATTCACCAAAAGTATAATGGACGATTTAAACTCCATGGTTATTATCCAAAATCTCTTTTAAATCCTGAGCCTGGACATAATCCATATGATTTTTTATACTGTGCTTGTGTATGCGAAGATTTTATCAGGACAACCTTTGACAACTTAAAAAACCAGGGAATTGATACTTGGGTCGGAACACGTTTTAAAGACAGATCTTCCATACAATTAGCTCATGAGTGCGGTGCTACACTTATTACTTGTGATAACCCCGTAGAAGTATTATCTATTTTAAAAGACATGGGACTACATCAATAACAAAAAAACAAACTGATTGCAGAAACCTCCTAATCTCCGCAATCAGTTTGCTCTTTTAATACCCAAACTCCACATACCCCTGCAGCCACACAATTCCCTTGAATCGTCTTCCCACCAGAGGAACGCCCAGCAGGTCATTTTCATTAACGCAGACATCCATTTCCAATCCATTGCAGCGAATCCGCATCTCATAGATTCTATCCCCTGTGTCAGTATTGCAAACTCTGGTCACTTCTAAAATCTGCCCCATAACGTTATACAAATCACATTCCATCCCATAAGGAATAAAATAAGTATCCACAATACTGTAAATATCCTCATTTTGCACTCTCTGGGAAATCATAGAATATGTATCCATATCTTCTATAGTGAGACTCTCCATAGCCTCTTCATCTCCATTTTTGGCGGCGGCTATTAAGCGTCCTCTGTCAGCCGCATCCCGTTTTGACTGTTGTTCTTCTTCCTCCAATGTCATAACAGGAAGCAAAATCGTACCTTTTTTTGCCAGTCCTGACAGGGTAATGTTATACACACTGTCTGAAATATGCCCTTTGCTGCGCTGTGTCAGATATTCACCTGCATTTTGCAGATAAAAAATCACAGTCACTCCTATGCGGAGGTCATCGCAGGCCCCCGCATAGGATTCTTTCCCTGTGTGTTTTTCTATGGTCACTTCTTCCTGCATGGTGATTCCAGTACCTCTGAAATAAGGAAAATAATATTCCATTTCAAACTGATTCTCTTCATTATATTCACCACAAACTGTAATCCCGAAATCACATCCATACATCTTCGAAAGCTCTGTGAACAAATGACCATTTCTGTCTTCTACTACAATTTTTTCATCATATGTCTGAATCACATCATTCAAAATTGCATCAAGCTGTTTCTTATCTTCTATCTCAGAAAATCCTATTGATTTTAAATAACTGTGCAAGGATGCACCTCCATCTATTTGCTTGGAATAATCGCTTCCATACCGCCCATATATGGTCTTAATGCTTCTGGAATTTTAACAGAGCCATCTGCCTGAAGATTATTTTCCAAAAACGCAATGAGCATTCTCGGTGGAGCAACTACTGTATTATTTAAGGTGTGCGCCAGATATTTTCCATCTGGACCACTTACGCGGATTCCTAACCTTCTTGCCTGCGCATCTCCCAGGTTTGAGCAACTTCCTACCTCAAAGTATTTCTGCTGTCTTGGAGACCAGGCTTCCACGTCTACAGATTTTACTTTCAGGTCTGCTAAATCTCCTGAGCAGCATTCCAGTGTTCTTACCGGAATATCAAGGGAGCGGAACAAATCTACAGTATTCTGCCATAATTTATCAAACCACATAGGGCTGTCTTCTGGTTTACATACAACAATCATTTCCTGTTTTTCAAACTGGTGAATACGATATACGCCTCTTTCTTCAATACCATGAGCGCCTTTTTCTTTACGGAAGCAAGGAGAATAGCTGGTCAAAGTTTTTGGAAGCTCTTCCTCTGGTGTAATTGTGTCAATAAACTTGCCAATCATAGAATGCTCACTGGTTCCAATCAGATATAAATCTTCCCCTTCAATTTTATACATCATGGCATCCATCTCAGCAAAACTCATAACGCCGGTTACTACATTGCTACGAATCATAAACGGAGGAATACAGTAAGTAAAACCACGATTAATCATGAAATCTCTTGCATAAGAAATAACTGCTGAATGAATTCTTGCAATATCTCCCATAAGATAATAAAAACCGTTTCCTGCTACTTTTCCTGCGCTGGCAAGGTCAATTCCATCAAAACGTTCCATAATATCTGTATGGTAAGGAATGTCAAAATCCGGAACCACTGGTTCCCCATATTTCTGCACTTCCACATTCTCACTGTCGTCTTTTCCAATAGGAACAGATGGATCAATAATATTTGGGATAGTCATCATAATGGTTCTGATTTTTTCTTCTACTTCTTTTTCCTCTGCTGATAATCTTTCCACAGTTTCTGCATTGGCAGTAACTTTTTTCTTGGCTTCTTCTGCTTCCTCTTTTTTGCCCTGTTTCATAAGGCCGCCAATCATTTTAGAAATCTTATTTCTTTCTGCTCTTAATGCTTCTACTTCCTGCTTGATTTCTCTGTTTCTTTTGTCCAGCTCAATCACTTCATCTACCAGCGGCAGCTTGCTGTCCTGAAATTTATTTCTAATATTCTGTTTCACCACTTCAGGGTTTTCTCTTAAAAATCTAATATCTAACATCTTCGTTCTCCTTCTCTTATTTCCATATTTTCTTAGCTAAATATATCAAATTCACTTTCCTCAATCCCAAAATTTACAGCTCTTTTTAATGCCTCAATTTCTTCTCCACTAAGCATCACATAGGATTCTCCATTTACGATTTCTTTGACATAGAGGAAACAATTTTCCCTGCTATGAATCGCATTCAGCAAAAATCCTGTGTTTTTTGAATCTAACATTGCCAGCACAAAGCTTAATTTGCCTCCCATATCTTCAAAGGCATCGTATTTCACAATACTGTATTTATTCAAGGCAAGTCCCTGCATTTTTTCCAGCTTTTGAATGTTTTCTGCATTAATCTCTGAATTTACTGCCAGCTTTTCAATTAAATCAAATTTTCTCTTAAACAGTTTTTCCAGCGACTGTCCGTCCTTCCCTTTCATAAAAAGAGCATATTTCCGATTTAGTCTGTTAAGTCCTAAGGATAAATTAAAAACACATACTAATAGTATAACCACAACTACCAAAAGCATAAGTAATAATATACCAGAGTAGGACTGCAGACTCTGTATAAATTTATTCATAAGTATATCTGGCTCCTTATCTTACACTTTCTAATAGTTCTACAATACGTTCTAATTCATCCTGAGAATAATACTCGATTTCTATTCTGCCCTTATCTTTATTCTTTCTCCGAATTGCTACCTTTGAACCAACAATCCCTTTGATTTTTTCTTCCAACTGCTGATATATTAATTCCAAAGCCGGATCTTCCTTTTTCTCTGGTTTTTTCTCCGTTGGATTTAAAATATCCTTTACCAGTTTCTCAGTTTCTCTAACACTAAGTTTTTCGTCAAAGACCTTGATCGCAGCGCTGTACTGCATTTCTTTGTCTTCTATAGCAAGTAACGCTCTGGCATGACCTGTTGAAAGCATCTCATCAATGAGCATTTGCTGTACTCTCTCATCCAGCTTTAAAAGTCTCATAGAATTGGTAACTGCAGTACGACTTTTTGATACTCTCTCTGCAATTGTGTCCTGCTTCAAATGAAATTCTTCCATAAGGCGTTTAAATGCCACTGCTTCCTCTATAGGATTCAGATTTTCCCGCTGTATATTCTCAATAAGAGAAATTTCTACTGCTTCCTGTTCTGAAAAATCCTTGATAATAACCGGGACTTCCTTTAATCCCGCTAATTTAGAAGCTCTCCAACGCCTCTCCCCTGCAATAATTTCAAAATAATCATCCTTTTTCTGTACTAACAGGGGCTGAAGCACACCAAACTGCTTGATAGATTCTGCTAATTCCAACAATCCATCCTCATCAAACTGTTTTCGCGGCTGCTTTCTATTTGGTTCTATTTCTGTCATTTTTACGGTTAAAACGTTTTCTTCTTTTTTTTCTTCTATTGTTCTCTTACTTTCTTTGCTCGGAGTTGCCTTTTTTGCAGTTGGTCTGGATTTCATAGCTGTTTCACTTATCATGGCATCCAGCCCACGTCCTAATCCTCCTTTTCTTGGCGTCATTCTTCATCCTCCCTGTTTAAAACTTCCTCAGCCAAAAGGCGATAGCTTTCTGCCCCCACTGATTTAGTATCATAAATATTAATAGGCATACCATAACTGGGCGCTTCAGCCAAACGCACATTTCTCGGAATAATGGTTTTATAGATGGACTGATTTAGATTGCTCTTCACATTCTCCACAACCTGCAAGGACAAATTCGTTCTGGCATCATACATAGTAAATACAACACCTTCCATTACCAGATCCGGATTTAATCTTTCCTGCACAAGTTCAATGGTATGAATAAGCTGAGTAAGGCCCTCTAACGCATAATATTCACACTGAATAGGAACCAGAATAGAATTTGCAGTAGTCATCGCATTAATGGTTAAAATATTCAAGGAAGGTGGACAATCCATAATAATAAAATCATAATCATCCTTTACAGTATCAATCTGATTTTTCAGCAAATACTCTCTTCCCTCTACTCCTACTAATTCAATCTCTGCGCCTGCCAAATTTACGTTAGACGGAATCAAAGAAAGATTTTCATATACATTTTCTATAATACAATCCTTTAATTCACACTCTCCTACTAACAGCTCATACAGAGTTTGTTCTGTCTTATCTTTATCCACACCAACGCCACTGGTGGTATTTCCCTGCGGGTCAATATCAATCAGCAAAACCTTTTGGTTTCGTTCTGCTAAACACGCAGACAAATTAATGGCTGTTGTAGATTTCCCTACTCCGCCCTTTTGATTTGCAATTGCAATAATTCTTCCCACGTAAATTTCCCCTTATATTTTCACTTCTATCTATTTTGGTACAAATCCAATTATAGCACCTTTCCAAATCTATTTCTATAGCAATGTTTCACGTGAAACATTATTTTATGTTTTTTATAAGTACATAGATAATGTTTCACGTGAAACATTCAATGGATTTTAATCTTTTCTTGTACAATCTCTCTTTTTGCATTATAATATTAATATCTTTACAGTTACTCTATGGCATCCATAGATAGCTTTGAAACCTCAGATATAAACCGTCAATTTTTTATTTACAGGAGGTAAATCTTTGATTATGAAGAAAAACAAACATAAACTATTGACTGCAGGTATTCTTTTATCTTTGGCAACCGGTATTATTTATGTAATTAATAGAATTGTTTTTGCCACTGCCACTTTAAAAAACCTGCTAAAGTCTTCTGCCGATAATTACTATGAATGGCGTTTTGGCAAAATCTATTATAGAAAAAAAGGGCATGGCACTCCACTGTTTCTGATTCATGACTTAACTGTCTACAGTTCTGCTTATGAGTGGAACAAAGTAATTGATGAATTAGCGAAAACACACACTGTCTATGCCGTTGATTTATTAGGATGTGGACGCTCTGAAAAACCAAGAATCACCTATACCAATTATTTATATGTACAGTTAATTACCGATTTTATCAAAAATGTAATTGGAGAAAAAACAGATATTGTAGCAAATGGATATTCTGGTTCTTTTAGTATTCTTGCCGGTTATAGTGATGCGGATTATATAAACAAACTCATTTTAATCAATCCTCCATCTTTGGCAAGTTTAAACCGAATTCCAAGTAAACGCAGTAAGCTACACAAATTTATTTTAGAGCTTCCTGTTTTTGGTACTTTAATTTATAATATCCGCACCTGTCAAAGCAATATTCAGCTTTTGTTTACTGAGAAATATTTATACAATCCTTTCTCAGTAACACCGGAAATGATTGATACTTACTATGAAGCTTCTCATAGAAGTTTCAGCAGTTCAAAATTCCTGCTTTCCAGCCTGGTAAGCGGATATACCAATAACAGTATTAACCATGCACTTAGTGAAATGAACCAGAGTATTACCATCCTTTCTTGCGAAGGAGAAAAAGAATCCGAAAAAATCGCAGAATCCTATATAACCTGTAATCCAGCCATAGAGACTTGCACTTTGAAACATGCTAAACATTTGCCACAATTAGAAACTCCTGAAAAATTTGTTGAAATTTTAAATATTTATCTTTAAAAAATAACCATGAAGCATAGAACTTGCGGTACATGCTTCATGGTTATTCTTTTCAATGTTTCACGTGAAACATTTTATTCTTGCCATTCTCCTATCATACTATCAAAGGCTTCTAACATTTCTCTCACTTTCATTTTATTTACCAGCATTTTATTTCCTTTAGAATCTACTATTAAATAGAAATTCGCATCGTATGAATAGTAATCCACAGTCTCCTTCATGCCCCCATTCTTTTCAAAAATAATGGTCATTTCTGAAGGATTGTTGGTTTCTGCCTCAATACTTCTACTTTGCCATTCCATACTGGTCACTTTTGAGAAAAGCTCTGAAAATACTGTTTTATCAACTTCTTTATCATTTAAATAATATTTCTGCTCTGATTCTTCTTCCTTCTTTGTTGCTACATATGTTTCATTATTCCTTACAAACGTTACTTTGTCTAAATCTGCAAAAGAATAATCTGCAACCAAAGAACTTACCAAATCACTTTCATTAATGGTCATGATACTTTCTGCTGTAGCTGCGGATATTGTATAGATATACTTTCCATCCTTTAGCATAGCATAATAATCACCGGCTTCATTTTGTTTTCCAATATAAAACACAACATTTTTAGCAACTTTTGTTTCTTCTGCTGCTTCTTCATCGTCCTCTTCTGCAGTCTCTGTCACTTCATAATCAACACTCACTGCAACCGGAGCATCTAAGCCATAATCCGCTAAATTATTTTTATCATAAGAAACAAATTCCTGCCAGGTTACTCCACTGTAGTTTCCCATAAGACTGCTGACTTTCCCGCTATCTACTACCACAGAACTGGCGTTCTTTCCAGACTGAATTTTCTCATACGTCCATCCTGTTTCGGATGCCTCATCCTGTTTGAGCCTTGTGGTAATACCATCCTTATCTATTTCTACCTTCTTAATTTCTGTGGAAGAAATTGAGGGAATCTCCTCTGTTTCTGCTAAATCCTGAACCTCAATACAAAACTTCTGTTTTACGGTAGAGTCCACCAGATAAATTGGCTTTTCTCCATCTTTTTTCAGATAAAAGCCCCCAACAGCTTCATTGTCATCTCCAAACTCCAGCACAGTCTCTTTTCCGTCTTTGTTTTGAACAGTAACTTTTACCTCTGGATTATCCAATCCATACTCTGCTGTATCCTCCGGATTTTTAATTTCCCTGGAAGACTCAATAGAGGTTACATTTGATACAAAATCTAACATAGCTGATTCACTCAGTGGAAACGCCTCATCCTCTGCATAACTCCATACATCATTTTCGTGTAAAAATGTAGACGTTTTTCCATTATACTCTAATGTAATTTCCGAAATATCTTTCGCATCTATTTCGAAAACCGTTTTCACAACCGTTTCCTGCTCTGCCTCCTCTTCACTCAAATTAAGTGATTTCAGCACAAAATACAGTACAGAAAAAAGCACGAGAACCGCAAGAGCAAGGATTAACCCTTTTTTCTTCTTTGCCATATCACTGTTTTCTCCTCTTCATCCAAATTCCAAAGCCCAGAATCAGCACTGCAAGTGGAATAACCGCAGTTACAAAAATACTCCACAAATGAACATCTGTAGCAGGTATCAACAGACTGCTGGTATCATAGTCCTTAGTGGGAATGGAAACTACATTAACCTCTTCTGTATTGCACATCCATCCAAGAGATGCTGATAATAATTCATAATTTGTTCCTGATACCATAGCATTCATAGTATCATCAAAAATAGATTGAGAAGCAAAATAAACAATCTGTGTTTCCTTCTCCTCATCAATTTTTTCCTTTATCATGACACCTAAATCAAAAGGACCGGAAACATCGCCCTCTTCCTTCTCTATGGTCTCCATGTTTTCCAAATCGGTTTTCGAATACGCGCTGTCTGAAGTTTTCAGAATACTGTTAATTTCCAGGGTATCTCTTACCTCATCCATCTTCTGAATTCCCTGAGAAAGAGCAGTCAGTACAAAACGGCTTTCAGAGGATAATTCACTTGTAATTTCATTGCTTTCTATATCAGGAAGTAAATAATACGGGTTTTGAGACACATAATGATCAGAATCTCCTTCAAACACAATACCATTTACCGGCTGAACACCGTAATTCTCCAAAACTCTGTTAAAATTCGTCATCTCCTGATCTGTATAATTTGATACAATCAGCGCCTTTCCCCCCTGTTCCAGATACTCAATAATTTTATTTGCCTCATCCTCTGTTAAATCTTTTGCCGGAGCAAAAACAAAAAGACATTCTGCATCTTCCGGCACTGCTTCTTGTGTTAAGAGATTTAGATTCTGAATCTCAATATTGGCCTTTTGAATGGTCTCTTTCATATTTTCGCTCATAGCAGCTTCTTCATGCCCCTCAAGGGTATAGAGAATTGGCATATCTTCTGAAATCACATAGTTCAGCGCACTGGTCAGTTGACCTTCTCCGTCAAATCCTGTCACCTGCTGTGAGTACGTGTTATAGTCAATAGAAGTCTCATACATATCTGAATAATTAACTACTTTACTCTTATCTCCACACACTACAATAACACTGTTATTGCTGATATTATCCGATGTATACTTCGATACAAAGGTAGGATTTACTGCCGGGTCTTTTTGTTCTACCTGGATATGTTTACTTCCTTCTTCATATTTTTCCAGTAATTTCTGTATTTCACTGCTCTCTGTGCCTTCCTGGGCAATGAAATAAAACGTAACATCTTTGTCCAGTTTCTTCAGCATTTTTTCTGTCTGTTCCCCGATTGTAAAAAGCTTCTGACTGCTTAAATCAATTTCTCTGTATTTAGATGGTAATTCCTGTATTGCCATATTAAAAACAACCACACTGGCAATCACAAGTCCGGTTACTGCCATACTATACGAACCATGTTTTAATCTTTTTTTATTCTTCTTCCGGTTTTCCCGCGCCTGTGTAATCATTTCCCTGAAGTTTACTTTCTTCTTTAAATTTATTTTCTTCATACCTGCAATCCTTTCTTTTCCCTGAATTTCTTAGCTCCAGCGTCTTTTCTGTATGCACTGAATCGTCAAAAAAACAAAAATGCAGATAACAGAAAGCATATAGACTATACCTGTAACGTCTAAAATACCGCCTACAAAATTGTCAAAATGATTTGCAATTGCCAATAATCCCAATACCTTCTGAATCAATCCAGAAAAGAGGGAAGATTTTACAGCATAGAGAATCAGAACCACTGCTCCCATTCCAACTCCCACAACAGAAGAAAGCAAGACATCTTTTGTCATCTGATAAATCACAAGAGCCAAAAGAACAACCAACACCAAAACTGCCAGCATGGAGCTTAAAGCTGTATCTGAAAAGAAGCTTTCAATTCCTTCCATTACAAAGCTGCAAAACAATACGCCAAAGGTGAGAACTGCCGCAATAATCTGACTCTCTGTTACAGAAGAAAGAAACAGTCCTACTGCAATCTGAGCGCATCCCAGGAAGAAAAATCCAAGAATTCCTGTATAAGCCATGGTATAGGACACAGTTCCATATTGTCCCATAATCAGTGGATAAGTAGCTGCGATGAGAATGGGAATAGCATAAATCGTAATCATACTCAGATATTTTCCTAAAACCACCTTCCACACTGCCACCGGCGCAGTCAGAAGAAGCTGATCCGTCCTGTTCTTTTTCTCCTCTGCTAAAATTCTCATAGTAAGCACAGGTGTGATAATTAAAAATAAAAAGGTCACAGAACTTAACGTAATGCCAAAATCCGGACTGGCATACTGCAGATTATAAGCAGTAAAATAAATCCCCAGAATCAGTAAAATAAAAGCAATAAACACATATCCAGCCATGGATGTAAGATAACTTCTTAATTCTTTTTTATAAACTGCCAGCATAACTTATTCTTCTCCCTCCTCATTCTCATGTTCCATATCTTCGTCTGCTTCAAAAATTCCTGATTCAATTTCTACTTTTCTTTCTTTTTCCGCATCATCCGTAAGCTTCAAGAATACTTCCTCCAGGCTCATATTACTGGACTGCATTTTCAAAATCGGGCATTTCACCTCTGCAAGCGCAAAGAAGATATTCTCTCTCATATCCTGATTGCCTGAAAGTTTGATGGTAAAATCACAGGCATCCTGAATCAGTGAATCATGATAAATCACTTCCTGAATATTCTCCACCATATCCAGGGCTTTCCTGATTTCAGATTCCTGTCCCTTTACCGTAAGCTCCAGAGAATTTGCTCCGGACATAAGCTTTCCCAGATTTTCCGGCGTATCACTGGCTACCAGCTTCCCTTTATCTATAATCAATACGTGATCACATACAGCGCTAACCTCTGACAGAATATGAGAGCTTAAAATAACCGTATGCTTTTGCCCCAGACTTTTAATCAGATCCCTGATTTCTATAATCTGCTTTGGATCCAGACCAACCGTTGGTTCATCCAAAATAATAATTTCCGGATATCCCAGCAGAGCCTGTGCCAGTCCTACTCTCTGCTTATATCCTTTTGAAAGATTTTTAATCAGTCTGTTCTTAACTTCTATGACCTTCGTAGTTGACATAACTTCTTCTATATTTGCTTTTCTTTTTTCTTTTGGAATTACTTTTAACTCCGCAGCAAAATTCAGATATTCCTGTACCGTCATATCCTGATATAAAGGCGGAATCTCCGGAAGATATCCAATCTTTTTCTTTGCCACCTCAGGTTCTTCCAGAATATTATGCCCGTCAATAAGGACTTCCCCTTCTGTGGATGCAATATATCCCGTAATCATATTCATAGTGGTGGACTTTCCCGCTCCGTTTGGTCCCAGAAATCCGTAGATTTTTCCCTTTTCTACTGTAAAATTCAAATGATTTACAGCTACGTGATTTCCATACTTTTTTACAAGATTTCTTACTTCAATCAAAACATTCCCTCCTTTAAAATTCTACAATGCCAGAGCCAGGGGCATTTTTGACCCTCACACCATTTTATGGAAAAAATGTGATAAAAATTAGATAAGTATGTGTTTTTTCTGTGAAAAAGAGCCTGAAAGCTGTTTTATGATTGATGCTATCATCCACAGCCTCAGGCTCTTTTTCTTTTATTTATTTTTTTATAAAATCGGTTCTTTTGCAGGTGTTCCGGCTTTTCTTGGATACTGCTTTGGTGTTTTTTTCTTTTTCTCAACAACCACTAAGGTTCTTTCCATATCGGTTCCAAAAAGCTGAAAAGCTTCTGTCTTATCCAGCTTACCTCCTAATACAAAGATGGCCTTAGAAGCCTCTGTAAGCTCTTCCTGGGCCTTTCCTGACTTATAGGAGATAAAGTACCCGCCTTCCTTTACATAAGGCATACAAAGCTCACACAGGGACGCCAAACGGGATACCGCTCTTGATACACTTAAATCATACTGTTCCCGGTGTTCTGCCTTTCTGGCTCCATCTTCTGCTCTTCCATGCACCGTACAGATTCCTTCCAGCTTTAATTCTTCAATCACTGTATCCAGAAAATTTAAGCGCTTTTTCAATGAATCCAACAGGGTAATCTGCAAATGAGGAAAGGCAATTTTCAAAGGAATTCCCGGAAATCCAGCGCCGGTTCCCACATCAATACAGGTATGAAGCTTCGTCATATCCACTGCCTTTACAATGGATAAACTATCCAGAAAATGCTTGGTAAGCACCTCCTGAAACTCCGTAATTCCAGTTAGATTCATAACCTTATTCCACTCTACTAACAGCTCATAATAACGGATAAACTGCTCCTTTTGCACTTCTGAAAGAGCAATTTTATAGGCTTTGCATCCTTCTTCTAAAACCTTTAAATCATATGCCATAGTTATCTCCTTCTATAGGATTCCATATACACCAGAAGCACAGAAATATCCGCAGGAGAAACCCCTGCAATTCTGGAAGCCTGACCAATAGAAACCGGTCTGTATGCCTTTAATTTCTGTTTTGCCTCTATACGAAGTCCACTGATTTCATCATAATCTAATGTCTCTGGAAGTCTCTTTGTCTCCAGCTTTTTAAAACCTTCTACCTGCTTTAACTGTCTCTTAATATAACCATCATACTTGATATTAATGTTTACCTGCTCCCTTACATCCTCCGGTAATTCCGGTCTTTTTTTATCTAAAGGAGCCACAATATCATAGGATAATTCCGGTCTTCGTATTAAATCTGCCAGAGAAATTCCATTCTTTAATGGCGTACTTTCATACTGTTTTAAAAGCTGCTGAACCTCTGGAACTGCCCCTACATGAACATGCTCCATACGCTCTGCTTCTTCCCTGATTTTCTCTTCTTTCCACTGAATATAATCATATTGTTCCTGGGTAATTAATCCTACTTCATACCCTTTTTTCCGCAGTCTTAAATCTGCATTATCCTGTCTTAAAAGCAGTCTGTATTCCGCCCGGCTGGTCATCATTCGATATGGCTCATGGTTCTCTTTTGTTACCAAATCATCAATTAAAACACCAATATAAGCCTCTGAACGATCCAGAATTAACTGCTCTTTTCCCAGAATTTTCATTGCTGCATTAATACCAGCTACCAGCCCCTGGGCTGCCGCTTCTTCATATCCTGAACTTCCATTAAACTGTCCGCCAGAGAACAAACCTTTGATATTTTTAAATTCCAGAGTTGGATATAGCTGTCTTGCATTAATACAATCATACTCAATAGCATAGGCATTTCTCACGATTTTTACATGCTCCAGTCCCTTAACAGAACGGTACATTTCATACTGTACATCCTCCGGCAGGGAACTGGACATACCACCTACATACATCTCATTTGTATCTAATCCTTCCGGTTCAATAAATACCTGATGGCGGTTTTTATCTGCAAATTTCACTACTTTATCTTCAATGGACGGACAGTATCTTGGACCTGTTCCTTCTATCATTCCAGAGTATAAAGGCGACCTGTCCAGGTTTTCTCTGATAATCTCATGGGTTCTCTCATTGGTGTATGTCAGCCAGCAGGATGCCTGCTCAATCTGTACATCTTTCGGGTTCGTAGAGAAGGAAAATGGCACCACTTTTTCGTCACCAAACTGCTCTTCCATCTGAGAAAAATCTACGCTTCTTTTGTCAATTCGTGCAGGTGTTCCGGTTTTAAAACGGTACATTTCTACGCCTAATTTTTTCAGAGATTCTGTCAGATAATTAGCTGCCTGCAGTCCGTTTGGTCCTGTATAATTGCTGATATCTCCGTAAATACACCTGGCTTTTAAATAAGTTCCGGTACACAAAACTACTGCTTTTGTATGATAAACAGCGCCGGAAAAAGTCTGAACTCCTGTAACAGCGCCACCCTCTGCCAGTATCTCTGTTACCTCTGCCTGACGGATGGTAAGATGCTCTGTATTCTCCAGTGTTCTTCTCATTTCCCTGGTATATGCCTGTTTATCCGCCTGGGCGCGAAGGGAATGAACAGCCGGCCCTTTGGACACATTGAGCATTTTGGACTGAATAAAAGTCTTATCAATATTCTTGCCCATTTCTCCCCCAAGAGCATCAATTTCTCTTACCAGATGACCTTTTGATGTTCCTCCGATGTTAGGATTACAGGGCATAAGAGCAATACTATCCACACTCACCGTAAACATAATCGTTTCCAATCCCAGACGCGCGCAGGCAAGAGCTGCTTCACATCCTGCATGACCGGCCCCTACCACAGCCACATCATATGTTTCTTCTAATACATTCATCTTCCTAGGCTTCCTTTCTTTTTTATTTTCCGGTACAAAATTTAGAGAAAATTTCATTTACCAAATCTTCTCCCACAGCCTCTCCAATAATACTTCCAAGCGCCTCATAAGCGTTCATTAAGTCAATGGAATAAAAGTCTTCCGGCAGCCCCATATCAATGCTGTTTTCCACCAAAAGAATGCTCTTTTTTGCTTCTTCAAGAGCTGTTTTGTGACGCATATTAGTAATATAAATTTCGTCATTAAAAGTAAGCTTTCCTGCAAAAAACAGCTCCTTAATCTGCTGCTCCAGACGGTCAATTCCTTCCTCTTCTTTGGCAGATATGGACACAATGGGATGTTCCACTAACGCCTTTAAATCCTCTTCCAAAACCACTTGTTTCAGGTCTATTTTATTGAGAATGACCACTGCTTTTTTATCTCTTAGAAGCGCTATAATCTCTCTGTCATTTTCATCTAAAGGAATGGAAGCATCCACCACATACAGGATTAAGTCTGCATCTTTTGCATTCTCAATGGCCTTCCCTACTCCGATTTTTTCTACCACATCTTCTGTACTGCGAATCCCCGCTGTATCCATCATACGAAGGGAAATTCCATGAAGAACAATGGTCTCTTCCAGAATATCTCTGGTGGTTCCTGCAATGTCTGTAACAATAGCTCTTTCCTCTCCCACAAGGGTATTTAACAGTGAGGATTTTCCTGCATTTGGTTTTCCTACAATAACCGTTTTGATACCCTCTTTCATAAGTTTTCCTTCTCTTACGGTATCTAAAAGCCGGTCTAATTTACCTTTTATAAGCTCTGTTTCACCTCTTAAAGTATCTCCATATCCATCAATACTGATGTGCTCCGGATCGTCTAAAGCAGACTCAATATACGCAATCTGATAAATAATCTGCTCTCTGATTTCCCGAATAATTCTCTGGATATTTCCTCTTAACTGGCTTACAGAACTCTTTAGCGCATACTCATTTTGTGCATTAATTACATCAATTACAGCCTCTGCCTGAGACAAATCAATTCTTCCATTTAAGAAAGCCCGCTTCGTAAATTCTCCAGGTTCTGCCGGTCTTGCTCCATACTTTATTACAGTTTCCAGCACGCGTTTCATAGCCAGAACGCCCCCATGGCAGTCAATTTCTACTGTATCTTCCCCTGTATAGCTTCTGGGTCCATCCATAACCATGACCAAAACTTCATCAATCAGCTCCTCTTCGTCCCATATAAAACCATAATTTATAGTATGAGAAGCCACCTTTTCTATCTTCTTTTTTCCGCCTTTTGAGCGGTATATTTTCCCTGTAATACTTCTGCTTTCTGGTCCGCTGATTCGTATAATTCCGATGCCGGATGCAGTCATGGCTGTAGCTACCGCAGCAATGGTATCCTTCATATACTTCTCCTTTTTTACCGAATATGAAAAAATTCCAGGCAAAAGCGCGCAAAGGATTTCCCTATTATTCACGCTTTCACCTAGAATAATATGTTACATTGTTTCTTCTTATCTGTTTTTCAGCTTTACAACTACGTGACGGTATGGCTCATTTCCTTCACTGTAGGTTTCCACATAACGGTTTCCCTGAAGTGCAGAATGAATAATCCGTCTCTCATATGGATTCATAGGCTCCAGAGACACTGTTTTTCTGGTTTTTCTTACCTTATATGCAATACTTCTTGCCAGATTTTCCAGTGTTTCTTTTCTTCTGTTTCTGTAATCCTCTGTATCCAGTTTTACACGAACATATCCCTGTCTTCCCTTATTTACCACCAGACTTGTCAGGTACTGCAAGGAATCCAGAGTCTGTCCTCTCTTACCAATGAGAATCCCCATATCCTGTCCTACAAATTCAATATCCAGATTTCCTTCTGCTGCTTTGTAGTCCATTTTAATCTCTACTTCCAGTTCCATTGCTTTGAATACACCGCTTAAAAATTTCTCAGCTTCTGCCTTCATTTCAGCAATTTCTTCCTGGCTTCTCTCCGGAACTTTCCGCTCTTCTTTTGGCTGTTCCGGCTCTGCTTTGATTTCTCTTTTTACTTCTTTTTTGGGCTCTCTTTTAATTTCTTTTTTAACTTCTTTACGTTCTTCCTTTTTCACTGCCTTAGGCTCTTCTTTTACAGCAGGTTCTTCCACAGAAGGTGTCTCTTCTTTTTTCCGCGCTTTAATAATCGCCGGCTTGGAACCAAAGCCTAAAAAACCTGCTTTGCCTTCAGAAATCACTTCTATTTCAAGGTTTTCACTAAATGTTTCAAACTCAAGACTTGCTTTTGTAATTGCTTCGTCTACTGTTTTCGCTGAAAACTCTCTGAATTCCATATTTTTTCCCCCTTAATTTCTATTTCTTTTTTCCTTTGTTCTTTTCGTCAAACGCAGCTACCATGTTTGCCTTTGATGCCAGACTTCCTGGTTTCGTCTTAGGAACAGAAGCATAAGATCCTGAAGTATTCTGAACCGAATTGCTTCTCTCTGCAATGGTTTTTCTCTGAGGTTCCTGGATATTGCGCACATTCATTTTGGCGTATTCACTGATATTCTGGGAAGTGATACCTCTTTTGGCTCTCTTCTTATCCATTTTCGCCTTGTTCTGTTTGATGAACTGTTCCATATCCATGTTATTTAAATGTCTGTTAATAATCAACTGCTGTACACTTCTGATAACCGCACCGATAATCCAGTAAATACCAATACCAACAGGGAATGTAAAGCAGATAAATGCTGTAAACAATGGCATAAAGAGGTTCATGCTCTTCATAGTTGCTTCCATGGAAGAATTTCCACCGTTTTTATTATCGCCGCTTGTTGCAGAAGGCATTAACTTCATGTTTAACACCTGTGTAGCCCACGCCAGAACAGGAATCAAAATTGCCGCCAAAATCAACAGATAATGCTGTGTAGACCATCCGGACTGAATCAGCGCCCATGGGTTATCTGCAATATTAAGTCCTAAGAAATTCTGCATTGGCTGCAGGGTATCTGCTGTTTTATCCAGGATATTTGCAAATCCCTGGAACTGACTTACATCTGCCAGTTTGTCCCACTGTGAAGGAGACAGGGCATACAAAAAGTCAATAACCTGATTGTTACTTAAATCTCCGGATAAGGGAATATAGGAGTTCTTAATTCCATTATCCTGAACAAATTTCTGAATAATTTCAGAAAATCCACTAACCTGTGTAATGTGTGTAACTGCAGAATCAAACACATGTCTCATTCCGCTAATGTATCCCGGAATTTTAATAATAACCTGATACAAGGCAAAGAAAATAGGCATCTGAATCAACATCTGCAGACAGCTTCCTGTAGGAGAAACGCCATATTTTTCATAGAGCGCCATAGTCTCTTCCTGCATTTTTAACTGGGAAGCCTGGTCCTTTTTCCCTCTGTATTTCTTCTGAATACTCTGCAGCTCCGGACTCATAACTGCATTCATTTTTGCAAATTTCTGCTGCTTAATCTGCAGCGGAGTCATAAAGGCATAAATAATCACTGTGAAAATAATGATACATAAGCCTAAGTTATGGACTCCAATACTATAAATGCCGTTCATCAGCCAGCCCATGACTTCGGCTACCCAATTTACGATTGGCATTGTACTTTTCGTTAGTAATACACCCAACTCTGTATCCTCCTTCTTGCTTTGTCACCTCATATCTTCTGTCTTCTACGGTACAGGGTCATATCCGCCTTTTGAAAAAGGGTTACATCTTAATATTCTCCATGCAGCCAGAATACTGCCTTTTAATGCGCCATATTTTTCAATGGCCTCTAATCCGTACTGAGAACACGTAGGTATATAAGGACAACGTGTACTCTTAAGAGGGGACAAATACTTCTGATAAAGTCTGATTAATTTAATCAATATCTTCTTCATGATTCTTTTCGTTCTCTTCACTTTTTATAAGCTTATGGAGTTTCCCCAAGTGAAGCAGGGCGCTCTCCATAGAATGGAATCCCTGTTCTTTTCCATTCACCCTGACAACAACTACAATATCATATCCACAACAAAATTTTTCCTCATTGAGGCGGTAACTCTCTCTGATTAATCTGGTCAAATGATGTCTTACTACACTGTTACCTACTTTTTTACTTACGGATATACCTATTCTGTTGCGACCCAACTGGTTCTTTAAACGATACATAACCAGATAACGATTTGCATATGATGTTCCTCTTCGATAAACCTGTTGAAAATCGCTGTTTTTCTTTAATGATTCCGAATATTTCATACTCTGTCCTTTTTCGCAAAGAGAAGAAAAAGACCACAAATCTGCGGTCTTAAACTGTAATCTTTTTCTCTTAAGCTGACAATTTTTTTCTTCCTTTAGCTCTTCTAGCAGCTAAAACTTTTCTTCCGCCAGCACTGCTCATTCTAGCTCTGAATCCATGAACTTTGGATCTCTGTCTTTTCTTAGGCTGAAATGTCATTTTCATATTCAAGGCACCTCCCTTATATTATATGGACATCTTCCGATATTTTTATTCAGATGTCACTTCTAGTTATGCATGATAGAAAACATCATTTCAATTATATTCACAAACCCGGTTCTCGTCAAGCATTTCTTTCATTTTCCTGCTGTTTTTCGGCTATTTTCCACCCATTTTTACTATCCACAGCCTGTACACATTCTTTTTGTGGATTTCTCCCTTTAACTATTTTTATCCATTTTCTTATACACATAGTTATTCACATTTTTTCAGCTACTTTGGTTTATCCACAAAATGTGGATAATATGTGGATAACTTTCCCTATATATTCACATTATTTCTCCACATTTTCCAAAAAATCCTTATTTTTCAACGGTTTTCGACCTGTGGACAGTGTTTTTTTGCTTATACACATTACTCACATTTCCTGTTTTCCACATTCCTTCTTTCCTAACTCTTCCTCATTATCCACACCCTTTTTTCCACATACACACACCTCCTCTTTTTTGTTATTTTTTTAACGTATATTTAAAATCTCTACTTATATATAATAAGGCTTCTATACTTATCCACATAACCACATCTTTTTTTCTATAATTTCTTTGAGATTTCCACCGGGTTTCTTTAATTTTTCATTGCTTAAAAACCGTTTTTATTATATTATATAGATAATAATACATTTTTTTGCCTATGATTGAATGAGGAAATCAGTCAATCATATATTTTTTGTGTTCTAAAACGGCATATAATACAGATTAGGAGAATTGAAAATGCACATAATACAGGAAAAATGGTCAGACATCTTAAATATGATTAAAATTGAACATGACGTATCTGATGTCTCCTATTCCGCCTGGCTGGAGCCTTTAAAGGTCTACAAGGTAGAGGGAAATGTGGTTACGATCATTGTCACCAATGGCAGTATGGCCCTGAGTTATATTAATAAGAAGTATATTCTGCCCTTAAAAGTTGCCATTGCCGAAACAACGGGCGAAGATTACGAAATTTCTCTGGTTTTACCTGAAGAAATTAAGGAAGAAGTGGTACAGCCGCCGGCTGCCTCTGCTGCTGCACCGGTAAGCCTGAATGAAAATATTGAAAAGGCAAACCTGAATCCCCGCTACACATTTGATACGTTTGTGGTAGGTAATAATAATAAAATGGCTCACGCAGCATCCGTAGCAGTTGCCGAATCCCCGGGGGAAGCTTACAATCCACTGTTTATTTATGGAGGCGTTGGTCTTGGAAAAACCCACTTAATGCATTCCATCGCACATTTTGTGCTTCAGAAAAATCCAAGCGCCAAGGTCTTGTATGTAACCAGTGAATATTTCACTAATGAATTAATTGACTCTATCCGTAATGGTAACAATTCCACCATGTCCAAATTTCGTGAGAAATATCGAAACATTGATGTACTTTTAATCGATGATATTCAGTTTATTATAGGAAAAGAGTCTACACAGGAAGAATTCTTCCACACCTTTAACTCTCTGCATGGCGCAAAAAAGCAGATTGTTATTTCCTCTGATAAGCCGCCGAAAGATATGGAAATTTTAGAAGACCGGCTCCGTTCACGTTTTGAATGGGGTCTTATTGTGGATATTTCTTCTCCTGATTATGAAACCAGAATGGCCATTCTCCGCAAAAAAGAAGAGCTGGATGGCTACAAAATTGACGATGAAGTCATTGAATACATTGCAAAAAATGTAAAATCCAATATTCGTGAGCTGGAAGGCTCCCTGAATAAAATTATGGCTTACGCCAATCTGGAACAAAAAGAAATCAACCTGGATTTAGCCGAAAAAGTATTAAAAGATATTATTTCTCCAAATCAAAAACGTATTATTACACCGGAACTGATTCTTGATATTGTAGCAGAACACTTTGATTTATCTGCCTCTGACCTGATTGGCAATAAGCGTAACTCCAAAATTGTCTTTCCAAGACAGATTGCCATGTATCTTTGCCGCCATATGACAGAAGTAACCCTGAAAAATATAGGTAAAGTATTAGGCGGAAGAGACCATACTACGGTTATGAATGGAATTACAAAAATCGAAAATGAACTGGAAACCTCAGAAAGCACCAGGGAAGTTATTGATATTTTAAAGAAAAAAATCAATCCGGCGAAATAACCGGTTTATCCACAACTTAAAGTGAATACTATGTGAATTATGTGTGGAAAACTTTAATACGGGTTTCTTCCGTTTTTTGCCCACATTTTTATCAACAGGCTTCTCACGTGAAGTTCAACATGAACCCACAAAGTTATCCATACTCACGAACCCCGTATTTTCGCGGGTTTCGAGGGTTATTCACATATTCACAGCCCCTACGGCTAATACTACGAATTTGTTAATCATTTATATTTTTATTTAACCACTCCAACCAGAAAGGAAGTTATACACACATGAAATTAATATGTCCAAAATCTGAACTTCAGAAAAGTGTAGGAATCGTCATGAAAGCCGTTCCAGGCAAAACAACCATGCCAATTTTGGAATGTATTTTATTAGATGCTTCTACCAATGAGATTAAATTTACCTCTAATGATATGGAATTAGGTATCGAAACCCGCGTTCAGGGAACGGTACTTGAGAAGGGTATGATTGCTTTGGATGCAAAAATCTTCTCAGAAATCGTAAGAAAGCTTCCGGACAGCGATGTTACCATTGAAACCGATGAAAAATTAAACACTACAATTACTTGTGAAAAAGCCAAATTTAATATTCCCGGAAAATCAGGAGAAGATTTTTCTTATTTACCTTTAATTGAAAAAACAGACTGCATACGGGTTTCACAGTTTACTTTAAAAGAAATTATCCGTCAGACAATTTTCTCTATTGCAGTAAATGAGAACAATAAACTAATGACCGGTGAACTTTTTCAAATTGAAAACAATATGTTACGGGTTATTTCCCTGGATGGACACCGGATTTCTATCCGTAAAATTCCTTTAAAAGAAGAATGTAAAGACCGTAAAGTAGTTGTTCCTGGTAAAACGTTAAGTGAAATCAGCAAAATTTTATCCGGGGAACTGGAAGATATGGTAGAAATTTATCTTTCTGCAAACCATATTTTATTTGAATTTGATGATACCAAGGTAGTTTCCCGCCTTATTGAAGGAGAGTATTTTAAAATTGACCAGATGCTTTCCAGCGATTATGAAACAAAAGTAAAAATTAACAAAAAAGAATTTTTAGATTGTATTGACCGCGCCACTCTTCTGGTAAAAGAAGGGGACAAAAAACCAATTATTATTCATATTCAGGATGGCCAGATGGAGCTTCGGATTGATTCACAGATTGGTTCCATGAAGGAAGAAATTGATATCCAGAAAGAAGGTAAGGATATCATGATTGGCTTTAATCCTAAATTTTTAATTGACGCTTTGAAAGTTATTGATGACGAAGAAGTAAGCATTTACCTTATGAATGCCAAGGCTCCATGCTTTATCCGTAATGATAGTCAGCAATATATTTATCTGATTTTGCCAGTTAATTTCAATGCAGTAAGCCGTTAAAAGCCGCAAATGGTTTAAAAGGAGAAAAAATGGAAATTATTAAATTAAGAGATGAATTTATTAAGCTTGGACAGGCGCTCAAAGCCGCAAATCTTGTAGAAGACGGTGTTGAAGCCAAATATGTCATTCAGGATGGAGAGGTACTTGTAAATGGAGAGCCGGATACCAGAAGAGGCCGCAAGCTCTATGATGGAGATGTGATTTCTTATCAGGGAGAAGAGGTAAAAATTGTAAAATAAATGTAACTCAGTGAAGGGGAACCTATGTATATCGAATCAATCGAGCTGAAAAATTACAGAAATTATGAGTCACTTTCCCTGGAGTTGGATAAAGGAACCAATATTTTTTACGGAGATAATGCCCAGGGAAAGACCAATATCCTGGAAGCTGCCTATTTGTGTGGGACAACCAAATCCCACAGAGGCAGCAGGGACAGGGAAATGATTCGTTTTGGTCAGGATGAGGCTCATATCCGTATGTTTGTAAAAAAGGACGGGATATCCAGAAAAATTGACATGCATTTGAAGAAAACCAAAGCAAAAGGTATTGCCATTGATGGAATTCCCATTCGCAAGGCCAGTGAATTATTTGGCATTTTAAATATTGTGTTTTTTTCTCCGGAGGACTTAAATATTATTAAAAGCGGTCCTGGAGAGAGACGACGTTTTATGGACTTGGAATTATGTCAACTAAATAAATTGTATTTATCCAATCTTTCCAGTTACAATCGGATTTTGAATCAGAGAAATAAATTGTTAAAGGATATTGCTTTCCAGCCCGGGCTTAAAGATACTCTGGAGGTCTGGGATGAGCAGTTGGCTCATTACGGCGCATTTCTCATTGAAAGCCGCAAAGCTTTTGTAGAAGAGCTAAATGGCATTATGGAAGGCATACATAGGAGTATTACCGGAGACAGGGAACAGATTAAACTGGTATATGAGCCAAGTGTTCAAAGCAGCGTTTTTTTAGAAGAGCTTACGGCTGCAAGAGAGCGGGATATTCGGTTTAAAATGACCTCTCTGGGTCCCCACAGGGATGACCTTTGTGTAAAGGTGAATGAAATTGATATCAGAAAATACGGTTCTCAGGGGCAGCAGCGTACTGCTGCATTGTCTTTGAAACTGTCTGAAATTTATATGGTGAAGAAAATCATCAAAGATATGCCGGTTTTGCTTTTGGACGATGTATTGTCTGAGCTGGATTCCAACAGGCAGAATTATCTTTTGAACAGTATCCGGCAGGTACAGACTATGATTACCTGTACGGGTTTGGATGATTTCATTGACAGACAATTCCACATGAATAAAGTATTCAAAGTGGTGGAAGGAAAAGTGAAAACAGGAGGAAATGTATGAGTACAGAAATGAATACTGAAGTAAATACAGAGTACGGTGCAGATCAAATCCAGATTCTGGAAGGGCTTGAGGCAGTTAGAAAGAGACCGGGTATGTATATTGGCAGCACTTCTTCAAGAGGTCTCCATCATCTGGTGTATGAAATCGTAGATAACGCGGTAGACGAGGCGCTGGCCGGCTATTGCGATACCATTCATATATCTGTAAATGAAGATAATTCCATAACGGTTATTGATAATGGTCGTGGAATTCCTGTGGGAATTAACCACAAAGCCGGCATTCCGGCTGTTGAGGTGGTATTTACCATTTTACATGCCGGCGGCAAGTTTGGCGGCGGGGGATATAAGGTTTCCGGCGGTCTTCATGGGGTTGGCGCGTCTGTTGTAAATGCTTTATCTACCTGGCTGGAGGTTACCATTTACCAGGGAGGAAAAGTGTACCGGCAGCGTTATGAACGGGGAAAAACCGTATACAGCCTGAAGGTTGTAGGGGAGTGTGAGCTTTCCAAAACAGGAACCATGGTGACGTTTCTTCCGGACCCTGAGGTTTTTGAGGAGACTGTCTTTGATTTCAGTACCTTAAAACACCGTTTCAGAGAAATTGCATTTTTGACCAAGGGATTGAAGATTATTGCAACAGATAAGAGGGAGGAAGAGCCAAAAGAGGTTGTTTTCCACTACGAAGGCGGAATTAAAGAATTTGTCCAGTATTTAAACCGCAGCAACACCGCTTTGTATGAGGATATTCTCTACTTTGAAGGAAGCAAAGACGGGGTTATGGTGGAAGTAGCCATGCAGCACAATGATGCCTATACAGAGAACAGCTATGGGTTTGTAAATAATATTACAACACCGGAAGGCGGAACTCATGTGGTGGGATTCCGCAATGCTCTTACAAAGACTTTTAATGAATATGCGAAAAAGAATAAACTGATTAAAGAAAACGAGGCTAATTTGACCGGTGAGGATATCAGAGAAGGTCTGACTGCCATTATCAGTGTGAAAATTGAGGACCCTCAGTTTGAAGGACAGACGAAACAGAAGCTGGGAAACAGTGAAGCCAGAGGCGCAGTAGACAGCGTTGTAAGTTCACAGCTTGAGATTTATCTGGAACAGAATCCTGCTGTGGCAAAAATTATTATTGAAAAATCTATTTTGTCACAGAGAGCCAGAGATGCAGCGCGAAAAGCCAGGGAACTCACCAGAAGAAAGTCAGCCCTTGAGGGGATGTCTCTTCCAGGCAAACTGGCAGACTGCGTGGACAAAGACCCTAGTAAATGCGAAATTTACATTGTAGAGGGTGATTCTGCCGGTGGTTCAGCCAAAACAGCCAGAAGCAGGGCAACACAGGCCATTCTTCCTCTTAGAGGAAAGATTTTAAACGTTGAGAAAGCCCGTTTGGATAAGATTTATGCCAACAATGAAATTAAGGCTATGATTACAGCCTTTGGTACAGGGATTCATGAAGATTTTGATATCAGCAAGCTGCGTTATCATAAGATTATTATTATGACAGATGCGGATGTTGACGGCGCTCATATTGCCACACTGCTTTTGACATTTTTGTATCGTTTTATGCCAGAGCTTATCAAACAGGGATATGTCTATCTGGCAAAACCGCCGCTGTTTAAGCTGGAGAAAAACCGGAAGGTTTATTATGCTTATACAGAAAAAGAAGAAGAGGAAATTCTGGCTCAGATTGGATTGGAAGGCTGCAGTATTCAGCGTTATAAAGGTCTGGGAGAGATGGATGCAGACCAGTTGTGGGAAACCACTATGGACCCGGAAAGACGTATTCTCATGCGTGTTGTTATGGATGAGGATTCCACTTCTGAACTGGATCTGACCTTTACCACATTAATGGGAGATAAGGTAGAGCCAAGACGTGAGTTTATTGAGGAAAATGCCAAGTACGCAAAGAATCTGGATATCTGATAAGGAGAACCGAACATGGAAGAAAATATTTTTGATAAAGTGCAGGAGGTAGACCTGCAGAAAAAGATGGAAGAGTCTTATATTGAGTATGCTATGAGTGTTATTGCGTCTCGTGCCCTGCCGGATGTAAGAGATGGTTTGAAGCCGGTACAGAGAAGAATTCTGTATTCCATGATTGAATTGAACAATGGTCCTGATAAGCCACACAGGAAATGTGCCCGTATTGTGGGCGATACCATGGGTAAATATCATCCTCATGGTGACAGCTCCATTTACGGTGCACTGGTAAATATGGCACAGGACTGGTCTACCCGTTATCCACTGGTAGACGGTCATGGAAACTTTGGCTCTGTGGATGGGGATGGCGCTGCTGCCATGCGTTATACAGAGGCACGTTTAAGCAAGATTTCCATGGAAATGCTGGCTGATATTAATAAAAATACCATTGATTTTGTACCAAACTTTGACGGTACAGAAAAGGAGCCTACGGTATTGCCTGCCAGATATCCCAATCTGCTGGTAAATGGTACTTCTGGTATTGCAGTAGGTATGGCAACCAATATCCCTCCTCACAATTTAAGAGAAGTCATCAATGCAGTGGTGAAAATTATTGACAATCAGATTGAAGAACAGAGAGAGACTACCATTGAAGAGATTCTTGGAATTGTAAAAGGACCGGATTTCCCTACCGGCGCTACTATTTTAGGAACCAGAGGCATTGAGGAAGCCTACCGTACAGGGCGTGGAAAAATTCGCGTGCGCGCTGTAACAGATATTGAAACTATGCCAAATGGCAAGAGCCAGATTATTGTTACAGAGCTGCCATATATGGTGAATAAAGCCAGACTGATTGAGAAAATTGCAGAACTGGTAAGAGATAAGAAAATCGATGGTATTACAGAAATCAATGACCATTCCAACAGGGAGGGTATGCGTATTTGTATTACCCTGAGAAGGGATGCAAATGCCAACGTGATTTTAAATCAGTTGTATAAGCATACCCAGATGCAGGATACCTTTGGTGTTATTATGCTGGCTCTGGTTGGAAATTCTCCAAAAGTTATGAGTCTTCTGGAAATGCTGAAATATTATCTGGCACACCAGGAAGAGGTTGTTACCAGAAGAACCCAGTACGATTTAAATAAGGCAGAGGCAAGAGCCCACATTGTAGAAGGCTTGTTAAAGGCGCTGGATGTTATTGATGAGGTTATCCGCATTATCCGCAGTTCCAAGACCAGACAGGATGCCAAGGAAGCTCTTATGGAGAACTTTGGATTTACAGATGTACAGGCTCAGGAAATCGTTAATATGAGGCTGTATCAGCTTACCGGTATGGAGCGTGACCGTCTGCAGAAGGAATTTGATGAATTGCAGATTAAAATCAGAGAATTACGCGCCATTCTGGCAGACAGAAATCTGCTGCTTCGTGTGATCCGCCAGGAAATTCTGGCTATTGCCGAGAAATACGGAGATGACAGAAGAACCTCCATTGGTTATGACGAATTTGACATTTCCATGGAAGATATGATTCCAAATGAAAATACCGTCATTGCCATGACAAAATTAGGTTACATAAAGAGAATGACCGTAGATAATTTCCGCAGCCAGAACCGGGGTGGAAAAGGAATTAAGGGCATGTCTACCATTGAGGATGACTATATTGAGGAACTGCTTATGACAACAACCCATCATTTCCTCATGTTCTTTACCAATACGGGAAGGGTGTACAGAATTAAGGCATATGAGATTCCAGAGGCAAGCCGCGTAGCAAGAGGAACTGCCATTATTAATATTTTACAGCTTCAGCCTGAGGAAAAGATTACCGCAGTGATTGCTATTAATGACTTTAAAAAGGGCAATTATCTATTCATGGCTACCAAGAATGGTCTTGTGAAGAAAACACCAATTGAGGATTATGCAAATGTGAGAAAATCAGGTCTTGCGGCAATTTCTCTTAGAGAAGACGATGAACTGATTGAGGTGAAATTCACAGACAATAAGAAAGATGTGATTCTGGTAACCAAATTTGGCCAGTGTATCTGTTTCCATGAAAATGATGTAAGAATCACAGGAAGAGTCTCCATGGGTGTAAGAGGTATTAACCTTATGGAGGATGATGAAGTCATTGGCATGCAGCTTACCTGCCAGGGAGATTACTTGCTGATTGTTTCTGAAAACGGTCTGGGTAAGAGAACCTCTGTGGGAGAATTTACTTGTCAGAACCGAGGCGGTAAGGGTGTAAAATGCTATAAGATTACAGAGAAAACAGGAAATGTTATTGGTGTAAAAGCAGTCAACAGCGAAAATGAAATTATGATGATTACAACAGAGGGCATTATCATCCGTCTGGAATGTAAAGATATTACTATTTTAGGCAGAATTACCTCTGGTGTGAAACTCATGGATTTAAAAGATGGTGTTACCGTAGCCAGCATTGCCAAGGTAAGGGAAAAGAAGGAAGAAAACCAGGAGACAGAACAGCCGCAAGAGCAGCAGAATCAGGAAACTGACAGCAGCCAGGATTCTGAAACTGCAGAAAATAATGGGGAAGACAGGGAATAAGCCATGAAAAGAATCTTGTTAATGGTGGCATATAATATATTACTTGTACCAATATTCTGGTTCAAACTATGTTATTATGCAAAACATGTGGAAAAATATACAGAAGAGGAGAGGTATGCGCTTTTGCGGTTTATTGACCGCAGAGCCATCAAAGGCGGGCGCATTACCATTGATATCCATGGACAGGAGAATTATCCCAAAGAAAGTGGATTTATGATGTTTCCCAATCATCAGGGGCTGTTTGATGTTCTTGCTATTATGCAGACCTGTGAAAAGCCTTTTTCTGTGGTTATGAAAAAAGAGGTACAAAATGTTCCTTTCCTGAAACAGGTCTTTGCCTGCATGAAGGCGTATGCCATTGACAGGGAGGATGTACGTCAGTCCATGAAGGTGATTCAGCAGGTGGCAAAAGAGGTTCAGTCAGGGAGAAACTATTTGATTTTCCCGGAAGGAACCAGAACCAAGAACCCTAATACGGTACATGAATTTAAAGGTGGAAGCTTTAAAAGTGCTACAAAAGCAAAATGCCCTATTGTACCAATCGCATTAATTGACTCTTACAAATCTTTTGATACCAAGTCCATTGAGCGGATTAAGGTACAGGTGCATATTTTAAAGCCTATGCTGTATGAAGAGTACAAGGATATGAAAACAGTGGAAATTGCCGCAGAAGTGAAAAGAAGAATTGAAGCGGTAATAGCAGAGTACGAAAATAAATAGAAAAGAGTGTGATGTACAAAAATGCAGGAAGAATTGTACATCACACCTTTTTTAGTTTATTTTCCGAAATTCCAGAGGAGTCACTCCGGTCTGCCTGCGAAACATGGCAATAAAATGGCTGGTATCCAGAAATCCTGTTTTCCCTGCAATTTCCTGTACTTCCATTCGCTGATGGAGCATCAGGTATTCTTTGGCTTTGTTAATGCGATAAGTAGTAAGATATTCATAAGTAGAACATCCCAGAAACTTCTGAAACAGTCTGGAAAGATACTGTGGGGTAATATAAACCTGGCGGCTCAAGGTCTGAACCGTCAGGTTTTTGTCATAATGGCTTTCAATTTCTCTTATCACAGGAGCTACATAACGCTGATAAAGGGGCTCTTTCATAAGATCCTGGGTATGAATACCATTGGAAAGGTGCATGAGGATTCGGTAACAGTCCATGGAAATGGAAAGACTGTCCTCAGGGTGAACTTCATAATTTTCTACCATTTTGGAAATAATTGCGCCTAACTGTACCCCAAGTTCTTTTTCTACAAAAATAATCTGACGGTTATCTAAAAGCTGGGAAATGCTGTTTTCTATAGTTCCGGTAAAGGTAATAAAGGTGGTTTGCCAGTTTGTGTCCGGACTGTAGTAAAAATGAGGGATAAAAGGTGCAATCAGCAGTCCTTCATGAGGATTTAAGGTATATTTCTTTCCCTGTATGGTTAGAATACCGCGGCCTTTTTCCGTTTGAAGATAGTGATATTTTGGATAGCCTTTTGGGCGGTTCATTTCGTCTTGTATCCAGTTATTTCCAATAGAATCAAAGGTAAATGGCTCCGTTACAGGAGTATTTCTAAAATAAATGGGCATCGTATTCACCTGTTTCAAAATGTTATATTATTTGGCTAAACATATCATACATTTTGCGTTTAATCAATGATAAAATAAGCATAGATACAAAGAAAGCGGAAAAGATACAGGAGGTTCTTATGAAAGCATTTGATTATGACTTAGTAAAAAATCCGGAATATTTCAAAGAAAACTGTGTACAGGCCCATTCCAGCCATAAATATTTTGATTCCATAGAATCTATGAAATGCGGGGAAGAACAGTTTCGATACAGTCTCAACGGATTATGGAAGTTTCATTATGCAAAAAATTACAAATCTACCATTACAGGATTTGAGAAGGAAGAGTATAACTGCAGTTCCTGGGATGATATCCGGGTACCGGCGCATATTCAGATGGAGGGTTATGATGTGCCCCAGTATGCAAATGTACAGTATCCCTGGGAAGGAAAAGAAAAACTTTCTCCAGGGGAAATTCCAGAAGAATTTAATCCAGTAGCAAGTTATGTAAAATATTTTGAAGTTCCTGAAACTATGAAGGGAAAACCAGTTTTTATTTCTTTCCAGGGGGCAGAGAGCGGCCTGGCACTTTGGCTTAATGGAGTTTTTATTGGTTATAGTGAGGACAGCTTTACGCCCTCTGAATTTGAACTTACTCCATATCTGAAAGAAGGGGTAAATAAACTGGCGGCTCAGGTATTTAAGTGGACCAGCAGCAGTTGGTGTGAGGATCAGGACTTTTTCCGGTTTTCCGGTATTTATCGTGATGTATATCTGTATACCATTCCAGAGGTTCATGTTCAGGATGTAAGGGTGCGGACATTGTTGGATGATACGTTTACCAATGCAGATTTGGAGCTGGTAATGAAAGCATCTGGAAAAGGAGCTGTGAAACTCACTCTTTCTAATCAAGGAGAGGTTTTACATACCTCCAGTGAAACCTTGGAAAAAGAAAATACCTTTGTGATTCAGATAAAAGAACCCAGATTATGGAGTGCAGAGGAGCCTGTGCTGTATGACCTGCTGATGGAAATTTTTGATGAACAGGGAAATCTGATGGAGGTCATTCCTCAGAAAGTGGGCTTCAGGCGTTTTGAAATGAAGGGCAATATTATGACCCTGAATGGAAAGCGAATTGTCTTTAAGGGAGTAAACCGTCATGAATTTTCTTCCTCTACAGGACGTCAGGTAAGACGGGAAGATGTGGTAAAGGATATTGTTACTATGAAGCAGAACAATATTAATGCAATTCGTACCTGTCATTACCCGGATGATGTGATGATTTATGATTTATGCGACGAATATGGACTGTATATGATTGCAGAAAACAATCTGGAATCTCATGGTTCCTGGGATCTTGCTGAATTTACAGGAGACTGGTCTGAAATTGTACCTTGCGATAAGAAGGAATGGCTGCCTATGATGCTGGATCGGGTAAATTCTATGTATCAAAGGGACAAAAACCATCCCTCCATTTTAATCTGGTCCTGTGGAAATGAATCCTTTGGTGGGAAGGATATCTATGAAATGTCACAGTTCTACAAAAAAGAAGATCCTACCCGTTTAGTTCATTACGAAGGTGTCTGTCATGATAGAAGATATAACGATACCAGTGATATGGAAAGCCAGATGTATACCACAGTGGAGGATATTAAAAAGTTCCTGGAACATGACAGGACGAAACCATTTATTTGCTGTGAGTACACTCATGCCATGGGAAATTCCTGTGGAGCAATGCACAAATACACTGATTTGACAGATACGGAGCCTTTGTATCAGGGAGGTTTTATCTGGGACTATATTGATCAGTCTATTGATAAGAAAAATCGCTATGGGGAAGAATTTCAGGCTTATGGGGGAGATTTTGATGATCATCCCTGTGATTATAATTTCAGTGGAAATGGAATTGTTTACGGAAAAGACAGAAATCCTTCGCCGAAAATGCAGGAGGTAAAATTTAATTATCAGAATATTTCTGCGGAACTGGTATTTACTGATACATGCAGCTATGTGAAAATTAAAAATAAAAACTTATTTATAAATACAGATCAATACGATTGTCTGGTAACACTTGCAAAAGACGGAAGGGTGGTAAAACAGGCAGAGCTAGAAACACATGTATTGCCTTTATCGGAAGAAGAATATGAATTACCTGTTGAAATGCAGACAAGACAGGGAGAATACACCGTTACTGTTTCCTTCCTTCTGAAAGAAGATACCCTATGGGCAAAGAAGGGGCATGAAGTAGCTTTTGGTCAGGGAGTTTATTCGGTAGATGGAGAGAATGCAGTACACAAAGGAGCATTTCAGGTGATTCAAAGCGCTCACAATATTGGAATCAAAGGCCAGGAGTTTGAAGTGATGTTCTCTTATCTCAATGGAGGATTGGTTTCTTATCGCTATGGCGGCGTGGAAATGATTAAAATGATTCCAAAGCCTAATTTCTGGAGAACTCCAACCGATAATGACGAAGGAAATCTTATGCCAATGCGCTATGCACAGTGGAAAATTGCCAGCCTGTATCTGTCACATAAAAAGCCTGGAAAGGGACGGTATCCAGACAGCATTTCTCCAGAGTTAGAAGTAACAGAGGACTATGCAAAGATAACGTATACCTATAATCTGCCGACCACACCGGCAGCGCAGTGCCAGTTGTCTTATCAGGTTTATGGAGATGGATACATTGACACAACCCTTACCTATAATCCGGTAAAAGAATTAGGAGAGATGCCAGAGTTTGGAGTAATGTTTAAGCTGGATGCAGATTATGATTCTGTTACCTGGTATGGGATGGGACCAGAGGAAACTTATGTGGATCGCTGTAAAGGCGCAAAATTAGGAATCTACAAAAATAAGGTGGCAGATAATATGGCCAGGTATCTGAATCCTCAGGAATGTGGAAATAAAGTAGGGGTACGTTGGGCGGCTGTTACGGATAAAAAAGGAAGAGGTATGCTCTTTACAGGAGATAAGATGGAATTTTCTGCATTGCCTTATACCCCTCATGAAATTGAAAACGCAAGACATGACTTTGAACTGCCAAAAGTACACTATACCGTAGTACGCGTTTCAAAACAACAGATGGGTGTTGGTGGAGATGACAGTTGGGGAGCAAAGACTCATGAAGAATATTTATTAGATGTAGGACAGAAGATGGAATTTACCTTTGGATTTAAGGGAATTTAAAGAATTTACACACTATGAGAAGAGTCTGCAAAGAATAGAAAACAGCAGATGATTCTCATAGTGTTAGAAGCAGGAAAAAAGAAAGTTAAAAAAAATAAAAAAAGTGATTGACAAATACTTGAATATGGGGTTATAATCAATAATGCTCATGCAGAGCACAAGTGAATAAGAAAATTATTCGGGCGTTGGAGAAATACTCAAGTGGCTGAAGAGGCGCCCCTGCTAAGGGTGTAGACGGTTTGCGCCGTGCGAGGGTTCAAATCCCTCTTTCTCCGTTGATGACGAAAATCATCAAAAAAGAAGTTTAAAAAAACTTCAAAAAAGTTCTTGACAAGCCAAACAAGATGTGATAATCTAGACTG
>CATWQE010000012.1 GCA_958352855.1 uncultured Bacillota bacterium
GATGCAGAGGTAGAACATGAGGATCAGGACGGATTTTTCTGGCACATTAATTATCCGGTTGTGGGAGAAGAAGGACAGTTTGTAGAAATCGCTACCACACGTCCGGAAACTCTTCTTGGAGATACTGCTGTGGCTGTGAATCCAGAGGATGAGCGTTATAAACACCTTATTGGAAAGATGTTAAAGCTGCCTCTTACAGACAGAGAAATTCCGGTGGTTGCAGACGAATATGTAGATAAGGAATTTGGAACAGGCTGTGTGAAGATTACACCGGCGCATGACCCTAATGACTTTGAAGTAGGAAAACGCCACAACCTGCCGGAAATCAACATCATGAACGATGATGCTACCATGAATGAACTTTGCGGCAAGTATACGGGCATGGACCGCTATGAAGCCAGAAAAGCCATGGTAGAAGATTTAAAAGAACTGGGACTTCTGGTAAAAGTGGTTCCTCATTCTCATAATGTAGGAACTCATGACCGCTGCGGCACAACCGTAGAGCCTATGATTAAACCACAGTGGTTTGTAAGAATGAAGGAAATGGGCGAAGCTGCTATTCAGACCTTACAGGAGGGTAACCTGAAATTCGTTCCAGACCGTTTTGACAAGATTTATATGCACTGGCTGGAAAACATCCGCGACTGGTGTATTTCCCGTCAGCTCTGGTGGGGACACAGAATTCCGGCTTATTACTGTGATGAGTGTGGAGAAACCGTAGTGGCAGGAGAAATGCCGGACAAATGTCCAAAATGCGGATGCACCCATCTGACACAGGATGAGGATACTCTGGATACCTGGTTCTCCTCCGCACTGTGGCCTTTCTCTACTTTAGGATGGCCGGATAAAACCGAAGAAATGGAATATTTCTATCCTACAGACGTTCTAGTAACCGGATATGATATTATTTTCTTCTGGGTTATCCGTATGGTATTCTCAGGGCTGGAGCAGACAGGAAAAACACCATTCCACCACGTACTGATTCATGGTCTGGTGAGAGACTCCCAGGGACGGAAAATGAGTAAATCCCTTGGAAATGGTATTGACCCGCTGGAAATCATTGACCAGTATGGAGCAGACGCCCTGCGTCTTACTCTGATGACCGGAAATGCTCCCGGAAATGATATGCGTTTCTATATGGAACGTGTGGAAGCCAGCAGAAACTTTGCAAATAAGGTATGGAATGCGTCCAGATTTATTATGATGAATCTGGAAAAAGCAGAGGCTCCCGCTGAGATTAATCTGGAAACTCTTACCAGCGCTGACAAGTGGATTCTTTCCAAGGTAAACACACTGGCAAAAGATGTGACAGAGAACCTGGATAAATATGAGCTGGGTATTGCAGTTCAGAAGGTTTATGACTTCATCTGGGAAGAGTTCTGCGACTGGTACATTGAAATGGTAAAACCAAGACTTTACAATGATGAAGATACCACAAAAGCGGCAGCACTTTGGACCTTAAAGACCGTTCTGGCAAATGCGCTGAAAATGCTCCATCCATACATGCCATTTATTACAGAGGAAATCTTCTGTACCCTGTGTCCAAAAGAAGAATCTATTATGATTTCTTCCTGGCCGGAATTTAAGACAGAGTGGGATTTCAAGGCTGACGAAGAAGCAGTGGAAACCATTAAGGAAGCAGTCAGAAGCATCCGTAATGTCCGTACAGGAATGAACGTACCTCCAAGCAAGAAGGCTAAGGTATTTGTAGTTTCTGAAGACGAGGCAGTAAGAAAGGTATTTGAAAACGGTAAGGTATTCTTTGCCTCACTGGGATATGCCAGTGAAGTTCTGGTACAGACGGACAAAGAGGGGATTGACGAGGACGCTGTATCAGCAGTAACCGGAAAGGCTGTCATCTACATGCCTTTTGCAGAACTGGTTGACATTGAAAAAGAGATTGAGAGATTGAAAAAGGAAGAGGAGAAACTCACAAAAGAGCTGGCCCGCGTAAACGGTATGCTTGGCAACGAACGTTTCATCAGCAAAGCTCCGGAGGCTAAAATTGCCGAGGAAAGAGAAAAACTGGAGAAATACACCAACATGATGGAACAGGTGAAACAGCGTCTGGCACAGCTTCTGTAAACCCTTAGGAGATAAACATTTATGAAAGAAATTAGAAAGGTATTCTGCCTGAAATATCTGAACATGTTTTCTGTGCCTCTTCAATTCCTGGCAGTATGCGTAGGATATTATTTCATTGAGGCCATATCCAGACATTCTCTTTTTAGTGCCATGGATTTTATGACAGAACGCCCACTGGTGTTTTTGTATAATGCGTTTTTGATTTTTACAACGACTCTGATTGTCTACTTATTTAGAAGAAGAGTATTCTGGAGAACCATTCTCTTTATTTTCTGGATGGGACTTGGAATCATTAACGGAGTTTTGCTTTCCACCAGGGTTACGCCTTTTACAGGGCCTGACCTGCATCTGATTACCGATGCCTTTGAGATTGCAGACCGTTATCTGTCACCCTTCTTTTTTGTAGTAGTTGTGATTTTATTCGTTCTGGCGATTCTGGGGCTGATTTGGCTTTTTATAAAAGGGCCAAAGTATCAGGGGAAAATGAGCTACAAGTGGAATGTTCCCCTGATTTTAGCAGGGGTGCTGGCATTTGCCGGCACCACCAGGCTGGCTCTTGATAAAAGAGTGCTTTCCAATTACTTTGGAAATATTGCTTTTGCATATGAGGATTATGGATATCCCTACTGCCTGGCAACCACAGTGTTTAATACGGGAATCGGCATGCCAAGAGGGTATAATGAAGAGACCATTGATAAAATCGTAAAAAGCGAGGAGACGCTTCCGGAAACAGGAGAGAAACGTCCGAACATTTTGTTTTTGCAGTTGGAATCTTTCTTTGATCCTACATTAGTAGAGTTTCTGGATGTTTCAGAAGACCCCATTCCCACCTTCCGAAAATTTATGGAAGAATATTCCTCTGGATACTTTAAGGTTCCTTCCGTTGGAGCGGGTACTGCAAATACAGAATTTGAGACCATTACAGGCATGAGTATGCGCTATTTCGGACCGGGAGAGTATCCTTATAAGGGAATTTTAAAGGAAACCACCTGCGAGAGCGCTGCTTATGTATTAAAAGACCTGGGCTACCGCACCCATGCCATCCATAATAATGAAGCCAATTTCTATGGAAGAAAGAATGTATTTGCCAACCTGGGTTTTGATACCTTTACTTCTGAGGAATATATGGCTGAGCAGGATGATACCAATCCCAATGACTGGATGCGGGACAGAAATCTTACCAAGTATATTATGCAGGCGCTGGAGGAAACCGATGATCCGGATTATATTTATACCATTTCTGTTCAGGGACATGGAGATTATCCGGAAGAGCCTATGATTGATAATCCCAAGATTAAGGTTTCAGGAGGCAGTTCCCAGGCGGAAAACTATAAATGGGAATATTATTGTAATCAGATATACGAAATGGATCAGTTTGTAAAAGAACTGACAGATACCCTTTCTAAATGGGATGAAGATGTGGTTCTGGTGATGTACGGGGACCATCTTCCTACTATGGGGCTGAACGTAACAGATGTGGAGAATAAATATTTGTTCCAGACAGAATATGTGATCTGGGATAACATGGGACTGGAGAAAAAGGACAAAAACCTGGCGGCTTATCAGATGGCAGCAGAGGTAATGGATCAGGTGGGAATTCATGAGGGAAATGTATTCCGCTTCCACCAGGCAAGAAGAAATACCAAGAACTACCAGGTAGACCTGGAAAGTCTCCAGTATGATATTCTCTATGGAGATAAATATGTTTATAATGGCGCGAATCCCTTTGAGCGTGTGAAAACCAACCTGGGTGTGAAAAATGCAGAGCTTCACAGCATTGAGAAAATTGCAGAGGGCCGCTATTATATTAACGGAGCAAATTTCACCCAGTCAGCCTTTCTGGAAATCAATGGAGAGCTGTATGAAGCGAACTTCATTGATGAAGAAACGCTTCTGGTGCTGGATGCCCAGATTGCAGATGAAGATAAAGTGGATGTGGCAATCAGGAGCAACAGTTCTACCCACCGGGTGCTTACAAGGACAGAGAAGTATTATTACCAGGAGCCGGAAACCGGAACCGGTATGGCGCAGCTTATCCCTATTTTACCGGAGGAGCCGGAAACAGAGGTAACAGAAGAAAGCCAGACAGAAAATGAAGAGTAGAACAGTAAGAGAGAAATAGTTTTTTATAAACGACATAATTTGCTTGCATATGGTCACTGTATCATTATAATGATAAGTGACCATATATGTTTTACGCCATAGAAAATGGGTATGGTCAGAACAGGAGGAACATGCGTGTTTACATACGAAGAAGCGGTTGCTTATATTGAAGAGATACCGAAATTTACCACAAAAAATAAATTAGCGCACACCAGGAAATGTCTGGACAGACTGGGAAGTCCTGATGAGAATAGAAAGATTATCCATGTAGCAGGAACCAATGGGAAGGGAAGTGTCTGCGCTTTTCTCTCCTCCATGCTGGAAGAAGGGGGATACCGCTGCGGCCTGTTTACCTCTCCTCATCTTGTGAAGATTAATGAGCGTTTTCAGATTAATGAGGTTATGGTATCTGACCAGGTGTTTTTGGAAGCATTTTTAAAGGTAAAAAATCTGGCAGATGAACTGGTGGCAGAGGGTGATTATCATCCCACTTATTTTGAATTTTTATTTCTTATGGGAATGTTGATTTTTGACCGGGAAAATGTGGATTATCTGATTCTGGAAACAGGACTTGGTGGAAAACTGGATGCTACCAACTCCATTCTTCATCCTCTTGCCTGTGTCATTACCTCCATCAGCCTGGATCATGTGGAATATCTGGGAGATACGGTGGAGAAGATTGCAGGGGAAAAAGCAGGAATTATCAAAAAAGGAGTTCCGGTTATCTTTGACGGAAACTCAGAGGAAGCGGCAAAGGTTCTGAGAAACCGGGCAGAGGAGCTGGGATGCCCCTGGTATGAAATGAAGGGGGAAAATCAGAAAATCCTGGACTACACGCCTGCCGGTATCCGGTTTTCTTCTAAATCAGAGGTCTACGGTGATACAGAGCTTTTCGTTCCGTTTATTGCCAGGTATCAGATGATGAATGCAGCCCTTGCCCTGGAAACCATGGGAGCTTTGCAGGAGCGTCATGGACTGAAAAAAGAAACGCTGATGCAGGGAATTGGGCATACCAGATGGCAGGGGAGAATGGAGACTATTCTTCCGGGGGTTATTGTAGATGGGGCTCATAATGAGGACGGCATTGCCAGATTTGTGGAGACTGTCCGGTATTTCCAGAAGGAATATCCCATTACTCTTTTATTTACCACTGTGTCGGATAAGGATTTTACAGATATGATTCAAAAAATCTGTAAAGGACTGAATTTTGCCCATGTGGTGACAACTGAAATCTGGGGCAGCAGAAAACAGTCGGCCCAGGAGCTGGCAGAGCTGTTTCGTTCTAACGGATGTGCTGATGTGCAGGTAGAACCTGATGTGGAGCAGGCTTTTGAGAAGGCTTATGCTTTAAAGGGAGATGGACTGATGTTTGCAGTGGGCTCACTTTACCTGGTAGGAGAAATCAAGGACTACATAAGGAGGCGCAAGCATGATTAATTACGAAGAGGAACTGAAGAAATTCCAGCCTTGTCTGGATGTGGATGATGCAGAAGGTGCGATCTATAAACAGGATCTTACAGATGTGATTGATATTCTGAAGGAAATGTTAAAGGAGCAGAAGACCACCCAGGAGAAATAGGGAGTAGACTATGAAATGTATGGTATGTCAGGCTGTGCTCACTGCTTCGGATTATTGTCCGAAATGCGGCAGTTATATTAAAGCACAGAAAAAAGCAGGAGCGCTGTCTAATCTATATTATAATCAGGGGCTTGAAAAAGCTCAGATAAGAGATTTATCAGGGGCGATTACCTGTCTGAAACGCAGTCTGAAAATGAACAAACTGAATATCCAGGCAAGAAATCTTCTGGGACTTGTGTATTACGAAACAGGAGAAGTAGTGGCAGCCCTAAGCGAATGGGTCATTAGCAAAAATATGATGCCTGAGGGCAACCAGGCCACAGCTTATATTGAAAAACTTCAGAAAAACCAGAATAAGCTGGACGCCATTAACACCAGTATTAAGAAATACAACCAATGTCTGGAATATTGCAGAAGCGGAAATGAAGATATGGCAAAAATGCAGCTTAAAAAGGTGCTGACTGCCAATCCAAAGCTCATTAAGGGCTATCATTTGCTTGCGCTGCTTTATCTGAAAAATGAGGAATATGAAAAAGCCAGGAAATCCCTGAAGGCAGCGGCAAAAATTGATAAGACCAATACCACAACCCTGCGCTTTTTAAAAGAAATTGAGGAGCAGACCGGGCGCGCCACAAATCTGGAATCCAGATTTCGCATTAAGGAAAAGGAAGAGACCCCAAGAGATGGAAGTATGGTGTATAAATCAGGAAATGACACCATTATCCAACCGCCGGAATACAGGGAAAAAAGCGTCACAAACACTCTGGTTAATCTGGTTTTGGGACTTTTAGTGGGAGCAGCAGCCCTCTGGTTTCTCATTGTGCCTGCCAAAACACAGAAAATCAACCAGGAGGCAAACCGGAAAATTGCAGAGTACAGTGGCAAAATGGCTACCATGTCTGCAGAACTTTCCAAAATGGAAGAAGAAAAAAATGCTTCTACAGAATCTGTGAATACAGCCAAAACTCAGATTGAAGAGGCTGGGATTAAGGCAGAAAGCTATGAAAAGCTTATTAGCGCCCAGCAGGCATTTCAACAGGGCAAGTATGACAATGCAGCCAATGCTATTGTGGGAGTTGATCCGGACCAGCTTTCTGTGGAAGCCAAAAGTGTTTATGACACGATTATGCAGTCCGTAGGAACCCAGGTAAAGAAGAAATATAAGGATCAGGGATTAAATGCTTACGGTGCAGGAAACTATGAGGAAGCCATTACCTATCTGGAAAAGGCTCTGGATATTGGAACACAGGATTCAGAGACCCTTATTTTCTTAGCTCAGGCTTATGAGAAAAAGGGAGATACTGGTATTGCCAATAAGTGGTACAAGAAAGTGATTGATGATTTTCCAGGAACCCAGTATGCAACGCTTGCAAAGAACTATATGCAGGCAAATGGCGGTGTAATCGCAGAGGATGAGCCAGAAGAGGGCACAGAGGAAGGCGAAAATGGGCAGAATCCGGAAGGTACAGAGGGCAGTCCGGTACAGCAGGGAGAAACAGTAGAAGAATAAAATAAGAACCAGGGAAAAACCTTGAGGAAAAGGAGCTATCATAGCTGACGCATATCAGGAACACTGATACCGCTCACGCTCAGTCTGCGCTTCCTTTGAGCCTGTAGTCTCAAAGGGTGCTCGACGGATTCGCGTAAACGGTGTCAATGTCCCGGATATGCTGTTGGCATGATAGCTCTTTGTGTATAGGTGTGCAGATGGAGAGTGTGTTTGAATAAATGGAAAAAGTGGAGGCGGACTATGGAAGAGTGTATGACAAAGAGGGGAGCCAGGCTGATTGTGTATGTGCCAAAGGAGCTGGATCATCATTTTGCAGGGGAGATAACAGAGATGGTGGATAAGGAGCTTAAAAAGGGCTGCATTAAGCAGCTTGTCTTTGATTTTTCTAAGACCACGTTTATGGACAGCTCCGGTATTGGGATGTTAATGGGGAGAAAGCGGCTGTTAAGCTACAGTGGAGGAACCGTAAGCGCCATTCATGTCAGTGACCGGATTTTGCGGATTATGCAGCTTTCGGGCATCTGGAAACACATGGAAATCAGCCAGGAACCGGTTTGGAACAAAAAAATGCCGTAAGGGAGGGAAAAAAATGGAACACACAAATCATATGGTGCTGGAAGTAGAGAGCCGCTCCTGTAATGAGGGACTGGCAAGAATTGCTGTGGCAGCCTTCTGCACGCAGTTAAATCCCACACTGGAAGAGGTAGCGGATGTGAAAACCGCAGTGTCAGAAGCCATTACAAACTGTATTGTACATGCCTATGAAAAGGAAACAGACATCATCCGTATCCAGTGCTGGCGCAGGAAAAAGGAGCTGATTGTAGCTGTGGAGGATAAGGGAAAGGGCATGGAAGATGTAAAGAAAGCCATGGAACCTCTGTTTACCACCATGCCACAGCAGGATCGGTGCGGCATGGGCTTTGCCTTTATGGAGGCTTTTATGGATGAGGTTCAGGTGGAGTCCACATTGGGAAAGGGAACCACTGTGACTATGAAGAAAATCATAGGAAGGCAGAACGCTATATCAGAATAAGGAGGCTGTATGGATGATATCCTTGCCCTTCTGGGCCGCGTACACCAGGGAGATAAGGAGGCAAGAGATATACTGGTAGAGAAGAATATGGGGCTGGTTCACAGCATTGCCAGAAGATTTCAGAATCGTGGTGTGGAGATGGAGGATCTGATACAGATTGGGAGCATTGGCCTTTTAAAAGCCATTGATAAATTTGACCTGACCTATGAAGTGCGGTTCTCCACCTACGCTGTGCCCATGATTACAGGAGAAATCAAGCGGTTTTTAAGAGATGACGGAATGGTAAAGGTAAGTCGTTCTCTAAAGGAGGAGGCGGCCAGGATCTATGCTGTCCGGGAGGAATTTATGGGAGAGCAGGGACGGGAGCCCACTTTAGAAGAACTGGCAGACAAGCTTCAGCTTGCAAGAGAAGAAGTGATACTTGCCATGGAATCAGCAGCGCAGATTGAATCCCTGCAAAAGACTATTTATCAAAGTGACGGAAGTGACATTGCTCTGGAAGATAAGCTGCCCTTTGAAAAAAATCAGCAGGAAGAAGTGCTGGACAGGATGCTGCTGGAGCAGATGCTGGGAAGCCTGAACACAGAGGAACGGGAGCTTATTTATCTGCGTTTTTTCAAGGAACGGACCCAGAGCAATATTGCAAAGAAAATGGGAATGTCCCAGGTTCAGGTATCCAGAATGGAAAAAAAGATTTTAAGAAGAATGAGAGAAGCATATTTTATGGAAAGTTAGGAATACTACTCCTACCAGCAATACGCTGCAAGGAGGCTTTGGGATGAGTGAAATATTATATATACAGACAGAAAAAAACGTGGAGGTACACAGCCCGGAGGTCTATCTGGGAGATATTGCAAAACTGGTGTGCAGTGACCAGAAGGTTTTGAACCGAAACCGGGTGAGGAGAGTTTTTACCATACCTGAGGGAGCAGCCGGACGGTATGTGGTTTCTGCGGCAGATTTAATTAAAGCGGTTGCAGAAGAAGAGCAGTCTGTAGATATTACTCATATTGGTGAACCGGAGTTTGTAGTTACTTATGAAACACAGCAACAGAACCGCCAGTGGTACAGTTGGATGAAAACGGTTTTTGTCTGTGTGCTGACCTTTTTAGGCGGAGCCTTTTCCATTATGACCTTTAATACAGATGTGAATACATCCGGACTGTTTTTTCAGCTTTATAAGCAGTTCACCGGAGAGATTTCCACAGGGCGCACCATCCTGGAATTTGCTTATTCTCTTGGGGTTGGGCTGGGGGTTATTTTCTTTTTTAATCATTTCGGACACAAAAAACTTACTACAGACCCAACCCCAATGGAAGTACAGATGCGTGTGTATGAGGATGACGTAAACCGAACCCTGATTGCAGTAAAAAACAGGGGCAGGAAGGGAAAGGCCAGGGAAGGAGTCAAAAAGTGATGTGGCAGGGACAGATATTTATGGGGCTTATGGGGCTGTGCGGAGGTGCGGTGGTTGCCACCGCCCTGGCTGCTTTTATCATTGAACTTGGCATTATCCCAAGATATGCGGGAATTACGCACACAGCCAGGCACATTCTCATATATGAAGACTGTCTCATGCTTGGGGCAGTGGTGGGAAATCTGGTGTCTGTTTATGGATTTTCCATTCCCCTTGGCAGACTGGGGCTTGGGATTGTGGGAATAGGGTTTGGGATGTTTCTGGGAAGCTGGATTATTGCCCTTGGAGAAGTGGTGAATGTCTTTGCAGTTATGGCAAGGCGCATTGGTTTAAAAAAGGGAACCGGTCTTGTGATTCTGGCTATTGCTATTGGAAAAACCCTTGGATGCCTTTTTCAGTTTTTCCGTCAGGTATAAAAATCAGGAAATGTCTTATACTAATTCCATGAGAACAGAAAAAGGATGGTGAAAGCAATGGATCAGGCGCAACAGGAAGAGCAGAAGAGAAAGGCAAAGGAGTACGAGAACTATGTAAAAGAAAAAACACCCACCCACAGTCTTGCCCGAAATATGCTTGGAGCGTTTCTAAGCGGAGGGCTTATCTGCACTTTGGGACAGGTTATTATGAATATTTGTAAAAGTATGGGAATGAACAGGGAAGTAAGTGGGAGCTGGACATCGCTGATTCTGATATTACTCAGTGTGCTTCTTACAGGACTGAATCTCTATTCCAGGCTGGCGAAATGGGGCGGGGCGGGAACGCTGGTACCTATTACCGGTTTTGCCAATTCTGTAGCTGCTCCTGCCATAGAATATCAGAAGGAAGGACAGGTTTTCGGAATCGGATGTAAGATTTTTACCATTGCAGGTCCGGTGATTCTCTATGGGATTCTTACCTCAGCGGCGCTGGGACTGATTTACTACTTTTTGCATATATGGGGGATTGTGTAATGGAACAGATGGCAGGAAAACAAAGTATACAGTTTGCATGCGCGCCTCATATTCTCAGCGGGGCTTCCATGGTAGGAAAAAAAGAGGGGGAAGGTCCTCTGGGCGCTTATTTTGATAAAATTGGTGAGGAAGATGGATTCTTCGGCACAGATTCCTGGGAAGAAGCAGAAAGCACCCTGCAAAGAGAGGCAGTATCCATGGCAATCGCAAAGGCCAGGATTGAAAAATGGCAGCTTCGTACTATTTATACCGGAGATCTGCTGGCCCAGAGTATTGCATCTTCTTTTGGAATCATGGGATTTCACACACCGATTTACGGACTTTACGGAGCATGCTCCACCATGGGGGAGGCTCTATCCCTGGCATCTATGGCAGTGGCAGGGGGATACGGAGATTATGTGGCAGCCGTAACCTCCAGTCATTTTGCCAGCGCGGAGAAGGAATTTCGGTTTCCTCTGGGATATGGAAACCAACGTCCTTTGTCCGCTACCTGGACGGTTACCGGTGGAGGCGCCTGTATTCTTGGAAAAAAAGGGGGAAAAGCCAGAATTACTGGCATTACCACCGGGAAAATCGTGGACTATGGTCTGAAGGATTCTCTGAACATGGGAGCCTGTATGGCGCCGGCAGCCTGTGATACCATTTACCAGAATCTCATGGATTTTAACAGGATGCCGGAAGACTACGACAGGATTATTACCGGGGATCTGGGTTATGTAGGTCAGGAAATCCTTCTGGATTTGCTGAAAGAGAGAGGATTTGATATTAGCAAACAGCATATGGACTGTGGCATTGAAATTTATGATCAGGAGACGCAGGACACCCATGCAGGAGGAAGCGGCTGCGGCTGCGCGGCAGTAACCTTTGCAGGATATATTCTGCCAAAGCTGGAAAAGGGAGAGTGGAAACGGATTTTGTTTGTGCCTACAGGCGCCCTGCTGTCAAAGGTAAGCTATAATGAAGGAAAAAGTGTTCCGGGTATTGCCCAGGGGGTAGTGGTGGAACATTGTTAAGGAGAAGGTTATGGAATATATCAACGCATTCTGGGTGGGAGGACTGATTTGCGCACTGGTGCAGATTTTATTAGAGAAAACCAAGATGCTTCCGGGACGGGTTATGGTGCTTCTGGTATGTACCGGAGCAGTGCTTGGAAGCGTAGGCCTGTATGATAAACTGATTTCCTATGCAGGAGCAGGAGCCAGCGTCCCCCTTCTGGGATTTGGCAATACCTTATTTAAGGGAGTGAAAAAAGCGGTTTTAGAAGACGGGCTTCTGGGAATCTTTATGGGAGGCTTTACTGCCAGCGCTGTGGGGATTTCGGCAGCTCTGATATTTAGTTATGTGGCAAGTCTGGTGTTTAAGCCGAAGATGAAGGGATAAAAATATACAGGAAAGAGCGCTTTGATATGATGGAAAAAAGAAAAAGCACAAGAGAATAAAAATAAAAACTAAAAATATGTAGTGAAAATGTACATGAAATGAAAAAAATAATAAAAAAACTAAACAAAGTTGACAAAGAAAAGAGGGCGTGCTATAATATGACCAATTTAGGAGTATCTGCGACGTAGTAGGTATGAATGGATTAATCTAAGAGCGTTGAAGTGTCTTGGTTTTCGTATTGCTTCGTAGCAATGCAAGGATGACCTGGGCACTTTTTTCGTTTGGAAAGGAGGATTACATTGGGAGAGTTTGTTTTAAAGACCCGTATTTTCATGGGAAAAGACGGGCTGGATGAAATTCTTCAGGGAGTTACCAGAGCTTTTATTGTTACGGACAGGTTCATGCACGAGAGTGGTAAGGTCAGTTATCTTACAGAACCACTGGAAGAGAGGAAGATAGAATATCAGATTTTTTCTGAAGTCAGACCAGATCCGGACATTGCTACGGTGACCAAAGGCATTGAGAAAATGCTGGAATTTCAGCCACAGGTTTTATTTGCACTGGGAGGCGGTTCTCCTATTGATGCAGCCAAGGCCATGAACTGGCTGTCTGTACAGGGCGGACTGGATAAGAAGAGAACTTTTGTAGCCATTCCAACTACCAGCGGAACCGGTTCAGAGGTCAGCCGTTTCTCTGTTATCAGCGACCCGGACAAGGCGGCGAAATATCCGCTGGTTTCCGATGAGCTTCTTCCCGATGCAGCAATTCTGGATGCAGAGCTGGTACGTTCTGTTCCTCCGGCTGTGACTGCTGATACAGGCATTGATGTGCTGACACATGCCATTGAAGCTTTTGTATCTACCGGAGCGAATGATTTCACAGATGCCGCTGCGGAAAAAGCAATGAAACTTGTCAGAAGCAATCTGATGAAGGTCTACAAAAATCCGGATGATCTGGAAGCAAGACAAAAAATGCATCATGCGTCCTGCCTGGCAGGGCTTGCCTTCAGCAATGCGGGACTGGGACTGAATCACGGAATGGCGCACACCCTTGGAGCGCATTTCCATATCCCACACGGACGGGCAAACGGTATTTTGCTTCCCTATGTTATGGCATTTAACGCAGGATGCCATGAGCAGCTTACACCGGTTGCCGCACGATATGCAAGAATTGCAAGAGTGCTGAGACTTGACGGACCCAGTGTCCGGCAAAGTGCATTTAGCGTTGTGCGTACCACGAAACAGTATATCAAGAGACTCCAGATTCCGGATAACATCGAGGCAGCAGGTGTATCCAGAGAAGAATTTGACGCAGCATTGGATGAGATGGCAGAGGCGGCCTACCAGGATGCCTGTACCAGAACGAATCCAAGAGCATGCTCAGTTGAAGACATCAAAGAGGTGTTCCTGAGAGCGTATACGGGAAGACTGATATAGGAAGAGGTAAAGAACTATGTATGAAGAAAAAAAAGAGAGAATTATACAGGAGTTCGTCCCGGGCAAGCAGGTTACACTTGCACATGTAATACCACATCCTGTAGATACGTTGTACGCAAAGATGGGACTTATTGACGCAGAGGGAGCTATTGGAATCTTTACCATCACTCCCAGCGAGGCTGCAATTATTGCTGCTGATGTGGCAAGCAAAGCCGCAGACATTAAAATCGGATTTGTAGACCGGTTTAATGGCTCTTTAATCATCACAGGGGATGTATCAGGAGTGGAAGCTGCGCTTCATGATGTTATGAGCGTGCTTTGTGATGCCATGGGATTTGCGCCTGCACCGGTTACAAGATCATGACAACGGGAACAGGCAGGTGAAACAAATGGACAGGAAACAAAAAAGGGTGATTCTCATTGGAAGATCTATGGCGGGTAAGACAACCTTATGTCAGTACATAAACAACGAGGATTTGAAGTACCATAAGACCCAGACTGTTCAGGTCATTAATGGGAGTATGATTGACACTCCCGGCGAATACCTGGAGAGAACCTATCTAAGAGGCGCCCTGACAGTATCAGCAACGGACGCAGATTTAATTATTCTGGTTCAGCAGGCAAACGAAGACGGAACCATGTTCCCGCCGGGATATTCCAGTACCTTTGCAAAACCTTGTATCGGAGTTGTGACAAAGAGCGACCTGGCAGGTGAAAAACAGATAGAGGATGCAAAAAAATATCTGAAAAATGCAGGTGCGGGTAAAGTGTTTGTGACCAGTAGCTATGAAGGAACCGGATTTGAAGATTTGCTGGAATTTTTATCTTCAACAGAAAGATAAAAATGACAAAGGAAGGATAAATACATGCGAGTAGTCATTGCAGATGATGAGCCGATCATCAGAATGGATTTAAAGGAAATCCTGGAAAAAGAAGGATATACAGTAATTGGAGAGGCAGCGGACGGTTTTGATGCGGTGGAAATCTGCAGGAGAGAACATCCGGAATTAGTAATCATGGACGTGAAAATGCCATTATTAGATGGTCTTACAGCGTCTAAACTGATTGCACAGGAAAAACTGGCAGATACGGTTGTTCTTTTGACAGCCTATTGCGACAAAGAATTTATTCAGGAAGCAAAAGAGGCGGATGTCAGTGCCTATTTTGTAAAGCCGGTAGATGAAAGGACATTTTTACCAGGTCTGGAAATCGCGGTTGAAAGAAATAAGGCAATGAAAAAGCTGAAAAAAGAATGTGACGAAGTAAATAAAAGGCTGGAGAGCCGGACTTTTGTTGAGCAGGCCAAGGGAGTTATTATGAAAAAAAATGGAATTTCTGAGCAGGAGGCTTATGACTATATCCGGAACATCAGCCGGGAAAAGAATATTTCTATGAAAAAAGTTGCAGAGATTATTTTAATGCGCAGAGGAAAATGAGATGCAGAAGTTGATTTATCAGCTTTGCAGGAAGTATACGGATCTTTCGGAGGAAGAAATTCAGGTTATTGAGATGATGGCAGGAACACTTCAGCCTCTGGCAAATCTGGAAGCCGCAGATATTTTTGTGGATTGTCCCTGCAAAGATAAGGATGCGGTTGTGGTAGCGGAAGCAAAGCCGGAGGAGGTTCCTTCTGCATACAAGAACAGTGTTGTGGGGATGCTGGCAAAAGAGGAAAATGAGCCGGCTGTGGCAAGAACCTTTCGTTTGGGAGTTGCTACAAAGTATATGAAAGCCAGAACACAGGAAAATAACTACACCATTCAGTCTGTGGAACCCATCAAATATAATTCCAGGGTAATAGGGGTACTCATAAGAGAAAAACGAATCAAAGAGGATGGAGAAACATCAGAAGAATGGGGAAGCTATGAGGCTATTGAAACACCGCTGAACCATATGATTAATGAGAATGAATGGCTCACAGAGAGTATAGATGAAGGCCTTTTGCTGGTGGATTACAAAGGGCGTGTGTCCTTTAGGAATCTGTATGCAAGAGAGCTTTTCCAGAATCTGGGATATGTCAGGGATATTCTGGGACAGAAGTATAAGAATATCTGTCTTACTGAATGGAGTGATACACCGGAAGGCGCAGACCGGATTAAGGAAGTTCGCTGTGGAAATTATTATCTGAGAGTCAGACAGATTCCTCTGATGAATCAGAATATCAGATTTGCAGTGATTATCAGGGACATTACATGGAACAGGGAGCAGGAGAAAAACCTGATTTTGAAATCTGTGGCAGTGAAAGAGCTGAATCACAGGGTTAAAAATAATCTTCAGACCATTGCATCTCTCTTGAGGCTTCAGGCAAGGCGGGAAGAGAAAGAAGAGACCAGACAGGTATTATATGAAAGCATCAGCAGGATTTTATCTATTTCTGCCACACACCAGCTATTGTCCCAAAGCGGGGAGGCCTGTGTCAGTCTGATGGAAGTCCTTGAAAATGTAAGACGTAATGCAGTGCAGCCTTTTTTGAGAACAGATTTATCTTTTAATCTGGAAATCACGGGAGATAATCTTGTGGTAGATTCGGAGATTGCCACATCTGTGGCACTGGCAGTCAATGAATTGCTGCAGAATTGTATGAAATATGCATTTATGGGACGAAAAGAAGGTCATGTATGGATTCGGATTGAAAAAGGAAAGGTTTATTCCAGATTAACCGTTAAAGATGACGGGATTGGATTTGATCCGGAAAAAATACGGTCAGGAAGTCTTGGGCTGAATATTGTGAAAACCATGGTGCAGGATAAGCTACATGGAAAGTTTACCATTCGTTCAGGAAGAGAAGGTACGGAAGCTGAGTTTGATTTTATTAATGAACCAACAGATCTTATCAGCATCTCACAATGAGCGTGGAAAGGAAGGGATAGTCTTTGCGGGAAATTATTTTAAGCGTGGGAATTGACATCGGAACATCCACCACGCAGTTGATTTTTAGCAGGCTGACGATTGAAAATCTGGCAAGTAATTATACAGTGCCCAGAATCAGCATTGTGGAAAAAGAAGTTTTTTACCGGAGCAGTATCTATTTTACTCCCTTGAAATCTCAGACTGAGATTGATACGGCAAAAGTAAAAGAAATTATCCGAAAAGAGTATGAAAAAGCGGGTATAAAGCCATCAGATTTACAGACGGGAGCTGTAATTATCACAGGAGAAACAGCCAGAAAACAAAATGCCAACAGTGTGCTGGAGACATTAAGTGACATGGCGGGAGATTTTGTAGTGGCAACAGCAGGACCGGATCTGGAGTCGGTGCTTTCTGCCAGAGGAGCAGGCAGTGATCGGATTTCTGAAGAGAAGCGTGAAGTAGTAGCTAATATTGATATTGGAGGAGGTACCAGTAATATTGCTTATTTCTATAAAGGGAGCTTAAAAGGTACCTGTTGTCTGGATATTGGAGGGCGGCTGATTAAGATCGAAAATGGAAAAATTTCGTATATTTTTCCAACTATTCAAAAATTGGCTGCAAGCCACGGAATTCAGATACAGGTGGGAGACCAGGCAAAGGAATCCACCCTGTACAGAGTATGTGAATATATGGTGCAGCATCTTGCCATGGCTTTGTATATTGAAGAGCCGGATGATTTTCATGGAGAGCTTTACACCAATCAGGGAGCACAGCTTTCCAGAGAGCCACAGATACAGGCAGTGACCTTCTCCGGAGGGGTTGCGGACTGCATGCTTCATGAAGAAGGCGATGTATTTTGCTACGGTGACATAGGAATTCTTCTGGCAAGAGCGGTAAAAAACAGCAGCGCATTTCAGAAAATCCGGGTATATCCTGCGGCGGAAACTATACGGGCAACCGTAGTAGGAGCAGGAACTCATACTACGGATGTAAGCGGAAGCACTATTAGCTATGCGAAGGGAAAACTTCCTATAAAAAATATTCCGGTACTGAAGCTTTCACAAGAGGATGAACAGATGCAGAAGCAGTTTATCGATGCAATCAGGAGAGGCTTGCTTCTTTATGAGGCAGAAGGAGATTTAGAACAGATTGCTATCGCATTTTCAGGAAGATATCATACCAGTTTCCAACAGATTCAGGAGCTGGCACAGTGGATAATGGAAGGCGCAAAAAAAGTGATTCAAGGACCATATCCTCTGATTCTTGTAATTGAAAATGATATTGCCAAGGTTTTGGGAAATGCATTAAATGTCCGAATGGAAAGAAGAAAAGATGTAATATGCATTGATGGCATCCATGCACAAAACGGTGACTATATTGACATTGGTGAGCCTGTTGCAGACGGGCATGTGGTACCTGTAGTAACAAAAACGCTGATTTTTAATTCTTAAACTGCAAAATGGATGGCAGGAACTGTAGTGATGTATAGAAAAGTAGAGGTGAAATGAGTTGATTCTTAAAACTAAATTATTTGGTAAAGTGTATGAATTCAAATCTCTTCGTGAAGTGATGGCAAAGGCCAATGAAGAGAAATCCGGTGATAAGCTGGCTGGGATTGCGGCAGAATCAGCAGAAGAGCGTGTGGCAGCAAAGGTAGTGCTGTCCCATATTACCCTGGAGGAATTAAGAAATAACCCGGCAGTGCCCTATGAGGAGGATGAGGTTACCAGAATTATTCAGGATGGTGTAAATGAACAGATTTACAAAGAACATAAAAATAAAACAGTGGCAGAATTCCGTGAGTGGATTCTGGATACCTGTACCACAGGAGATATGATTAAACGTGCTTCCAGAGGTCTTACCAGTGAAATGGTAGCAGCAGTTTGTAAATTGATGAGCAACCTGGATTTAATCTATGCAGCAAAAAAAATCAGAATTTCCGCACACTGTAATACTACAATCGGTCTTCCTGGCACCTTTTCCTCACGTTTGCAGCCAAACCATACCACAGATGATCCAAAGGGAATTATGGCATCTGTTATGGAAGGCTTGAGCGTTGGCTGTGGTGATGCTGTAATCGGACTGAATCCGGTAGATGATTCTGTAGAAAGCGTAGCAAGGATTTTAAAAAGTTTTGATGAATTTAAGAATAAATGGGAAGTCCCCACACAGATTTGTGTGCTGGCACATGTTACCACACAGATGGAAGCAGTTCGCAAGATGAATGCTCCCATTGACTTGTGTTTCCAGTCTATTGCAGGCTCACAGAAAGGAAACGAGGCATTTGGTCTTACTGCAGCCATGCTGGATGAAGCGCATGATATGATGATGAAAGAAGCAACCAGCACAGGACCGAACTTAATGTATTTTGAAACCGGACAGGGCTCCGAGCTTTCTTCAGAAGCTCATAATGGATGGGATCAGGTGACCATGGAAGCAAGATGTTATGGATTTGCAAAACGCTATAATCCATTCCTGGTAAATACAGTTGTTGGTTTCATTGGACCGGAATATCTCTACGATTCAAAACAGGTTATCCGGGCAGGACTGGAAGATCACTTTATGGGTAAACTGACCGGAATTCCTATGGGATGTGATGCATGCTATACAAACCATATGAAGGCAGATCAGAATGATATTGAAAATCTGGCAACCCTTCTTGTAGCAGCAGGCTGTAATTACGTTATGGGCGTACCTCAGGGAGATGACTGTATGTTGATGTATCAGTGTACTGGTTTCCATGAAGCAGCCAGCTTAAGAGAGGTATTCGGACTGCGTCCAATTCGGGAGTTCGATATGTGGCTGGAAAAAATGGGATTCTCCAAAGACGGTATCCTGACACCGCTTGCAGGAGATGCATCAGTATTTTTGAAATAGGAGGTAGCATATCTTGGTAAACGAAAACGATTTAAGAACAATCATTGCACAGGTTCTTCAGGAAATGAATCTGGATAAAAAAGAAGAAAATGAGAGTGCGGTTACAGGCTGTGCATCCTGCCTGAAAGCACCGGAAATCGAAGAAGGCTGTATTCCAGACGTAACAGAGGTAGATATTCGTAAACAATATCTTGTAGAAAATCCGGCAAATAAAGAAGCTTATTATGATTTGAAACAGTATGCTCCCTGTCGCCTTGGAATCGGAAAAGCAGGGGCAAGATATAAGACAGACCCTGTATTACAGTTTAGGGCAGCGCATTCTGCAGCACAGGATGCAGTGTTCTCAGATGTTGATCAGGATTTTATAGACAGCATGGGATTGTTTTCTGTAAAAACACAGTGTGAAAATAAAGACGTCTATCTTACCAGACCAGATCTTGGAAGAAAGCTGGATGACAATGCAGTGAACACTATTAAGGAAAAATGTAAGATGCATCCTACTGTACAGATTTTTGTATCGGACGGACTTAGCTCAGCCGCTGTTGCAGCCAATGTAGGGGATGTACTCCCTGCCATTGAACAGGGGTTAAAGAGTTATGGCATTGAGACAGGAGTTCCGTTTTTTGTAAAATACGGGCGTGTTGGAGCTATGGATCAGGTTTCTGAAATTACAGGAGCCGATGTTACCTGTGTGCTCATTGGAGAAAGACCTGGTCTTATTACTGCAGAATCCATGTCTGCATACATTGCCTACAAGGCAACAGTAGGTATGCCGGAGGCAAGAAGAACCGTTGTTTCCAATATTCATAAAGCAGGAACCATTCCGGCAGAAGCAGGAGCCCATATTGCAGATATTATCAAGAAAATTCTGGATAACAAGGCGAGCGGAACGGATTTAAAGCTGTAAGAAATGAAAAAATAAAAATATTGAGAGAATAAGGAGGAAATTCCATGAAAAGAGATCCAGTAAGAGCTACAGTCCTTGCATCAAAAATCATTCCAAATGTAAGTCCGGATATGGCAAAGGAGCTGAATCTGGAACCGGGAATGAAATCTCTGGCGCTGGTTACTGCAGACAGTGATGATGTTACCTACACAGCTCTTGACGAGGCGACAAAGAAAGCAGATGTAAAGGTTGTTTATGCAAAGAGCTTTTACGCCGGAGCGGCAAATGCCAATACAAAACTGGCAGGAGAAATTATCGGTATTCTGGCAGGTCCTAATCCGGCAGAGGTGCGCAGCGGACTGGAAGCATGTGTAGATATGATTGAAAATCAGGCATATTTTGTTTCTGCCAATGAAGATGATTCCATTATTTATTATGCTCATTGTATTTCCAGAACAGGTTCTTATTTGTCAGAAGGAGCTGGAATCCAGGAAGGAGAAGCCCTTGCCTACCTGATTGCGCCTCCACTAGAGGCAATGTATGGTGTGGATGCAGCATTAAAGGCAGCAGATGTAAAAATGTGTGTTCTGTATGCTCCGCCATCTGAGACAAACTTCGGAGGAGCCTTGCTTACAGGAAGCCAGTCAGCATGTAAAGCGGCCTGTGATGCATTTGCAGCAGCAGTAGAATATGTAGCTGAGAATCCAAGAGAATAAGTGCAGACTCAATATGGAGAGACTGCAGGCGGAGGTTAAGGCATGAATGCACTGGGAATGATTGAGACATATGGCTATCTGGCAGCAGTAGAGGCTTTGGACAGTGCACTGAAAGCTGCCAATGTATCTCTGGTAGATGTAGTCCGGGTAAACGGTGGTCTGGTGACTGTTCTGATTGAGGGTGATGTAGGTGCAGTGAAGGCAGCAACAGATGCTGCAAAGACAGCCGCCAAAAGAGTTGGTACTGTGGTGAGTGTCCATGTAATTCCACGTCCTGCAGAAGATGTAAAGAGCATGCTTACATCATCAACGGAATATAGGGAGAAAGAAAAACAGGAAACACTGGAGCTGAAACCAGAGACGCCAGAGTCAGAGCAGACTAAAAAAATAGAAGATATGTCTGAAGAAGAAAACGAAACGTCAAAGGAAGAACGGATTTATACCAGAGAACAGATGGAAGAGATGACTGTTGCAAATCTTCGTACTCTGGCAAGAGAACTGAAGATTACAAATATGACATCCAAAGAAGTCCGTTTTGCTAAGAAGCAGCAGCTTATTGATGCAATCACAGCATTTACCGGACAAGAGAGGTAGATTATGCAATTATATGATAAAGACCTTTTGTCAGTACAGGAAGTGCGGGAACTGGTAGAAAAGGCAAAAGCAGCCCAGCAGGAACTGGCGGCAGGAACCCAGGCTGACGTAGACAGAATTGTAAAATCTGTAGCGCAGGCGGGTGTCCGTAATGCAAAACGTCTTGCAAGGCTGGCACATGAAGAAACCGGATTCGGTATTGAGGCTGACAAAGTAATAAAAAATGTATTCGCCAGTGATGGCGTTTACCAGCACATAAAAGATATGAAAACCATTGGAGAACTGGAACGCAATGAGGAAAAGAAGTTACGTACCATTGCTGTTCCAGTGGGAGTAATCGCAGGATTGATTCCATCCACCAATCCTACATCCACAGCTTTGTATAAAGCAGAAATCGCAATTAAGGCAGGAAATGCCATTGTGTTTTCACCCCACCCGAATGCAAGAAATTGTATTTTAGAAACCGTCAAGGTAATCCGGCAGGCTATCGCAGAGGCAGGAGGAAATGAGAACCTGGTGAATTGTATCACCATTCCAACGATACAGGCAACTGATAATCTCATGCGTCATCCAGATGTATCTATGATTCTGGCAACCGGAGGCTCTGCTATGGTAAGAGCTGCTTATTCTTCAGGGACTCCGGCAATCGGTGTAGGTCCTGGAAATGGTCCGGCTTATATTGAAAAAACAGCAGATATTAAATTAGCAGTAAAGCGGATTCTGGATTCCAAAACATTTGATAATGGAACCATTTGTGCTTCAGAACAGTCTGTGGTATGTGATGAGGATATGCAGGCAGAAGTGCAGGCAGAGATGGAAAGACAGGGAGCATATTTTCTTACCCCGGAGCAGATTAAAAAACTGGGAAGCTTCATCTTGCGGTCTAATGGAACTATGAATCCTATGATTGTGGGAAAATCTGCAAAAGTAATTGCGGAACTGGCTGACATTGAAATACCGGAAGGTACAAGAGTGCTGGTGGCAAGGGAAACGGGCATCGGAAGAGGACATCCCTATTCCAATGAGAAACTGGCGCCGATTCTGGCCTTTTATACAGCGCCTTCTTATGTGGAGGTTTGTGAGCTTTGTGCGGAAATTCTTCATTACGAAGGAGCAGGTCATACCTTCTCCATGCATACCAAGGATGAAAATATGGTGACTTATTTTGCACAGAGAATACCGGCATCCAGAATTATTGTGAATACCCCAAGCGCTTTGGGTGGTATCGGAGGCACAACTGGTTTGCAGCCGGCCCTTACCTTGGGCTGTGGAGCGGTAGGAGGAAGCGCTACATCTGAAAACGTAGGACCAAAACATTTAATGAATCTGCGTTATGTAGCAGAAGGGCTTTCAGAGCTGGAAGATATCAAAGGCAGCCTTCCGGATTGTTCAGAAGGTATCTGCAAACCGAAAAGCTATGATGATATTGACATTGATGCAGTGGTAAAAGAGATTATCAAACGTATTCAGAACTCATAGAAATGAAAGAATAAGGAGGAATTCATATGGCAGCACAACAGGCACTTGGAATGATAGAAACAAAAGGTTTGGTAGCATCTATTGAAGCAGCAGATGCAATGGTAAAAGCGGCAAACGTGACTCTGATTGGAAAAGAGCATGTGGGCGGAGGCCTTGTAACTGTTATGGTAAGAGGCGATGTGGGAGCAGTAAAGGCAGCCACAGACGCAGGAGCAGCCGCAGCAGAGCGGGTAGGAGAACTGATTTCCATCCATGTAATCCCAAGACCACATGAGGAAGTAGAAGCAATTTTGCCATCTGTGAACAAATAAGAAAGAATAAGGAGGAATTTCATATGGCAGCACAACAGGCACTTGGAATGATAGAAACAAAAGGTTTGGTAGCATCTATTGAAGCAGCAGATGCAATGGTAAAAGCGGCAAACGTGACTCTGATTGGAAAAGAGCATGTGGGCGGAGGCCTTGTAACTGTTATGGTAAGAGGCGATGTGGGAGCAGTAAAGGCAGCTACAGATGCAGGAGCAGCCGCAGCAGAGCGGGTAGGAGAACTGATTTCCATTCATGTGATTCCAAGACCACATGAGGAAGTAGAAGCAATTTTGCCTTCTCTTGCAAAATAAAGAAGCCAGCATAGACTGTGAGATTTATAAGCAGCAAGAGGAGGTGGATTACCGGATATGAAAGTGATAACAGAAGCAGTATTGCGCAGTGAACTCCGGGCATCTACCCCAGAATGCTATATCGTGCCGGAGGGAAAAATTCTCTCTCCGGCAGCAAGAGAATATCTGCAGCAGTGCAAAATCCGTATTGAAGATGGAAAGAGCAAAAGAGAAGTAAAAAAAGAAGAGCAAAAGCCAAAGAAACCAGAGATTCAGGCAACAGAAGTTCTTCCTATGCCAACTGTACAGGTGGAGAAAGAGGCTAAGCCGAGATTTGTAGATTATGATACAGGAGCATATTACTATGAAAAACCGGAGCATATGACACATCTGTTTGGCAATACACTGGTTCCCAAAGATCATAAACGGATTTTCTTCAGGGGTAAACTGGATAGCCTGGAAACACTTTTTGTCCTGAATCAGACAATACTTCTGGAAATGGGAGAGTCTCAGAAGCTCATTGATGATTTACAGGATATTCTGGTAAGTTTGCGGGAAATGATGAGGTGCGATGTAATGGATGAACCATTCCGCAGAGAATTTATCATTGGTCTGAATCATGCAGAGCTGAGAGAGCATTCTCATAATCCTATGAAGTTTTATAAGATTAAACAGATGGTGCTTCCTGATTATACACTAGGAAAGGCATACGCGTTATTAAACCAACTTCGGGCTGCAGTCAGGGAAACCGAAGTAGCAGCAGCCACAGCTTTTCATGAAGGAAGAGGATACACCAGAGAGGACATCATTGAGGAATTAAACAGAATGTCCAGTGCTATGCACATTGTCATGTGTAAGTATCTGGCAGAAGCCTATAAGGAGTAAGCATGGAAGAATTAATGAAAAAAGTGCTGGACACGATAACCAGGGCCGGTCTGGTAGAAGTAGAGGTTTCTGCCCGTCATGTACACCTGACAGATCAGGATGTAGAAAAACTTTTCGGGAAAGGCCAGGTGCTTCATGAGAAGCGCCCTCTTTCCCAGAAAGGGCAGTTCCTCTGTGAAGAGCGGGTTACACTTATAGGACCCAAAGGAAGAAAAGAGCGGGTAGCAGTCCTTGGGCCGGTTCGGAAGGCTACACAGGTAGAACTGTCCGTAAGTGACTGTGTGGCTCTGGGTGTAAATGCGCCGCTTAGAGAATCCGGAGATGTACAAGGCTCAGCACCGCTGACTCTGGAGGGACCGGCGGGAAGTATTTCTATTACAGAGGGAACCATAGTAGCTCACAATCATATCCATGTACCTGAAGATGTGGCACAGATGCTGCAGCTAAGGGATAAGGAGCATGTGAGCGTTAAGGTTTTAAGCGAACGTCCGGTGACCTTTGATGATGTAATCATCCGCGTCAGTCCGGCATTTAATTTTAAGATGCATATTGATTTTGACGAGGCGAATGCAGCCTCAGTAAAGGGGTTTACCCTGGGTAAAATTATACATTAAGTGGTAAGGAGCAGTTGCAGATGGATATCAGGCATGTGGAAGAATTTATGAGGCGTGTAGCAGAATCAGAGACAAAAACCTTTCCCGCCAAAGGAAAATTAAAAGTAGGGTTAGATCTTGGAACTGCTTATATTGTAATCGTAGTCCTGGATGAAGAAAATCAGCCGGTAGCCTGTGAAAAACAGGCAGCAAGCGTGTTAAGAGATGGTGTTGTGGTAGATTACACAGGGGCGCTGTCTATTGTTCGGAGCCTAAAAGAAAAACTGGAGAAGCGTTTGGGACGGGAACTGACAAACTGTGCTATTGCTATGCCGGCAGGAACAGAGAGCAGTACAAAAACTCATTGCTATATTGCAGAAGGAGCTGGCTTTGAGGTTTCTGCAGTTCTGGATGAGCCAAGTTCTGCCAATGCAGTTTATGAAATCCAGGATGGTGTCATCGTGGATGTGGGCGGAGGAACGACAGGACTTGCCATGCTAAAAAATGGCAAAGTGGTACAGGTAGAAGATGAACCTACAGGAGGAACTCATCTTTCCCTGGTACTGGCAGGAAATTATCATGTTTCTTTTGCGGAAGCAGAGGCAATAAAACAGGATTACAGCAGACATAAGGAAATTCTTCCGGTGCTGAAAGCTGTGGTAGAGAAAATTGCGTCTATTATCAACCGCTATGTCAGCGGAAAAGACATTGATACAATCTACCTGTGCGGCGGTACCTGTTGCCTTACCGGAATTGAAGCTATCATTGAGAAAGAGACAGGAATCAGGACTGTAAAGCCGGAAAATCCATTTTTGGTGACACCGGCAGGAATTGCAATGAACTGTCAGCCTGCTTAAAGCAGGCAAAAAATAGAGAGAAAGGAGGAGAAAAGCGTGAATACAGATTTGTTGTTGCAGGAAATCTGTAAAAGAGTTCAGGAAAAACTGCAAACCATAGAGCAGGAAACCTTGCCATCTATTTTGGTACTTACAGAAGAACATGGAAGTCTGTGCCACGAAACGTTAGAAAATAGCGAGTTGTGTCAGTATTACCGGATGGAATGTGCGCTGTTGGCACAGTATCAGTGTTCTATAGAGAATTATGAGGCAGTTGTAGTATATACACTGTCAAATGAAGCTCTTGGAAAAATCGCACATGGAATTTTTGACAATGGTTTTACCAAGCTGTTTGGTCAGGCGCTTCTGGAAGGGAAAAAAATCTATTTAAGCCAGGAAGGTATTGAACTGTACCGGTATAAGAATACTGCACCGCAGGCCTTTTATCACAGGCTTTTGGAAAATCTGGAGCTTTTAAAGAAAAGCGGAGTGGTAATAGCAGCCCACAGCCAGATTGCAGAACAGATTCTCAACGGACAAAAAGAGGAAGCTGCCGAAGAAGAACAACCTGTATGTTCAGAGAACAGACAGGAAGAAGTTACAGAAATGGTGCTGGATAAGAAAATTATTACAGAAAAGGATATGATTCCTCTTGGAAATCAGCATATCCGTCAGGTGATAATCAGAGAAAAGGCAATTCTTTCGGATTTGGCAAAAGAATATGCGGCAAAACATAATATTCTCATACAACGCAGAGATATCTCCTCAGGAAAGCGGGAATAAGGACTATGAAAACAGGAAAAGTCATCGGAAATATCTGGGCAACCAGAAAAGAAGAAAAGCTGGCAGGTTTGAAGCTTCTGATTATCCAGCCGGTGAATCTGCTGGATGATGCTCCGGTTGAATACCCTATTGTGGCAGCAGACATTATCGGCGCAGGAGTAGGGGAAAAAGTCATCTATGTAGGTGGGAGTTCAGCAAGAGCTGCAGCCGGTGGAAGTGATATACCGGTAGATGCTACCGTAGTAGGAATCGTAGATGATCAGGAGATTGACGAGGATATGATTTAAACAGAAAGCGGTGATGCTATGAGTTTCATAGAAACAATAAAAGAAGCGGGAATTGTGGGAGCCGGTGGCGCCGGCTTTCCCACTTATGTAAAATTAAATGCAAAGGCGGAATACTTTATCATTAATGCAGCAGAGTGCGAGCCACTTATTGAGACGGATAAATATCTTTGCAGAACATTTCCTGCAAGAATTATAAAAACAGCAGTGCAGATTGCCGAGCATCTGGAAGCAGCTCACTGTGTCATAGCTACAAAAGCAAAATATAAACAAGAGATTGCTGCTCTTAGGGAAGAGATTGACAGGCAGAAAGCCAAGGTGGAAATCTGCGAAATGCGAACCTTTTATCCAGCAGGGGATGAACAGGTGATTGTACAGGAAGTAACCGGACGGGTTGTTCCTGAAAGAGGACTTCCCCTGGACGTTGGATGCGTGGTAGACAATGTAGGAACAGTCTTATCTATTGCAGATGCGCTGGAAGGAAAGCCGGTTTCAGAAAAGTATTTATCTGTTACAGGAGCGGTGAAAAAGACACAGATGTATCATGTGCCTCTTGGCACTTCTGTTCTGGAAATTCTGGAACATGCAGAAGTGATCGAGAATCCATATGCAGTGATTGTAGGCGGTCCTATGATGGGGAAAATACTCAGGACAAAAGAAGAAATCAAGCAGGCAGTGGTTACAAAAACAACGGGAAATCTGCTGATTCTGCCAAAGGATCATTACCTGGTAAAGAGAACAGAAATTTCAAGAGAGAGTATGATACATCAGGCAGCAGCAGCCTGTATCCAGTGCAGAATGTGTACAGACATGTGTCCACGATTTATGCTGGGGCATGAAGTAAGACCGAACATGGTTATGCGAAATCTGTGGAAGGCCAGCATGCTCACAGATGACAGGGAATTTGAAAAGGCTTTCGGAAGTGCTGCAAACTGTTGCAGTTGTGGTGTGTGCGAAATGTTTGCCTGTCCTATGGGACTGTCTCCGAGAAAAATGAATGAATATGCTAAAACACTTTTAAGAGAAAGAGGCATCAACCCACAGAAAAACGGACATCCAGAGGCAAGAGAGGAAATACAGTACAGAAAAATTCCTACAGAGCGCCTCATTGCCAGACTGGGTCTTACGCCCTATGTGACACATGAACTTCCAGAGGAAACAGAATTGCATGTCAGGGAATGTAAGCTGTTGTTGTCACAGCATATTGGAAAACCGGCAGTAGCGGCTGTGAAAGTGGGAGAACAGGTAGAAAAAGGAGCTATTGTTGCACATGCAGCAGAGGGGCTTTCTGTGAACATTCATAGCGGTCTTGGCGGAACTGTAAAAGAAGTAACAGAGCAATATATCATTATCTGTGGAGAGGAGGTATAAATCATGGGCAAAGCAATAGGTATGGTGGAACTGTCCAGCATTGCAAAAGGAATCGAGACCAGTGATTTTATGGTAAAGGCTGCGCAGGTAGATTTAATACGTTCCTCCACAGTTTGTCCCGGAAAATATATCATTATTGTCGGCGGTGATACAGGAGATGTGAAGGCTGCAATGGAAGAAGGGATGGCAAGAGGCGGCGCTTATGTTGTGGATTCTCTTAGGATTTCCAATGTGCATGAGCAGCTTATTCCGGCACTTACGGGAACAGTATCTGTAGAAGAACCAGGAGCTGTAGGTGTTTTGGAATTCTATTCGGTGGCTTCTGCCATTCTGGCAGCAGATGAGGCTGCAAAGGCTGCGAATATTACATTAATAGAAGTTCGTATTGGCTATGCTATTGGAGGAAAAGGTTTTGTTACTCTTACCGGAGATGTGGGCGCGGTAAGAGCAGCAGTAGCAGCGGCAAAACAAGGGAAAGATTTATATGTGGAAAGCACGGTCATTCCACGACCTTCCCCACAGGTATTTCAGTCTCTGCTGTAGATACACAAACAAAGAAAAGGCTGCGAAGAGCAAGAAGGCAGCAGGAGGAGGCAAAGTATGTTTCAGGAATTAATTGATAACATTACCAACGTGGAGGTTTTTACGCAAAGTATAAAAGACTGGGTTTCTGGTTTATCCATTAACTCCGTAATTATTTTAGTTATGATGATTTTTATGATTGTAGGCGCGATTGATAAGATTCGGGGAAATAAGCTGGGATATGGGGAGCAGTTTGAAGAAGGATTTAACGCAATGGGACCTTTGGCCATGGCTATGGCAGGAGTTGTGGCAGCAGCGCCTGTTCTGGCAATCTTGTTAAAACCGATTATTGTGCCGATTTACGAACTGCTGGGAGCAGATGCATCTATGTTTGCTACTACACTTCTGGCCTGTGACATGGGCGGATACCCATTGGCTATGGAGCTGGCAGAGACAGATGCTTTAGGTAATTTTTCCGGATTGATTCTTGGAACCATGATGGGACCAACTCTGGTATTTACCATTCCGGTAGCATTGTCCATTATTAAAAAAGAAGACAGACCGTATCTTGGAGCTGGTATTCTTGCCGGTATGATTACTATTCCCATTGGATGTATTGTAGGTGGTCTTGTAATGAATATGACACAGTATAAGATTAATATTATGACCATCTTAATCAATCTCATTCCGGTTATTATTATTGCAGGATTGATTGTACTGGGACTGTGGTTTGCTCCGGCTAAAATGATTAGTGGATTTAATAAGTTTGGTACAGGGGTTACTGTGGTAATCACAGCTCTTACTGCTATTGCTGTGTTTGAGTATCAGACCAAGATTAAATTCCCTCTGTTTAATATTATGGTAGAGCCAAATGCAGACGGTGTAATTCCATTGGAATCAGGTCTTCTTACCTGCGGACAGATTGCCATTGTATTAATCGGAGCCTTCCCTATGGTACTCTGGATTACCCGTACTTTTGGTAAAGCTTTAAATGCACTTGGAAAGAAATTCGGTATGGATGAAAATGGTTCCGCAGGCTTAGTTGCAACTCTGGCTAATAATATTGCTATGTTTAACATCATGGATAAGATGAACCCAAAAGGAAAGCTGTTAAACGTTGCATTTGCAGTGAGTGCAGCATTTGTATTTGGTGACCATCTTGGATTCACTGCAGGTGTAAATTCTGAGATGATTTTTCCGGTTATCGTGGGTAAGCTGGTTGCAGGTATTACAGCTTTGATTCTTGCAAACATCCTTTCTCCGAAGCTGTTATCCAAAGTACAGAGTACAAGAACAGAAAAATAGTAAGAATGCTTAGAAAGGCTGGGGTGACACTATGAATGTAAGTGAAGAACTGATTCGTGAAGTAGTAAAACGAGTTCTGGCAGAGTCTGTAAAAAACGAAACAGGACGGGAGAATTTTCAAAAAGAAAAAGATCCAAGTGGTATCTTAAAAATCAAGACCGATACGGTAAAGTGCGAACCATTCAAACAAAAAGGAGTTGCGCTTAAAGATGTTGTAACCTTGGAAGAGGCGCCAAGAATGGGCTGTGGCATTATGGAGCTGGATCATACAAGCTTTGAGTGGACACTGACCTATGATGAGTATGATATGGTGATTGACGGAGTATTGGAAATTGAGATTGATGGACGTATCATTACAGGAAATCCTGGAGATATCATTTACATACCGAAAAACTCTCATATTCATTTTCAGACATCTGGTAAGACGAGATATGCATATTTTGTATATCCGGCAGACTGGCAGTGAGAAAAATAAAGGGGAAGAAAAATGGAAATTCGTTTTGTGAGGCCGGAAGAGGAAAAACAACTGGCCAGAAATGTGGTTACAGGCTTCCCATCCAAAACACCAGAGGCATTATTACATAATATGGCAGGAGAATTACAGGAGCCGGCGGAGGGGCATTATCTGGGGTGCTTTGACGAAAAAGGAAATTTAGTGGGTTCTTCTCTTTTGATGGATTTTCAGGTAAATGTTCGGGGAAAAATGATGGAAATGGGAGGAACTGCGTATGTTTCTACGAATTTTCTTCACAAAAAGGAACACATTGCCAAAAATCTTATACGGGTAGGTCTGGGAGTTTTTGCAAAGACAGGAAGAACAGTAGCAGCACTCCACCCATTTAATCCGGCCTTTTACCGTAAAATGGGGTTTGGATATTGTAATGAAACTATGATGTATTCTCCAAAGCCTCAATATATCCGCTTTTATGGAGATAAATCCGGTCTTTCCTATGCAAAACCGGAGGAAGAAGAGGAAATTTTGGAGTTTTACAGAGAGCATGCCAGAAAAACTCATGGAGCCACGATTCATCCGTTTATGGATCAGCATCGCATTTTTGATATGCCTTATGTAGTAGTCTGCAGAAGAGAAGGAAAGATTACAGGATATCTTACCTTTGAATTTGTAGAGGTAGATCATTATACAGATATGTACCATGATATGGCAGTCCGTGAACTGGTTTGTGAAGATATGGAAACAATGAAGCAGTTTTTGACATTCTTTGCTTCTCAAACAGATCAGATTGAACGGGTTCGGATTTATACATATGAAGAAGATTTTCATATGCTTTTTACCAATCCGGACAGCGGTGAAAATCGTGCTTATGATGGAGCCATTCAGGAGATAGGAAGGAAAAGCATGGGATATATGTTCCGAATCCTGGATTTAAAAGGGTATTTTGCTTTGCAAAATCACTGTCAGCATCCTGCAAGACGAGAATTTACCATGAAACTTCAGGTAGAGGATGACTTTATGGATGAGAATAACACTGACATTCTGCTGCATGTGAAGGAAGACAAGGTGTTGCTGACAAAAGACAGAGAAGTGGATGTTATTTTAAAGACGAATATTGCAGATTTATCGTCCCTTGTAATGGGCGCAATTCCCCTCTCTTCTTTTATCTGGACACAGAGGATGGAGATTAGTGACAGGAGTTATCTGCAGGATATCCAAAATGCTATTGGGTGGCATGAAAAACCTAAAAATTATACCTATTTTTAAAAAAGAAAACGCGAAAGCAGGAGCAGGCTGAGCATAGATGCTTCTGCTTTTTGCGTGAGCAGATAAAAGAATATCGAAAAGCCATCTATACTTTTACCGCAATCAATAGTATAATAGAAACAGTCATGTCAGGCAGTACTCCTTTGAGGCTGCCTGAAAAATGAAGTAACAGGAGGAAGCGGACAATGCTTCATGCATTCTCACGTTCAGAAGAACTATTAGGAAAAGACGGACTTCGCACCCTGGCAAATGCCAGAGTAGCAGTATTTGGAATCGGGGGTGTGGGTTCTTATGTAACAGAGGCGCTGGCAAGAGCCGGTGTGGGAACTTTAATTTTAGTAGACCATGATGAAGTAAGCCTGACAAATCTGAACCGCCAGCTAGTGGCTCTGCGCTCTACCATGGGGAGAAAAAAAGTACAGGTAGCCAAGGAACGGATTATGGATATTAATCAGGAGGCTGTGGTTCATACATATGATACCTTTTTCAGCAAAGAGACAGCAGGACTTTTTGATTTTACAGCATTTGACTATGTGGTAGATGCAGTGGATACCGTATCTGCAAAGCTGCTTTTGATTGAAATGGCAAAACAGGCGGGGGTTCCGGTGATTTCCTGCATGGGCACAGGAAATAAGCTGAATCCCTCCTGTTTTCAAATTACAGATATTTCCAAGACCAGTGTGTGTCCTTTGGCAAAGGTTATGCGTACAGAGCTGAAAAAGAGAAAAATAAAGAAAGTAAAGGTTTTATTTTCTACAGAAACCGCTATTAAGAAGAAACGGACAGAAAAAGCGCCGCAGGAAGATGTTGAGGTACGAAGCGGCAGCGGAAGACCGGTTCCGGCAAGCGTTTCCTTTGTTCCAGGAGTAGCGGGGCTTATGATTGCAGGCGAGGTCATCAAAGATCTGGTATTTAACAAAAAATAAAGGGGATTGTAAATGGATAATCATAGAATTGAAAATAAATTTTGTACCTGTCTGGGAAGCGACAATGTAAAGCTTCAGGAACCCATGAGCAGGCATACAACCTTCCGTATTGGCGGACCGGCAGATTTTTATCTTTGTCCTCACAGTACAAAAGAGGTGCAGGTGATTGTAGAAATCTGTAAAGAAGAGAACCTGCCCTATTTTGTTCTGGGAAACGGAAGTAATCTTCTGGTCAGTGATAAGGGATACCGCGGCGTGGTAATACAGCTTTGGAAAAATTTCAGTGACATTACAGTAAAAGACTGCTGTATTCAGGCAAAGGCAGGAGCTTTGTTATCAAAGGTTGCGGCAGAGGCTTTAGAGGCAGGACTTACAGGAATGGAATTTGCATCCGGTATTCCGGGAACCATAGGAGGCGCTGCTTTTATGAATGCAGGAGCCTATGGCGGCGAGATGAAGGATATTATTAAGAGTGTGAAAGTTCTGGATACACAGGGAGAGGTCAGGGTACTGCCAAAGGAAGAGCTAAAAATGGGTTACCGGACCAGCATTGTGAAGGAAAAGGGCTATACTGTTCTTTGTGTGGAACTGGAGCTTTCTAAAGGAAATCGGGAAGAAATCCGCAATACCATGGAAGATTTAAAGGAGCGCAGAACCTCCAAACAGCCTCTGGAAATGCCAAGCGCAGGAAGTACCTTCAAAAGGCCTGAGGGATATTTTGCAGGAAAACTGATTATGGACAGCGGGCTTAGAGGTTTTTCCGTAGGAGGAGCCCAGGTATCAGAGAAACACTGCGGGTTTGTGGTGAACAAAGGCGGGGCTACGGCTATGGATGTGCTGAACCTGATTCGGGAAGTACAAAGAAGAGTAAAGGAACAGTTTGGCGTGGATCTGGAAACAGAAGTGCGGTTCCTGGGTGAGTTTTAGGAGGTATCATGCGGTTTGTAATTGTAACGGGAATGTCAGGAGCAGGGAAGAGTACAGCTTTGAAAATGCTGGAGGATATGGAATACTTTTGTGTGGACAATCTTCCGGTTCCTTTGATTGATAAATTTGTACAGTTGATTAAGGACAGCGCTTCCGGAGAAATTGAGCGGGTGGCTATTGGCGTAGATATCCGCAGCGGACGTTCTCTGGATGAATTAAAGGCAGTGCTGGAAAAAATCAGTTTCTCAGGAATTGAGGCAGAAATCCTGTTTTTGGATGCAGATGACACAGCTTTGGTGAGACGTTATAAGGAAACCAGAAGAAGCCATCCTTTAGCCGGAGCCGGACGGGTGGACGATGGAATTCAGAAAGAAAGAGAACGTCTGCAGTTTCTGAGAGAGTATGCAGACTATATTTTAGATACCAGCAAACTGCTGACCAGGGAATTAAAGGCAGAGCTGGAGAAGATTTTTGTAGAAAACAGAACCTTTAAGAATCTTATGGTAACGGTGCTTTCCTTTGGGTTTAAGTATGGGATACCACAGGATGCAGATCTGGTTTTTGACGTGCGTTTTCTTCCGAATCCCTATTACCTGGAAAACCTTCGTCCTTTAAGTGGAAATGACAGACCGGTAAGTGATTATGTTATGGGATTTGAGGCAGCCCATGTATTTTCAGATAAACTGGAAGATATGATTCGGTTTCTGATTCCCAATTATATTTTGGAGGGAAAGACCCAACTGGTGATTGCTGTGGGATGTACCGGCGGAAAACACCGTTCCGTTACCCTGGCAAATGAGCTGTACAGACGGTTAGGGGAAAATGATACATATGGAATCCGAATTGAGCATAGAGATATAGAGAAGGATGGGAAAAAATGTCTTTTTCCGGAAGCGTAAAAGAAGAATTGCTGCGCTGCATAGACAGCGCCAGACATTGTCAAATTGCAGAACTGGCAGCGGTTCTGGCTTTTGACGGGGAAATTGTCAGGCCTGGGCAAGGGCAGATTGATTTGAGAGTTTCTTCCGAAAATGAAAGTCTTGTGAGAAAGTACTTTACATTGCTGCAAAAAACGTTTACAATGAATGACAGTGTTTCTGTTGATAATAGGATTACAAAAAAGAATAACCGTTTTTTGATTGAATTAAAGGATTCAGAGCTTGCAGTGAAGGTTTTGCAGGCAGTGAAACTGTTGGGTGCTGACCGGATGCCACAGAAGCTGGATGCTTTGGTAAATCAGATGGTTGTGCAGAGAAACTGCTGTAAGAGGGCATTTATCCGCGGGGCGTTTTTATGCGCCGGTTCCATTAGTGATCCGGAGAAATTTTATCATTTTGAAATTGTCTGTAGCAGCAAGACAAAGGCAGTACAGCTTATGGAGCTGATTCAGTCTTTTGAGGTAGATGCGAAAATTGTCAAGCGAAAGAAATACTATGTAGTCTATGTGAAAGAAGGGGCTCAGATTGTGGAGCTTCTGGGAATCATGGGCGCCGGCGTTTCCTTAATGAATCTGGAGAATGTGCGGATTCTAAAGGAAATGAGGAACACTGTAAACCGAAAAGTGAACTGTGAAACAGCAAATATCAACAAGACTGTAAATGCTGCAGTAAAGCAGGTAGAGGATATCATTTATATCAGAGATACAGCAGGGCTTCACAGCCTTCCGGAAAATCTGGAAGAAACCGCGCTGCTTAGACTGGAATATCCACAGGCTTCCTTAAAAGAATTAGGAGCCTTGCTTTCTACACCGGTGGGGAAATCCGGGATGAACCACCGTCTGAGGAAAATCTGCAGTATAGCCAATGAGCTAAGAGGAATCAGGGAGGAACAGGTATGATTAGAAAACCAATTACCATCGGAATTTCAAATGGTCTGGAAGCAAGACCTATTGCAATGCTTGTGCAGGTTGCAAGCCAGTATGTAAGCAACATTTATCTGGAGAGTGAAGAGAGAAAGGTCAATGCAAAAAGCATCATGGGAATGATGAGTCTGGGATTGGATACAGGGGAAAGTGTTACTGTCTCTGTAGATGGAGCAGATGAAGAAGAAGCTATGAAAAGCATCGAAGAATATCTGAGCAAACGTTCAGAATAAGGTGTTTTTAATCATAAAAGGGAAAAGAAAATATAAAAGCAAAAGGGGGCGCCGCATCTGGAATCGGCATCCCCTTTTTGCTTGAGAAGCATGGAGTCAGGAGTCGCTGGGGTGATTATCTGTCAAGGAGACAGGATACTGCTGGCGGAACCAGTAGGTGTAGAAGTCTTCAAAGCCTAAAGATGAATACAGGGCCTTGGCAGGGGCATTTCCTTTTACCACCTGAAGATAAGCGGATGAAGCCCCCTGCTCCATGGCAGCATCCAGGATAGAAGAGCAGATATTTCGTCCAATACCCTGGCCGCGGTAATTCTCATGGACATGTATGGCATACAAGCCAATGTAATCCCTGTCTAAAATCCCAAGACCGGTAGCAATAATCTGATCCCTGTCATAAACATAAGCCGCAATGGTATCTTTTGGAATGGCTGCATACATGGATGGCACAATAGTGCGGTGAATCTGATTGCTGGTACCTTTCATGGAAAACAAAGCATTTAACCAGGCGGGAGAGATTCTGGACCGGAGGATTACAGAAGAGGAAAGCCTGGCTGGCTTTCGTTTCAAAAGCTCCATGGTCATGACTTCTGTTACATGGGCCATGTGATAGTTCCGCTCTGTAAGCTTCTGGTCAAAGGAGCTGTCAATGAGCGGATTTATTTTGTAAATGGCAGGACTTCCCCATTTTTCATAAATTTCTTCGCAATAATCCAGCTTATCCTCCAGAGGAATAGAAGAAGCGCCGATTTGTTCAATGCAGTTGGTGCGATGGGTATAAAAATAAGAAAAACGCAGAATCCAACCGTCATAAATCTGTATTTGATGAGAAGGCCATGCATTTAAGGAAAGGTCTTCAATGGTTTTGATTTTATTTTTCATAACAAATACCGCCTTATTGTGAAATTATAAATCAACTACACATTATAACCCGCCTTGCAATCTGATGCAAGTTGTGTTATATTCAGACGGGAAGAAATTCGGTAAAATACATAGGAGGTAACAGTATGAAGACAGAAAACGCATGGAAAAAATATGCGGATAAAACAGAAGTATTTGCTTTTAGTGAAGCATATAAAAATTTTATAAGTAGCTGCAAGACAGAACGGGAATGTGTTATAGAAATGATGCAGCAGGCAGAAAAAGCAGGCTATCGCAATATTGATGAAATTATCGAAAAGGGAGAAGCCTTAAAAGCAGGGGACAAAGTATATGCCAATAATAAAGGAAAAGGACTGGCTTTGTATCTGATTGGAGAAGAACCTCTGGAAAAAGGTATGAGAATCCTGGGAGCCCATATTGACTCTCCAAGACTGGATTTAAAACAGAATCCTCTGTACGAGGACCAGGAGCTGGCTCTTTTGGATACCCATTACTATGGCGGTGTGAAAAAATATCAGTGGGTAACAATTCCTCTGGCGCTCCATGGTGTTGTTTCTAAGAAAGACGGAGAAAATGTAACAGTGGTAATCGGAGAAGACGAGAAGGATCCGGTTCTTGGAATCTCTGATCTGCTGATTCACCTGTCTCAGAAACAGCTTCAGAAAACAGCCGCCGAAGTGGTGGAAGGTGAAAAGCTGGATATACTGGTAGGAAGTATTCCTCTGGAAGGTGAAGAAGAGGAACCTGTAAAAGCGCAGATTCTTGCAATTTTAAAAGAGAAATATGGAATTGAAGAGGAAGATTTCCTTTCCGCTGAATTTGAAGTGGTTCCGGCAGGAAAGGCAAGAGATTACGGTCTGGACAGAAGCATGATTATGGGATACGGACAGGATGACCGCGTATGCTCTTATCCATCTTTTGCAGCGATTATGGAGCAGAAGCAGGTGAAATATACATCTGTATGCCTGCTGGTGGATAAAGAAGAAATCGGAAGCGTGGGAGCAACTGGCATGCAGTCAAAATTCTTTGAAAATACAACTGCAGAAGTGATGAACGCATGTGGTCAGTACAGTGAATTGAAGCTTCGCAGAGCTCTGAAAAATTCCATGATGCTGTCTTCTGATGTAAGCGCGGCATTTGATCCAAACTTCCCGGAAGTAATGGAAAAGAAAAATTCTGCTTACCTGGGACATGGAATGACCTTTAACAAATATACAGGAGCAAGAGGAAAGAGCGGTTCGAATGATGCCAATGCAGAGTATCTTGCAAAGCTGCGTAAGGTTATGGACGAAGAGCAGATTGCTTTCCAGACAGCAGAGCTTGGAAAAGTAGATCAGGGCGGCGGTGGAACCATTGCCTATATCCTGGCAAATTATAATATGGAAGTAATTGACTGTGGTGTGGCTGTGCTGAATATGCATGCTCCATGGGAAATTACCAGCAAAGTGGATGTTTATGAAGCCTACAGAGGATACTGTGCGTTTCTTCAAAACATGTAATTGACTCTATACATCTTTGCTGAAAAATGGTAAGATAAATAAAATGCAAATTGTAACAGTGAAGATGTGAAGTGAGGAGTACACAAATGTCAAAAATTTTGAAAACAATTGTGAACCTGGTGGTTCTCTTTTCTATAGTAATAGCAGCAGCGCTTCTGGTTCCTCCGTTTGCAGGAGTTGACACAGTGATGAATGACAACGGAAGCACAGATACCAATATTCCCGTTGGCTCTGTTGCCTATGGAAAAGACGTGAGGGTAAAGGACCTGAAAAAGAAAGATAAAATTATCTTCAGTGAAGGTTCCAGTACCTATGTATATGAAATTACAGATATGGACAGCAGCGCAGGGGCATATGAAGTAAAAGACCCTTACAGCAAAAGCAGTGATACAGAAGTGATTACACTGCAGAAATCAGTTCCAAGGGTTGCAGTGGTTGTTCCTTTTATCGGATACGCCGCTATTGCGCTGCAGACAAAGGGCGGATTGATTGTTATTGGCCTTGGTATTATTCTTCTGATTATTTTGTTCATTCTTTCAGAACTCTGGCGTAAAGATGAGGATGAAGATGAGGAGGAAGCAGAAGAAGAGTACGAAGAGGATGATGACGACGAAGACGATGAGGAAGAGGAAACCTTAAGCCGAAAAGAACGCCGCCGTCTGAAAAAGGAAGAAAAGCTTCGCCGCAAGGAAGAAAAGCGCCGCTTAAAAGAAGAGGAAGAAGACGAGGAATATGAGGAGGACGATGAAGAAGAGGATGAGGAAGAAGAAACCTTAAGCCGAAAAGAACGCCGTCGCCTGAAAAAAGAAGAGAAACGCCGCCGGAAACTGGAGAAAAAAGGACTTCTGGAAGAAGATGAGGATGAAGATGAAGCAGAAGAACCGGAAGAAGAAAAAACAGAAGAACTTCAGGGCTTTGACGAAGCGATGAAAGATGCCATGTCTTCTATTGCATTAGGCGTTTCAGCAGTGAACCAGGAACCGGAAAGCACAGAAGAAGTTCCTGTTCAGCCTCAGCCGGAAACTCTTACAGAAGAAGCAGAAGTAAATCAGCCGCCGGAAGCTGTGGAAAAAACAGAAGAGGTTCAGCCGGAAATCACAGATACTGTGGAAATTCCGGAAGAACTACCACTGGAAGAAGAAATTCCGGTAAATGTCAATGCAGTTCCAAAAACACCAACGGTTCAGGAACTTCTGGCAAAAGCAAAACAGGCAGGTGAAGAACCGGAAGTCAAAAAAGACAAAGAAAACGAAGTTACGCTTCTGGACTACTCTGACTTGTTATAATAAAAGAAGAAAAAGAATACGGGCGTTTTTCCGATATAGCTGGATTCGGAAAGACGTCCGTATTCTGTATATACAGTGAAAGTAACGATTTTCTTTTGTTCTTAAAAAAAAACAAAAAAAGTACTTGCATTTGGAAAAAACTTCGTATATACTACTAAGTGCTGTGACATGATAGCTGTGAAGCGCGAGGTTGCTGGCGAAAGCCAGGTTTTCCGTGGAGCGAATGTCAAGTTAGGAAACTGACGACAAGTCACTGTATTACATCTAAAGACATACCACTACAGGGTGGGAGTGTGTGCAAAGTTACTATGACACACACGGGAATGTGTACAGTCGCCGCTTGTCGTGCTCATTAAAAGTGCGAATAGGAGGAGACTTTTTTTATGGCAAGTCAAGTAATGAGAATCACTTTAAAAGCATATGATCATCAGTTAGTAGATGCATCTGCTGGTAAAATTATCGAAACTGTTAAGAAAAACGGAGCAACTGTTAGCGGACCGGTTCCACTTCCAACTAAGAAAGAAGTAGTAACTATCTTACGTGCGGTTCACAAATACAAAGACTCCAGAGAACAGTTCGAACAGAGAACTCACAAAAGACTTATCGATATCATTGCACCAACACAGAAAACTGTAGATGCTCTGGCAAGATTAGAAATGCCGGCAGGTGTATATATCGACATCAAAATGAAACAGAAATAATTTTATATAGATTCTGTTTAAAAAGTTAAGAGATTATCCTTACAAGGTTGATATATGGGAAGCATCTCGTCACTAAATTCGGCGAAGCCTCATTAAGTGTCGTGATGTGCGTTCGCACTAGATTCGGCGAAGCCTTATCAAGTGCTTACAGCATATTGACTGTTTGTCTAGGATGATTGCACATCACAGTGTAATCCGCTGTAGATTCACAGGAGGTAAAGAGAATGAAGAAAGCAATCTTAGCTACTAAAGTCGGAATGACTCAAATCTTCAACGAAGACGGAGTTTTAACTCCAGTAACTGTATTGCAGGCTGGTCCTTGTGTAGTAACACAGATTAAGACCATGGACAATGATGGTTATGAAGCAGTACAGGTTGGTTTTGGCGACAAGAGAGAAGCTCTTGTAAACAAACCAATGAAAGGCCACTTTGAAAAAGCTGGTGTTTCCTGCAAGAGATTCGTAAGAGAATTCAAATTAGAAGGTGATTACGAATTAGGACAGGAAATCAAGGCAGATGTCTTTGCTGCAGGCGACAAGATTGACGCTACTGCAATCAGCAAAGGTAAAGGATTCCAGGGCGCTATCAAGAGACATGGACAGTCCAGAGGACCTATGGCTCATGGTTCTAAATACCATCGTCATGCTGGTTCTAACGGTGCATGTTCTGACCCATCCAAAGTATTCAAAGGAAAAAGAATGCCAGGACATATGGGACATGTAAAAGTAACTGTTCAGAATCTGGAAGTTGTAAGAGTTGACGCTGAAAACAACTTACTGTTAGTAAAAGGCGCAGTTCCAGGACCTAAGAAATCCTTAGTTACTATTAAAGAAACAGTGAAAAGCGGCAAATAAGTTTTCGTTGGAAAGGAGGACCACTTAAAATGGCAAACGTATCTGTTTATAATATGGAAGGCAAAGAAGTTGGAACAATGGAATTAAACGATGCAGTGTTTGGTGTTGAAGTCAACGAACACTTAGTACATTTAGCTGTTGTACGCCAGCTTGCAAATAATCGTCAGGGAACACAGAAAGCAAAAACACGCTCTGAAGTTTCCGGAGGCGGAAGAAAACCTTGGAGACAGAAGGGAACTGGTCATGCAAGACAGGGTTCAACAAGAGCTCCACAGTGGACAGGCGGCGGAGTTGTATTTGCTCCAACACCAAGAGACTACTCTGTAAAAATGAATAAAAAAGAAAGAAGAGCAGCGCTTAAATCCGCTCTTACAAGCAGAGTTCAGGAAAACAAATTAATTGTTCTGGACGAGCTGAAACTTGATGAAGTTAAAACAAAAGCAATGCAGAATGTTTTGAATAACTTAAATGTTTCCAAAGCAATGGTTGTTTTAGCTGACAACGATGCAAACGTAGTTTTATCTACAAGAAACATCCCAGATGTTGTTACAGCACTGCCAAATACAATCAATGTATATGACGTACTGAAATACAACACAGTAATCTTGACAAAAGCTTCTGCAGCAGCAATCGAGGAGGTATACGCATAATGGCAAACGTAAAGTATTATGATGTAATCCTGAAACCAGTTGTGACTGAAAAAAGTATGGCTGCCATGGGCGAGAAAAAATATACTTTCTTAGTTCACACAGATGCAAACAAAACAATGATTAAAGAAGCTGTTGAAAAAATGTTCGAAGGAACAAAAGTAAAATCTGTTAATACCATGAACTTAGACGGAAAGAACAAAAGACGCGGTATGACTTTTGGAAAAACTGCTAAGACAAAAAAAGCAATCGTAACATTAACAGAAGACAGCAAAGATATTGAAATTTTTGAAGGTCTTTAATTAGTACCTGAAACTGAAATATAGACAAGCAGTCGAGAAATAATAATCCGATATTCGGCTGCGGCAAAGAAACGCCAGGGCATGTTGCATGCCTGGCAGTTATGAAAGGAGAGACAGTAATGGGAATTAAAACATACAGCCCATATACACCTTCCAGAAGACACATGACAGGTTCTGATTTCTCTGAAATCACAACTTCTACACCGGAAAAATCTCTGGTTGTGTCATTAAATAAAAATGCTGGACGTAATAATCAGGGTAAAATCACAGTTAGACACCGCGGAGGCGGAAGCAGAAGAAAATACAGACTGGTAGACTTCAAGAGAAGAAAAGATGGAATTCCTGCAACAGTAAAAACCATCGAATACGATCCAAACAGAACAGCTAATATTGCTCTTATCTCATACGCTGACGGTGAGAAAGCATACATCTTAGCTCCAGAAGGATTAAAAGTTGGCATGAAGATCATGAACGGATCTGAAGCTGAAGTCAGAGTAGGTAACTGCTTACCTTTATCTGAGATTCCTGTTGGTACTATGGTACACAACATTGAACTGTATCCGGGAAAAGGCGGACAGTTAGTTCGTTCCGCTGGTAACGGAGCACAGTTAATGGCAAAAGAAGGAAAATATGCTACACTTCGTCTGCCATCTGGTGAAATGAGAATGGTTCCATTAAACTGCCGCGCTTCTATCGGCGTTGTAGGAAATGGCGAGCACAGCCTTATCAACATTGGTAAAGCAGGACGTAAACGTCACATGGGTATCAGACCTACAGTTCGTGGTTCTGTTATGAACCCGAATGACCATCCACATGGTGGTGGTGAAGGTAAGACCGGTATCGGACGTCCAGGTCCATGTACACCTTGGGGCAAACCGGCTCTTGGCTTGAAGACAAGAAAGAAAAACAAACAGTCTAACAAGTTAATTGTAAGAAGAAGAGATGGTAAAACATTAGCTAAATAGTAGGAGGTAAGACAATGGCTCGTTCATTAAAAAAAGGACCGTTCGCAGATGAAAGCTTACTGAAAAAAGTAGACGCTATGAATGCTGCCGGCAATAAGACAGTTATTAAGACCTGGTCACGTCGTTCCACAATTTTCCCTTCCTTCGTTGGACATACAATCGCTGTTCATGACGGAAGAAAACATGTGCCAGTATATGTTACAGAAGATATGGTTGGTCACAAACTTGGTGAGTTCGTAGCAACCAGAACATACAGAGGACATGGAAAAGACGAGAAAAAATCAGGTGTTCGCTAATATTTGAAAGGAGGCTTTTATCATGGCAAAAGGACATAGAAGTCAGATTAAAAGAGCAAGAAATGCTAACAAAGATACAAGACCGTCTGCAAAATTATCCTACGCAAGAATGTCCGTACAGAAAGCTTGCTATGTACTGGATGTAATTCGTGGTAAAGATGTTCAGACAGCACTGGGTATCTTAACATATAACCCAAGATACGCTTCCAGCGTAATTAAAAAACTGCTGGAATCCGCTATTGCAAACGCAGAAAACAACAATGGTATGAATCCGGAAAATCTTTACATTGCAGAGTGCTACGCTAACAAAGCTCCTACAATGAAGAGAATTAAACCAAGAGCTCAGGGTAGAGCTTACAGAATCGAAAAAAGAAACTGCCATATCACTGTTGTATTGGATGAAAGATAAGGAGGAGTATCATGGGACAGAAAGTTAACCCACACGGACTCAGAGTCGGAGTAATCAAAGACTGGGATTCCAAATGGTATGCTGAAAGTGATTTCGCTGATAACTTAGTAGAAGACTACAATATCAGAACATACCTGAAAAAGAAATTATACAGCGCAGGTGTTTCTAAGATTGAAATCGAAAGAGCATCTGACAGAGTGAAAATCATCATCTACACTGCTAAACCAGGTGTTGTAATCGGTAAAGGCGGAGCAGAGATTGAAAAAGTAAAAGCTGAATTACAGAAATTTACAGATAAAAAATTAGTTGTTGATATCAAAGAAGTAAAAAGACCGGACAGAGATGCTCAGTTAGTAGCTGAAAACATTGCATTACAGTTGGAAAACCGTATTTCCTTCCGTCGTGCTATGAAATCTACAATGTCCAGAACAATGAAAGCCGGAGCAAAAGGTATCAAAACTTCCGTATCCGGACGTCTTGGCGGCGCTGATATGGCTCGTACAGAGTTCTACAGCGAAGGAACTATTCCGCTTCAGACATTAAGAGCAGATATCGACTATGGTTTCGCTGAAGCAGATACCACTTACGGCAAAGTTGGCGTAAAAGCATGGATCTACAATGGCGAAGTACTTCCAACAAAAGGAACTAAGGAAGGGAGCGATAAATAATGTTAATGCCAAAAAGAGTAAAACGTCGTAAACAATTCCGTGGCTCCATGAGAGGAAAAGCCCTTAGAGGTAATAAGATCAATTATGGTGAATTCGGACTTGTTGCAACCGAACCGTGTTGGATCCGTTCCAACCAGATCGAAGCAGCCCGTGTTGCTATGACTCGTTATATCAAACGTGGTGGTCAGGTTTGGATCAAGATTTTCCCAGATAAACCAGTAACAGCGAAACCAGCAGAAACACGAATGGGTTCCGGAAAAGGTGCTCTCGAATACTGGGTAGCAGTTGTTAAGCCAGGACGTGTAATGTTCGAAATCGCAGGCGTTTCCGAGGAAATCGCTCGTGAAGCATTACGTCTTGCGATGCACAAGTTACCATGTAAATGTAAAATCGTTTCTCGTGCAGACTTAGAAGGCGGTGATAACAGTGAAAATTAATAAATTCGTGGAAGATTTAAAGGCAAAATCAGCTGCAGAATTAAATGAAGAATTAGTAGCTGCTAAAAAAGAACTTTTCAATCTGAGATTTCAGAATGCAACTAATCAATTAGAGAATACAAGCCGCATTAAAGAGGTTCGCAAGAACATTGCAAGAATCCAGACAGTAATTACTGAGCAGGCTAACGCTTCCAAATAATAGGAGGAAACTATCGTGGAAAGAAATCTGAGAAAAACCCGCGTGGGTAAGGTTGTCAGCAATAAGATGGACAAGACCATTGTAGTTGCTATTGAAGACCATGTAAAACATCCTCTTTACAAAAAGATCGTGAAGAGAACATATAAATTAAAAGCTCATGACGAAAACAATGAGTGCAATATCGGTGATACCGTAAAAGTTATGGAAACCAGACCGTTATCCAAGGATAAAAGATGGAGACTGGTTGAAATCGTAGAGAAAGTTAAATAAGGAGGAAACCAGTATGATCCAGCAGGAAACTAGACTGAAAGTTGCCGACAACACTGGTGCAAAAGAAATCCTTTGTATTCGTGTTATGGGCGGCTCTACAAGAAGATATGCAAGCATTGGCGATACAATCGTTGCTACTGTTAAAGATGCAACACCAGGCGGCGTTGTTAAAAAAGGTGACGTAGTAAAAGCTGTTGTTGTAAGAAGCGTAAAAGGCGCTCGTCGTAAAGACGGTTCTTACATCAAATTTGATGAGAACGCAGCAGTTATTATCAAAGATGACAAAACTCCAAAAGGAACCCGTATTTTTGGACCAGTAGCCAGAGAGCTTCGTGAGAAACAGTTCATGAAAATTGTTTCCTTAGCTCCGGAAGTATTATAGGAGGTAAGCCTGATGTTTAAGATTAAAAAAGGTGATACTGTAAAAGTTATCGCTGGTAAAGATAAAGACAAAGAAGGAAAAGTAATCTCTGTTAATCCGAAAAAAGGCGCTGTTCTGGTTGAAGGCGTAAACATGGTCACAAAACACACAAAACCATCTATGGCTAACCAGCAGGGCGGTATTGTGAACAAAGAAGCTTGGATTGATGCATCTAACGTAATGGTTATGCATGAAGGAAAAGCTACCAGAGTCGGCTTTAAAGTTGAGGATGGTAAAAAAGTTCGTTTCGCTAAAACTACAGGAAAAGTAATCGATTAATAAGAGAGGAGGCCATTTAAAGTGAGCAGACTGAAAGAAATGTATAAAAATGAGATCGTAGATGCTATGATCAAAAAGTTTGGTTATAAGAATATCATGGAAGTGCCGAAACTCGATAAAATCGTTGTAAACATGGGTGTAGGTGAAGCCAAAGATAACGCTAAACTGTTAGACGCAGCAGTAGCTGATATGGAATTAATCACAGGTCAGAAAGCTGTTACAACAAAAGCGAAAAACTCCGTAGCTAACTTCAAAATTCGTGAAGGTATGCCAATCGGATGTAAAGTAACTTTAAGAGGCGAAAAAATGTACGAGTTTGCTGATCGTCTCATCAACTTAGCACTGCCACGTGTACGTGACTTCCGTGGCGTAAATCCAAATGCTTTCGATGGCAGAGGAAACTACGCACTGGGAATCAAAGAGCAGTTAATTTTCCCTGAAGTGGAATATGATAAAGTCGATAAAGTAAGAGGTATGGATATTATTTTCGTTACCACTGCTAAAACAGACGAAGAAGCTCGTGAATTATTGACATTATTTAATATGCCATTTGCAAAATAAGATTATTAGGAGGGAAAATTCATGGCTAAGACAGCAATGAAAGTTAAACAGCAGCGTAAACAGAAATTCTCCACAAGAGAATACAGCCGCTGCCGTATCTGCGGACGTCCACATGCATACCTGAGAAAATACGGTATCTGCCGTGTTTGCTTCCGCGAATTAGCATACAAAGGACAGATCCCAGGAGTTAAAAAAGCTAGCTGGTAAACCGAAAGCAACTTAGTGAGACATCGCCATCCGGCGATGCTCGAACTTAGTGCGAGGTTGTTCGCGAATCTTAACGAAGCTGAGCCAAAGGCGAAAGCTGAGTTTAGCTGAGCGAACTCACCCCTTCTTTAGGTGTTGGGGAGAATACCTCTCCCATACCTTCCGAAGAGGATTTCAAATAAAAAAATAATTAACATGAAAAGTCTAAAAACAGGAGGAAACTATCATGACAATGAGCGATCCAATCGCAGATATGCTTACAAGAATTCGTAATGCAAACACTGCAAAACACGATACAGTAGATGTACCAGCATCTAAAATGAAACTTGCTATTGCCGACATTTTGGTAAAAGAAGGTTATATTGCAAAATATGAAGTTCTGGAAGACGGAGCTTTCAAAACAATCCGCATCACTTTAAAATACGGTGCAGACAAAAATGAAAAAATCATTACAGGTCTGAAGAGAATTTCCAAACCAGGTCTGCGTATCTACGCTGGAAGCCAGGAAATTCCAAGAGTATTAGGCGGATTAGGAATTGCAATCCTTTCTACAAACCAGGGAGTTATCACAGACAAAGAAGCTAGAAAACTTCATGTAGGTGGAGAAGTACTGGCATTTGTATGGTAATTTTTGTGTCCAAGCGAGTTTTTTATTATGTCCAAACGAGAGGATAACAGGACTTTGTCCTTTATCATATATAAAAAGGTACTGAAAACAGAGGGGAACCATAATTGGCCCTTCCGAAAATTTAAGTAAGGAGGAAATTGGTATGTCACGAATTGGAAGACTGCCTGTAGCTGTTCCAGCAGGAGTAGAAGTTAAAATTGCTGAGAACAACGTAGTGACTGTAAAAGGTCCTAAAGGAACACTTGAAAGAGCGTTACCGGTTGAAATGTCAATCAAATTAGAAGATGGTCATGTTGTTGTAACAAGACCAAGCGATTTAAAGAAAATGAAAGCTTTACATGGCTTAACAAGAACACTGATCCAGAACATGGTAACTGGTGTAAGCCAGGGATACGAAAAAACTCTGGAAGTAAACGGTGTTGGTTATAGAGCATCCAAACAGGGCAAAAAATTAGTTCTGAACTTAGGATATTCTCATCCAGTAGAAATGGAAGATCCAGAAGGTCTGGAATCTAAAGTAGACGGAAATAAAATCGTTATATCCGGAATTGACAAAGAAAAAGTTGGCCAGTACGCTGCTGAAATCAGAGATAAGAGAAGACCTGAACCATACAAAGGTAAAGGTATTAAATATGCTGATGAAGTTATCAGACGTAAAGTTGGTAAAACTGGTAAGAAATAAGTAAGGAGAGTGTAAAAATGGTTAGTAAAGTATCAAGAGCGAAAGTTCGCGCAAAAAAACATAGAAGATTACGTAATCATCTTAGCGGTACAACTGCTACACCACGTTTAGCAGTATTCCGCAGCAATAATCATATGTATGCTCAAATTATTGACGATACAGTTGGAAAAACTCTGGTTTCTGCTTCTACTACACAGAAAGAAGTAAAAGCTGAGTTAGAAAAAACCAATAACGTTGATGCAGCAGCATACTTAGGAACAGTGATTGCAAAAAGAGCAATCGAAGCTGGTATTAAAGAAGTTGTTTTCGACAGAGGCGGCTTTATTTACCATGGAAAAGTGAAAGCATTAGCAGACGCAGCAAGAGAAGCTGGGTTAGAATTCTAATTAGGGAGGAAATGAACACATGAAACGTTCTATCATTGATGCTAGCCAGTTTGAGTTAGAAGAAAAAGTAGTGTCAATCAAGCGTGTAACAAAGGTTGTTAAAGGTGGTCGTAACTTCCGTTTCACAGCTTTAGTTGTTGTAGGTGACGGCAACGGACATGTTGGCGCTGGTTTAGGAAAAGCAACTGAAATTCCTGAAGCAATCCGCAAAGGAAAAGAAGATGCAATGAAAAAATTAGTTAGTGTAGCAAGAGACGAAAACGGAAGTATTACACATGACTTTGTTGGAAAATTCGGAAGCGCAGAAATGCTCTTAAAGAAAGCTCCAGAAGGTACTGGTGTTATTGCCGGAGGTCCAGCTCGTGCGGTTATTGAACTTGCAGGTATTAAGAACATCCGTACAAAATGTATGGGTTCCCGTAACAAACAGAACGTAGTTCTGGCTACAATCGCAGGTTTAAGCCAGTTAAAGACTCCGGAAGAAGTTGCAAAACTTCGCGGAAAATCTGTTGATGAGATTTTTGCATAAGGAGGATCAGACAAATGGCAGATAAATTAAGAATCACTTTGGTGAAATCCAGCATCGGTGCAGTACCGAAAAACAGAAAGATTGTTGAAGCTTTAGGTTTGAGAAAACTGAATAAAACAGTGGAAATGCCTGATAACGCAGCCGTAAGAGGTATGATTCGTCAGGTAAGCCATATGGTGAAAGTAGAAGAAATCTAATATTACGAAGAAGGAGGTGCCATCATGGAATTATCAAATTTAAGACCAGCTGAAGGCTCCAAACAGAGCAACGAATTCAGAAGAGGCCGTGGACACGGTTCAGGTAATGGTAAAACAGCAGGTAAGGGCCACAAAGGTCAGAAAGCACGTTCCGGTGCAAAGAGACCAGGTTTCGAAGGTGGTCAGATGCCTTTATATAGAAGACTTCCAAAGAGAGGCTTCAAATGCAGAAATTCTAAAGAAATTATTGCAGTAAACGTTGATATCTTAAACAGATTCGAAGACGGTACAGAAGTTACTCCAGCAGCTTTATTAGCTTCTGGCGCAATCTCCAAATTAGGAGACGGTGTAAAACTTCTTGGTAATGGAGAACTCACTAAGAAATTAAACGTGAAAGTAAACGCTGTAAGCGAAAGCGCAAAGGCTAAAATCGAAGCAGCAGGTGGAACAGTAGAGGTGATCTAATGCTCAAGACTCTTCAAAATGCCTTTAAGATAAAGGATGTAAGACGTCGTATTTTCTACGTATTCCTGATGATAGTTGTGATTCGTATTGGATCACAGCTACCCATTCCAGGAGTAGATCCAGATTATTTCAAAGATTGGTTTGCAAGCCAGTCCAACGATGCGTTTAACTTTTTTGACGCATTTACAGGCGGCTCCTTCACAGAAATGTCAATCTTTGCATTAAATATCACCCCCTACATTACTTCTTCCATTATTATCCAGCTTTTAACCATTGCAATTCCTAAATTAGAAGAGTTGCAGAGGGATGGAGAAGAAGGCAGAAAAAAACTGACTGCAATTACACGTTATCTGACCATTGGACTTTCTTTATTCCAGTCTATTGCTATGACAGTAGGATTTGGAAACAGAGGTCTGATTCCGGATATGAACTTTATGAATGCAGTTGTTGTAGTAGCCTGTTTAACAGCAGGTTCCGCGATGCTGATGTGGATTGGTGAACAGATTACAGATAAGGGTGTTGGAAACGGTATTTCCATTGTTTTGATGGTAAATATTGTATCCAGAATTCCAAGCGACCTGGTTACCTTGTTTGACCAGTTTGTAAAAGGAAAAACATATGCCAAGGGAGGTCTGGCAGCACTGATTATTATTGCAATTATTGTATTAGTAGTTGTGCTGGTATTGATCTTAAACGGTGGTACTAGAAAAATCCCTGTTCAGTATTCCAAGAAAATGGTAGGAAGAAAAGTTTCAGGAGGACAGTCCAGCTCAATTCCTTTAAAGGTTAATACAGCAGGCGTTATTCCTATTATCTTTGCCTCTTCCTTAATGTCCTTCCCGGTAATTATCGCAGGTTTCACAGGTTGGACCGGTGGTACTGGAATTGGAAGCCAGATTTTAATGGGACTGACTTCAAACAACTGGTTTAATCCAAGCGCTCCATGGTATTCTCTTGGTCTGGTGCTTTATATTGTACTGGTTATTTTCTTTGCTTATTTCTATACATCCATTACTTTCAATCCAATGGAAGTAGCAGATAATATGAAAAAGCAGGGAGGTTTTATACCAGGTATCCGCCCGGGAAAACCAACTCAGGAGTATTTGGAAAAAATTCTCAGTTATTTAATTTTTATCGGAGCTGCAGGTCTGGTAATTGTCGCTGTTATTCCGTTCTTCTTTAACGGTGTATTCGGCGCAGATGTTTCCTTTGGAGGAACATCTCTGATTATCGTAGTCGGCGTTGTTCTGGAAACATTAAAACAGATTGAATCCCGTATGTTAGTCCGTAATTATAAGGGCTTTTTAAGTGAATAAAAGACAATGATGAAAAGAGACCGTCCCAGGGAAAGCAGTATAGCTGCTGAAGTGACAACCGAAGAATCACAGAAGATGTGAAGGTTGTCCCTGTGGCTGTCTCTAAAATTTTATGTGGAAAAAATGGTTTTTATAGTGTATGATAGAAACCAAGAGAAGAACCGTAGAAAGGGGTAAGGGCTATGAAAATTATTATGTTAGGAGCGCCGGGTGCCGGAAAAGGAACACAGGCAAAAAAAATTGCTGCAAAGTATGAGATTCCTCATATTTCAACAGGGGATATTTTCAGAGCAAATATTAAAAATAACACAGAGCTGGGAAAAAAGGCTAAAACCTATATGGATCAGGGACTTTTGGTTCCAGATGAATTAACAGTAGACCTGGTTATTGACCGCGTTCAGCAGGATGACTGTGCAAAGGGTTATATTTTAGATGGATTCCCAAGAACCATTCCTCAGGCAGAAAGCCTGGATGCGGCATTGGCAAAAATGGGTCAGAAGGTAGATTTTGCTATTAATGTAGAAGTACCGGATGAAAACATTGTAAACCGTATGTCCGGAAGAAGAGCCTGTGTAGGCTGCGGCGCAACTTATCATGTGAAATACAATGCGCCAAAAAAAGAAGATGTATGTGATATCTGTGGTGAAAAGTTGATTTTAAGAGATGATGATAAGCCGGAAACCGTACAGAAACGCCTTGGGGTATATCATGACCAGACACAGCCTTTGATTGAATATTATGAAAAGGCCGGGGTATTAAAAGAAGTTGATGGTACAGTTGACATGGAAGATGTTTTCCAGGCTATTGTCAATGTGTTAGGAGCGTAAAAATGTCAGTAACAATTAAAACTGCCAGAGAGATAGAACTAATGCGGGAAGCCGGAAGACTTCTGGAAATCGTGCATAATCAGTTGGGAGAGTTTATTAAACCGGGGATTACCACTCTGGATATTGACCGTTTGGGAGAAAAACTCATCCGCAATCTTGGGTGTACTCCTAACTTTTTGCACTACAATGGTTATCCGGCATCTATCTGTGTATCTGTAAATGATGAAGTAGTTCATGGAATCCCCAACAAAAGAAGAGTCCTTCAGGAAGGAGATATTGTCAGCCTGGATGCAGGACTAATTTACAAGGGTTATCATTCGGATGCTGCCAGAACCTATGCGGTGGGTTCCGTTTCCAGGGAAGCGCAGCAATTAATTGATGTGACCAGACAGAGCTTTTTCGAGGGAATTAAATTTGCCCGGGCGGGCAATCATTTAAACGATATTTCTACGGCCATTTCAGCCTATGCAGAAAAATTTGGCTATGGGGTTGTGCGGGATTTAGTTGGACATGGAATTGGTACGCATCTTCATGAAGACCCTCAGATTCCCAATTATCCTCAGAAACGTCGTGGAATCCGTCTGGTGCCGGGAATGACCCTGGCTATTGAGCCTATGATTAATATAGGACGGGCAGATGTGGAATGGCTGGATGATGAATGGACCGTAGTGACACAGGATGGCACCCTGTCAGCACATTATGAAAACACTGTGCTGATTACAGATGGAGAGCCTGAAATTCTCACATTGAATCCATAAGCAGGAGAGACTATGAGAGACTTTACAAAGGGAATGCTTGCCAGGTCAAAAGCCGGGCATGATACAGGAAAGTGGTATGTAGTCATGGATGTAGACCAGGAGTATGTTTACCTGGCAGACGGAGAAGTCCGTACTGTGAATCGTCTGAAAAAAAAGAAACGCAAACATGTTCAGATTTGCTATAAGATTCCAGAAGCTTTGGATAAAATTTTAAAAGACGGAACACAGATTCGTGATGAGCATATTAAAAGAGCCATAAAAGAATTTAAGAACAATCAGCAGGAGGATTAGTTTATGTCTAAGGCAGACGTTATTGAAGTAGAAGGAACAGTGTTAGAAAAATTACCTAACGCAATGTTCAAAGTAGAACTGGAAAACAAACATGTGATTTTAGCGCATATCAGCGGAAAATTAAGAATGAACTTCATCCGTATTCTTCCAGGAGACAAGGTTACTATTGAAATGTCCCCATACGATTTAAGCAAGGGAAGAATTATCTGGAGAGATAAATAAGAAATTGAGTTAGAAAAACCGCTACAGGAAAGACAGAGGAAAATGTCTGAGCCTGTAGCGGTTTTTTTGTCTATATAAGTGAATTTTACTCTTTGTCAGGGAGGTTTAGAGATGGAAAAAATTCTATATGGGTATACGAAGCAGGAAATAGCCTTTATTCTGCAATGGTATAATGGGTGTTTCGTGCTTTTCCTTTTTGTTCTAACAAGTTAGTTTTTACCATTTTTCGGATCACTCTGGCGGCAGTAGAAGCGCTTACTTCAAGCAATCCTATCACATCATTTCTTGTAATTGCACCATGTTTTCTGGCATATTCCAATATTTTTTCTTCTTCGTCACTTAGCTCTTTTTCAGTGTGAACTGTAACCGGTGTGCCGGATTTCGTTTTTACAGTTGCATTTTCTGTTTCGTAGTTTGCGTTGATATTAGGCAATATGATCTTAAAGGTATTTTTCGTGGTTTCAATTACAGGCTTTACCTGCATATTTTCGTATGCCTTCATAATTTTGCCCATTCCGGTTCCATACGCCTCAATTAAGTGCAATCGGTAAAATACATTCGCAAGGTTCTGATTTCTGCACACAGAAATGCCAACCATAACATCCTCCAGGTCTATGCCTGGCATCAGCCCTCCGATAGATACAAATTCAATCCGATTCTCATAAATACTGATAAAAGCGCTGGCACTAAAAGCATAGTCACGGTGAACCAGCAGGTTTAGCAATGCTTCTCTGACAGCGACTTCAGGGTAATCCCTGACATCAATCCGGTATAGTTTTTCTATGGTTGCACGGGTCTGATTGCGGAAGTCAATAAAATCATACACTTCGTTCATCTGCTGCATCAGCGATCCGGTAAACTCCCGACGATCCTTGAAAATGGTCTGATCCGTTCCCTGAAAGACCGCAGCTTTAATGGTATGGATGCATTGGTCTGACAGAAGCAGCGCCAGGTTACTGTATAGCCCATCCTGATCGATCAATTTCAAAGTACGCATCTGCTGTGGTCCAAAGTCAGTTTTCCGAAGTTCGAATTCTTTTTTTGCTGCCTCAAATGTAAGGTTCTGATTTAAGCAGCGCATCGCTTCAAAACGATCTCCGTCTGTTTCCTTTATCATGTGCCGGATTGTCATATCAGTCGCCGGAACAGAAGAATATCCCTGTCGGACATACACACCTTCCGGCCGCATTCCTTTTTTGGCAAGGTAATAGGGGCGGTCTGTTCCACGCTGAATATCTACAGCAACAATATTTTTCCCATTTTCCACGATGGTTTCATAATGCAGGAACATGGTTATATCCGGTTTGATCGCATCCCTTACCATATTGCTGATTTGAAGGGAAACACGATCCGCATTATCCAATCCGATAACCGTGCCATCGTCCCTGACCCCTATATACAGTTTCCCGCCATTGCAGTTTGCAAAGGCAATGATTTCTTTTTTTATATCGTCTACCACAATTTCTTTCAGTTCTACGGTTTCGCTTTCCCGAAAAAGCATAGTGCATCTCCTTTATTTTCAAATTTGTAAGTCTATCATATCAAATCGTGTCAATTGTGTCAATCGTGTCAATGAGGCTGATACGATTGACACAATTGACACGATATTCTCATTATGCCCGCAAACTTAAGAAATCATTAGTTTTTTTATTGGGCTAGAAATATTATTGTTTCAAGGTTATAATGCTATGAAACGTAGCAGTGCTGTCATCATAATACATTTTTACATCCCCCTGATACTGTTTCACAACCTTCTGAATACTTTTCAGACCAAAGCCATGTCTGTCATTTTTCGTTTTCCGGGAGACAAGCTCTCCATTGTGATTATATACAGGCATACTTCGACAGGAATTAATAGCCACAATCAGAACAAATGGAGAATTTTCCTTTTTCTGCACACTCAGTTCAATAAAAGAATCTGAAATATTTTCTGCTGCTTCCACTGCATTATCCAGCAAATTGCAGAACAGGGATGTCAGGTCATTCTGTTCAACATGTGGGAGAGAATTTTTCCGGATATCTGCAAGAAATTTAATATTTTTCTCCATACATTGCCGTTGGTAGCGGCTGAGAATCGCGTTTAACATGGCGTTATCACAGATTCTTGCAGTTTCCTTTAAATCAGAGGCATCCATAAGCTGACGGATGTAGGCTTCTATTTTTTCGGTTTCCCCATTCTCATTTAACAGTTTAATGGATTGTAGATGCTTTTTAATATCATGAATTAAAATACTCCGGTTTTCATTTTGAGACAGCAGCATTTTATAATATTCAGCAGAGTCAGATTCCTTTTGAAGAAGTAGCCGCATTTCTGTAAATTCAAGGCTTTTTTTCTGGTTGTACTGTGTGATTCCAAATACCAATAAGTTTGTCAGTAGAAGAAGAACAGCGCTGCATGTTACCATAATGTTTGTAACAGGAACAAAGTAGGAAGTTTCAGCAATGGTAAGAAACGTAAGCATAACAAAAACAGATGAAATTGGAATCAGCATTAGAAATAATTCTGAAGCGTCATGTGAAGCTGGTTTCTGCTTCCTGCTTTTGAATATGTGTGTCAAAAAAAAGATGACAGTAAAAAATAAACTTTTACTAAAAATCACAAAAAATGCAAAGCCAATATCTTCTGTGGATAAGAAATTGGGGAAAAACTTTATTATAATGCCCATAGATATTAATTCGGATATGTTCATAATCCCTGTGAATATAGTGGAGTGAAGAAGGCAAGAGGAAAAGGGGAGTATAAAGTTCATAAGAAAAAAGAATATATTGGACACAAAAAACAGGAACGTATTTAAAAATGTGTTATGGAACATTGAGAAGCAAAACAGTATAAAATACAAGGCACTCAAAAACAACACTCGTGTCTTCGTAGAGTGCTTCGGAAGGAAGAGCTTGGATGAATATTGCCAGATGATAATGGCTTCTATGAAAAAAGCAAAAAAGAATAGTAAAGTTCTCTCCATAAATTACCTCATACTTTCCAAATATAAAAGATAGGCATTTTTAAAAGCGGTATATTTCCTACGTGTCAGATACGCTGCCACCTGCTGGCTGGCAAGGTGTATCATGGTGTGGTCAAAATTAACCACATGTTCAAGATTTACAATAAAACTGCGGTGGGTCTGGAAAAAACAGTTTTTCGGAAGATGTTCTATCCAGTAATTCATATTTTCCACAGAAATAAAATCTTGTAAAGTGGTGTGTACGATTACTTTTCGGCCCTGGGCTTCTATGGCAATAATGTAGGAAGCAGGAAGGGTAGTAATACCCTGCCGGGTTTCAATGGGGATTTTTTCAGTTGTGGTATTCAGATGAGCCAGAGCATCCTTCATATTCCGGAAAAGACGCTGTTTGTCCAGGGGTTTGGACAGGTATCGGAATACATGAAAACGCATGGCCTCATCCAGATATTCAGAATAAGAAGTTACTACGAAAATGAGGATATTTTTGTTTGATTTTTTCAATTCATTTCCAACATAAATCCCATTCATACCAGGCATTTCAATGTCAAGAAACACGATATCTTTTTCTCCATTGTCATTTAATAAATCCTCACCGCTTGTAAAGGACAGCAGCTCAGGGCATTTGATATGGTTTGCTTCAAAGAAAAGCAGAATATATTTTTTCAATTGTTCAATAATTAATTCGTCATCATCACAAATTAAAATACGCATTTTTTCACCAGACTTTCTATAAGGATAGATTTATGTATATCATACCATATAGAGGAGTTAAATACAAAAAATGCGTATGAAAAGACCTATTTAGGTTGGTTTTGGTTAAATTTGTAAGAGAATAAAACAACCAAAAATTTCTTTAAAATGTCATTTGATGCAAAAGTAGTTGAAAGTAAAATAAAAATAGAGATAATGAGGGTATCATTAAAATGGGGGAAGATAAGAAATGAAATTAAAAAAGATATCTGCCCTATTATTATGCTTAGGAATGGTTTGTACGGGTTGTTCAGCCAATGGGAAGGAAGAAAAGGTGCAGAAAGAGCTCACTAACCATGTGATAGACAGTGAAAAAAACATTGAAACAGGACAGTCAGATATACAAGAGACTATTATGGAGCATTTAACAGTAAATGCGAAAATAGAAATTCCAGAAGCGCCCCTTACTTCTTATACTACAGAAATAAAAAAATTTGATGCCGGAAAAGTTGCAGAGCTCTTATGGCCGGAAAGCCGCAAAGAAGAGCTTATTATTGAAGAATATGATGCAGGGGCAACAGAAGTAACATTTCAGGATGAAAGAGTGGCATTAGGACCAGGTACTATGATGTATGATAAAAATAGTGATATCACATATATATCAGGGCTGGTGGCTTTTGCAGAAGAGAGCAATCTTCTGGAAGAGAAAGAATTAGGATTTATGACAGTGGAACAGGCTGCGCAGAATGTGGAAACGTTCTTAGAAAAATTGGAGTTAGGTGGAGAGTTAGGAGAAAAACAAGTCTTTGCTTTATCAAAAGAAAAGCTGTCCAGCATACAGGAAATGATGAAAAAAGATGAAAATTATAAATATTTTTATGAATCAGGGAAATATCAGGAACGTACATGGGATTCAGACGATGAGATTTATTATCTGAAATATAAATTTAGTATGGATGGAGTGCCGATTTTTGGCGTGGATTCTCCTACAGTCCAGATGTCCGGCGGAATGGATCGTCCCTTACTTGCCCAGCCCATAGAATGTGATATTTTGGTTTCCAATGCCGGCATATGTGAAGTAAAGTTAATGGGGATGCTGAATCAAATGGAGAAAGAGGAAGAGAAACAAGAGCTCATTCAGTATGATGGTATAAAAGAGGCATTAATCAAGAAATTTGGAGATGTTATATTATCGGATGATTATAATCTGTCTGGCGTATGGCTGGAATATTTCCCTAAAATGAAAGAGGATTCTTTTGAAGAGGTTGAAGTAATTCCTGTATGGTGCTGCAAGTTTGAAATAAATGGAGAGGAAGTGGATTATGCACTTAGGTTTCATGCGTTTACGGGGGAAGAAATTTCATGAGAAGGGTATTTGCTGCCGAAATGAAACGGGCAATTAATATAGGATGGATTATCAGTATTTTAGGAATTTGTTTTTCTATTTGTTTTGATTCCTGGAATGATTTAATAAGGGCATTGGAATCACATACAGGAAATGTACATTATTTTTTCTGGAACTCATCGTGGGGTGGAGCCTGTCGCACCTATTTTTTGCCAATATTTGCGGTGATTCCCTTTGCTGCCAGCTTTTGCCAGGATTACAAGAGTCATGCGCTTCCATTTATTGCTTCAAGAGAAGGGAAAAAGACATATTGCACAATAAAATATATCATAAATGTTTTGTGCGGCGGTCTTACAGTTGCAATTGCTACAGGAATTTTAATACTGTTTCTTTCTGCAATATTTCCGATGGCAGATTCTTCGTATCAGGACGCTGTTATGTCAGACAGGTTTCATGCCTGGATTGCTGTGAATCAGCCTGTTGCATATGCATTTATTGAAATATTGTCAGGATTTTTAAGTGGGATGTTGTGGTCCGGGATTGCCATATGCATTTCAGTGTATATAGGAGACCCTTTTGTAGTGCTGGTATCACCATATTTTGTCAGTTTTCTGCTTTCACAGGTGTATCGCATATTCTCTGTTGAAGATAAATACCGCCTAGATAAATTGCTGACAGGAAATATGATTATCCGTTCAAGTGTATTTACGGTGGGAATATGTACCGTAGTCGTGCTGGCAATAGTGGTTATGCTGGGAATTTTATTTCAGAAAACAGTATTAAGGAGGCTGGAAGATAATGTGTTTTATTAAAGCATTTCGGATTTCAATCTATAACTTTAGAAAAACCATTTCATCCATGCGCATTCTGGCAGTTTTGTTGATGATTGCATGTTTTATCATACAGAATATGGAGGCAGTGGTGGAATTTAGCAACCTTGTTAACATAGGGGTAACACCATATGCGTTTCCGCATTTAGTGAATGATTATATTTGCCAGCTTATAATGATGGCAGGTGGGGTGCTTCTCTTTTGTAATGCGCCTTTTGAAGATGAGGGATATTTTTATATGCTTCCTCGCGCAGGAAAAATATCATGGGCATTAGGGCAGGTGATGTATATTGTGGGGATTTCTTTGCTTTATGTGCTGTTTTTAGTTGTGATGACCATATTGCCTATAATTGGGAATATGGAATTTGGAAGTGAATGGGGAAAAATATGGGGAACATTTGCGAAAACAGATGCAGGCATACAGGTCGGGCTTTTATTTCAGGTGACAGAATATATGATTAGCCATTATAGCGCTGGATATGCGTTGGCTGTAAGTGTTCTGCTAGAATGGTGGTGTGTAAGCTGGATAGGATTAATGATATATTTTTTTAATAAACTGACAGGAAAAGCCATTGGAACTTGTATGGGAGCTTTTTGTGTATTACTTGATATTTGCATTTCAAATGACTGGATGGCTTGGGCAAATCGTTTTTCACCGATTACCCTTGCACAACTTAATACCTATACGGGATATAATTTAAAGTATCATATTACATTTGAATATAGCGTTGCATTTTTTTTGATAGGAATTTTTCTTTTGACAGGGTTAAGTGTTTTAGCAAATTATAAAGATAAAACAGAAGGCTGGAAGCGGAAGTAGGAGGTAAAATGGATACAGAGGCAATCATAGAAGTAAATAATCTTGATAAACAATTTAAAAATCAATTTGTATTAAAAAACATAAATATGAAGTTTTCTAAAGGGAAAATTTATGGAATTATCGGAAGAAACGGTTCGGGAAAAACTGTTTTACTAAAATGCATCTGTGGATTTTTGAAACCAACAACAGGGAGTGTTTCTGTGAACCAAAAAGTTATTGGGCAGGATATTGACTTCCCTCAAAAACTGGGATTTATTATTGAAACACCTGGCTTTTTAACGAACTATTCAGGATATAAAAATTTGAAGTATTTGGCTTCTATAAAGAAGGAAATAGATGATACTGCAGTTAAAGAGGCTATGATGTTGGTGGGCTTGAATCCAGAGGATAAAAAGCATGTAGGTAAGTATTCTCTTGGAATGCGCCAACGTTTAGGTATCGCACAGGCTATTATGGAAAAGCCGGATATTCTGATTTTGGATGAGCCAATGAATGGATTAGACAAAAATGGAGTACAGGAAATGAGAAAGTTGTTTCTTGAAATGAAAGCGGAAGGCAAGCTGATTCTTTTAACAAGTCATAACAAAGAAGATATCGATGTTTTGTGCGATGAAGTCTATGAGATGGATATGGGGAGTCTTATGAGGATTCGGTAAAAAGATTTTTTCATAGAAAGTACATGGTTGTAAAGATAACTTGAGTTTCCGCAAACTGTAATTCAAAAATGAATATGTCTGCCCCCAGTGCCAA
>CATWQE010000013.1 GCA_958352855.1 uncultured Bacillota bacterium
TGGGCGATTTCCCGAGTGGCCAAAGGGGACAGACTGTAAATCTGCTGGCAACGCCTTCGGTGGTTCGAATCCACCATCGCCCATTGTGTTAGTAAGTTAGATGGGACAGTGCTTGCGCGTATGCCCACGTTATAAACTGAACACGCAAAATGCCGCAGTGGCGGAACAGGCAGACGCACAGGACTTAAAATCCTGCGGGACTTATACTCCCGTACCAGTTCGATTCTGGTCTGCGGCACTTTCATGACAAGCTTCAAATCCTAATGATACGGGTTTGGAGCTTTTTTGTATGAAAAAGCCTTAAAATAAGGGCTGCAAAGAATATTTGCGGGGTAAAACCAGGGATGTAAAAGGCTAATTGCTTGTTATATTCACAAGAAAAGATAAAATGAACTTGTAAGGAGGAATTCAAAAATGCAATTAGGTCAGATGATTGTAAAACTCAGAAAAGAACAAGGGCTGACACAGGAGACTTTTGCAAAAAAGTTTAATGTAACAAGACAAACCGTTTCAAATTGGGAGAACGAGAAAAGCTATCCAGATTTACATACCTTAGTGAAAATAAGCGATGAGTTTCATCTTTCTCTTGATATTTTATTGAAAGGAAATCCTACTATGGTCAATGATATTGATAAAAAGGTAAAAAAACATACGCTCTACAAGGGAATTATACTGGGGCTAATACTTATCATTGCTGTTCTATCTTCTGTTATTTATTTAACCAACAAAACGATAAGTGATGTTGCAAAGGACTCTATAGGCAAGGATACAGAAATAGCAGTAATAGAGGTATACGATTCCTCAAACAAAGAATTATTGAAAAAATATGATGACAAAAATTCTATTAAAAAATTTATTTCTGCTTTAAATATGACAAGTTGGAAAAATACAAACCTAAGTGAAAATACACAGCCTCAATATTTGATAAAATTTTATGACTCTGTTGAAGAACAAAATAATAAGGTAACAGAACTTACGATTTATGAGGGAGGAGAATATGCCACTATTTTTATGGCTTCTCCTGGCGGAGCAAAAAAAAGTTATAAAACAAAAATTGCTATTTCAGAATTGGTTGATTAGAGAACCGCGGGGAGAAACGTTGATTCTACAGCGTTTCTCCCTCTTTTATGGTTTTCCTGATTTTAATGGTAAAGCACACCAGCCCCTCTTCTGTAACATGGCTGAAAAGTCCGCATTCTTCATCATAATACATACGGATTCGTTCTCTAATATTATATATTCCATATCCTTTTCCCGGAGTACTCAGTATTTTCTCTACTTCTTCCTCACTTAGCCTGCTTCCATTGTTATAAACATTAAAAACAAGAAATTCTTCTTCACACAGATATTCTATTTTGATTTTTCCTTTTTCGCCCTCACAGAAATCCACACCATGGCAGATAGCATTTTCTACAATGGGCTGCAAAAGGAAGTTGGGCATTCTGCATTCCCTGCCTTCTTCTGACAGATTATAAATCACTTCAAAACTGTTTTCATGGGATTTTAATTGAATCTGTAAATATGCTTTGATATTCTCCAACTCATTTTGCACAATGGTAATCTGCTTTCCGTTGTTTAACGCTGTCCGGTAAAATTTTGCCAGAAGTCCGGTAATATCGGCAATTTCATCCTGCTCTGAACGGATTGCTTTCCATTTAATACTGGAAAGGCAGTTATAGAGAAAATGAGGATTCATCATGGCCTGCAGGGCCTTTAACTCCTCTTTTCGCTTTTCCATGCCAAGCTGATACATCTCTTCCATCATTTCATTGATTTTTCGGCACATTTTATTAAAACTGGCTGACACAATTCCAATTTCATCGGAATAATCCTCTTCCAGTTTCAGATTAAAATTCCCCTGGCTTACTTCCTCTGCACAATGCTTCAACTGCAAAACTCTGGAGCTTAAAATCCTGGAAATTAAGCTCATCAAAATTGCCGCTGCTGCCAGGCAGATTCCCATAACAAAACAGGTGGTTGCCAATATGGTAATCATTTGACCTGAAATTTCTGATTTATCAATGTAATAATAAATCTTCCAGCCATTACTCAGTTCTTCAGAAACTGCCAGCATACTTTTCCCATTCTGATAAAACCCTGGCTTCTGACCTTTCTCAATACTTACAGCTATTTCTTTTTCCAGATTTTCGTCTGTAATTTCCCGGTTCTTAATCACCTGATTTTCAGAATCTGTAAGCACAACTCCATTGTTCAAATAGTCAGACTGGTAGATTCCCTGGGTAATCTCATCTGGAAAAACCTCCAGCTTCATAACGCCAATGGGTTTGGAAGAGGTTGCAGCATCCAAAAGCATCCTTACCGCATAAATCCGGTCGTCATTCACCACCCATTTCGTTTTATAATTTCCGATTTCTCTCTCCATCCATCTCTGCGCCTCTTCATTCATGGGTTTCAGGAAATTCCCAAGAGGCTGCTGCACATAAGGAGAAAAAATTTCCAATCCCTTTATATTGTAATCACTGGTAATAAAATACCAGAAGGTTGGCTCCACAGAGTCATTCATTTCCCTTGCCAGAGCATTCATATCATGTTTACTTCCTTCCAGGCTTTCCCGCAGCTTTGCATGATAGGACAGATATTTAATATTGTCATTTTCCCTTTGAATACTGCTTTCCAGACTATAAGCAATGGAATCTATATTGTTTTCCATGGTGTATCTGGTCTGGCGTATAAGATTCTTGCTGGAAACCGTATAAGAATAGATTCCCAGCACAAAAATGGGAATCAACACCAGCACCAGATAGCTGATTACCAGTTTCTTTCTTATAGATGCGCCTCCATAATACCAATTCCATAATTTTTTCATAATTTCTCTCTCAACTGTTTTGGTGTCACACCATAATAATTTTTAAACAGGCGGTTAAAGTAAGACTGATTTTCATATCCGCAGGTTTTCGCCACCTGGACAATTTTCAGCGTTCCTTCTTCCAGCATTTTTCTGGCTTTCATCATTTTAATATCCGTTACATATTTCACCAGTGTCTGTCCGGTTTCCTTTTTAAAAATATAGCTTACATAGGCAGGGGTAAGATTTACATTCTCAGCCACATAATTCAGACTAATGTCTTTCGCATATTCTTTTTCTATGAGGTTTTTAATTTTCTGTATAATCCTGGATTCATCCTGATCTTCTCCCTGAATAAAAGACAGCATTTTCTCCACTGCCTGTTCATAGACTTCAATCATATTTTTCAGGCTTTTTGCCCTGAACAGGGCTTCTGCCATGGCAAGAGCTTCCTCAAACTCCATCTTTGGAACTTTGTCATAAATCGCTTTGATAATGGAATACAACAGGTTCTGGAGATAAATCTTACTTACCTTATCAAGAGACTCTACTACTTTCATAAGCTGCTCATTTTGTCTGGCAATCAGTTCTGTGTCCATGGATTCAATGGCCTGCATCATTTGCCTTGCAGCGCTCTCTGCATCCTGTGCGTAAAGTTCTGTTTCACTGTAATACCCTCTGGTACTGACAATCTGATTTCCATATCCGAAAAGCTCTGCCTGTATCTTATGCATCTGCTCTAACTGCTTTTCCAGTTTTTCTGCGTTCTCCACTACTTCGCTGATAATCACCGCTGCCTCACTTCTGGTTTTCACCTGCAAATCCCGGAGGATTTTCTGTACCTGTTTTTCCAGCTCATTACCAGTAAAAAAGCGGGCATCCCGCACCATCACATAAGCTTCATTTGGGTACATTTCCAAATAAGAGGTGTTTTCTCCCAGATACATTTTCAAAAATTGAAGGAAAATTTCTTCGTGTTCTTCAAAAAAGTTTTCTGTGAATTCAATGTCCAGAATCCTGCAATGCTTCCCTGTTCCCAGTTGCAAAATCTGCTCTGCTTTTTCTGCCTCCTGTGTCTCAATTTTAGCGCTGCTGAAAATTTTGTATAAAAGGTTTCTCCTGTTCTGAAGCTCCGCGGTCTGTAGTCTCTCTCCCTCTTCATTTTCCTTTTGTACAGATTCTATGACCGACACCATGACATTCTGGAATTCTTCAATCTCAATGGGCTTTAGCAGATAGCTCACTGCATTGGCCTCTAAAGCCTGCTTGGCATAGCTGAATTCTCCATAGGCGCTGAAAATAATGATTTTTATCTCCGGCTTTGTTTCATGGACTTTTTTTGCCAGCTCCAGTCCATTCATAATAGGCATTTTCACATCGGTAAATAAAATATCAATCTTTATTTTTTCTATATATTGAAGGGCTTCTTTTCCATTGGAAGCCTGCATAATTTCCATTGGATATTGATATTTTTCAATCAGCCAGGAAATCCCTTCCCGCTCTTCCCGCTCATCATCCACTAATAAAATTTTTATTTTCCCCATTCCATACTCTTCCCTTCCAGCGCCGCATCCTTATTTTCTGTATACTCTGCACATATTTTCTTTTAGTATACCTTTGTTTTCTGGTTTTTTCAACAATGCATGCAAAAAGTTTCCATGCATAAAGTTTCCATACAAACCGGACATCAAGAATAGTGATGCACTTCTGGCTCAGCCTGCGTTCCCTTTGAGCCTGTAGTCTCAACGGGTACTCGGCAAATTCGCCAGAATTACACCACTATTCTTGATTGTTATTTTCTGCATTGCAACTTTTCTTGAAAAATCTTTACTTGCTTTATTTCTGGTCTTTTAAAAAATTTAAGAACTGAGCAACACCCCCGCCGATTTGCTGGACGCCTTCTGGTCTTTCACCTTTTACTTCGGATACATCGAAGAAGTCTCCCTTTGCGGTTTTTTCGGTTTTCATAAAGCTGTCGCTGCCAAAGATGCCTTTTTCGATACCCACATATTCGTCTCCCCAGTAGGTACATTCTTCTGGAAGGATGCCAGATTCCTTAGAAATCAGGGTGAAGATACTGTCCACGTTGTCACTTTTGCTTGTGGTTCCTACTTCCAGATACTTGGCGTCACAGGTAGGAAGGACTTCCACACCGTATTTCTTTCCGATTTCTTTTGCCAGATTCATAAGCCCCTGAAGTCCCTCTGTAATACCATGTTCTGTAAGAGAGGCTTTCAGACTTCCCAGTTCATCCTCCTGCATAAACAGGTTTTCTCCTCTCTGATTGGACACCATAAGGTCAATCTTGCAATAATTAGGTCTGCTAAATACAATATCGGTATCAAAGTCATAGCGTGCCTTTAATTCCTCATGGATTTCAAAACAAATCCTGTGAATGGTTAAAAGCTCCTCTTTTTCTGGCACCATATTTTTGAAAATATAAGGTTTTCCATCACAAAAAGCATAATTATAAGCTCCCCTTCCCAGTCCAAGATAAAGGTTCTCAAGCTCTGCTTTGGTAAAATAGCTCTCCAGTTTTCCTCCTGCTATGTTCTCAATGGTAGTGCCGCTGATAATAGCAAGCTTCACGCCTTTTTGCAGCAATGGCTTCATAGCCTGCACCGCTTCGTCTGCCGGCGCTTTTCTGGACATAACGGCTGTTCCGTCCCAGTCAAAAAAAATTGCTTTATAATTCTTCCACATAGGTTTCCCCTTCTCCCTGTAATGTAATTTCTTTTCCATCAACTGAAAATTGGATGGCAGTTCCTTCTATAACGGTAAATTTCGCTTCTTTTGCGGAAATCTGGATTTCCAGAAGCGTACCCCGAAATCTCAGTCTGAATGCATATTCCTCCCATTCTTTTGGAATGGATGGCTCAAAGGTAAGTTTTGAATTCTGGCAGCGTACCCCTGCAAAACCATTTACAATAGCCTGCCAGGTTCCCGCCATATTGGCTGCATGAATACCGGCATAGAAATTGTTGTGATAATCATCCAAATCCATGCGGGCAGACTGTGAGAAATACTCATATCCTTTCTCCAGATAACCAATGCTGCACGCCACAATTCCAAAAATACAGGTGGAAAGTGAGGAGTGATGCAGGGTCACTTCCTGATAGAAATCATAGTTTCTCTTGATTTCTTCTTTTGTAAACAGATTGCTGTGCAGATACATTCCCAAAATAGCATCTGCCTGTTTTGACATGCGGTGGCGCATAATAAACAGAGGATGATAATTTTCGTACAGCCATGCTCTCTTTTCCGGTGGAATCTTATTTTCATCCCAGGGCTTGCGCATCATAAATCCGTCATCCATGGGATAAACCTGTCTCTCTTCATCATAAGGGAAATACATCTTCTCAATGATTTCCTTCCAAAGCAGTGTTTCTTCTGTGGAAAATTCCAGCTTTTCTTCTAATTCTTTTAAACATTCAGGCGCATGTTTTTCCAGGTATTCCACAGCATTTACCGCATCTCTTAAATTCTCTCTTGCCATCAGGTTAGTATAGAAGTTATTGTCCACCAGCACATTATATTCATCTGGTCCTGTTACATCACAGATACAGTATTTTCCGCCTTTGCACTTGGCAAAGCTTCCCACATCTGCCCAGACTCTGGCAGTTTCAATGAGGATTTCCGCTCCTTTTTCTTTCAGATATTCCACATCTCCGGTCACCTGTAAATACAGGGACAGGGCATAGGAAATATCTCCATTAATATGATACTGAGCAGTTCCCAGTGGATAATAGGTAGAAGCTTCCTCTCCGTTAATGGTTCTCCATGGATACAAGGCGCCCTTCTCATGTCCCAGGATTCTGGCTCTGCTTCTTGCCTGATCCAGGGTGCTGTACCGGTAATCCAGCAAATGTCTGGCCGCCTCCGGCTCAGTATACACCAGAACCGGCAGCACATACATTTCTGTATCCCAGAAATAATGACCTTCATAGCCCTCTCCAGACAGACCCTTGGCTCCCATTCCGGTTCTTCCGTCTCTTCCCGCTGACTGGATAATATGGAACAGGTTAAAATGAATTCCCTGCTGCAAAGCCTCATTGCCTTTGATTCGCACATCTGCTATTTTCCAGAAGTTTTCCATATATTCTTTCTGGCGCTCTTCCAGATAAGAGTAGCCCTCCTGTCTGGCTCTGTTTAACTCTTCTGTTACAAAAGCCCCCAGCTCTTCTTTTGGCATATCTAACTGCGTGGTGTAGCAGATAAATTTTTCCAGAGTAATGGTTTCTCTCTCTGTTCCATCTAAGGCACAGGAAAGAGATGCCTCCAGTTCTCCCATTTCTGCCTTCCAGTCTGCTTTTACTGTTTCCTTCTGGGAAAGAATGGTGTGCGCACTTCCACAGGCCATGGTAAGATGACTTCCTATGGTTTCTCCTTCATAGTAAAGTCCATCTGCCTTTGCCCACAGGCTTTTCTTTTCCAGACGTCTTCCAAAGGGACCGTAATCCACAATAGGATTGGTTTTTCTGGTGTGGTTTTCCACATCTGCACTAAGATTTGATACAAATTCTATACTGCCACTGTAATTCAATGGAGTTACCTCATAGCGGATAACCATAATATTCTTTCTGGCAAAGGAAACCAGTCTGCTGATTCTGATTTTTGTCTTTTTTCCTTTTGGAGACGTCCACACAAGAGTTCTCTCTAACACGCCCTCCTTCATATGAAGGGTTCTTTTGTACTCCTCCACACTTCCTTCTTTCATAGAAAACAGTTCTCCGTCTAAAAGAACTCTGGTTTCCTTTAAATTGGGAAGGTTTAAAAGGGACTGGCTAAGAAGCGGGGAACCGAAATTTGCCTCCCCATAGCGGATATGCTCACTCTCATAAAATCCATTGACAAAGTTTCCTTCCAGTCCGGTATCAATATCAAAGGGATACGCTTCCTCAAAGGTACCTCTGGTTCCAATATATCCATTAGAAAGAGCAAAGGTTGTTTCATTGCGGTAGTTATTCTCTTTCTGAAATTCCTGTTCTGTAATATCCCACACTTCAACAGGATAAATAGGCTGTTTCTCTGTATTCATTGTCTTACCTCATTTTCCAAAATACTTCTTCATCTTTGATAAATGCCATTAAAAACTCATAGGCATCCGGTTCCAGGGCTGTCTTGTGCTGCAGCAATGCCTGATATTTTAGATTTTCTGTTCCTTTTTCCCGCCTCATTTCCTCTGGAAGCTCCAGGATGTAGCGCTCTTCCCAGGGATGCTGTCCTTCTAATCCTTCGGGGCAGGTGAATTCCCCTGTATCCCGCAAAGGCCACACCTCATCCCCAGCACAGGAATGGATTAAACCACAGTACAGTTCTGGTTCGTACCCTTCCTCTTCTTTTAATTCATCCAGCACTTCACATACAAACCGATACAAAGCCTCATGGTCTCCATGGGTGTCATAGGGAGAAGTAGTAAAAATATGTTCCGCCTTTTTGTCTCTTAGAATTTCCTTTAAATCTCCCTTAAAAGCGCTCCTGCAATACGCACTATGTTTTCCCCATTTCTTTTTGTGGAATTCCTCTTTTTCCACAAGTCCGTAAGTTTCCTGTGCGCAGGAGGAAGGATAACATTTCTCCGTCTCTGTCTCTTCATATAAATGGGTCAGGAAGCTGTCTTCTCTTGGCATTCCTGTATCTGCATACCCCATGATTTCCAGATGCTCTTTGGAAAGCCCCAGAACCTGAAGTCCTGCTATGCTCTCCCTTAGTCTGCTCTGTCCTTTTTCGTAATCCGGACATTCATAGTCCCCGTTTGTAGCCATAACCACCGTACACTCCAGTCCCGCTTTCACAGCTTGCCGGATAACTCCTGCAGACATGAGAATTTCATCATCCTCATGAGGAACCACAATCACAATATTTCCAAAATCCTTCTGAATCTTCATGCTTCATCATCCTTTCACAGCGCCTGCCGCAACACCTGCAATAATATATTTCTGCATAAACACATAGAAAATCATAAGAGGCGCTACCCCCAGCATAAGCATTGGGAACAAAGCAGTCCAGTCTGTTGCAAACTGTCCGATATTTCTGGTTACCTCCTGAAGAATCACATCGTTTTCCCTGCTCTGTAAGAACAGCAGAGGTGTCATAAATTCATTCCATACATTTAAGGTTACAATAATGACAACAGTAGAAATAACTGGTTTTAACAGAGGCAAAACAATCTTGAAAAATCTTGGAATTACAGAGCATCCGTCAATAGAAGCCGCTTCTTCTAATTCCTTTGGAACTGTAGATTCAATAAATTCTTTGAACAAAAATACTGCCTGGGGCGTATTAATCGCCACGTCTACCAAAATTACAGACCACAGGGTGTTCATAATTCCAAAGCTCTTTACAATCTTATACAAGCTGACAATGTTCATCTGGAAAGGAACAATCAGGCCTGCCAGAAACAGGAGAAATAATCTGGTTCCCATTTTGGATTTGGTTCTTGCCAGGGCATATCCTGCCATGGAACCAAAAATTACAATCAGTAATACTGCTGTTGCGGTGATAAAAAAGGTATTTCCAAATGCTCTTGGAAATTCCATGTTAATCCAGGCATTTACATAATTATCAAGGCGCAGCTCTCTTGGCAGTCCAAGAGGATTTAAGGTTGCTTCCTGAGAGCCTTTTAAGGTTGTTACAATCAAATAATAGATAGGTATAAACCAGATAATTGCAATGGCAACCATAACAATTTCCGTAATAATAAGATTTCTTTTTTCTTTTTTCATTGTATTGCGTCACTCCATTTCCCCATAAGTTTTGTCACCACTGCGCTAATTAACAGCACAATCACGAAGAAGCACACACCAAAGGCAGCGCCTGTACTGTAGAAGCCTTCGGAAATTCCCTTTTTCATCATAACAGTCATAACTGTCTGGGTTGCGTCCCCAGGACCTCCTGATGTCATGGAATAAATAATATCAAAGACTTTCATACCTCCAATAAGCCCTGTCACCACTACAATCTTCACAGATGGGCACATAAGTGGTAAGGTAACATAGAAAAATTTCTGAATGCCATTGGCTCCGTCAATTTCTGCTGCTTCGTAAAGTTCCGGCGCAATTCCCTGGAGATTCGCCAGGAAAATAACCATGGCCCATCCTGTCCACTGCCAAATCTGTGTGAAGATAACAGAATACAGAGCTGTTTTGGAAGTGAAAAAATTCACTGTTCCAAATCCCAACTGATGGAGAATATTATTGATTAAACCAAAGTCAGAAGAGGACATAATAAAGTTCCACAAATATCCGATAATCAGAGAACTAAATACTGCCGGAAAGAAGAATACCGCACGCAGAATATTTCTGCTTTTCAGCTTCCGGTTTAATACCACTGCCAGAGGAAGCCCAAGAATAGTCTGAAAACCAGTGAGCAGAATGGCATACACAACTGAGTTTTTAATGGCAGTCATCATAACCGGAGTTTCAAAAACTTTTAGATAGTTCTTCAGTCCCACAAAATTCAGATGGATGGGATTCATATCTGTATAATCGGTAAAGCTGTAATAAATGGTGTAGAGAAATGGTGTAATACTAAATACCAGATAAACCACTAATGCAGGAATAATAAAAACAAGGAAATATTTTCCCAATTCTCCTGCCCGTAATTTCTTTTTTCTTGTCATGATAATCCTCCTGAGGGCAAAAAAAGGTGCCTCTGCGCCACCTTGGACGCGAGAGGCACCTTTCTCAAATTTCCTTTTTATTTTTCAAGCAGTTCTTTTACAGATGCATCTACATTCTTTAAGGTAGCAGATAAGTCCTGTTCTCCAAGGAGATAAGACTGCATCTGAGTTCCATAAGTTTCATGCGCGCTTGCTGCATCTCCCCATTCATTCCATGGGCAGTATACATTTCCCGCTTCCAGGGCCTTAGAAGCGCTTGCATATGCTTCCGGCAAATCAAACTCTGCACCTTCCAGGTAAGAAGAACCACCCTGGTTATCCTGCCAGAATGCTTTCTGACCTTCTACTGTAGAGATTGCTTCCAGAACTTTCATAGCTGCTTCTTTGTTTTCAGAAGATTTATTCACTGCAAAGCCACAGCCAGGTCCTCCGATAAGCCAGCCGTCACTTGCTTTTGTACCGTAGAATGGCATCATATCAATGACCAGTTCCGGGTTCTTTTCCTGAATGGTTTCTAAATCCCATGGACCTGAGCAGAACATTGCTGCTTTTCCTGTTGCAAATTCCTCTAATGCCTGGTCATGGTCAATTCCTACCATGTCTTCTGTGTAAATTCCTTCGGTAATCATTTCAGACCATTTTTCCAGGTATGGATTCCAGTTTCCTTCCAGAGTTGTTTTTCCTTCTCTGTATTCCTCACCAAAGTTTTTACCTTCCTCTGTGGAAAGATACTCTGCCGCAACAAATGCCATAGAATTTTTCAGCATTGGTTCCCAGGATTTCAGGCCTGCTGCCAGAGGTTTTACGCCTAATTCCTGGAATTTCTTGCAAACATCAATATATTCATCAAAAGTGGTAGGAAGAGCAATGTTGTTTTCTTCAAACATCTGTTTATTAAAATAGATTCCTTCAAACCAGCTGATTCCAGGAAGTGCGTAAACGCCTCCGTCATAGCTGTATACATTGGTTCCCGCTTCTGAATATTTTGCTCCCAGCTCATCTAATTCTTCCAGATATCCCAGTTTTGCATGTTTCAGTGCAGACGCCGGTGATTCGCAGATAATGTCCGGTCCTTCCTCTGCGGATAACTGTGTATCAACCACTGTGTCGTAGTTGGAATTATCAATAAACTGGAATTCTACTGTTACATCCGGCACTTCTTTTTCCAGATACTCTAACAGTGTCTTCACTGTATCTTCACTGTTCCAGTAAGTCATTCTGATTTTTGTTTTTCCGTCACTTGTTTTTTCTGATTTGCTGTCAGAGCCCTTTGCTCCACATCCTGCTAACACTCCGGCTGCCATAGCCGCACATAATACCACGCTAATAATTTTTTTCTTCATGGTTTACTCCTCCTTTGTTTGTCCTTATTATACGTGTATTTTTTCCAGGATAAAATTGCACATTTTTATGATTTCTAACATTTTTTCTGGAAGATAAAAAAATAATCCAGAACACGAATACATGTTACGCTCAGTCCCTGGTCCCTTTGAGCCTGTAGTCTCAAAGGGTACTCGACAAATTTGCGAAAACTGTATCCGTATTCTGGATCTCCGATATCTAATTCTATTCTAATACGCACCGCACCAGGATTCCTCCATGGGATGGTACCTCTAATTGCAGAACTCCTGCCTTGCATTCGTGTATTTTTCTTACCATACTGAATCCAAAGTCTCCGGTTACCATAAGCTGGCGGAAACGCACTGTTTTATTTCTTGGAATCCCCAGCTCCCATACAGACAGCTCCACCATTTTTGTGGCATTGCTGTTATTTAAGGTAACAACGGTCTTTTCCCGGTCTGTAAATCTCCCGTAGCTTAACAACTGATAGTCATTGGACAGAAATTTCAGGGAACCTGTCACCAGCTCCCGGTTCTCTTTGTGAATCTGTATCATTTCTTTGTGATAGGTAATCAATTCCTGATCTTCTCTGCCCCAGGGGAAGGTCCGCCTGTTATCCGGGTCTGTGAATCCGCACATGCCTGCCTCGTCTCCGTAATAAATAGTAGGCGCTCCCGGCCAGGTCATTTGTATCATCACTGCTTCCCGAAACACAGCCTTATTAATACCTTCTTCTGCTGCCTGGCTTCCCAGATTTCCCACACGCCCTACCCTGTGATTGGTTCTGGTCAGGAATCTGGAATGGTCATGATTGGACAGCTCATTCATGGCACACATCAGAGACGGGGCATAAAAATTCGCCATATGGTAGTTCATAGCCCCAATAAAGCAGTCGCTGTTTCCATACATGGCCTCACTGTATTCGTCACTGTGCTTCTCCATTCCTGTGAGAAACCAGGTGACCGGCTCCATAAAAGCATCATAGTTCATCACTGTATCCCACTGGTCCCCTTCCAGCCAGGACTTTGCCACTCCATAGTGTTCTGCCAGAATCACCGCATTGGGATTGGCTTCCTTTACATTTCTTCTGAAATCCCGCCAAAATTGATGGTTGTATTCATTGCTGTGACCCAGATCCGCAGCCACATCCAGACGCCATCCATCCACGTTATAAGGCGGGGAAACCCACTTTCTGGCAATATGCATAATATACTCATACAAGCGCGGGGAATCCTCATAATTCAGCTTTGGCAGGGTATCATGTCCCCACCAGCCATCATAGTAAGGATTATAAGGCCAGTCTCTGTCATTGTGAAAACGGAAAAAACTGCCATAAGGACTGTCAGCAGAAATATAAGCGCCCTTCTCATAGCCCTCCTGATTCTCATAAATCCGTTCCTTGTCCAGCCATTTATTAAAAGAGCCGCAGTGATTAAACACACCGTCCAGAATAACCTTCATGCCGCGCCTGTGAATTTCTTCCACCAGTCTGGCAAAGAAATCATTGCTGGCCTCCAGGTTTTCACGCCTGGTTACACGCTGGATATATTTGGACGCATGAGCATTTTCCTTATCCCAGTCCTGAAGGGGCTCTCCCCCGTCTGCCACAATTTTTCCATAATGAGGGTCAATATAATCATAATCCTGGCAATCATATTTATGGTTGGAGGGGGAAACAAACACCGGATTAAAATATACCACTTCCACACCTAAGTCCTGCAAATAATCTAATTTATCCCATACCCCCTGCAAATCACCCCCATAAAAATCGCGGACGTCCATAGCCTGAGGAGGACGGTTCCAGTCCTCTACTTTTTTAACCTTTTCATCAATATAACAATATTCGCCGGTAACCACATCATTAGAGGCATCCCCATTGCAAAAGCGGTCTACAAAAATCTGGTACATCACAGCGCCCTTTGCCCAGTCCGGCGTCTGAAATCCAGGCACAATACCAAAGGAATAATGCTCATCCACTTCCCTGGTCACACCGCTTTTATTATAAAAGCAACGAATCTTTCCGGAAATAATCTCAAAATAATAGTGAATGGTCTCTGTCTCCACCTGTAAGGCGATTCCATAATAATCAAAACCATCCTTTGATTCCACGAGATTCATCTGTTTTTTTTCTTCCCCGCATATAAGATATACAAAATCTACATTATTTTTCTTAGTACGAATCCTGATATTCACAGTCTCTCCCGGCTGTGGTTCTACTGGTGTTCTATAATTTTCCGTTTCATCGCTAAATACTGCGCGTTTGTTAAAATTCGGACGCATATTCGCCACATATTCCTGAACTTTTCTAGCATCCACTAGGTTTTCGTAATTCATACTGCATCCTCTCTTTTCTGCAAAACCCTTTAAGTCCTTTGCTTTGCCGAATTACTGTCTCTACTCTTATTCTATCCTACACCCATATGTTATGCAAGTAAAAACGCCAATCTTTCGATTGGCGTTTTTGGAGAAGGTATTTCTTCTTATGGGGTGTAGCAAAAACTATATAATGTATTGGGGGGTTTTTACAGTTATTATAATACCATGAGCCCCTGAAAAAGTCTGCACAATCTTGCTTTTTTTTGAAAGAATTTTTTGAGTATTTTTTACATACCCCTTTCTTTCTCCCCCTGGCACCCTCCATAATTCTGCATAAAATCTGTCTAAAATAAAGCTTCAAACTCTTCCTGACCGATTTTTTCTTTTTCCAGAAGTAAATCCGCGCACTTATGAAGTACCTCTTCATGCTGACTAATCAGACTTTTTGCTTCTGCATATGCCTCATCAATCAAATGCTTCACCTCTGCATCAATGAGAGCCGCTGTCTGCTCTGCATAATTTCTGGTATGCGCCAGATCTCTTCCAATGAAAACTTCATCGTCATCACTGCCATAGTGAATCATTCCCACTTTATCTGACATACCATACTGTGTTACCATGGCTCTTGCCATCTGTGTTGCCTGTTTAATATCCTGGGATGCGCCTGTTGTAACATCTTTGAAAATCATTTCCTCTGCCGCGCGGCCTCCTAAAGATACTACAATATGCTCCCGCATTTTTTCCTTGCTGTTAAACATTTCATCTGCTTTGGGCAAAGGCATGGTATACCCCGCCGCTCCCATTCCCGTAGGAATAATGGAAATAGTATGCACCGATTCCATTTTGGGAAGCACATGGAACAAAATCGCATGACCTGCCTCATGGTAAGCTGTAATTCTCTTTTCTTCTTCTGAAATCACGCGGCTCTTCTTCTCCGCGCCGATTCCTGTTTTTATAAATGCCTGACGCACGTCACTCTGGTTAATAAAATATCTTCCGTCTTTTGCTGTGTGGATTGCCGCCTCATTCATGAGATTTTCCAAATCTGCTCCTGTATAACCTGCTGTGGTTCTTGCCAGTTCTTTCAAATCCACATCTTCGCCCAGAGGCTTTTTCGCCGCGTGAACCTTCAGAATCTCTTCTCTTCCCTGAACATCCGGCTTTCCGACTCCCACCTTCCGGTCAAAACGTCCGGGGCGGAGAATCGCCGGGTCCAGAATATCCACACGATTGGTGGCAGACATCACAATAATTCCTTCATTAACGCCAAAACCATCCATTTCTACTAACAACTGGTTCAGGGTCTGCTCTCTTTCATCATGACCGCCGCCCATGCCTGTGCCTCTTCTTCTGGCAACTGCGTCAATTTCATCAATAAACACAATGCAGGGAGCATTTTTCTTGGCTTCTTCAAATAAATCCCTTACTCTGGAAGCTCCCACGCCAACAAACATTTCCACGAAATCCGAACCGGAAATAGAGAAAAACGGTACTCCGGCTTCCCCTGCTACAGCCTTGGCAAGCAATGTTTTACCAGTACCCGGAGGGCCAACCAGAAGAACACCTTTGGGAATTCTGGCTCCTACCTTCGTATATTTCTGAGGATCCTTTAAGAAATCTACAATTTCCTCTAATTCCTCTTTTTCCTCCTTAAGCCCTGCCACATCCTTAAAGGTTACTTTTTTATCTGCATCTGTAGACATCCTTGCCCGGCTTTTTCCGAAATTCATCATTTTATTGTTGCCGCCTCCGGACATCTGACGATTCATCATGGTAATCACAAAAATAATCATGCCCCCTGTAATCAGCAAAGGCAAAATAGAGGACATAAAAAGGTTATCCCCTGGCACTTCTCCCACATATACTCTGGAAATGCCGGCCTCCTCTACCATTTCCTGGACTTCTTTAACATCCAGGGAATAGAAGCTCTTATCCCTTCCATCCTTTGTTTTCACAATGACCTTTCCGGTTGGTACCTCTTTGTTTGGCTGAATGTGTACCTCAATTACCTGCTTCTTTGAAAGCGCCTGCTCAAAATCCTGTTCTGTGAAATCTGTATTTCTGGAAGCCTGTTTCAGCACCATACTAATAACCAGTAAAAATCCCAAAAACAACAAAACCGTAGGCAGCCAGCTTCTTGCCTGTCTATTCACTTCTTTCTTTCTCCTTTCCGGAATCTTAAAGTTCTACCACACCAATATATGGCAGATTTCTATATTTCTGGGCATAGTCCAGTCCATAGCCCACTACAAATTCGTCCGGGATATTAAAGCATACATAATCCACCTTCACATCCTTAACTCTTCTTTCCGGCTTGTCAAGAAGGGTACACAGACGCATACTGTTTGGCTTTCTCTGTTTGAGAATTTCCATTAAATGGCTGAGTGTTCTTCCTGAATCAATAATGTCCTCTACAATCAGAACATCTTTGCCCTCAATGGTCTCATCCAGATCCTTTACAATACGCACAACTCCGCTGGAGCTGGTATCGTCCCCATAGCTGGAAACAGACATAAAATCCATACTAACCGGAACAGAAATTCTCTTTGCCAGTTCACAGGTAAAGAAAACGCCACCCTTTAATACGCAGATTAAATGAATGCTCTTTCCTTCATAATCTTTGCTAATCTGTTCTCCAATTTCACGTATTCTCTGATCTACTGCTTCTTCACTTAATAACTCGCGAATTTTTTCACTCATCTTCGTCTACTCCTTTAACATGTACTTTTAACACTGTTTTTGTCTGACTGGTTACTTTATAATACTGGCTGATCCGGTATCCCACAATCCAGAGGATATGGCTTCCATCAGCCAGGAGAGTTAAATTCTCCCTCTCTTCTCTTGGAATTTTACAGTCAATCATATAGTCTTTTAATTTTTTCGTTCCTCCTGCTTCTGTTACTGTGAGAAAATCCCCCGGCTTTCTGCGCCGGATTTCAAGACTACTTTTTATTTTATCATAATCAAACCATTTCGTATATGTTTTTTCAGGAATTTGCTGGTTTTCCCACAGAAAAACCTCAAATTCTAACTCCTTTAAAGGCAATTCTCCTGCTGCCGGAACCCGGATTAAAAGGTTTCCATATACCTGGCTTGCCAGAACACCTCCCGGAAGAGACACAGAGGCTCCTGTACGCCCCCTGCCAAGGGAAAGAATGCTCTCCACATGAGCGGCTGTTAAATCCTGTTTTTTCCCTGCCACCTGCTCCAATACCATGCGGACCACATAGGACTGCATCAGTTCTTTTTCCAGAAACAGCTCCTTTTGTATCCAGTATCCATTCTCTTTTTTCTCCACATAATCTCTATACAGCCTATCCGCCTGCCCCCTTAGATATTCCTCAATAGCCAGAAAGGTATCTGCCGCCTGGGTAATATGACTTACAGCTCTTGGATTGATTTTTTCCATCTCCGGCAGAATTTTATGACGAATCCGGTTTCTGGTATATACGATTTCCTCATTGCTGCTGTCTGTCATCCAGGGGATTTGCTGCTGTTTCAAATATGCTTCGATTTCCTCTCTGGTGACTTTCAGCAGTGGCCGGATATAAGAAATCCCTTCCTCTGACCTTTGAACCGGGCGTATTCCCCCAAGCCCTGCGGCCTTGGTTCCACGAATAAGATTGTGGAGAACCGTTTCTGCATTGTCATTTTCATGATGGGCAAGAGCAACCACTGCCTTTCCCCCTAGCTCTGCAGCTTTTTGGGCAAAAGCTCTTCGCCTTACCATTCTTCCGGTTTCTTCCAGAGAACGCTTTTCTCTGTTGGCAATATCAGGTACCGAATATGTATACACTGTAAAAGGCACGCCAAGCCTTTCACACAACTCCCTGGCATATTCCTGGTCTCTTAAAGCCTCCTGCCCCCGGATACCATGATTTACGTGAACCCCCTGTAAATGAAAAAATTTCTTTTTCTGATATCTGCTTACCAAAAACAACAGGCATACCGAATCCCCACCGCCGGATATTCCGACAATGACCTGGCTGCCCGCTTCTATCATATTGTATTTCTCTATATAGGAAAATACCCTTTCTTCTATATTCATCTCTCTGTTTTAATTCCTCCAAAGTCCTGCTGTGAGAATAGTCATATCATCTTCTGCCTTATATTCACTGTAGGTCAGCACCCGCTCCAGGATTCCCCTGCCAAGTTCCTGGGCCGCGCTGGCATGGGTCTCAAGAATAATTTCTTTCATAGTTTCTTCTGCGCATTCGCAGGGCAGCGCATCCAGCACTCCATCTGTCACCATAATCAGGAAATCTCCCTCATACAGTTTTTTTGCCGCTGTCTGAAAATCTGCCTGCTGCACTAACCCAAGAGCCAGGCTAGTAGACGAAATCGCTTCTACCCAATGATCCCGTTTAATAAAAGTTGTAGCAGCTCCTGCTTTTAAAAAGTGACATACACCGGAATATAAATCCACCATGGAAATATCTACAGTAGAAAATCTGCCATTCTGGTTTCGCAGATTTAATACCGAATTTACCATTCTGGCTGCTGTCTCTCCTGAAAAGCCTGCTTCCACCAACTGCTCCAGTGTATCTACAATACTTTCACTTTCTCTGCAGGCTTCCAGACCAGAGCCCATACCATCGGAAAGACACATAAAAAACTGTCCGTTCTCCTCTGTGGTACAGGTATAATTATCACCTGAAATCGTTTCCTTATCCTTGGTCATTTTAGCGGCTCCATAAAGCATTTTGAAATTCACAGCTTCCCCAAATCCCATAATGGAAAACTCTTTTCCTATGATTGTTTTTCCCTCTGCCCTTGGTATCATCCGATTTCCGCTTAGTTTTGAAAGTACCTGAGCCGCCTCTGTCGCTGAAATACATCCACTGCCGGTTGTTCTAAGCTCTGCATAATACCGGATTCTGCCATCCGGCTGTTCCAGCATCCAAAGATTTCCCACCTGAATCTGCTTCTTTTTTAAAGCCTTTTCTACTTCTTCCCGAAACTGCCTGTCCACCTCCACGAAATCAAACAAATCTCTGGATAAAGTTTTCATCAACTGCGCTACTTCCTGCAGCTGCTCTGCAACTGCCATTCTGTTTTCCAAAAGTTTGTTATTCCAGATTAAGTTCTGTCGTTCTCTTTCCATCAGCCTTTGTAATTCCTGCATCAGCTTTCCCTGATTTACACAGACCCCTGTCAAATCTGCTCTGGCCTTTCTAAGAGCCTCTTCATCCTGCTCTTCCATAATCCGCAAAAGGTCATAGATTCTCTGATAGGACTGGATGGAATGCTGTTTCCAGCAAACCTGGTTCAAATGACATCTGCGGCACACTCCCTCCTGCACCTCTTCTGCCATTGCCTCCAGTTCCTGACTGGAAAGGTACTCCTTCCTGTATGGCGTTTCATAAAAACTGTTTGCCAGTTTCTGGAAGGATTCCGCATAGCGCTGCATTTTCTCTTTTTGTGGATACTGATCGTAGACCAAAGCTGCCGCACTTTTTTTCATTTCTGAAAAAATAGTTTTTGCCATGTCACGTAATATGAGCAGAACGCCGATTACGAGCATGGCAATGATCCATTCCTGCATCTTGTTCCCTCCCTGAATAAGCAACCGCTATCAAGGATTTATTATAGATGCTTTTCTCTTTAAACTTTGTCAAAAACAGTACCCTGATTCAGAAAACTTTCAGACAAAATCTGCTGATTTCTTCCTTACTCTTCTGTCTTAAAAATAATTTCGTTTCCTTTTACAAGCCCCAGCTTTTCTCTGGCAACCTGCTCCGCATATTCGTCTGTTTTCATGTAGTCCTTCAGGTCGTCGATTTCCTGGGTACGCTGTGTTTCCTCTTCCAGTTTTTCATCTAGCTTCTCCAGCTTGCTGTTGTAGCTGTCCAACTGCTTTTGCAGATCCATTCCCTTCGCCATCATTCCAATAAACAAAACACTCACTACAAAAGTAATCCCCAGCATTGCCATTCTATTTTGCTGTTTTGCTCTTGTGGCTCTCTTTTTCTTTGCCTTTTTTATATTTCTGCTTCCCATTTTTCCCATAAATACGCTCTCTTATTGTTTGTATAGACTTTTGTTCACTTAGAAAAATTTTAACTCTATCCAGTTGAAATTTCAACCTTTTTCTCCATTTTCTTATGGGTCTTACTGGAAATGCCAAAAGCTTCCCAAGCTTCTTTAATACCCAGGTGCTTCCCTTCACCATAAGACTGCTGATTCCTTTGTAATATATCAATGCTCCAAGCCCCGCCGCGCATAATGTATAGACCCGTATTACCCCATCGTTTTCCCCATAAATCATGGAAAACAAGAAGATTCCTGCCATACACCAGTACAGAAAATCTTCGATTCCTGTAAGCGCCACGCTGTGTGCCTTCACATTACGGAAAATACGAAGGATATCATAAGAAACCGTAAGAATCACTCCACTTAGGAATGCCCTGCAAAAAAATGCCAGCTCCTGTTGCATATAATTGCTCATGGTTATTGGAAAAGCCTTTTCAGCATTCCCTCTCCTCCTTTTGATTTTGCAACTCCCTGGCTATAGACCAGACTGTCTACCCGTCCCTGGATGTCCACTTCCTGTTTTTCCAGGTCTAACCGGGTCACATGAAGGCCTTCTCCCTGGACTGTGAGGATTCCTTCCTCTGTCACCAGGCTGATTTCTTTCTCATCAAAAGAATTTACATCCCGCACGCCGGTAAAACTTCCCTGTTCCCGTCTAAGAAGCTGAAGCCTGTGTTCTGCCTTATGATTTTTCTCTTCCAAACTTCATCACTCCCCCACAGATCTTCTTATGAAAGATTATATGGGGGCGCAGTGATGATTATACCGCCTATTGTGTTTTTATAAATATTTAAACAGCTCACTGGCAGCTTCTTTTTTTACAGTTTCCTGTACATCCAGGACCTCTACCCGGACATTTTTACTTCCAAACTGAATTTCCAGAATATCTCCTGCCTTCACCTGAGCAGACGCCTTGGCAGGCTTATCATTAATCAGCACACGACCTGCATCACAGGCCTCGTTTGCCACTGTTCTTCTTTTAATTAATCTGGAAACCTTTAAATACTTATCAAGTCTCATCCTGTTCTCCTTTGCCTGAAAAGAAAATCAGGAGATGCTGCATCCGGCCATAGGGTTATCCTGTCTGCCGGACAATGCCACATCTCCTGCTTGATCGTCTTACTTTCTGACTATGGATTATGCGTTTACTAAATCTTTCAGAGCTTTACCAGCTTTGAATTTTGGAGACTTAGAAGCTGAGATTGTCATAGTCTCACCTGTCTTTGGATTTCTTCCTTCTCTTGCTGCTCTTTCAGAAACTTCAAAAGTACCAAATCCTACTAACTGAACTTTTTCACCCTTCTGCATTTCTTCGGATACAACATCAATAAAAGCCTTTAAAGCTAAATCTGCATCTTTTTTAGATAACTGTGTTTTCTCTGCCATAGCAGCAACTAATTCTGTTCTGTTCATGAGTATTCCTCCTAAATAAATTTAGCCGTACAGAACTGCCTGCAACAGCCTGTCCTGGGTCTAATTGCCTTACTGCGCTGTTTCCGCAGTCTACAGATATTTATACCTTTTTTCTATAGGTTTGTCAAGCATATTAAAGGTTTTTTATTACTATTCAGCCATTGTCCCCTTGGCTGAACAGTGATCACATCATCTGGTCAATTAATTTTTTCAGTTCCTGGCCAAGAGCTGCTGATTTTTCCTCTGCATCTGTCAGGGAGGTTCCTTTTACTCCATAGTAAATTTTAATCTTCGGTTCTGTTCCGGATGGACGTACACATACCCATGTGTCGTCAGTCAGGTCATAGTACAGCACATTGGAGCTTGGAAGCCCTGTTGCCTTTACCTCTTTTGTTTCCATATCTACAATGGTATCTGCCTTATAATCTCTTGCAGAAAGCACCTTGTAGCCGCCGATTTCTGCTGGTGGATTCTTTCTTAAATTTTCCAGAATGGTCTGAATCTGCGCAAGACCTTCAATTCCCTTGAGTGTAATGGACTGAATATCATCTTTGTAATAGCCATAACGCTCATACATTTCGATCATAGCATCCCACAAAGTCATATCCTTTGTCTTATAGTAAGCTGCCGCCTCACAAAGAGCCATGGTTGCTACAATAGCGTCCTTGTCTCTTGCATGAGTACCAATCAGGCATCCATAGCTTTCTTCAAAGCCAAAGAGATAAGAACCAGCGCCACTGGTCTCAAAGCCTAAAATCTGCTGTCCAATGTACTTAAATCCAGTGAGCACTTCAATGAATTTCACACCATAATATTTTGCAATGGCTGCCGCCATATTTGTGGTAACAATGGTAGAAATCATAGCTCCATCCTGTGGAAGGCTTCCGTTTACCGCTTTTCTCTGTCCCAGCTCATAATCTGCCAGCAGACATCCTGACATATTTCCTGTAAGGGTATGATATTCGCCGTTTTTATCTTTCACACGAACTCCCAAACGGTCTGCATCCGGGTCTGTTGCCAGAACCAGGTCTGCATCTACTTCTTTTGCCAGCTTCAGTCCCAGTTCAAATGCTTCGTCTGCTTCCGGGTTTGGATAGCTGACTGTTGGGAATTCTCCGTCTGGAAGCTCCTGCTCTTTTACCACATAAACCTGTTCAAATCCCAGCTCTTTTAATACTCTTCTTGCAGGAATATTTCCTGTTCCATGAAGAGGGCTGTAAACGATTTTCAGTTCTTTTGCCATGGCTTTGATGGCATCCATGTGAATAACCTGGCTTTTCAGCTCTTCTATATAAGCGTCGTCCACTTCTTTTCCAATAACCTGGAACAGCCCTGCAGCTTTTGCAGCTTCCTCGTCCATGGTTTTCACAGTATTATAATCTGTTACCTTCTGAACCTCTGCCATAATACCGCTGTCATGAGGCGGTGTAATCTGCGCGCCATCTTCCCAGTATACTTTGTAGCCATTGTATTCCGGCGGATTATGGCTTGCTGTAATATTAATACCAGCAATACAGCCTAATTTCCGTACTGCATAGGATAACTCCGGTGTTGGTCTTAAAGAGTCAAAAATATATGCTTTCACGCCATTGGCAGCCAGGCACAATGCCGCTTCTTTTGCAAATTCCGGTGACATACGACGGGAATCATGGGCAATAGCAACTCCCTTTTCCTGTCCCTTTACTGCCGCAATATAATTTGCCAGTCCCTGTGTTGTTTTTCTTACCGTATAAATATTCATGCGGTTGGTTCCTGCGCCGATTACACCCCGAAGTCCGGCTGTACCGAATTCCAGTTCTTTATAAAACCGCTCTTTGATTTCATTTTCATCTTGTTCAATGGCTTTTAACTCTGCCTTTGTTTCCTCATCAAAATATGGATTGGAAAGCCACTCTTCATACAGTTTTTTATAGTCCATCTCTATTACCTCCTGTGCAGCTTTTCTGCTGTGTCTTCTTGGATTATTATACACTATTAACGTGGAAAATTCAAATACTGCACCGCTTTTTTGTTATAGAGATTCTACGAAATTTCGCCATTTTTCTTCCTGATTCGCCAGACGATTTAGCTTTTCCAGGTTCTTTTTGGAAATCCATGCCTTATTATGGGTATAATAATAATTTGCAAGCTTCCAATATTTTTCCGGATAAGCAAACCTTATTTTCAGATTTTCCTTCTCAATTTTAGAAATAGGACGTGTTTCCTCATAAACCTGAAGCATGGCGTTTCCCAGGGAAATATCCCAGTCATGTTTTTCTAATATTTTCCTCATAAACTGATACAAATCTGCCATCTGCACATCAAAACCCCATTTATCAAAGTTTGTCACTGCAGTAGCCTTTCCGGCATTTTTCTCATGTAACATAAGCACATTATGCTGGTTAAATTCCCCATGGCACACCAGCCCCCTGTCCATAGTATTTTCATATAATTGTGTATACTCTGAGGCTTCCAGATGCTTTAATGCCTCTTCCCCATGTCTCAGAAATCTGCGGATGGTGTCCAGAAATGCCAACTCAAATTCATTCTTTTTCCGCTTTGCGCTCACAAATTTCCTGATTTTCCGAAGCTCTGCATTATGTCTCGCAAACTCTGTGGTCAGGGGCTGTCTCACATAATGAGCCTGCACAGGCAGCTGCATCACTCTATGTAAATCTGCCATGGCAGTAATTCCCCTGTAAATATCTCCCTCACTTCTGGTATCACATTCTCTTCCTTCATACCAGCGCTTGACCACATAGGAAATATTATCTTTGTCCAGTGAAATGTAAGCTCCTTCCTGATTTGGCAGAATCTCATCGCACAAGACCTGGCTTTTTTCCCCGATACAGGACAAAAGACAAGCCTGGTATTCCAGCTTCTTAGGTGTACCGCAAAATTCTTTAATCAGGACAAGCCCCTGATCTGTCTCACAGATGAGGGCTCCTCTTCCACGATACACAGCTATGGATTCCAGGCCATATTGTTCCAGGACACTAAGACCACGATCATACACTTGCTTCTCCCCCTTTTCTCCACTTCTTGTGTTCTTCTTCATTCTATGCAGGAGAAAACAGGGTTAGAATCACCGCTCCTCTATCCTGGAAAGCAAATATTCTTTTGTATTTTTTTCAGGCTCTCTTAGAACCAGCTCCAGCAGACGCTCCAGGGTTTCTCCCAGCCCTTTTCCCGGCTTCATGCCTGCCTCTATTAAATCTCTTCCGGAAACAGCCAGGGTTTTCAGAGAAATACAATCCCTGCGTTTCATAATTTCCTCATACAACTCCCGGCTTTGTTCCAGTTTTTCCAGCTTTTCCTCTCTTCGGTAGGTGCTCTGGGCCAGCACATCGGCTTTTCTCATTCCAAGCAGCAGTTCAAATAGCTGAGGCCCTATCCTGCACAACATCCTGCGCACAGAATAACCATTGCACTCCCAGGGGCATTCATGCCAGAGAACCAGCTTTGTCACCTTATCCAGGGTATCATTGTCAAACCGCAAACGCCTCATAACCTTTCTGGCTATCTCCGCGCTCACCTGCTGGTGTCCGTAAAAATGGTCAATACCAGCTTCGTCTGTGGAACGTTTTTCCGGCTTTCCCATATCATGAAATAGCAGGGCCAGACGCAGGATTCTATCCCCGGGCACTGTTTCCAACGCCTTCAGGGTGTGCTCTCCTACACTGTAGCAATGATGAGGATTATTCTGCTGAGTTTGCATCATAGCATCAAATTCCGGCAGAACTATTTTGGTAATCCCCAGTTCCCAGGCAGTGCGCAAATAAGCAGGATGAGGGGAGAGAAGCAGCTTCACAAGTTCTGTGTGAATCCGCTCTGCGCTGATTTTGTTCAAGGTATGCGCCAGTTCCCCTGCTGCCTTTGCAGTGTCCTCTTCAATCATAAATCCCAGTTGTGCAGAGAAGCGCACTGCCCGCAGAATCCTGAGGGCGTCTTCTGTAAACCGTTCTCTTGGCTCACCCACACAGCGGATAACCTGCTGCTTCAAATCTCTGGCGCCGCCAAACACATCCACCAGACCCTCCCTGTCATTATACGCCATGGCATTAATGGTAAAATCCCTTCGTTTCAGGTCTTCTTCCAGCTTTCCTGTAAAAATGACTTCTTTGGGATGACGGCTGTCCTCATACTCTCCGTCAATACGGTAAGTGGTAACTTCAAAGCCTTCCTTATCCAGCAGAACCGTCACTGTTCCATGCTGAAGCCCCGTATCAACTGTCCGCTTAAAAAGAGCCTTGACTTCCATAGGTTTTGCAGAAGTGGTAATATCCCAGTCTGCCGGAATACGCCCCAGGAGGCTGTCACGCACACAGCCTCCCACTGCATAAGCATCGTACCCATGCTCCTGCAGCCGCTTTATAATTTTATTTACTTTTTCCGGAATCTGAATCACCATCTACTGCTCCTCCTGGTCTGTCTCTTCTGAACTTTTTAGTACGCGCGTCCCCAGTAAACCATTTTCTTTGCAGGCTTTCCACATACCACACACTTGTCAGACAGGGTTTCCTGCTCAAAGGGAATACATCTGGATGTAGCCTGTACATCTTCTTTAATCTTATCCTCGCACTCTCTGCATCCACACCACATAGCTTTTACAAAACCTGGTTTTTCTTCTACGGTTTTCTTGAACTCTTCATAATCGGTCACAGTATAAGTATGAGCATCCCTGTGTGCTCTTGCCCGCTCTAACATTTCCTTCTGCATGGTATCCAGGATTTCCTGTACACCCTGGGCCAGATTATCCAGAGATACAACTGTCTTTTCTCTGGTATCTCTTCTTACTACCACTGCCTGGTTTGCCTCAATATCCTTTGGACCGCATTCAATACGAACCGGAATACCTCTCATTTCCTGTTCTGCAAATTTGAAGCCAGGGCTCTTGTCCGTAGCATCTGTTTTCACGCGGATTCCCGCTGCTTTTAACTGGGCGTTGAGTTTTTCTGCGGTTTCCAGAACGCCTTCTTTGCGCTGCTGAATAGGAATAATTACAGCCTGTACCGGAGCAATTCTCGGAGGCAGTACCAGACCGCTGTTATCACCATGTACCATAATAATGGCACCAATCATACGTGTTGTCATACCCCAGGAAGTCTGGTGTACATACTGCAGCTTATTCTCTTTATCTGTATACTGGATGCCAAAGGCTTTTGCAAAACCGTCGCCAAAGTTATGGCTGGTACCGGACTGCAGCGCTTTTCCGTCATGCATTAATGATTCAATGGTGTAAGTTGCCTCTGCACCTGCAAATTTTTCCTTGTCTGTTTTCTGTCCTTTTACTACTGGAATTGCCAGCACCTGCTCACAGAAATCCGCGTAGATATTTAACATCTGAACAGTTCTTTCCTCTGCCTCCTCAGCAGTAGCATGAGCAGTATGACCCTCCTGCCATAAAAACTCTCTGGAACGCAGGAATGGTCTTGTGGTCTTTTCCCAACGCACAACAGAACACCACTGATTGTATACCTTTGGAAGGTCTCTGTGAGACTGGATTTCTTTTGCATAGAAATCACAGAACAAGGTTTCAGAAGTAGGACGCACACAAAGTCTCTCCTGCAATGGTTCCAGACCTCCATGTGTTACCCATGCAACCTCAGGCGCAAAGCCTTCTACATGATCTTTTTCCTTCTGAAGAAGACTTTCCGGAATAAACATTGGGAGATATACATTCTCTACCCCTGTTTCCTTGAATCTTCTGTCCAGCTCATGCTGAATATTTTCCCAGATGGCATATCCCGCAGGTTTGATAACCATACACCCCTTTACGCTGGTATAGTCAATTAAATCTGCTTTTTTTACCACATCTGTGTACCACTGTGCAAAATCTTCCTCCATGGAAGTAATCGCTTCTACAAGTTTCTTATTGTTTGCCATGAATTTTCTCCTTTAAGTCTACACTTCTATCTCAATTTTTCTCCCTGTGGGATTATACTGATAATACCGCACTCCCGCTGCGTCCAGCATCCGCTTGGACGCCTTCACAGCCGGAGAAGCCGCGTACTTATCACATTCATATACAATGGTTTTAATTCCTGCCTGAATAATGGCTTTGGCGCATTCATTACAGGGGAACAAAGACACATAGAGTTTTGCCCCTTCCAGGGAACCGCCTCTGTAATTTAAAATGGCATTTAATTCGCTATGTGTCACATAAAAATATTTGGTATCCAGTTCTCCCCCGTCTCTTGCCCAGGGGAATTCATCATCTGAGCAGCCCATGGGAAAACCATTGTAGCCCATGGACAAAATCTTGTTATCCTGGCTTACAATACAGGCTCCCACCTGGGAATTGGGGTCTTTGGATCTCATTCCTGACAGCTTGGCCACTCCCATAAAATATTCATCCCAGGAAATATAGCCATCTCTTTTCCCTGTCATCCTCTTCACCTCTATTTTGTTCCGAAAATACGGTCTCCCGCGTCTCCAAGTCCCGGCATAATATAGCCATGGTCATTTAAGCATTCATCTAACGCGCCAACATAAACATCCACATCCGGATGAGCTTCTGTCAATGCTTTAATCCCTTCCGGCGCTGCAATGAGACACATGAAATGAATGTTCTTCACACCCTTTTCCTTCAGCATGGTAATGGCAGCCACCGCAGAACCTCCGGTTGCCAGCATAGGATCTGTTACAAACACTTCTCTTTCCCCGCAGTCTGCCGGAAGCTTGCAGTAATATTCCACTGGTTTTAAGGTTTCCGGGTCTCTGTACAGACCAATATGTCCTACTTTCGCCGCCGGAACCATGGTAAGCATACCTTCCACCATTCCAAGGCCAGCCCGCAGAATGGGAACCACTGCCATTTTCTTTCCAGCCAGTTCTTTTACTGTGGTTTTCTTTAAAGGTGTTTCGATTTCCACATCTGTCAGCTTTAAGTCTCTGGTTGCTTCATAGGCCATAAACATTGCCACTTCGCTTACCAGTTCCCGAAACTCTTTGGAGCTTGTCTCTTTTCTCCTGATAATTCCAATCTTATGCTGAATCAGCGGATGCTCCATAACTAATACTTTTGCCATGTGTCTTCTCCTTTTTCTTTTATCTTTTTGTTTTATAGTTTCATTCTTCAATTAAATCTATTCTGTGCTGGTGTCTTGGCGCATGGGAAAACTCTGTATTTAAGAAAGTATCTACAATTTTCACTGCAAGACCTGGCCCTACTACTCTTCCGCCTAAAGCCAGCACATTGGCATCATTATGCTCTCTGGTAGCCTCTGCGCAGAAGCAGTCTGTGCAAAGGGCAGCCCGGATGCCTTTCATTTTATTGGCTGCAATAGAGATTCCGATTCCTGTACCGCAAATAAGAATACCCTTCTCGCACTCTCCCTGTAAAATAGCGTTTCCTACTTTTCTGGCATAGATTGGATAATCCACAGCTTCTGTGCTGTCGCATCCAAAGTCCTTGTAAGGAATTTTCTTATCCTCCAGGTATTTGATAATTTCCTGTTTTAATTCATAACCTCCATGGTCGCATCCTAATGCTATCATCTGGTTTCCTCCTTCTGCTCTTCCAAATATATAATGTGATGTCCTGCTGCCTTTAACAGCCTGTTCATAATAGCCTGTCCCATCTGGGGGGTATCAAAAGCTTCTGAATAAATACAGTCCACATCTTCTTCATCAAAAGCTCTCAAAATACCGAACAAATGTCTGGCAATGCCTTCTTCGTCCTCTCTTCTGCCAATGTTTTTTACCACAGCAGCATGATAAAAATCCTGATTTTCATCTGTGCTGATAACACCGGCTCTCAGTCCCTTTTCTCCCTGCATTTTGCACTGGCTGTTAATATATTCTCTTACCTCTTCCGGACTTCCCTGTACAATGGTAAGACCGGCTTTTGGGGCATAATGCCTGTATTTCATTCCAGGGGCTTTGGGTTTTACCGCAGAGTCTGTAATCAAAAGCCCTTTGTCCATCTCTACTTCCCCAATCACCCGGGCTATCATTTCCTGGCTTATATATCCAGGTCTTAAAATCACAGGCTTCTCTGACGTAAAATCCACAATAGTAGATTCCAGTCCGATTTCCACTTCTCCGCCATCCAGAATCATATCAATCCTGCCGGACAAATCCTCCTTTACATGTTCTGCGCAGGTAGGACTTGGTCTTCCTGAAGTGTTAGCGCTTGGCGCAGCAATATACCCTCCGCCTGCCGCAATAAGAGCCCTGGCTACCGGATGGCTTGGCATGCGCACAGCTACACTCTCCAGGCCTCCGGTGGTTTCATAGGGCACTCTGTGATTTTTCTGAAAAATCATGGTCAACGGACCGGGCCAGCAGGCATCAGCCAGTTTCCTTGCTTCCTCCGGCACCTGTGTGACAATTTCCTCCAGGCTTTCCATATCTGCAATATGTATAATCAAAGGATTGTCAGACGGTCTTCCTTTTGCAGCATAAATCTTTTCTGAGGAGCTGGCATTTAATCCGTCACCACCCAAACCATATACAGTTTCTGTGGGAAAGGCAACCAGACCTCCCTGTTTCAGGATTTCTCCTGCACACTCTATGATCTCCCTCTCGGGATGTTCCCTGTCAACTTTGACTACTTTCGTATTCAATGTGCAACCTCTTCTTCCTTATCATCATTCTCATACTTTTTTATCATACCATATTTTCACTGTTTATTTCCACCGTTTTTAAAAATTTTAAAATTCCCTGGCAGATAGCTCTCGCACATTTCTGCTGATACTCTTTTGTTGCCAGAAGCTCTGCCTCTCCTGGGTTGGTAAGAAAACCTGTTTCCACAATATTTAGAACGCCCTCGCTCCTTTTTAATAAATAATATGTGCTATTTCCTTTCTCCACTCTGGGATTCTCAACCTCAAGCTGCCGGTTAAGCTCCTCCTGAATGCATTTAGCCAGAGCCGCCCCCTTTACAGAATGTGTGTAGTAAAACACCTGAGGGCCGCATACTTCCTGGTCTTCATAGCTGTTTTGATGAATACTCACTGTAAGCAGAGGCTTTTTCTCCTGAATCATGGCGCAGCGATTCTGCATATCCTGAACCTTTTTATTTCTGCTGTCCTCATCGTAAAGTCCCATATCTGACTCTCTGGTAAGCAGAACTTCATATCCTTCTTTTTTTAATTCCTTTTCTAAACATCTGGCAATTTCCAGATTTACTTCCTTTTCCTGAAGTCCGCCGATTCCCACTACCCCCGGGTCGATTCCTCCATGTCCGCTGTCAATCATAATCAGTCCCCTGGATTCGGCTCCTGTCTTGGCTGTGAGCATTGCTCCTTCCCGGGAAAGCAGATATATGGCAAAAAGCATACAAAGTGCCATGCCCCGTTTCAACCAGCGTCTGCGCATAAATATCTCCTTATTTCTATCTTCTCTCTAATAGATATATGCACAAGAGGTCTGAATAAAACCACAGCAAAAGGGGCTGCCACTACAACCCCTTTTCTTTCGTATCCCTTATTCATCCTTTAAGAATTCATCCAGCTCCTCTTCCAGCATGGCTTCATCTTCCTCACTTAACAGTCTGGAAATCTGAAGAGCCAGTTTGCTGTCTTCATCCTCTTCCTCATCATCTTCTTCGTCAAACTCTTCCAGTTCAGCAATATCATCCAGGGAGTCCAGAATATCCAGTTCCTGGGTGTCTCCCAGGTGCATTTCCTGGGCTTCCTCTTCCCCTTCTTCTGGTTCCTTTGGCATCTGAACCTTGTGAAGTTCAAGTTCCATGTCATCCCCAATATCACTTAAAGAGGTTGGCATACTGCTGATAATCTGATGTACTTCTTTATAAGAGGACATAAATCTGCGCTGTGCCTGGTTAATCAGTTCCACGATTCCATTCATTTCTTCCTGAACAGCCAGATATTTCTTCTTACCTTCCACCAGTTTATCATCAATCTCAGACTGCACAGACTCCACTCTCCGCTTTGCTTCTGCCTCTGCTTCGGCAATCATCTGATCGCATTTTTCTCTGGTTTCCTTTTCCATGCTGTCTGCCTTTAATTGCGCATCAAAAACCAGTTTTCCAATACTCTCATAATTATCAATATACTTCTGGTATTTTTCTTTAATATTCTCTTCCATGCGCGCCTGATAAGCATCTTTTAAATCAATACGCTTCTGCAACTCTGCAATTTTTTCATCCCTGTCTGCTATCTGCTTTCTGAAATTCACCTGAGCTTCTGCCATCTCATCCTTCATTTTCTGAATCAGCTCCTGAACCTCTTCCTTATCGTAGCCGCCCATTAAACTTGTTTTTAACATTTCGTGTTCTGCCATAATACTCCACCTCTATATTTTTTCTCTTACTGTAAATATTGACTGATTACCGGCCATACATCTGCGCGTTCAAATCCCAGCTTCCACGCAGCGCAGCCAGCTAATTCATACTCTTTTATAAGTTGAAGCTTTGCTTCCAGAGACTTTTCATCCTCCAGCCAGATTCTCTCCAGTCCATTCTCTGTCTGCAGTTCTCCATAATTTTGGGAAACCTCTTTATTCCAGTATACATCCATTCCCTTCTCACTGGTATACTGGGTGGCTTCTTCCATTCCCATCACCTTACTGCTTACTGTTCCATTGTTGGCTTCTGTCCATAATCTGGTATAAAAAGGAACTCCGTTAATCACTTTTTCTGCCGGCACCTCTTCCAGAGTCAGACGGATACCTTCTTCCACAAAAGGAAGAGACGCAACAGAACCCGCCTCCGGTGAACCAATGGTATGTTCATCATATCCCATAATAATCACATAATCCCCAATAATCCCCTGTTCCTTACGATTATAAAAAGCAGTGTACTGTGGAACCGGATTATCAATAGAAAGCACCAGATTATTAGCTCTGCAGGTAATTGACAGCTCTCTTAAAAACTGGATAAAATGAGGGACCTCCTCTTCTGTAAGCGCCTCAAAATCCACGTTAATTCCATCTAATCCCACTCTTTGCGCCTCCTGCAGCAGCTTCTCAATAATATGTGCTCTGGACGTTCTGACTGACAGTGTTTCCAGAGTGCTGACATTTTCATTAAAATTATCAATCAGTCCCCACACTTCCATTCCCTTTGCATGAGCCTTACTTACATAGTCTGCACTTGCCAGGGAAGAAATAGTTCCTTCATTTCCTGTAATAGAAAACCAGGTTGGGGAAATCACATTCACTCCTGCCGCATCTTTCACAGCATCTTCAAAGGTTTCATTTGCCGCCTCAGAAGTCACCTGATGCCATGCCAGATTTATCTTATGATCTCTGGTAAGGCTGGTATAATTTTCCTCATAGCTTCCCTCATACACAAGCTCAGTCTCCTGTGGCTTATCCATGTGTTTCTTTTCCACATAACCGTCCAGTCCATCTTTGGTCATAACTCTGGACCAGTTTTCCAGCTCTTCCAGAAGTGTCAGGGAATCCCCTGCTTTCACATCACACAGAATGGGGCTTTTAATCCCGCCCTGATAACGGACAACCGTATCCGCCTTAGCTGTTAATGTCTTGGCATTTCCCCATTGATATGTAATTACCGTTCTGGCCGGTTTCTCATAAGTAGTCCCCTGAATCTGCATATATTCTTCTAAAAAGTCCAGGGCAAGATAGCGTTCCCCATCTATTTCCCGCACAATCTTATATTCTTTTTCCTGGTTTTCCTTATTGCAAACATAGGAACTGCTCTCGGGTTCAAGCTCCAGAATCTCCTCCGCAGTTGTGTAAAGCATCTTCTGAGATTCCTCATCCCAGTAAAATCTGCCTCCCAGAGTACCTGTTACTACCTCATAAGGAACGTACACCATCCCATCTGCAAGTTTCCCCCTGGTCTCACTGATTTTATCCTGAAGAATCAGGACCACATCATTCTCATCCTGAATCTTATAATAATCCTTCAGCGCCATTCTGGCATCTGAGGGCGTATATTTCTTAATATAAGCGGTAATCACACCAGCCGCACCAACCACAATTACCAGAAGCAGAACCACCAGCACTGCCATAAGCTGGCTGTTTCTCCTCCTCCGTCTTCTCCTTCGCTTTGCCATATTTCAACTCCTTCTGTTCTCCTTTGTTTTCTAAGTTATTATACCACCAACGCCACTGGCAACATTGGCTTGGATTGCATGTTTGCAATCATTATACCACACTTTTCTCTTTCGTCATCATTTTCTTCCCTGATTTCATGGTTTTTTCAGATTTTTTCTTCTATGTACATAATTATAAACCGGCTCATCCTGCACATAATCAAAGGAAAGGCCCTGTACTTTTCCATTTTCATCCTGAATGTAGTCACGCATATAGTCGCCTTCTTCTGCAATCCGGTACGCCCTGGCAATACGCTTTGGGGTACTTTCTCTTCCGTTTAAATACAGTGGAACTCCCATATTCCGGTATGTTTCCAACTCCTGATACAGATCTGTGTTCTCTCGTCTATCCATATCTCCTCCTGACAGGACTGCTAAATAGTTCGTGATATATTACCATCCTGTTCTTCTGACATAAAACGTTTTCATCCAGATACAAAAGAGATAGAAAAAGTCCCCACATCACTTTAGAAGTCAAAATTGTTTTGTAATGCAAAAAGTTCTTATTCTTTACCGGAAATCCTGCGGTCATACAGAACGTACTACCGCTGCAGCGGATTGCTGCAAACTATGAACTGCAAAAGAATAAATAAAATGAAAAATAAGAAAGACCATTTCACCCCTTTCCTGACATTTCTGGGGCGCTTTTTCTATCTGTGTTTCATTATAGCACCTTCCTGTAAAATTCGCAAGCATTTCCTTCTTTACAATCTCTATCCGCATAGTATATAATATAAAAGGAAAAATAGCATCTTTAGAACAATACTCAGACAGGAGTGATGTTATGAAAATAGAAAAAATTAATGAAAATCAAATCCGATGCACCCTTACCAGAGCGGATCTGGAAGAGCGGCATATTCGTTTAAGCGAACTGGCCTATGGAACAGAAAAAGCCAAAGACCTCTTCCGCGATATGATGCAGCAGGCAAACACAGAATTTGGCTTTGAGGCAGATAATATTCCACTTATGATTGAGGCAATTCCAGTGTCAGCGGACAGTATTATTCTAATTATTTCAAAAGTGGAGGACCCGGAAGAACTGGATACGCGTTTTTCCAAATTCACACCTTTTTCCGGACAGGGTTCCTCATCCGGTGATAGCCCAGCGCTTGAGCTGGAAGGCGCTGATGACATTCTGGATATCTTTCATAAAATTTATGAGGCCAAATCCAAAGCCATGGATCGTCTGAAAAAAGAAAATACGGATACCAAAACAGAGGAAAAGGATTCCGCCACCCAGGAGAAGCCAATCTCCGTAAACCTTATGAGAGAATACCTTTTCCCAAACCTGGATACAGTGATTGATGCTGCTCATGGGTTAAATCATTTTTTCCAGGGCTTCAGCGCTCTGTATAAAGATGAAAAAACAGGAGAATATAACCTGATTCTCCATCAGGAAGGAACTTCTCCCGAAAACTTCAACAAGGTCTGCAACATGCTCTCCGAATACGGAAAGGGAAATTCCCTGTCTCCTGCCAGAGAAGCTTATCTTGCAGAACATGGCGGATGTGTAATTTCTGAAAATGCCTTAGAGAAACTTACTACCATCTAAAGATGCGTCTTCATTTAGAAAAGGAGCTGCTTAATAAAACAGCTCCTTTTCTTTTCTATTTTGGTAAATATCTTATTTATTTTCCAGGAAATCATTAATCTGTGCGATTAACAGTTCGCCATCAATACCATGAACCATAGCAGCTTCTGCCAGTGATTCTCCCTGAGCGGACGGGCAGCCAATGCAGTGCATACCAGCTCTCATAAGAATTGGAACGATATTCTGATCCATACGGATTAATTCACCAATGGTCATATCAGATGTCACTTTCATGAATTTTGTCCTCCTTCATTTATTCTCGTTCCATTATAATCCCTTTTGAGCTTATATTCAACCGTTTTTCTCCATTTTATATTTTACATTTGTATGAAAAATAAGACTTGTATTATAGGTATAAATATATTAGAATAACTCTAAGAAGTGAATCTTCTCATTCAGAATATACAAGGAGGATAAGATCATGGCATATGTAATTACAGATGAATGTGTAAGCTGCGGAACCTGCGCTGGAGAATGTCCAGTTGAAGCTATTTCCGAAGGTGATGGAAAATACGTAATCGATGCTGATACATGTGTAGATTGTGGAACATGCGCTGGTGTATGTCCTACAGAAGCTATTGTAGAAGAGTAATCATTACTACATAACACACTTATAAAAGGGGGCTGTATCATCAGCCTCCCTTTTATTTCTATCTTTTTCCATTCTTTTTTCTCTTTGTCTTTTTCTGTTCCGCTGCTGCTGCCACTTCCCGTCTGGACTGCTGGTAATTCCGAATTCGCGCGTCCAGCCTTTTATAACGCGCTTCCTCAGAATTCTCTTCCTTTAATCGCTCCTGGACAATCCGGCTCACAATCTCCATAAATTCTCTGGAAATGCCAAAAGGTTTTGCTTTGTAAATCTGTGGCTTTTGTTTTGGTTTCACTTTTGGGGATTCCTGTTTGGGCGGCTCAACTTCTCTGTTCTGCCTATCATGATAAAAAAGGGGCATCAGCTTTCCGATTTCTCTCAGCGAATACCCTTTTTTCTTCAGTTCTTTTATACTCAGGAACACCTGAATATCATATCGGGTGTAGTATCTGTGTCCCATCTCGTTTCTCTGAATCGGCAGTTTCATCTCTTCTTCCCAGTACCTGAGTACATGTGACTGAATTTCCAACAATTTCACCGCTTCAGAAACCGAGTAAACGGTCTCCTGCATATACTGACCCCTTTCTCTTCTTCTCCTAATCATTATAGCAAACCCACCTGAAAATGCAAGAAAATACGTTCGACAAAAAAATAGAACTATTGCACCTGGTACAATAGCTCCATTCTTTCTAAACTTCATGCTGCCTACTTCTTCATATTCACAAACTTCGTATAATTCGGCATCCAAACCAGATTCACTGTCCCAATAGGGCCGTTTCTCTGTTTAGCAATAATGATTTCTGCAATATTCTTATTTTCAGAATCTTTATTATAATAATCGTCGCGGTAAATAAACATAACCACGTCCGCATCCTGCTCAATGGCTCCGGACTCACGCAAATCGGAAAGCATGGGTCTGTGGTCCGGTCTCTGCTCTACCGCACGACTTAACTGTGACAGGGCTACCACCGGAACATTCAACTCCCTTGCAAGCGCCTTTAAAGATCTGGAAATCTCTGAAATTTCCTGCTGTCTGGACTCACTTCTTCCACTTCCGGTCATAAGCTGCAAATAGTCAATAAAGATAATTCCCAGATTATGCTCCATCTTATACTTCCTGCATTTAGAACGGAGTTCTGAAATGGAAATCCCCGGCTTATCATCAATAATCAGGTGAGACTTACCGATAATATTAGCTCCCTCAATAAGCTTCGCCCATTCTTCATCCTCCAGATTACCCGTTCGGATGTTCTGGGAATCCACTTTTGACTCCAGAGCCAGGAGACGGTTCACAAGCTGTTCCTTGGACATCTCCAAACTAAAGATGGCTGTGGTCACATCATTATGGAAAGCCATATACTGTGCAATATTCAGAACAAAAGCTGTTTTTCCCATAGACGGTCTGGCCGCCACCAGAATCAAATCCGAAGGCTGAAAGCCTGACATTTTATAATCCAAATCAATAAAACCTGTTGGTATTCCCGTAACGCTGCCCTGAGTTCTGGATGCTTTTTCAATTTTTTCAATGGCATTTAATACCACCTGACGGATAGGTACAAATTCTTCGCTGCCCCGGTTCTGTACCAGGTCAAAAATTTTCTTCTCCGTTACTTCTAAAATGTCCTGAGTCTTCTCTTTTCCCAGATAGCAGAGATTGCTGATTTCCTCTGTCGTTTTAATCAGTTTACGGAGCATGGCTTTTTCCGCTACAATCTCTGCATAATACTTCACATTGGCAGAGGTGGGTACTGCGGATAAAAGATCCCTGACAAACTCCATACTGGATATTTCCGGAGGAAGTTCCTTTTCTCTTAGCCTGTCCTGCAAGGTGATCAGGTCTACAGCCTTTCCTTCATCATGAAGCTCTACCATGGCCTCAAACACAATTCCATACTGCTGCTGGTAGAAATCTGCGCCGGTAATTATTTCTGACGCTTCCACAATAGCATCCTTACTCATAATCATGGAGCCAATAACCGACTGCTCTGCTTCCATACTGTGGGGCAGAATCCGCTTTATCAGTGCTTCTTCCATACTGGCAGAAACTCCCTTCTTATGCTTCCTTTACTACAACCTTAAGCTCTGCTGTTACCTGTGTGTGGAGTTTTACCGGTACTAAAGTAGTGCCTAATTCCCTGATTGGATTTGCAAGCTGCATTTTCTTTTTGTCAATATCATAGCCAAGCTGAGCTTTGGCAGCTTCAGAAATTTCCTTGGTAGATACAGAACCAAAAGTTCTTCCATTATCTCCTACTTTAATAGCTACGGTTACCTGTTTGGTCTCAAGCTCCGCCTTAAAAGCCTTTGCTGCTTCCAGATTTTCCTTAGCCACTTTTTCTTCATGGGCTTTCTGCAGCTTCAGGTCATTGATATTTTTAGGAGTAGCCTCTACCCCTAATTTTTTTGGAAATAACATATTTCTGGCATAGCCATCACTTACATTTACCATCTGGCCTTTTTTTCCCAAGGATTTTACGTCTTCAATTAAAATTACTTTCATGCTTCTATGTCTCCTTCTTTCATCATCTTGTCAAGAGTTTCTTTTAACTGACGGATTGCCTCATTCACTGAAATACCCGGCAACTGAGCGCCTGCCATATTAATATGACCGCCTCCGCCCAGACGTTCCATGATAATCTGTACATTCACTTCATCAATAGCTCGCGCGCTGATATAAATCTTATTCTGATAATCAGTCAATACAAAGCTGGCACGAATGCTGTCCACATTCAGCAATTCATTCGCTGCCTGGGAAGCCACTACAGTAGGGCTGTCAATTCCTTCACTTGGACACACACTAATAGCAAAGCTTCCCTTATAGGTCTCTACGCTTCGAATTGCCTCTGCTTTGGCTTTATAGGATTTCACATCATCCCGGAACATTTTCCTTACTCTGGTTACATCTGCTCCGCAACGTCTTAAAAACGCTGCTGCTTCAAAAGTACGGACACCGGTTTTGGCAGTGAAATTATTGGTATCAATCATAATACCGGAATAGAGTGCATCTGCTTCAATATTATAAATCCGTATATCGTCTGAAAAATACTGGAGAATCTCTGCCACCATCTCACAAGTAGAAGACGCATAAGGTTCAATATAAGACAGCACTGCATTTTTAATCACTTCACTGCCCTGTCTGTGGTGATCCAGTACCACAATGGTCTTCGTTTTCTGAAGCAGTTCTTCACACTCCGTATAGCTTGGCTTATTGGTATCCACCACCACAACAACAGTATTGTTATCCACAATCTCCCTGGCTGCCTCGCTGTTAATAAACATATGCTCATCATAATCTGCATTCTGCCGGAAGCTTTCAATAATGGGACGCACCGACATGGTTGGGTTATTCACCACAATATGCGCCCGCTTATTCAAAGACTTGGCTGCCCTGTAAATACCAATTCCCGCTCCAATGGAATCCACATCTGAAATCTTATGTCCCATAACAATCACTTTGTCATTGCTGATCATAAATTCCCGCAGAGCATGGGCTTTCACTCTGGCTTTCACTCTGGTATTTTTGCCCATCTGCTGTGATTTTCCGCCAAAGAAGGTCATTTGATCCTTATCCTTAATAACTACCTGGTCACCGCCGCGGCCAAGAGCCAGGTCAATGGCAATTCTGGAATATTCATAGCTCTGCGCATAGGTAGGCGCATTAAGCCCGATACCAATACTAATGGTCACTGCCATATCATTTCCAATATTAACGGTTTTGACATCTTCCAGAATATTGAAACGTTTTTTCTTCAATTCTTCCAGAGACTTCTGTCTCATAACCAGAATAAATTTATCCTTTTCCAGCCGTTTCAAAAGACAGTCCACTTCGCTGAAGTATTTACCCAGTTTTCGTTCTATCAGCGCAGCAAGAAGGGAACGCCGCACTTCTTCCACACTGTCCAAAGCTTCATCATAATTATCCAGATACAAAAGTCCTGTTACCAGCTTTTCGTCTTCTTTCTGACGAATGTACTGATTCAGCTCTGTCTCATCAAACAAATAGAGCGCAATTAAATCACTGTGGGACTCCATTTCCACCAGGCCGGATTCTTCTAAAAGCTTTTTCAGAGAAACCGACTTCATCACAGCCTTATAATCTCTTTCGTTATATCGGATATTCACTTCTTTTTCTTCTTTTTTGGGAAGCTTATCTCCTGCAATTTCCGGAAACACACAGGAAACTGCCTTCCGATACCGTTTATTTTTTCCTGTCAAGGTGGAAAAGGCTTCATTCATCCATAAAATTTTTCCATTATAATCCAAAAGGGCATAGGGAACAGCAAACTCATTAAGAAGGGTTTTCTGCACTTGCCCGTATTGGGTTGCAAAGGAAATCAATTCATTCATAATCATTGTCTTGCTATGAAAATACAGGAACACCACCACTAAAATATATGCAGCCAAAAAAATGCTGACCAAGGTTCCTGCCTTGACACTCACAGAAAATACCAGCACATCCATAACAATCAACAATATGCTCAGAATGACCGGCCACTGCATATAAAACTTCAGGTGGCCTTTAATCTTGATTTTTCCATCCATATCTTCACCTGCCGATACTTATTTTAAGTTGGAAACTTACGTAATATTATAGCATTATTTCCCCTATTATACAACTTAAAAAAAGAAAAGGAACTCCCGCACAAACGCGGCAGTTCCTCATTTTTCTGCAAATTAGGATATTTTCCCGTAAAATTTCTGGAAAATTAGTCCTGAACATATGGCATAATTGCCAGATGTCTTGCTCTCTTAATTTCAACTGTAAGAGCTCTCTGATGTTTTGCACAGTTTCCTGTGATTCTTCTAGGAAGAATTTTTCCTCTTTCAGATACGTATCTTTTCAGTTTATTTGCATCCTTGTAGCTGATTTCGTTATTTTCCTGTCCGCAGAATACACAAACTTTTTTTCTTCTGCGTCCGCCTCTTCTCTTCATTGGAGAATCCGGTCTATTACCTTTTTCGTAAGCCATGATTGTTTACCTCCTATCAATAGTACACCGTTTTAAGCTGATTCTCAGCTAAACGGCAGCTCTTCGTCAATTCCGTCTGGAATATTCATAAATCCGTCTGCTGATGCGGCGCTTGGTGCAGGCGCTGCCTGAGATGGTGCTCCAAAGCCGGCTCCTGCAGATGCGTTATGAGATGTATGGCTGTCACTGACAGCTTTGCTCTCTGCAAACTCCTGCTCTTCTACCACTACATCTGTAGTGTAAACCTTGTTGCCATCTCTGTTTGTGTAGCTTCCGGTCTGAATTCTTCCGGTTACTACAATACGGATACCCTGACGGAAATATCTCTCTGCAAATTCTGCCTGTCTTCCAAATGCTACGCAACTGATAAAGTCTGCTGTAGCTTCCCCGTCCCTTTTGAAGCGACGGTCAACAGCCAGTGTATATCTGGCAATCGCCATTGAATTTTCTCCTGCGGAATATCTCACCTCAGGATCTCTGGTTAAACGTCCCATTAAAATTACTTTATTCATCTAATCACCTCATAATCGAAAGACTTGTCAATTAGAATGAATCACGTTTTATGTCCTTGAAGTTATTCTTCAGGAAGATATTAAGCTTCTTTTTTAACAACTAAATATCTTAAAACATTGTCCATAATACGTACATGACGTTCTACTTCTGCAGGGCATGCAGCGTCAGCTTCGAACTGAATGAAGTAGTAGTAGCCTTCACGCATTTTCTGGATTTCATAAGCTAATCTTTTCTTGCCCCATTCTTCAACTTCTGTTACTGTTCCGTTGTAACGAGCAATATAGTTTTTTGCTTTTTCCACTACTGCTGCACGAGCTTCGTCTTCAATCTTGGCATTTACGACTAATGCTAATTCGTATTTGTTCATGCTTGTTGTAACCTCCTTTTGGTCTTTTGGCCCCCTGACTGACAGGGAACAAGGATAATAATATATCACGAGGTTAAATTTTACCATACCATTAAAAGTTTTGCAAGTCTTTTTTTCGCAATTCTCTGGTATTTTTCTCCACCAGTTTTCTGGCAAGCATAACCTGGTGCTCACATCCCAGACATTTCAGCCGAAAATCCGCCCCAACTCTCAGGATTTCCCATTCATGGCTGCCGCAGGGATGCTGTTTCTTTAATTTTACAATATCCCCCACTTCATAGTTATAGCTCATATCTCTAAACCTCTCTTTATAGATGAATCTGTTCAAAAATCTCACCAATGGGCGCATTGATAACCAGGTCTGCCGCCCTGTCTCTTGGGGTTTCATCCCTGTTAATTACCACCAGATAGCGTCCCCTGAAATAATCAATGAGAGAAGCCGCCGGATAAACGGACAGAGAAGTACCGCCGATAATCATTACCTCCGCCTCTGAAATAGCCTGTACGGACTTTCGGACGGTATCCTGGTTCAGCCCTTCCTCATACAAAACCACATCCGGTTTAATCATTCCGCCACATTTTTCACATTTTGGAACACCGTCGCTTTTTTTCATGTATTCAAAATCATAAAAAGCCCCGCATTTCATACAATAATTACGATACACACTTCCATGGAGCTCCAACACATGTTTGCTTCCTGCCATCTGGTGCAGATTATCAATATTCTGGGTAACGATGGCCTTCAGCTTTCCCTTCTGCTCCATCTCTGCCAGCTTCCTGTGGGCTGCGTTTGGCACAGCAGTATCACAAAGCATTTTCGCCTTGTAAAAACGATAAAATTCCTCTGGCTTTCTCATAAAAAAGCTGTGGCTTAATATGGTTTCCGGCGGATAATCCCACTGTTGGTGATACAGTCCGTCTACACTGCGAAAATCCGGTATCCCGCTTTCTGTAGAAACTCCTGCTCCTCCGAAAAACACAATATTTTCTGTTTCTGAAATTATTTTTTGTAATGCTTCTGTTTTATCCATAGAAAACATCTCCTAATATTCCCCTTCTCTTCTTGCCTGTACTACAAATCTTGTAGCGTCATTTCCCGTACAGGTGGACAGGGTAATAATCTTATCCTCTTTGGACACCGGAACATCAAAGGAAACCAGAGACTGTTTGGCCATCCGCTCCAGATATCCGGCAAAGGTATCATCCGCCTCTGCAAACAGGGTATATACCTCTCCGGCAGCATCTACCACATGACTTGAAAAGATTTCATAGCGGTAGTTCTTCTGCGGTGTACAGATCCATATGTACTTTCCCGGAACAGAATCCGCGTCTTTGAAATGTTTCCTTAAAGTTCCAAACATGGAGCCATTCTTCATATTATGTCCGTAAACAATGGTATTGCAGTCCTCAAAATCACTGCTGTTTGCAGCATCTATAAAAATTGCCCCTGCAATGTTGGATTTTCCCTCAAAGGTATGCTTCAGATAATAAGAATTATCCTCACCCTTTACCACTGGATAACTGATATCTGTGCCTTCTATTTGAATCCAGGCAATAATATCCTGATTAATGGCCTGAAGTCCCGCCCAGTCCACCTGTGGCGCCTGAGGCTTTTCTTCCTGTACCTCTTCCCCCTGCGCCTCTGTTTCTTCCTCTTGTGGCTGTTTCTCTGCCTCTTCTGTCACAAACTCTCTCATTCTGTCATATTCATCTGTCCCCTGTTTGTATTCCAGAAAAATCTGAACCAGCTTTGCTGCTGAAAAGAGAAAAACACCTAATGCTAAAATTAAAATCAACGTGCGGATTACATCTCCGGCTGTCTTTTTTTTCTTCTTTTTACTCATGCGTACTCCTGTTGTCCTTTTTATTAATAAGTATTGTCATAAAAAGAGAGATAGTCTGTAGTGGTAACTCCTGAACTTGGCTCCAGCTTTATCTGAAGCTCTTTTGTTTCCAGAACTGCTCCTTTGGGGAATACCACATTCTTATACACAGAACAATAGTCTGGATATTCGTCTGTAGGATTTTTTTCCATTAAAGTAGAAAAAGAAAATGGAACGGTGTAATCCACTCTGATAAGATCTACGCTAAACTGGAAAACCCCAAAATCATTTCCCACTGCATAGACATCATAAGTTCCTTCCGGAAAATCTTCTCCGGCTACTGCTGTTCCGGAAAATTCGTAGCTTTCTGTCAAAGGATTGGTTTCTCTTGTTCCCATATCCTGTATCTGTGCATTTTTTGTAGAAAAGTTCACAGGATACAGCCCGTCTACACACACCACTGCTCCCTGGAACAATTCCACATTTTTCACCTGATAAACATCTTCTTCTCCAAATCTGCGGTTATCTGATATACTGTGTCCCTTATCAAACACACCATAAGAGCTTCCATCTTTTCCGGTCAGTGTGTATTCCCCTTCCGGAATGTCAATTCCTACTACATACATTCCGGCCATAAGCTCTTCTTCCCAGGATTCCCCATCTTCATTCAGATTACCATCTGCTCCTGCAAACTGCTCATCATTATTTTGAAAGGTATCCTCATCCTCTTTCAAAAAATCATCATCCCAAATCTCTTCGGTTGATTCTGTAAAGCTTACATTTGACATTCCATTCGCTAACATAAAAACAATGCCCGCAACAACAAGCCCCAAAATCAGAATTAATCCTATGGATTTTTTCCCTTTCTTCTGTCCCTGGGTAAAGGTTCTTGGTGTATAAGCCCCTGTAGAGTGAGATTGAAACGTTGAATAAGGTGCCGCCCCCTTATCCTGGGCTTTTCCCTCTTCCGGTTTTCTGGTCTGGTTCATCCTTGGCCTTTCATAGTTCTGCGCCTTCCCGTCTTCGTGGACATGACTGAATTTCATATTTGCACAGTCATTTTGATTTAAAACGCTTTTATAAGCTTCATCCGATTTGCGATTGTCCATTCCGCATTCTGTGCAAATTCCGTCCTTTAATTTACCGCCGCATAAGCTGCACGTATTTCTCATAGTAGCTTATTCCTCCCCTCTGCTGGATTTTGTCGTATGGGTACGTGTAAAGATAGCTTTATTATATCAATTCTCTGACATAAGGGCTAGTCCTAAGTGAAATTTTCTAAAATCACGACCACCGGCTTAGCCGGTGGTTTGCTTTGACCCTATAAGGGTCTATTACCGGCACTGGAGTCTAAAGACTCATCGAAATAGATTCGCCAATCGCAACATCATTTACTTACCAAGCCCTTTCGGGCTTTTTTTATTTGTTACGGTTTACTGGCTCACCCGTAAACGGGTCAATATATTCCTTCAGTGTCATTTGATCGTACTCCAAATCACTTTGTAATTGATTTGCTATATATTCCTCAATTTTCTTTGCATTTTTTCCTACCGTATCCACATAATATCCTCTACACCAGAAATGCCTGTTTCCGTATTTATACTTCAAATTTGCATGGCGTTCGAATATCATTAATGTGCTTTTTCCTTTTAAATATCCTACAAAATACGATACACTTATGCTTGGGGGAATCTCAACTAGCATATGAACATGATCTGGACAGATCTCTGCTTCTACAATTTTTACACCTTTTCTTTTGCATAACATACTTAAAATATTTGCAATGTCTTGCTTTATCTTTCCATATGCTACTTTTCTCCTATATTTTGGTGCAAAAACGATATGATACTTACAATTCCATCTTGTATGTGATAAACTATTACTATCCATATGGATACCTCCTTTGTTAAATAATGCGGTTGGCGAACCTAACATTATTATAGCACTGGAGGTTTTATACTGTAAGCTGAAGCATCCTCAACCACCCGCACAGCAGGTGGTTTATTTGTTTTTCAAAGTTTCGTTTTTCGGAACAACGAAAAACTCCACAATGTAAAACAGGGCCTTGCCCTAACAACAAAAAAGAAGATCTCCTGGCTTGATTCCGGATTTCTTCTTTCTTCAATAGCGGGAGCAGGATTTGAACCTGCGGCCTTTGGGTTATGAGCCCAACGAGCTTCCAGACTGCTCCATCCCGCGTCAATTTTTCTATATTTAAAAGTATAGACCCGCCCGACTTCTTTGTCAAGCTTTGTTTCTATATCTTATAATATGCGGCTTTCCAGATTTTATACCTGTTTTTTCCTTGTTCCTGCTTTTAATTTATGCTATCCTTTTAAACAGAATCTCATCCTGCAATGCAGGCTGTAAAGGAGAAGGAAAAATGAGCAATACAAACACCAAGCAACAAATGTCTGAAACCCATCTTCTGGGGCTTTTGTTAGCCCTGGTAGGTGGTTTTCTGGATGCTTACACCTATATCTGCAGAGGCCATGTATTTGCCAATGCACAGACCGGAAATCTGGTTCTTCTTGGAGTATATCTTACCAACGGAGACTGGTTGAAGGCCTTTCACTATTTTATGCCGGTTCTGGCTTTTGTGCTGGGCATCCTTATCTGTGAAATGATTCAATCCCGCCTGAAATGGAAACAGACCTTTCACTGGCGTCAGGCTGTTGTTTTTCTGGAATTTATGATTTTAGTCATTTCCGGATTTTTACCTCTTGGAACTTCCAATGCAGCGGTAAACATTATGGTTTCCTTTGTATGCGCCCTCCAGGTAGAAGCTTTTCGCAAAATGAACGGAAATACCTTTGCCACCACCATGTGTACCGGCAATCTGAGAAGCGCCACAGAAAATCTCTATTTATACACCAAAACCAAAGACAGGAAACTGCTGAGAAACAGTCTTCAATACTATAACGTTATTCTATTCTTTATCCTGGGGGCTGCTGTAGGTGGATTTCTCACGCTCCGGCTTGGCAAAGAGGCAGTCTGGATAAGCTGTGTGGGGCTTGCGGCTGTATTTCTTGCCATGTTCCACAAGGCAGAATAGGAGGTACAAAATGAATCCAGTTTCAGAACGTTTAAAAGAGCAGAGAGACCATGGAACTTCTGTTTTTCCCTGTGGACTTTATGAAGTATTTGAAGATACTGTCTGGTCAGGCGCCAAGCACCACTGGCATGATGAGATGGAAATCATTTATTTTATGAAGGGTGATTACAAGGTAAATGTAAATATGGAGTCCTACCTCATTAACCAGGAGTGTTTCTTTTTCATTAACTCCGGCGATCTGCATTCTATTGAGCCTCTGTCCAAAAGTGTAGAATCTGCCATTGTATTCAACCCCTGCATTCTCAGCTTTGAGCATTATGATATGGCGCAGACCAGACTTCTCCATCCCCTGGTCAACCGGGAAATCCAGTTTCCTCATATGCTGAAATCCTCTCATCCTGCATTTTCCCGGATTAAGCAGGAATATCTGGAAATTGTCAATAACTTTCACCAGACTGGTTTTTTCCTTGCCAAGGATATCCAGATGGTCACAGAGAATCTGGCTTCCCAGCTTTTTATACGGGCCAGTCTGCTAAAAATCCTGGGAACTCTCTCTTCTTTTTCTCTGCTTACAGAACCGGAAAAGACAGACCATTACCGGGTGGAAATTATCAAAACATCTCTTGCCTACATCCGCTCCCATTATCAGGAGAAGCTTTATATTCGGGATTTGGCCCAGCAGGCAAATATGAATGAGCAATACTTCTGTCGTTTTTTCAAAAAAGCTCTTGGAAAGTCTCCTGTTTCCTATATTAATGAGTATCGCATTAAACAGGCAATTATTCTTCTGCAGACCACTGATTTACCTGTAATGGATATTTGTCTGGACTGTGGTTTTCACAATCTTGGAAACTTTCTGCGGGAGTTTAAGAAAGATACCGGATTTACTCCGCTGCAATATCGGAAGCACTTTTCTTCTAAAAAGTCATAATATTGCAGTTTTTCATCAAATAATCGTAAGACCGCACCGGAATTGTCCCTTATAATAAAGTTTATGAAAACAAAGGAACAAATTTACGGAGGTAATACCATGGAAAGAAAATGGTGGCATGACAAAGTAGCATATCAGATTTACCCGAAGAGCTTCTACGATTCTAATGGTGACGGAATCGGTGATTTGCAGGGTATTATTCAGAAATTAGATTATTTAAAAGATTTAGGCGTGGATATTGTATGGATTTCTCCTATTTATCCTTCTCCCTTTGCAGACCAGGGATATGATATCTCTGATTACTATAATATTGACCCTGCTTTTGGTACGCTTGAGGATATGGATGAATTAATCCGGGAAGCTAAGAAGCGTGACATGTATATTTTAATGGATTTAGTAGTGAACCACTGCTCTGATGAACATGAATGGTTTGAAAAAGCCTGCGCTGACCCGGATGGAGAATACGGAAACTTCTTCTATATTGAGGACCGCAAAGAAGGTCAGGAGCTTCCATGCAACTGGAGAAGTTATTTTGGTGGCTCTGTGTGGGAACCTCTGCCCGGTCATCCAGAAAAACAGTATATGCATGTTTTCCACAAGAAACAGCCGGATTTAAACTGGGAAAATCCCGCAGTCAGAGAAGAAGTGTACAAAAATGTAAACTGGTGGCTGGACAAGGGATTAGGCGGCTTCCGCATTGATGCAATTATTAACATTAAGAAAAAACTCCCTTATAAAAACTATCCCACAGACAGAGAGGATGGTCTGTGTGATATTGCTTTAATGCTGGAGGATGCCGAAGGTGTGGGAGAGTTTTTAGGAGAACTGCAAAGACGTACTTTTTCTCGATATGATGCGTTTTCTGTTGGGGAAGTATTTAATGAAAAGCCGGAAGAGCTTCCTGATTTTATTGGGGATGGAGGCTACTTCTCTTCTATCTTTAACTTTTCTACCAATGTCTGGGGAGCCAGTGATAAAGGATGGTATGACTGCAAAAGAATCACACCTGACGCTTACAAAAAATGTCATTTTGATTCTCAGAAAAAAGTTGGAAACCATGGTTTCTATTCCAACATTATTGAAAACCATGACCAGCCCCGCGGTGTAAGCTATTACATTCCAGAAGGTGATGTGTGTCTGGAAAGCAAAAAAATGCTGGCAGCTATGTATTTCCTCATGAGAGGTATTCCATTTATTTACCAGGGACAGGAAATCGGTATGGAAAATCTTCCTGTTATTCCTATTGAACAGGTGGATGATATCAGCGCTCTTGACCAGTATCAGGTATCTCTGGATGCAGGCTTTACTCCTGAGGAGGCTTTAAAAATTATTTCTCTTCGCAACCGGGACAATGCCAGAACACCGGTACAGTGGAATGCAGAGAAAAACGCCGGTTTCACTCAGGGTACTCCATGGCTTATGGTAAATCCTAATTATACAGAAATCAACGTAGCCGCCCAGGAGCAGGATGCAAATTCCGTTCTTGCCTTCTATAAGGAACTGATTGCTCTGCGTAAAAGCCCTGAATACAAGGAAACCTTTGTGTACGGTGATGTGATTCCTTTTGAAGAGGACCGCCACAATTTCATGGCTTACCACAGAAAAGGAGAAAAAGACCTTCTGGTGCTTGGCAATTTCCAGAAGGAAGAACAGACGGTAACGCTCCCTTCTGAAGGTAAAAACATCCTGTTAAATAACTATCCGGACTGCGAAATCAACGGAACACAGGTGACTCTAAAAGGCTATCAGGTATTAGTCATAGAATTATAAAATTATAACTGCCCTATGGAGAAGATACGGAAATGCTGATACAATTCTGGATTCTTACTCCCAGGGCAGTTTCATTTTTCTAAATTCTGCTGCATAGAATAGGATATAGAACTCTGTTATCAGGAGGAAAACACCTATGAATACCATACCCCTTTGTAAATTGCCTAAGGGCAAAACCGGGCTCATTCAGGGAATTTCCTGTCCACCTGGGAAAATAGGAGAAAAAAGAGCGCTTATCCATCGTCTTCTGGATTTGGGTTTTTGCCAGAATACACCTGTGTCCTGTGTTAATACAGGAATGTTTCACAATCCCAGGGCTTATCTTATCCGGGGCTCTGTCATTGCTCTCAGAAACCAGGACGCCCGTATGATTCAGGTAGCGTGCAGGGAAGAAACAACAGGTTCCAGAGGGATGTCTTATGAAAAACTCTAATCTTTCTTCTGTTCCCATGATAGCCCTGGCAGGAAATCCCAATGTAGGAAAAAGCACGATTTTTAATGCGCTTACCGGGCTTCATCAGCACACAGGCAACTGGTCGGGAAAAACAGTGGACCTTGCCAAAGGCAGTTGCAAGATTCAAAACAAGCTCTATTCCATTGTAGACCTGCCTGGCTGCTATTCCCTTTGCAGTACCTCCAGAGAAGAAGAAATTGCCCGGGATTTCCTGATTCAGAAAAATCCTCAGCTTGTAGTTATCATCTGTGATCCTGTCAGTTTGGAACGGAATCTGACCCTTGTACTGCAAATTTTGCGATTTACCTCTCATGCTCTTCTTTGTATTAATCTTATGGATCAGGCAAAGAAACGTGGCATCCATATTTCCTGCGAAAAGTTAGAAAAAGAATTGGAAATCCCTGTCATTGCCATAACTGCCCGAAAAAAGGCCGATATTGCCCGCCTGAAACTGGCAATCGCTCAGACAGTCTCCAAAAACACCTGCGCTTGTCCAAAACCTCCTGCAATAGAAGCGGCCTGCCAGAGTACTTGTGGGGACTATGCTTCTTTGCTGTATCAAAAAGTGGTAACCAGATGCCAGACCAGACCTTCTCTCATGGAAAAACATCATTTTCACGCTGATTCTCTGTTTACAGGAACTTTCACCGGAATTCCCTGTATGCTGTTGTTTCTCCTTCTTATTTTCTGGCTTACGCTTACAGGAGCAAACCTTCTTTCTGATAAACTTTCCTCTGTACTCTTTTCTCTGGAACCAGCCTTATTCCACAGTCTTTCCAGAATCCTGCCAGAAAACTTATGTCAACTTATTGTATATGGCATTTATCGGGTTACTGCCTGGGTAGTTGGCGTTATGCTGCCTCCTATGGCAATCTTTTTCCCATTATTTAGTCTTTTGGAGGACTTTGGATATCTTCCCAGGGTGGCTTTTAACCTGGACTGCTGTTTCGCCAAATGTCATTCCTGTGGAAAACAGGCGCTCACCATGATGATGGGCTTTGGATGTAATGCGGCTGGCGTTACAGGATGCCGCATTATTGACTCTCCAAGGGAACGTCTGATTGCCATTCTTACGAACAGCTTTGTCCCCTGCAACGGACGTTTTCCCACTATTATTGCTATTTTAAGTCTGTTTTTTGTAGGCCAGAGTGCTTCTATGGGCAGTGGAGCATCTACCTGGCTTCTGTCACTTTTACTTACAGTGGTCATTCTTTTTGGTACTTTTATGACTTTTCTTTGTTCCTGGCTTTTGTCTAAAACTCTGCCAAAAGGAATTCCATCTGCCTTTACCCTGGAGCTTCCTCCGTACCGGAAGCCTCAGATTTTTTCTGTGCTGATACATTCTTTTTTCAGCAAGACCCTGCAAGTTCTGTTAAGAGCCATTACTGCGGCTGCCCCTGCAGGGCTTCTCATCTGGGTTCTGGCAAACGTATCTGCCAATGGTGTTTCCCTGCTGGAATCCGCCTCTGGCTTTTTAGATCCTTTTGCACAGCTTCTTGGACTGGATGGTACTATTTTGCTTGCATTTATCCTTGGAATGCCTGCTAATGAAATTGTGGTTCCTATTATGATTATGGCATACACAGCAGGTTCTTCTCTTGGAAGTCCCGGCAATCTTGTCTCTATGCACAGGATTTTCATGGAACAGGGATGGACCATAGAGACTGCTGTATGCGTACTCATTTTCTGCCTTCTGCACTGGCCCTGCGCCACTACACTTCTTACCATAAAAAAAGAAACCCACAGCCTGAAATGGACAGCGCTGGGATTTCTGCTGCCTACGGGTATAGGGCTTCTGTTGTGTGGAGTGGTGAATCTGGCGTTTCAGGTAATGGGATGATTCAGACGTCTGTATCGTAAAAAAGTTATTTATAAAAAACTTTTTTACGATACATTTTTTTGACCTTTATTTCAAAAATTCCAGAAGCTCCGGATAGTCTTTTGCATGTTTTCTTACATAGCATCTCTTAAAACCAGCAAATGCACTCTCCCTGCTTAACAATCCCCGAAGAGTTCTCAGTGTAAGAGCTGAATTCTTATTTTCTTTAAATTTATTAAGATTTATATACAAGACATTCATCTCCGTCTGCAGCAAAGTAAATCTCAACTCACTTTTGTAAACACGCATACCTGTATTTTTTAAATTAAATACCTCCTCTACCAGTCTTGCGGTTTTTATTGCTTTTTCGTCATTTGAATCTTTTACCCGCACCTTGACATCATTCATCTCTATGTCAAAAGACAAGACTTTTTCCGGATCTATTTCACAGCAATCTAAAATCTGACCTTCATATTTCTTTTGATTCTTTACATTATTACAATGCCCACAGGACCAAAATAAGTTTTTCCAGTCAAATTCCCGCTCCTTATACTTTCCATTTTTATGAGGCAGCAAATGCTCTATTTGTGGGTCCTGGAGATTTTTCATTTCACACACATAACATTTATCATGAAAATCCCGTCTTAGTTGCTGAACCACATCTGTAAGTGCGTAGTTTCCGTTTTCTTTTCTGGATTCTGTCAAAAGAGAAGCCGGCGCTGGCAAAGTTCTTTCTACTTTTACCATCAAATATCCTCCCTGTTTGCAAATTCCAGCTTTAATCGCTGATATTCCGCTGCAATATCCAACGCCAGATAATCAGGAATCTCATCCAGAAACATTTCCAGCTTTGCTATTTCTGCAAAATCCTCATCTTTCAATTTTTCTTTACTCACAATCTCTTTATATTTTTGAAATTTCCCAGACAAAAGTTTAGACATTCCATCTACATTAAAATATCCCTCTACAATCCCATTGTATGGCACATCTGCAAGACCATTCTCCACTAACATATGATTTTCCAAATCATAGATTACTACATCCTTCAGACTATTTAGAATAAAAGGCGAATGGGTTGTCACAATAAACTGAATATTAGGAAATAGCGTTGTTAAAAGTCCCAAAATATTTCTCTGCATTTCTAAATGTAAGTGAGTCTCAATTTCATCAATCAACACAATACCAGGCTGCAAAAAACGGAAACTTTTGTCTGCATTTTTTTCCATTCGCATAATTAAATCTACAATAATATCCAAAACCGCCGCATATCCGCTTGACAACGTATCAAAGCCAAATGGATTATGTCCTTTTTCCTCAATGTAAAATGTAAATTCTCCTTCATCAAAAACCAGATGAAGCTCTGTGTCACTAAATATTTGCTGTAAAAGTTTCTCAAACTGCAAAAACCAGATTTTAATTTCTTCTGCTTTTTCCTGCTTTCCATTGGCAATGGCCAGTGCTTCCGTCATTTTTAAATCCAGCAAATATTTAATAAACTCATTCCCCGGACCACCTGTAGTCCCATAACTGCCTTTTAATTCTACTTTTTCTACATGCTTTGGTTTTTCCGGCTTGAATTTCCGTTCTGCTCCATAGTATGCCAGAAGAACTCCACTTTTCTGAAAAGTTTCTATCCAGTTTTCTTCTGGAATACTAAATTCTGCCTTTATGCCATTTTCATAATCTTTTGAGTCCTGTAATTTTGCAAGCTCGCTTACATAGTTCAAAAGCCGCTTCGCCATACCAGAAGCTATCTGTTGGTTTTCCTTTGGTTTTTCTTCCATCTGTTCAACAAAAGCTGCCACATCATCACTAAATGGAGTAACACCAGCTACCTGATAGCGTTCTCTATTCATAAAATACCGATTTAAATATTCTAAAACACTTGTCTTACCACTTCCATTTTTTCCGGTTAAGATTAAGTGTTTCATTTTATCTTTTGACAATGGAATACAAATATCTTTTAAATGTCTGACATTCATAATCTGTAATTCTGTTATAAACAATCTTTCCATTATCATCCTCCAAAAATTAAAGCCTTTTTGATTTTCATCATAGCATAAAAAGCGAATTCATGGAATCTGTTTTTTATTAAATTCCATATTCTGGCAGATTACAGTCTGCTATGCATCCCTTCATAAATCCTGTTTTTCAAAAAGCACCAAACAATTTTACATTTTCCTCAAATGTAGATATAATATATAATACCACCAAACCATCAATACACTACAAAAGGAGACAAAACATGCAAACCACACCAATTGCTGAAAACCACGTTACCATAACCCGCGCATTATTCAATGAAGGCATGCGCGCCATTGGAAAAAAGGGCTATCTCAAAGGAATGAAAAACTTAACCATCCTGTTAGTTCTGGCATATGTTCTTATTGCTGTCTGGACTTTCTATAACAATGGTTCTCCCTTTATGCTGATAGGTGAAACGTTCACTCTTACTGTTCTGCTTCTCTGGATGTTTATTTTTCTGCCCAGAAGCAAGTGGAAAACCAAATACAAAATCATGTCACAAAACGGTCTGGTCACTCCAAGCAGAATCATCCGCTTCTATGAGGATTCTTTCACCGTTACCAATGGTTCCGGGAAAATGACCAACATATCCTATAAAAAAGTAAGCGAATGGCAGGAAACAAAAAATCTTTATATCCTGCACTGTGACAAAAACACCTGGGTACTTCTTAGTAAAGAAGGTTTTACCCTAGGAAGCTTCGATGTTGTAAAGCCAAAACTCCCCAGATAACCACAAAAGGCTGTTGCATAAAGCAACAGCCTTTTACAGCATACCGGCAAACACAGAGGCTCCAACCACAGTCAAAAGCCCTGCCACTGCAATGGCCAGACTGCTCATAGCTCCTTCTACCTGCCCCATTTCCATCGCTTTTGCAGTTCCAATAGCGTGGGATGCAGTTCCAAGGGCCAGCCCCTTTGCAATGGGATGTTCAATCTTAAAAATCTTACATACAAACTCTGCCATCACATTTCCAAGAATCCCCGTAATAATAATAGAAGCTACTGTAATGGTCACAATTCCTCCCAGTTCTTCGGAAACCCCCATGCCTATAGCAGTGGTGATAGATTTTGGCAGCAAGGTCACGTACTGTTCATGAGTCAAGCCAAACAGCATGGAGAGTCCCAACACACTCACCAGGCTTGCCAGAACTCCACAGATAATTCCGGCTGCCACTGCCTTAAAATTTTTCTTCAGCAAAGATAACTGTTCATACAAAGGCACTGCCAGACATACGGTTGCCGGAGTCAACAGATAGCTGATATATTTTGCCCCTTCATTATACTGCTCATAATCAATATCCAGAACCGCCAGCACTGCCATCACACAAAGCACTGCCAGAAGCAGAGGATTCAGAATCGCCAGCTTAAATTTCTTTTTCAACAGCAGCCCTGCTTCATAGGCAACAAGACTGATAACTGCTCCAAAAAATACGGAATTAATGAGAAACTTTTCCATTCTTTTTTTCTTCCTTTCTAATGATTTTCTGCGCCACCTGACCTGTGACTGCCATAACAATGATGGTAGTAAGGAGTGTAATCAGCACAACCGGAACCCATACAGGCTGCAGGGCAGGCCAGGAATCCAGAAGCCCAACCCCTGCCGGAATAAACATAACCGGCATGATTTCTATTAGAAAGTCCGCTGCTGCCTTTACCTGATGTACCTTTAACATCCCCGTAGTCAGCGCCACAAGCATAAGTACCAGGCCATACACACTTGCGGGAATAGGCAGGGGAATCAGAATACGAAGCAGCTCTCCAAGCAGAGAAATAAACAAAATAATGGCAAATTGCCGCAAATATTTCATATGAAAACCTCTTTTCTTTTGTCTGAATCTCATGTCACCCATTCATTATAGGCATCCTGAAAAATGAAGTCAACTTTTTCTCTCTGGAAATATGGACAAATTCAGTCCACTGTGATAGCATAATTTTAGAATTATTACCAAAAATATACAAAAAGGAGTTTCAAGCTATGAATGTAAAAGAACGTTTTTTGAAATACATTTCTGTTGATACAACCTCAGACCCCTCTTCTACAACCTTTCCCAGCACCAGAAGCCAGTTGGATTTTGCTGCTTCTCTGGTAAAAGAAATGGAGGAAATGGGACTTGAGGATGTAAGCTGTGATGAAAACGGTTATGTTTTCGCCACCATTCCTGCTACCATTGAAGATTATCAGGGACCTGTCCTGGGATTTATTTCTCATATGGACACAGCACCTGCCTCTTCTGGAGCAAACATTCGTCCCCGCACGATTGAAAACTATGATGGAAAAGAAATTGTTCTGAATCAGGAAAAGAACATTCTTATGAGTCCCGCGGAATTTGAAAATCTGAAAAAATATCAGGGACAGGATTTAATTGTCACAGACGGAACCACCTTATTAGGCGGTGATGACAAAGCCGGTCTTGCAGAGATTCTCACAGCAGCAGAATATTTCCTTACGCATCCGGAAATTCCTCATGGCACCATCCGCATTGGATTTACGCCGGATGAAGAAATCGGCCAGGGCGCTGACCGATTCGATGTAGAACGCTTTGGCGCTGACTTTGCCTACACCATGGATGGAGGGGAATGCGGCGAACTGGAATACGAAAATTTCAATGCAGCCGAAGCCATGGTAGAAATCACCGGACTCAGCATCCACCCCGGCTCTGCCAAGAATAAAATGAGAAATGCATTGAGTCTTGCTATGGAATTTGAAGGTCTTATGCCTCCAGCTCAGAAACCAGAGTATACAGAGGGCAGAGAAGGCTTCATTCATCTGGATGCCATGAGCGGCTCTGTGGAACATGCCACCATGGAATATATAATCCGCGACCACGATACGACTCTGTTCCAGAAGAAAAAAGAAATTATGAAACAGGCAGCTTCCTATATGAATGAAAAATACGGACAAGGCACCATAGATTTGCAAATCAAAGATTCCTACTTCAATATGAAAGAAAAAATCGAACCTCATATGCACCTTGTGGATAGTGTCCTGTCCGTTTATGAAAAGCTGGATATCCAGCCTAAAGTAGTTCCTATTCGCGGCGGCACAGATGGTGCCAGACTTTCCTACATGGGTCTGCCTTGTCCAAATCTTGGTACAGGAGACCACAACTGCCATGGACATTTTGAATTTGTATGTGTTCAGTCCATGGAGAAATGTGTACAGGTAATTGTAGAACTGGCAAAACGTTATGCCGGATTTGAAAAATAAATATGCTTTCAGACAGGAAAAGAGCTTTGCAGCATTTCACCGCAAAGCTCTTTTCCTGTTTTACCCAGCCACCTGATTTCCAGTATAAAGCTGGTAATATTTTCCCTTCTCTGCCATTAATTCCTCATGAGACCCTCTCTCAATAATTCGTCCCTGCTCCAAAACCATAATGCAGTCACTGTTTCTTACTGTAGAAAGTCTGTGAGCAATAACAAAGGTGGTTCTTCCTTCCATCAGTCTGTCCATGCCCTCCTGCACCAGTTTCTCTGTTCTGGTGTCAATAGAACTGGTGGCCTCATCCAGAATCAATACCGGAGGGTCTGCCACTGCTGCTCTGGCGATTGCCAGAAGCTGTCTCTGACCCTGGCTTAGATTAGAGCCATTTCCCTTTAACATGGTGTTATAACCATCTGGCAGTCTTCGGATAAATCCGTCTGCATTGGCCAGTTTTGCCGCTGCTATAACTTCCTCATCTGTTGCATCCAGCTTTCCGTAGCGGATATTATCCATAACCGTTGCGGTAAACAGATTGGTGTCCTGGAGAACAATTCCCATGGATCTTCTCAAATCACCTTTTTTAATCTTATTCACATTAATACCATCATACCGGATTTTTCCATCCTGAATGTCATAGAAACGATTCAGCAAATTGGTAATAGTGGTTTTTCCTGCTCCTGTAGAACCAACAAAGGCAATTTTCTGACCTGGTGTTGCGTACATTTTAATATCATGAAGCACAATCTTGTCATCATTATAACCAAAATCTACGCCATCCAGAACCATGTCTCCCTTTAATTCCACATAGGTGGTGCTGTTATCTGCCTTGTGATAATGCTTCCATGCCCAGCGTCCTGTACGTTCTTTACTCTCTGTAAGCTGTCCCTTTTCTTCTTTTGCATTGACCAGCTCCACATATCCCTGGTCTGCCTCAGAAGGCTCATCCATCAGGTCAAAGATTCTCTTTGCGCCGGCCAGAGCCATAACAATACTGTTTAACTGCTGGCTAATCTGGTTAATAGGCATGGTAATGCTCTTGTTAAAAGTAAGGAAGCTTGCAAGTCCACCCAATGTAAATCCCCACACATTGTTAATCGCCAGGATTCCTCCTACAATGGCGCAGACCACATAATTCATATTGCCAAGCTGAGCGTTCACCGGTCCCAGATAGTTTGCAAATTTATTGGCGTTATTTGCGCTTTCAAACAACTGGTTATTCAGTTGGTCAAATTTTTCACTTGCTTCTTCTTCGTGACAGAATACCTTTACTACCTTCTGTCCTTCCATCATTTCTTCAATATAACCATTGACTTTACCAATATTCACCTGCTGGTCCATAAAGAACTTTCCGGAAAGAGACGCAATCTTTTTGGTGGCTGTTACCATAATAGCCAGCATCACCACTGTTACCAGCGTCAGAGGCACATTGAGAATCAACATACTGATAAACACACTGACAATGGTCATAAGGCTGGAAAGCATCTGGGGAATACTCTGACTTATCATCTGACGGAGAGTATCAATATCATTGGTATATACTGACATAATATCTCCATGAGGATGGGTATCAAAATATTTAATGGGCAGGCTCTCCATTTTTG
>CATWQE010000014.1 GCA_958352855.1 uncultured Bacillota bacterium
AAAATTAATGCGCAGTGGAAAAGGAGAAAAAACATGAGAACAGCATTAACAATCGCAGGAAGTGATTCCAGCGGAGGCGCCGGCATTCAGGCAGATATTAAGACTATGATTACTAACGGCGTATACGCCATGAGCGCAATTACGGCCTTGACTGCACAAAACACCACCGGCGTAATAGACATTATGGAAGTGACCCCGGAATTTCTGGGAAAACAGCTTGATATGATTTTTACGGATATTTATCCGGATGCAGTGAAGATTGGCATGGTAGCAAACAGTGAACTTATTGAGAAGATTGCGGAAAAGTTGAAAGAATATAAGGTTTCCAAACTGGTTGTGGACCCGGTTATGGTGGCAACCAGCGGTTCCCGGCTGATTAGCGAGGATGCGGTGGCAGCTTTAAAGGAGCATCTGCTTCCACTGGCCATGCTTCTGACCCCTAACATTCCGGAAACAGAGGTATTGTCCGGTATTCGGATACGCACAGAGGAAGACATGATTGCAGCGGCAAAGAGTATCAGTGAGCAGTATGGCTGTGGAGTTTTGTGCAAAGGCGGTCACAGCTTTCAGGATGCCAATGACCTGCTGTACAACAATGGAAGCTATCAGTGGTTCTATGGAAAGCGTATTGATAATCCCAATACCCATGGAACAGGATGTACCCTCTCAAGCGCCATTGCAGCCAATCTTGCGAAAGGATTTTCCTTAGAAGAATCTGTGAAAAGGGCGAAAGAGTATCTCTCCGGTGCGCTGGCAGATATGCTGGACCTGGGAAAAGGCAGCGGTCCTATGAACCATGGTTTTGCAGTTACGGGAGAATTTGCAGGGGAAAAGGAGTGCTGGTTATGAAAGAATGCAGAACAGGACTCTTTGAAAATGGGTTAATCTGGTTTGGCGCAGGGGTTTCCATTGCGGAAATTCTGACTGGTACTTATCTGGCGCCCCTGGGGTTTCAGAAGGGGGTTGCGGCTATTCTTCTGGGGCATCTGATTGGCTGTGTCCTTTTATTTCTGGCAGGGGTCATAGGGGGAAAAGTCCGCCAGAGCGCCATGGAAACTGTGAAAATGAGTTTTGGACAAAAGGGCTGTCTTTTCTTTGCAGCTTTAAATGTTTTACAGTTGGTAGGATGGACTGCCATTATGATTTATGACGGGGCTTTGGCAGCAGACGGAATTCTGAATCTGGGACGCCCCATCTGGTGTCTGGTCATTGGCGCATTGATTCTGCTCTGGATTGTGGTGGGAATCACCAATCTGGGGAAATTGAACGTGGTGGCTATGACCGCACTCTTTTTCCTCACTCTGATTTTGTGCAGGGTGATTTTTGGGGATTATCAGGCAGCAGGTGTTTTAGGGGATGAAAGTATGACCTTTGGAGCAGCGGTAGAGCTGTCTGTGGCAATGCCCCTTTCCTGGCTTCCTCTTATCAGTGATTATACCAGGGAGGCAAAAGCCCCGGTGAAGGCTTCTGCAATCAGTGCCCTGGTTTATGGTGTTGTGAGCTGTTGGATGTATATGATTGGTATGGGAGCAGCGATCTATACCGGGGAATATGATATTTCCGTAATTATGGTAAAAGCAGGACTAGGCGTGGCAGGGCTTTTGATTGTGGTCTTTTCCACTGTTACTACCACTTTCCTGGATGCTTATTCTGCGGGAATTTCCAGTGAATCTCTTTGCTCCAAAATCAAGGGAAAACCTGCGGCAATGGTGGTGGCTGTCCTGGGAACAGTTGGAGCAATGGTCTATCCTATGGACAATATTATGGATTTTCTGTATCTGATTGGTTCTGTCTTTGCGCCTATGATTGCTGTTCAGATTGCAGATTTCTTTGTGCTGAAACGAGATGTAGGCAAGGAAAAGCTATATCTTCCTAATCTGGTGGTCTGGCTGATTGGATTTATCCTGTACCGAATTCTCATGCAGATGGACATTCCTGTAGGAAATACGTTGCCGGATATGGCTTTTACCATGCTTCTGTGCGTGATTGTTGGGAAACTGAAAGTGGGAAAATCCATAAGAATTTAAAGAAATGCAGTTCCATGAAGCCGGCGGATTTGGAATATTTCTCCGGCTTCATGGGACTGTTTTTTTACTTATTTCAAAACATCAATAGCCAGATTATTCAGTTTGCACATGGTATTTACCACAGCAAAAATCAGCACTGCCCCCAGGTTGGCAGTGGTGTTGTCCTGGTCAAACCGGGGTGATATTTCGCAGATGTCAAAGCCTCTCACCTGGCGGGTTCTCAGGATATGTTTGAGAAGCGGCAGTACCACTTCAGGGTCTAATCCCAGGGACTGAGTGGCGCTGACGCCAGGGGCAAAGGCAGAGGAAAATACGTCTGTACAAATGGTGATATAGGCGGAATCACATTCGTAAAGGAAGGTGTCGATTTTTTCCAGAATGGCGGAATAGTTGGAGGTCTGGATTTCCTTTGCCAGAATATAATCCGCGCCGATTTCTTTTGCATATTTAAACAGGCTGACAGTGTTGCTGTGTTCCTGAATACCAAGAGGAAGATAGTGATAAGCAGCCTGTTCTTTTTTATAAATATCTGCAATCTGGCGGAACATGGAGCCGGAAGAAGGCCCATGTTCATAAGGTCTTAAATCAAAATGAGCGTCAAAATTAATGATTCCCATATCAAGAGACGCCTTCTTTTTCTTCAAATCAGCAAACTGCCCCTGGAAGTGTCCAAAAGTAGTTTCATGGCCGCCTCCCAAAACAATGGGGAATAAGTTCAAATCCAGAAGTTTTTCTACTGCATGCCCAAGAAGCCGCTGTCCTTCCTCCATGGAAATTTCATCACAGAGAATATTTCCCGCATCAAAGAACTTTACTTCCTTAGAAAACGTACAGGGGAAGTTGGACATTTGTGCCCGGATGAAATCTGGCGCAAGAGCAGTTCCCACACGCCCTTTATTTCGTTTAACCCCCTGCTCACTGCAAAATCCAAGAAACGCAAAGCCAAGTTTGCAGTTCATTGGTTCTGTGACTTCATTTAAGTCCAGTGGCTGAACCCATTGATGCCAGCGAAAGGCATCATAATCTGTGGTGCTGTCAACGCGTCCCTTCCAGCAGTCCATTGCAGCAACATAATTTGTCAATCCCATAGTTTTTGCTCCTTTTTGGTTGAAATGTTACTATCAGTGTACCATCTTATACAGGAAAAAGAAAGCAGATGGAAGGTTTTTGTTGACAAGCTTCTGTGTGAATACTATGCTATACAGGCAGCAGGAAAAAGAAAGATTTATAGGATGTTTTGGAAGTATAGAAGAGGGGAGCGTTTTCATACATGAATATATGGGTAAATAGAATCCGTAATTTTATAAAAAAAGAAGCAGTTCTGTGCATTGCCCTGGGGCTTGCAACTTTATCTGTTTTCTGGCAGCCTGTGGACAGGGGATATCTGGAATATATTGACTGGGATACTTTGATGCTTTTATTTTGTCTCATGGCAGCTATGGCAGGGTTTCAGAGGCTTGGGGTATTTCAAAGGATAGGAGATGCGCTCTTAGCGGCGGTGAAAGATACCAGAAGTATTCTTCTGATTTTATGTTTTCTGCCTTTTTTCTTTAGCATGCTGATTACCAATGATGTGGCTTTGATTACCTTTGTGCCCTTTGGGATGATTGTGCTGCAAATGTGTGGAAAAGAGAAGCTTGTCATCCCTTTGGTGGTGTTGCAGACCATTGCAGCCAATATGGGAAGCAGTCTTACGCCCATTGGTAATCCGCAGAATCTGTATTTGTATGGACAGTCTGGTGCAAAGGTAGGAGATTTTCTGCTCTGGATGCTTCCCTATACCCTGGTAACCGGAATTTGTATAGGGCTTGCAGTGCTTTTTCAGAAAAAAGAAAAGGTAGACTACAGACCTGAAAAGGGCGGCGCTGTGTGGGGGAAAAAGCGGAAATTCTATTTTATCAGTTATGCTGTGCTGTTTCTGTTCTGTCTGTTAAGTGTTGCCAAGGTGCTATCGCCGATGCTTTTATTTTTTGTGACGCTGGCTTTTTTGCTTGCAGCAGATAGAAGGATTTTACGGTGTATTGACTATGCCCTTTTGGGAACTTTTATAGGATTCTTTATTTTTATTGGAAATCTGGGAAGAGTTTCTGCATTTCGTGATTTTTTTGCAGGGATTCTCACAGGACATGAAACCTTGGCAGGAGTGATATCCAGTCAGGTTATCAGCAATGTTCCGGCAGCCTTACTCTTATCTGGATTTACGGATAAATGGGAGAGCCTGGTGGTGGGAACGAATCTGGGCGGTCTTGGAACCTTGATTGCCTCTATGGCCAGTCTGATTTCCTATAAACAGATGGTAAGACAATATCCTGGTTTGAAGGGGAAATATTTTCTGTATTTTACCCTGGGAAATGTGGGAATGCTCGTTATTCTCTTAGGAGTTTATGCAGTGCTGGGGGCTTTTTAAGTAAGCGCTTGTTTAAGTATGAAAATTTTTACAAAATAGGAGTGTGTTATGCAAAAGAATCTTACAGAAGGCTCGGTTACGAAAACCATTTTGTTATTTTCTCTGCCTATGATTGCGGGAAATTTGCTGCAGCAGCTTTATAATATTGCAGATACTTTAATTGTAGGCAGGTTTTTAGGCTCTGGTGCGCTTGCGGCGGTGGGAGCCTCGTATACCTTGATGACCTTTCTTACCTCCATTTTTCTGGGACTTTGTATGGGAAGCGGCGCTGTTTTTTCCATACGCTATGGTGAAAAGAATCAGGAACAGTTGGAAAAAAGTATAGGTGCTTCCTTTTTATTAATAGGAATTACTGCGGTCATGGTAAATTTGGCAGTTTTTTTGTTCATAGACCCCATTATGGAACTTCTTCAGGTTCCACAGGAAATTTATGGAATGATGCGGGATTATTTGTGGGTGATTTTTCTTGGAATTCTGGCTACCTTTTTGTATAACTTTTTTGCCTCTGTATTAAGAGCTGTGGGAAATTCTGTGGTTCCCCTGGTGTTTCTGGCGGCTTGTGCGATTTTAAATATTGTGCTGGATTTGTGGTTTGTTCTGGGACTTCAGTGGGGCGTCAAAGGCGCTGCCATTGCGACAGTAATTTCCCAGTATGTTTCAGGAATCGGTATTACTATTTATACTTATTGGAAAATGCCTCAGTTTCGGGTAAAGGCGAAATACCTTCATCCAGAGTTTTCCCTGGTAAAAGAAATCGCCCAGTTTTCCTTTTTAACTTCTCTGCAACAGTCAGTGATGAATCTGGGGATTTTAATGGTGCAGGGCCTGGTAAACAGCTTTGGAACGGTGATTATGGCGGCTTTTGCAGCGGCTGTGAAAATAGATTCCTTTGCCTATATGCCGGTGCAGGATTTTGGAAATGCATTTTCCACCTTTGTGGCGCAGAACTTTGGCGCAAAAAAAGAAGCCCGCATCCGGGAAGGAATTAAAAAGGCAGTGCTTATGGCTATGGCATTTTGTATTGTGATTTCCATTGGCGTGTTTGTGTTTGCAAAACCATTAATGCTCATTTTTGTGCAGCCGGAGGAGACTGCCATTCTGGCTGCAGGTGTGGAATATCTGCGGATTGAAGGGGCTTTTTACTGTGGAATCGGATGTCTGTTTTTGCTGTATGGGTTTTATAGAGCAGTAAAGCTGCCGGGCATGTCTGTGGTGCTTACAGTGATTTCCCTGGGAACAAGAGTGGTACTGGCTTATGTACTTTCTTCTATAGAAGCTATTGGCGTGACAGGAATCTGGTGGTCCGTACCTATTGGATGGGCGTTGGCAGATTTGGCGGGATTTTGGTATTACAGGAGGCATAAGAAGGAATTTTTTAAGTGATAAAGAAGTTGGAGGGAATGTTGCAAAATCCGCCGGATGTATTTTGCAACATCCCCTAGAAATTTTATAACTGTGTTACAGAGGTATTGGACATTCGATATTCGCGTGGTGTCATATGATATTGCTTTTTGAAGCATTTGTAGAAATGTGTAGTGTTTGTAAACTGTAATTTTTCCATGATTTCCCAAATAGAGTCGTCTGTATTGCGTAATAAATAGGCGGCTTTTTTCATACAAAAAGTCTGCCCGTAATCAAACAGACAAAGGTCCGTATATTTTTTTACAATGCTGTTGATATAATTACCACTATAATGCAAGATTCGTGCTAATTCAGAGCGTGTAATTCGTCCATTTGTATCTTCCAGTAAATGGCTGATATGAGAAAAAAGTAGAAAATCATTATTAGCTTCCACATGAACAGGTGTGAAATGGAAATGTTCAGAATCAGAGAGATAACCAAATAATTCTAAAAGCATACCTTTAATAACATAGGTAGAACCTAATTTTGGAAACATAATTGCACGTAGAATATTATCTGTAAGAGTGTGGAGAACACGATACCAGTCCTTATTATTGATTGTTGGGAGAAAATCGAGATATTCCTTTGTGTCTGGATTTTCCAAATTGTCAATCAGAAAATTAAGAATGGGATTTGTTCTCGGCTGTTCAAAATCAGGAAAATATAACTTTTGTTCATCTTCTGTCAAGTGTTTAACCAATTCCTTTGATATTCCAATACAAAGAAGGTTCGCATTGGAATGAAACGTTTCTTTGTGAACGATGTTTCTGTTCATCAGACAGCAACTGCCACAGTGAATATTAAAATCAGACTGTTCAATTTGTTGATGAATTTCTCCATCCAAAACAATTAACAGTTCATAGAAATCATGAAGGTGCGGTGCCCTTGCGTTAAACTGCATAATTTCGGTATCGTTCTGAAAATGATAAAAATTGTTTCCCAGCGGAGAAACCATAAGAACGTTTATAAAATCAGTTTGAGAAGCACCACTGCATGATTCCAAAGTAAACTGTATAGGAGCTAGTATCCTAAGGTATGAGTTGATTTCACTTCCTGAATTTTCCTGTTCAATAATATTGCTCACAATGTAGCTGGCATGTTTGCTCATATCACACCTCCTCATATCATCCACGAATATGATAACTATTTTTTCCTTATTATAACATATTTGTCATTCCAATGTGGAAAAAAATTCATTAAAATTAGTACAACAAGAAAGAGGAGGTTACATAGTAATGAAAGGAACAGAAACAAAATACTTGAAATGGTATCAAAAAGTAGCATATGGTGCAGGCGATTTGGCATCAAATACCAGTTATGGTTTGGTGTCTAGCTTTGTGCTGCTGTATCTCTCGGATACCATGGGACTTAACACAGGAATTATTGGAACATTGATGCTTTTATCAAAGGTATTGGATGGCATTTCCGATGTCATTTTTGGTACTATGATTGATCACACAAAATCAAAACTAGGAAAAGCCAGACCATGGATGTTATATGCCCAATTAGGAGTTTCACTATGTTTGATTTTGTTATTCTCGATTCCAGGAGGACTCAGTGAAACCGCACAGTATGCGTATTTCTTTGTGTTCTATACTGCTTTGAATGCGATATTTTATACGGCAAACGGAATTGCATATTCTGCATTGTCGGCATTAATTACAAGAAACAAAAATGAGAGAGTTCAGTTAGGTTCCATTCGATTTATGTTTGCAGTAGTAACCAATATTGTTATGGGATTTTCAGTAACAAACGGAGTTGCAGCATTTGGAGGTGGTGCCGCTGGATGGCGCATGGTTGCGATTATCTGTGCAGTGATAGGACTTGTAGTTAATACAATAAGTTGTCTTTGTGTAAAAGAACTACCGGAAGAAAAAGTAGAAGTAAAAGAGGCAGGAACACAGGATGATAAAGTCGGTTTTGTTCAGGCAGTAAAGCTTTTGTTTAGTAACAAGTTTTATGTGATGATTGTTGTTATTTACATTGTGTATTATTTTATGAGCAATCTTACAACGGGTTCTGCCATTTACTTTATGGAAAATGTTCTGGGCGACGGCTCATTACTTGGTATGTTTAATATGATGAAAATGTTCCCGGTTATTATTGCCCTTATTTTCACACCAATGTTAGTGAAAAAAACAGGTAGTATGCAAAAGGTTAATTTTTGGGGATATTTAATCAGTGATATATTTGGAATTTTCCTGATTTATTTTGCGCTGCAGAAGAATGTGCCTATGATACTTTTATTTATGTTTATTAAAGGAACATTTGCAGGAACACTTTCAGGTACTTTAAATGCTTTGATTGCAGAAATAAGTGGATATACCTTCCGCACCAAGGGAGTGCATCTTGATGGTATGATGTTCAGCTGTTCATCACTTGGAGTAAAAGTGGGCGGTGGAATTGGAACAGCAGCAGTAGGATGGCTTTTGGAAGCAGGTGGATATATTGGAACAGCAGCAGTGCAGACGGATAGTGCAGTCAATATGATTTTTAATTTATATATTACTTTCCCGGTTATTCTTGGAGTTGTAATTACGATTCTTTTGGCACTGTTAAAGGTAGAAAAAGAAAATCAGAAGATTGACATGGAAAGAGAAAGGGTGTAAAGATGCAGTGTTTTAAGTTTAATGAGGGATGGACGTTTGAAAAGATAGACGGAAATTCTCAATTAAAGGCTTTTCAAGGAGAAAAAAGTGCCATACAGGTTACGTTACCATATGATGCCATGATTCGGGAAAAAAGAATGGCAGATTGTCCGGCAGGAGCACAGAGTGGTTTTTATCCAGGGGGAGTTTATACCTACGAGAAAGTATTTTTTGTCCCGGAGGAGTGGAAAACCAAAGATGTAGCACTGGAATTTGAAGGAATTTATGGGACAGCGAGAGTATGGATAAACGGAGGTCTGGCATATACAAATCGTAATGGTTATATGGGATTTATGATAGATTTAAAGCCATGGATTTTATATGGACAGGAGAATATCATTAAAATTGATGTGGATAATAGCTGCCAGCCGAACAGCCGTTGGTATACAGGGTCAGGAATTTATCGAGATGTCAATCTTTTTATCGGAACAGAAATGTATGTGCCGAGAGATAGTCTACAGATTACCACTTTATCTGTGCAGGATGAGGCTGCAGTTATTGAAGTATGTGCTGATATAAAAAATATAACAGGGACAGGCACAGAAGCAGAGTGTACCATTGAATTTTTCTGGGAAGGGAAAACAGTAGCGAAAGAAGTACAACATGTGGTTTTTCTGCAAAATACAACAGAGACAATCAGAGTACAAATACCAGTGTTAAAGCCTGAAAAATGGAGTCCAGAGCATCCGAATTTATACGAATGCCGGATGAAGATAAAAAAGGGAGAAACAGTGTGCGATGTCACAACAGAGCATTTTGGTATTCGCATCTTGACATTAGATCCTATTAGGGGATTTCAGATTAATGGAGAAACAGTAAAGCTTAGAGGTGCTTGCATTCATCATGACAACGGAATCATAGGTGCCGAAACATTTGCGGAAGCAGAATGGTATCGTTGTAAATGTTTAAAAGAGGCAGGTTTTAATGCTTTGCGCAGTTCCCATCACCCAATGAGCAGGGCTATGTTAAATGCCTGCGACCGTTTGGGAATGCTGGTCATGGATGAATTGACGGATATGTGGAACAGACATAAAAATCCGTATGATTATGCTGATATTTTTCAGGAGCAGGCAGAGCAGTGGGTTGCACACATGGTAGCAAAGGATTATAATCATCCGTCTGTTATTATGTATTCGATAGGAAATGAAATTCAGGAGGCAGGAACAAAACAGGGTTCCTGGATAAATCGGTTTTTATGTAATAAGGTACATGAACTGGATTCTACAAGGTATACAACAAATGCGCTGAACGGATTGAATTGTGCAGGAAAACGTTTAAAGGTAATTATGAGGGAGGTTATGGAGCGTTTTGGTATGGATACCCAAAGTGGTGGAAATGGTGGCGGAAGCAATGCTTTAAACAGTTTTATGAGCCTTATGTCCGGAGACAAAGGAGATTTTTTTGCTACACATCCGCTTGTGAGCGAGGCACTGGAAGAGTGTTCGCAGAGCTGTGATATCATCGGACTCAATTATCTGAGAGGACGTTATCTTTTAGAACATGAGCTGCATCCGGGAAAAACAGTACTGGGGACGGAGACCTATCCGGCAGATATTGAAAAGCTTTGGAGGCTGGTTGAGGAAAATTCACATGTCATTGGAGATTTTACGTGGGCGGGCTATGATTATATAGGAGAAGCCGGCGTGGGGATCTTTCACTATGATGGGAAAGAAAATTTCACAAGTGTTTATCCAGAACGCCTTGGATATATTGGTGATATCGACTTGATTGGAAACAGAAGACCTATTAGCTACTTTCGAGAGATAGTATATGGACTTACGGACAGACCATATATTGCAGTTGAGCGGATGGGACATATCGGTGAAAAACCAAGCAAAACAGCCTGGATGTTTAAGGATAATATTAGCAGTTGGACATGGACAGGATATGAAAATCAGACAGCACTGGTGGACGTATATTCATCGGGGGATGAAGTAGAACTTTTCTTAAACGGAAAATCTTTAGGGAAGAAAGCAGCAGGAAAGAAGAACCACTTTACAGCAGAATATGAAGTTCCATACAAGCCGGGAGTCCTTCGGGCAGTAGCCTACCGTTGTGGAGAAGTGATTGGAGAATATCAGATTGCAACAGCAGGAGAGGTGAAGAGGTTAGGTGCCGAACAAGTTACAGAAAATGAACAAAGCCTTGCATATGTAAAAGTATGTCTGGTAGATGAAAACGGACAGTTAAATATGCAGGAAGTAAAGAAAATATATGTTCAGATAGAAGGAAATGGGGAATTAGAAGGATTTGGTACAGCAGAGCCTGAAGGCGAAGAGGACTATTTTTCTGACTGCGTAACCACGTATGATGGATATGCAATGTTGGCAGTGAGAAAGAAGGATCCTAAGAAGGAAGAAGAGGTATCTATTCATTTTTATGCAGAAGGATGTGAAGAAATGGAAATTCAGATACGAGGAGGGGGAAAGAGTGAGAAAAGGTAGAAAAAAAGTTTATGTGGTATTGATGCTTGTGCTTTGCCTTGGTGCCAGTGTATTTACAATGATACCTGTTGTCAATGTGCAGGCTGCGAGTGAATCATCAGAAGAAATGATATATGGTGCAGATATAGGCTTTTTGTCGCAGCTAGAAGCACAGGGAGTACAATGGGTAGATGATAATGGAAATACGAGAGATGCTTTAGAGTTGTTAAAAGAAAAAGGTGTAAATGCAGTTCGTTTAAGGGTATTTGTAAAACCCCCAGAAGATTTTGTATGGACAAAGCCGGATGGAACAACATGCATGCTTGGTTATACAGATACACAGGCACTTTTATATAATGCTAGACGTGCAGAAGAACTTGGGATGAAGATTATGGTAGTATTTCATTACAGTGACCATTTTGCAGATCCACTTATTCAAGATGTACCATCAGAATGGGAAGGAGCTTCTGAAAGTGAGTTGGAACAATATGTATATGATTATACTGCATATATTATGGAGCAGCTTGCAGAAGAGGGTGTTTATCCGGAATGGGTACAGGTTGGAAATGAGGTCAGTTATGGAATGTTGTATCCATCAGGAAGTAATCAGACAAATGATTTTACGCAACTTACAAATTACTTGAATAGTGGTTATGATGCAGTGAAATCAGTTAGTCCAAATACAAAAGTTGTAACACATTTAACACATGGAAGTGGAATTGCGCATTTCGCATGGTTCTTTGAGAATTTTATTACAAAATGTGGAGGAAAAACAGATGTAATTGGAATGTCATATTATCCGTATTGGACATCATCCTACGATGGAGATTGTATAGAAAATGTAACTTATAATCTTTGTCAGATGGCGTCACAGTATGGTAAAGAAGTAATGATTTGCGAGACTGGAGAACTTGAAAGTAATCCAACGGAAACGTATGAATTATTAAGAAAAGAAATTAATGCGTTAGAAGTTGTTCCCAATAACAATGGTATAGGTGTGTTTTATTGGGAGCCGGAAGCTAATTCTACTATTTTGCCGGATGGTTATACTTTAGGTGCTACGGAAAATGTGGGTAATAAGAAATTACACTTTACAGATGCATTAAATGCTTTCTTGACTGAACCGGATTATCTCAATGCAAATTGCTCATATGAACTTATGAATATAAATAGTCAAAAGGCTGCAAATGTAGCAGGAGGGAGTGCTGCAAATGACGCACATGTAGAACAATATGAGTATGAAGAATGGAACAGTCAAAAGTGGACATTTGAAAAAGTAGAAGGAGATTATTATAAAATTACCAATAATAATAGTGGCAAAGTACTTGATGTAAAGGCTTTTTCAACGGAAGAAAATGGTGAAATAATTCAGAATGATTATAATGAAGGCTGGAATCAGCAGTGGAAAATCGTAGAAACAGGTACTGGAACATATAAGATCCAGAATCGTTGGAGTGGTCTTTTTCTCGGAGTACTAGACGATAGTATAGAGAATGGGGCATGGCTAGTACAGGTATCAGAACAGGAAGCAAGTTCAGAGTGGTTTTTGCTTCTTGCTGATTAAAAAAATATAAATGATTTTAGATAGCATCTGACTGTGAGAATAGTCGGATGCTATCTTTTTTACTGAGACACAATGAAACAGAGCCGCTGCATTAAATGAATATCAAAAATGTATAAATATTCCTGAATGCTGTTTCATGCAGCAGTCCTGTTTTATATTCATTTTAGATTGACATATTGGTAATATACTTCTGATTTCTACTGTTCGGCTTATCTGGGATTGTCATTTTTAGGGTTTGGTTATCGAGCAAAGGACGTATATATTTCAGAGTGAAGCTTTTTGTATTTTTATATCCGCAATGTTTTGCGATTTCTGCTTTTGAATGAGGTTCTAAACAAAATGTAAGGATTTCATCGTAAATGGTAACTTGGGTCTTAACTTGGGTCTTAACTTGGGTCTTTTCACAGGGTCCTATTTTTTCTACAGCAACTGAAGTCAGCGGAACAATGGTACGGAACACATCATCTTCTATAAATTCGGGCATTCCACCGGAATAGAGTTGTGTATAGAACCCAGTTCCTCTGCCAGGAAATTTCCCTGTTCCTTTCAAAACTGTAAGTGTAATTCCCTCCCACCCTTGCTATAATCAAATTATATTAAACAAATGTGGCAGACAGAGAGGAGCAGTTTTCATGGAACACATTTTAAATTTAGAACAGGTAAAGAAATACTATGGCAGTAATACAGGAAATATCACAAAGGCGGTAGACGGTATTTCTATGTATGTAGATAAGGGTGAATTTGTAGCAATTATGGGAGCGAGCGGCTCTGGAAAGACAACGCTGCTAAATTGTATTTCTACCATTGATACAGTAACCAGCGGGAACATCACAGTGAATCATCAGGATATTACAAAAATCAAAGAGAAAGACCTGGCAGATTTCAGACGGGAAAATCTGGGATTTATTTTTCAGGACTTTAATCTTTTAGATACCTTGACCATTGAAGAGAATATTTCCCTGTCACTGGTAATTAATAAACAGAATCATACCGAGATTGAAAAAAGAGTTTCTGCTATTACTGACAAGCTTGGAATACGGGATATTTTATCAAAATTTCCCTATGAAGTTTCAGGTGGACAAAAACAGCGCTGCGCCTGTGCAAGAGCTTTGATTAATGAGCCAAAATTGATACTGGCAGATGAACCAACAGGGGCCTTGGACTCCAAATCTTCCAGACTGTTACTGGAAACCATGTCTGACATAAACCAGAAAATGCAGGCAACGATTTTAATGGTAACACATGATCCGTTTAGCGCGTCTTTTTGTAAACGTATTCTGTTTTTAAAGGACGGTAAAATATTTAACGAGATTTTCAAGGGAGAAAAAAGCAGAAAAGAATTTTTCAATGAGATACTGGATATCCTGACTCTGCTTGGAGGTGAAGTGGGAAATGTTAGGTAAATTAGCAATTAGAAATGCAAAAAGGAGCATCAGGGATTATTTGATTTATCTGATAACCATTACCATTTCATTTTCCCTGATTTTTGCTTTTAATCTGGTGGCAAGTTCAGACGAAGTCATTGCGCTGTCCACTGGTATGAGTACCTTTAAAGATATTTTGGCTTTTATCAATGTTGTGATTATATTTGTCATTTGTTTTTTGATTAACTACACAACAAAGTTCATGTTTGAAAAACGGAGCAAAGAACTGGGAACCTATATGCTTCTTGGGATTCAGAAAAAAGAAATTGCCCGTCTGCTTATTATGGAAAATATGCTGTTAGGAGTCATTGCATTTGTGCTGGCAATTCCGCTGGGATTTCTTTTCAGCCAGTTTGTATCTTTGGTGATTGTGAATTTATTAGGGATTCCGGAAGTGATTTTTATCTCAATCAATGCTTTTTCCATAGGTTTGCTTGTTCTTTACTTTTTGGCAATCTATGTATTAGTGCTGCTTAATCTTCTAAGAAGAATCAGAAAAATGACGGTGCATGATTTTCTTTATTTTGACAGGCAGAATGAAAAGAAGATGTTCCGTAATAATAAAAAGAGAACTATTATCTTTTTTGTAAGCGCGGTACTGGGTATCACAGCTCTTTTGCTATGGGCTTCCCGCTGGACCATGGAAAACAGCGATAAACAGGAAACCCTTACCTATTTGATTATCAGTATGATTCTGCTGATAATCAGCATTTATGGTGTATCAGCCACTTGTGCGGATATGCTGTTATCTGTTATATTGAAAAATAAAAAGATAAAATATCGAAAAGATAATCTTTTTGTTGCAAGAACCTTTACATCAAAAGCAAGAACCATGAGCTTCACCTTTGGAACACTTTCTATGCTGATTCTCCTCTCTTTATTATGTCTGAATTTTGCAAGTATCAACAAAGGCGTATATAAGGAAAGTATTGAACAGACAGCGCCTTTTGATGTTTCTGTTTTTGATAGTGAACAGCCATTTGATGATTTTCAGGAATATATTGATATCATTGAGGAAGATTATTCCATCAGGGAAGCAATGGAGTATAATCTCTATAAAGAACCAAAACATCAAATACAAGATTGCTATGATGTACAGTTTTATGATTATGATCCGGTCATTAAACTAAGTGATTATAACAAAATACGGAAATTAAAAAATCTGGATACCATAGAGTTAAAGGATGATGAATATTATCTTGTAACCAGCAAGGATTTATTGTACAAGGTTGCGGATAACCAGGACATTAAAAAAATTCAGTTTACAAGCGGAAAGGAATTTCACTTAAAGGACATTGATACAGAAACATATTGGTATCAGATGAACAATACAGGGAGATTTACAGTGGTTGTTCCTGATGCATATGTACAGGGGCTGGAGGTGTACGAAAGACATCTAATCGTAGATACAGCCGAAGAAACAGATACAAAACTTAGAGATAAAATCAAACAGAATATGAAGCATCAGTTAGTAACTGTGAATGAAGAGGGGGAAACAGTTGCTGAATATTACAGAGTTTCCGTAAGAGGGGAAGCTATTGAAGAGCAAAATACAATGACTGCTATGGTTGCAAGTATTTGCCTTTATATTGCATTTATTCTGATTTCTGCGGTGGGAACGGTACTTGCCATTCAATCTTTAAGTGATTCCACAAAGTATCAATACCGTTATCAGACCTTGAAAAGACTGGGGGTAAATGATAAAGCATTATTTAAGACCATCAAAAAGCAGTTACTGATTTTATTTGGTATTCCGGTGCTTTACTCTATTGTTGCAAGCTTCTGTATGCTTCTGTCCATGAATAATGTTTATAAAATTTATCTGGAAAGTGAGTACAGCTATTTACTTTATTTTGTATCAGGGCTTGGAATTTTCTTCTTTATATACGGGATTTACTGGATTGCAACCTATATTGGATTTAAGAGAAATATCAGTGAGGATAAACCAATGGAGGAATAAAGATGCGCATAGCAATTATCGAAGATGATGAAATTACTCGTCTGGAGCTTGCTAAATTGTTGAATGGGCAGGGATACGAAACTGTTTTGCTGACAGATTTTGAAAATCTTACAGAAGAATTAAAACAATATTCAGTTCAATTAGTTCTGCTTGATATTAACCTGCCCTGTGAGAACGGATATGAGGTGTGCAGAAAAATAAAAGAGGTTATGCAGGTTCCCATTATTTTTGTGACCAGCAGAGATACCAATGCAGATGAACTGAAAAGTATTCAGGCGGGAGGTATTGACTTCATCACCAAACCATATGACACGCTGATTCTTCTTGAGAAAATCAAGCGGGCCTTGCAGTTATCAAACCCTAATAATTTCCGCCAGCTTGTGAAAAAGGGCTGTACCCTTGATTTGCATTTATCTATTTTGAAGTACCAGGATAAAAGCATTGAGCTGACGCGAAATGAATTTCGTATCTTATACTATTTTTTCATGAATGAAGGCAAAATCATCAGCAAAGAGGAGCTGTTGGAAAAGCTGTGGAATGATAAATATTATTTAGATGAGAATGTATTGCTGGTGAATATGACCCGTCTGAAAAAGAAAATGAAAGAGATTGGGATTGTTCATTTGCTGGAAAATATAAGAGGAAAGGGTTGGAAACTGTGAGCTTTTGGGGATTTTTAGAAGAAAAAATAATGGAGGTCATGTTTCAGATTTTCTTTCTTGCTTTTGTCGCTTTTTTACTGATTTTTCATGGCGTGGACAGAATGTTTGTTGTAGCAGCGGTCCTTGTTTTTCTTAGTATGCAAGGGCTTTTCCAGTGGTGTTTGTACAGGAAGAAGAGGAAGCTTTCAAAGCATATTACAGACCTGGCAGACAGCCTGGAAGAAACCTATTATATTGCAGATGTTTTACCAAAACCAAAGGAGTTTCAGAATCAGGCCTATTACTATGCGCTGAAAAAAGCCTGCAAATCCATGAATGATGAAATCAGCAAAATTACAGAGGAGAAACAGGCATATCAGGAGTATGTGGAAAGTTTTGCCCATGAAATCAAAATCCCTATAGGAGCTTTGTCCCTGACCTTTGATAATACGAAAAATTATACCTTGAAAAAAGAAACAGATAAGATTTTCCGGTTAGTGGAGCAAATGCTTTATTACGCAAGAAGTGAAAATACAGAAAAAGATTACTTTATAAAACCAGTACAGCTAGACAATGTAATACACAATGTTATTTTGAAATTCCGCCATGCCCTTATGGAAGGTAAGGTGATTATTAACATTCAAGATACAGAGAACCTTGTTTATACAGACGAAAAATGGCTGACCTTTGTTCTGTCTCAGATTGTACAGAATTCCATTAAATATTTTGACAAACAGGAGAAGCAATTAAACATATACAGCCAGGATTATGGCACAAATGTACAGCTTTCCATAGAAGATAACGGTTGTGGGATAAAAGCCTCTGACCTGTCCAGAGTATTTGAAAAAGGGTTTACCGGCTCTAACCGGAACAAAGCAAATGCAACAGGGATGGGACTGTATCTGGCGAAAAAACTATGCGACAGATTAGGTCTGAAACTGGATATTATGTCCAGAGAACAGGAATATACAAGAATCATAATCACCTTTCCAAAAGGAACGGTTCACCATTTTTCAAAATGAGTTTTAAATAAAATTTCAAAGCAATCATTTTGCCGGCAATCGACTTATGCCCCTTTCTGTGATATGATAATCTTTGTATTATAAATTCATAGAAAGGGGTATTTTCATGGAAAATACGTCTAAACAGAAGGAAAAACAACATATTTGCATTGGTCTTCTGGCCCATGTAGATGCAGGGAAAACTACCCTTGCGGAAAACCTTCTTTATCATACAGGAGCTATCCGAAAAATGGGTCGGGTGGATCACCAGGATGCATTTCTGGATAATTATGAGCTGGAGCGTGCCAGAGGAATTACCATTTTTTCCAAGCAGGCAGGCTTTACCCTGGGAGAAAAGGAAATCGTACTTCTGGATACGCCGGGGCATGTGGATTTTTCCGCAGAGATGGAGAGAACTCTTCGGGTATTGGATTATGCAGTGTTGATTATCGGAGGCACAGACGGGGTTTCGGGACATGTGGAAACTCTGTGGCGGCTGTTACGCCAGTACAGGATTCCTGTGTTTCTTTTTATTAATAAAATGGATCAGCAGGGGGCAGAGCCGGCAGCAATTTTAAAGGAAATTCAAACCAGATTAGATGAGAAATGTATTGATTTTACCAAAGCTCAGTCAAGGGAGGTCTTTTTTGAGAATCTGGCAGTTTGCGACGAAGCGGCGCTGGAAATCTATTTAGAGAATGGAGAGATTTCAAGAGATGAAATTTCCTCTTTGATTGCTAGACGAAAGGTCTTTCCCTGTTATTTTGGCTCTGCTTTAAAATCTCAGGGGATTCAGGAATTTTTAGAAGGCCTGGAAATGTATCTGGATGCTCCTGTGTATGATTCAGAATTTGGAGCAAAGGTCTATAAGATTTCCAGGGATGAGAAGGGAAACCGCCTTACCCATATGAAAATTACCGGAGGCAGTTTGAAGGTGAAGCAGGTAGTTCAGGGAGCAGACTGGGAGGAAAAGGCAGACCAGATTCGTATTTATGCTGGAGCCGGATTTGAGGCAGTGAAGGAAGCCTGTGCGGGAACCGTCTGTGCGGTTACAGGTCTTACCAGAACCCACGCAGGACAGGGCCTTGGCAGGGAACAGGAGTCAGAGGAACCCCTGCTGGTGCCTGTATTGAATTACGAAATCCAGCTTCCGCCGGAATGTGATGTGCATCAGATGTTCTTAAAACTTTGTCAGTTAGAGGAGGAAGAACCAGAGCTGCACATGGTATGGAATGCCCAGTTAAATGAAATTCACGCCCAGGTCATGGGAGAGGTGCAGATTGAAATTCTGAAAACCATGATTCAGGAACGCTATGGGATTTCCGTAGAATTTGGCTCCGGAAATATTGTATACAAAGAAACCATACAAGCCCCGGTGGAGGGAATTGGACATTTTGAACCTTTACGCCATTATGCGGAAGTGCATCTGCTTCTGGAGCCGGGAGAACCGGGAAGCGGACTGGAATTTGATACCTCCTGTAGTGAAGATATGCTGGACAAAAACTGGCAAAGGCTGATTCTCACCCATTTGGAAGAAAAGCAGCATAAAGGCGTGCTTACTGGCGGGGATATTACCGATATGAAAATTACACTGATTGCAGGCAGGGCGCATTTAAAGCATACAGAAGGCGGCGATTTCCGCCAGGCAACCTATCGGGCGGTTCGTCAGGGGCTTCGGAAGGCAAAAAGCGTGTTGTTAGAGCCAGTGTATGAATATCGGCTGGAGGTTCCCTCTGATCTGGTAGGAAGAGCCATGACAGATATTCAGAAAATGCATGGTAGCTTTCAGGGGCCGGAAATAGAAGGGGACATGTCTGTGCTTACTGGTTCAGCCCCAGTCATTACCATGAGAGGGTATCAGACAGAGGTTACTGCTTATACAAAGGGAAGGGGACGCCTTTCCTGTAGTTTAAAGGGATATGAACCTTGTCATAATGCACAGGAGGTCATAGAAGCAGCCGCCTATGAACCAGACGGAGATATGGAAAATCCTACAGGTTCTGTGTTCTGCGCCCATGGGGCAGGCTTTGTGGTGAACTGGGATGAGGTAGATGCTTATGCCCATATCCAGACAGACCTTGAACTGGAAAAGACAGAGCAGGAAGTCGTGAAACCGCCATTGCCGGCAGCGCCTTATAAAAGTTTTGAGGAAATTCGTTTAGATCAGGAGGAATTGGAAGAAATTTTCACCAGAACTTATGGCCCAATCAGGAGGGAGCGGAATGCTTTTCAAAAGACGTCAAGGACAATAACTGCCCACACTTCTCAAGGAAAGCAAAAACCAAAACAGCCGGAAAAGGAATATCTTCTGGTGGATGGCTATAATATTATTTTTGCCTGGGAAGATTTAAAGGAGCTGGCAAAGGTAAACATTGAAGGCGCCAGAAGTAAATTGATGGATATTCTCTGTAACTATCAAGGGTACAAAAAGTGTACCCTGATTCTGGTGTTTGATGCCTACAAAGTAGAGGGTGGGCAGGGTTCTGTACAGAAATATCACAATATCCATGTGGTCTATACCAAAGAAGCAGAGACTGCTGACCAGTACATAGAGAAAACAGTACACGAAATCGGGAGACAATACCATGTAACCGTAGCAACTTCTGATGCACTGGAGCAGGTAATTATTTTAGGGCAGGGAGCAGACCGGCTTTCAGCCAGAAATCTTTTGGAAGAAATCCAGCGGATGAAAGAGGAAATAAGGGAAGAGTATGTGGAAAAACAGAAAAAGAGCGGTACTTATCTTTTTGACCATTTGCCGGAGGAATTGTCTGATTTCATGGAGGATGTGCGGCTGGGACGGAAAACCTTGGAATAATGGGAAAAATCCTTGACTCTCAACCTGGTTTAGGGTGTATATTCCGGGAAAAGACAGGGAGGTACAGGAACATGAAAATAGGAGAAGCAGCAAAGGAAACAGGATTATCCATCAGCAATATCCGGTTTTATGAAAAAAAGGGACTTCTGGAGCCGGAAAGGGAAGCAGAGAGCCGATACAGGAATTATACGGAGGAAGATATTCTGCGGCTAAAGAAAATTATTGTATTTCGGAAAATGGATTTGTCTGTGGAACAGATAGATGCCATGCTAAAAGGCAGGGCAGACGCAGGAGAGGTTCTGAAAAATCAGGAGCAGGAACTCCTGGATAAAATGAAAGAATTAGAAGGCGCCCTGGAGCTTTGCCGGGTATTGGAAAAAGAAGCGTCACCTTTGGAAATGGAACCAGAAAAATATTTGAATTATATTGCGCAGGAAGAGCAGAAAGGAAAGAAATTTTCCAAAGCAGAGGAGCTTCTGGACAGTATGCTGGAAAGCGCAGAGGCACTTTCAGGAGGACAGCAGTCTGTGGGATTTTGGACAACTGTCCTGGGCTCCCACGCCTGGATAGGAAAGTATTTTAATCTGGCAATCTGGCTGCTTTTTTTCGGCGTTGCGGTGTTTTCACTGGTAACAGGGGAATATTCTGCCAGAAATTATATCTTCTGGGGAGGCTTGCTGCTGTTTCTATTGATGAGAGTGGTGAGTTACTGGAAGGATCAGGTATCTTGAAAAAGGGCTGTTGCCAAATAAGCTGTGAAATCCATTTTTGGATTTTATACCCATATTTTGGGGAGCGGTGGGCAATATCAGAGAAATACTCAAGTTTATGCCCAGTACTGGGGGCATAGAAGCCTTCATGAAAGCTCTTTTGCCCATACTGCGGGACAAAAGAGTGAAAAACTCTAGTTTCAATCTAATTCACCGCACTGCAACGAAGAATCTCGCAAATTTCCCAGAATGAATCTGGCATTTGCCTTCCTTTTGTCGTATACTGAGAGTAAGAGTTTTTCTCAGGACAAAAGGAAGGTCTTTTTGCTTGAGGATGGATTAAGAAGAAAAGAGGATGAAATATATATGAGAGAGCGTCTTACAAAAAGTGATGTGGAAAAAATAGAAGCAGAGATAGAGTACCGCAAATTAACAGTGCGAAAGGAAGCCATTGAAGCAGTAAAGGAAGCCAGGGCACAGGGGGATTTAAGTGAAAATTTTGAATATTATGCGGCAAAAAGGGACAAGAATAAAAATGAGAGCCGCATTAACTACCTGGAACGGATGCTGAAGACAGCAGAAATTGTTTCCGATGATTCCCGTTCTGACGAAGTGGGAATGAATAATGTGGTGGAAGTGTATTTTGAAGACGAAGATGAAACAGAGACATATAAGCTGGTGACTTCTATCAGGGGAAATTCTCTGGATAATAAAATCAGCATTGAATCCCCTCTTGGAAAAGCAATTCTTGGACATAAGGCAGGAGAGAGGGTTCAGGTAAAAATCAGTGATACAGCAGGTTACTATGTGGAAATAAAAAGTATCCAGAAAAACGTGGATGACGCGCAGGATCAGATTAAAAGCTTCTAAGATAAAACGGCTGAAATTTTACATAGATTTAACATAACATTGCCTTAAATTTAACATAACTTTTCTATACTAAAATGGTTTATATGAAAAAATAAGTAAGATACAAAAGGAGAAAATCATGGATTTTTTTAGTGTATTAAGCATGATAGGAGGCCTTGCATTATTCCTGTACGGAATGCATGTTATGGGAGAAGGTCTGTCCAAAGTTTCCGGCGGAAAAATGGAGAAAATCCTGGAAAGCCTTACCTCCAATCCACTAAAAGCAGTAGGTCTTGGAGCCCTGGTAACCGCAGTGATTCAGTCTTCCTCTGCCACTACGGTTATGGTAGTAGGTTTTGTAAACTCAGGGATTATGAAATTGTCTCAGGCAGTAGGCGTGATTATGGGAGCCAATATTGGTACTACCATTACTTCCTGGATTTTGAGCCTTTCCGGAATCGAAAGTGATAGTTTCTTTATTCAGTTGTTTAAGCCTACATCCTTTTCCCCGATTCTGGCAATTATTGGCGTTGCCTTCTTACTTTTTGCAAAAAGTGAGAAAAAGAAAGATGTTGGAACAATTTTTCTGGGCTTCGCTGTTTTGATGTTTGGAATGGAAAGCATGAGCGCTGCTGTAAAACCACTGGCAGATGTGCCGGAGTTTACAGGGATTCTGACTGCATTTTCCAATCCTCTTCTTGGTATGCTGGCGGGAGCTGTGCTTACCGCAGTGATTCAGAGTTCTTCTGCATCGGTGGGTATTTTGCAGGCATTGTGCGTAACCGGTGCGGTAAGCTACAGTGTGGCAATTCCCATTATTCTTGGACAGAATATCGGAACCTGTGTCACAGCGCTTCTCTCTGCTATAGGAGCTAAGAAAAATGCTAAAAGGGCAGCTATGGTTCATTTATATTTTAACATTATTGGAACTGCTGTCTTTCTGGTAGTATTCTATGGTCTGCATATGGCGTTTGACTTCCAGTTCATGGGACAGGCGGCGAATGCGGCTGGAATCGCAGTAGCCCACAGTGCATTTAATGTATTTGCAACCTGTATTCTTCTGCCATTCTCCAAAGGGCTTGAGAAGCTTGCATGTATTACCATCCGCGACGAAAAAGAAGAGAAGAGCGAAACAGAAGGTCTTCAGCTTCTGGATGAGCGTTTTCTGGACAAACCTGCTCTGGCTATGGAACAGAGCCGCGTGGTAGCAAATCATATGGCAGCAGCATCCAAAGAATGTCTGTTTATGGCATTATCTCTTTTTGATAATTATAGAGAAGAGGCAGAAGAAAAGATTGCCGCAGAAGAGGAGCGGGTAGACCAGTACGAAGATGCCCTGGGTACTTATCTGGTACAGTTGGGACAAAAGGATATGAACCAGAAGGACAGCAGGGACTTATCCGTTATTTTACATTGTATTGGAGATTTTGAGCGTATTTCAGACCATGGTGTAAATATCATGGAATCTGCAAAAGAGCTTCATGACAAGGGGCTGAAATTCTCTGATAAGGCACTGGCAGAGCTTGCGGTGATTTCAAGAGCAGTGCAGGATATTGTAAAATTGTCTTATCAGGTGTTTGAAGAACAGAATTACAAGCTGGCTAAGAAAGTAGAGCCATTGGAAGAAATCATTGATGAATTGAATCAGGAATTAAAGAGCCGTCACGTAAGGCGGCTTCGGGAAGGAAAATGCACCATTGAGCAGGGCTTTATCCTTTCTGATGTGATTACCAGTTTGGAACGTATTTCAGACCATTGCTCCAATATTGCTGTATGCATTTCCCAGATTGCAGAAGGAAGCTATGAAACTCACAGCTACTTAAATGCCATGAAGAGTGAAGATAATGTTTCTTTCCAGAAAACCATGGAAGAAACCAGACAATATTATCTTCTTCCTTAATCCATAAGCGTACTAAGAAAAGCGTGTTTGAAAATACATTTTCGTCATTTTCAGGCACGCTTTTCCTGCTTTTTTTGATAACAGGAAGAAGAAGGGAGGTAAACATGATTTATTGCGTAGAAGATGAGAGAAACATCCGGGAATTATTAGTGTATACTCTTGGCACTACCGGGTTTGAGGCAAAGGGTATCCGCGATGGAAAAGAATTAAAGAAAGCTTTAAAAGAGGAGCTTCCCCAGTTGATTTTGCTGGATATTATGCTTCCGGGGGAGGATGGCTACAGTATTTTGGAAAAACTGAAAAGCAATCAGGAGACCAGGGACATTCCCGTTATTATGGTTACCGCAAAAGAAGCAGAATATGATAAGGTCAGGGCCCTTGACAGCGGAGCAGATGATTATATTACAAAACCTTTTGGAATGATGGAGTTTATTGCAAGAGTCAAGGCAGTGCTTCGAAGAGCCGCAAAACAGGCGGGGAAAAAAGAATACACCTACAAAGGTCTTACCATTCATGTGGAGAGACATCAGGTTTTTGACCGGGAACGGGCGGTAGAGCTTACACTAAAGGAATTTGAACTGCTGCGCTATTTAATGGAGAATCAGGGAATTGTATTAAGTCGTGACCAGATTCTGGAGAAAATATGGGGTTATGAATATGCCGGAGAGACCAGAACCGTAGACGTACATATCAGAACTCTGCGCCAGAAGCTGGGAGATTCTGGCTTTTTAATAGAAACAGTCAGAGGAGTCGGCTACCGCATAGGAGATAAACAATGAAACAGAGAATTATGAATCATGTGGGTTTTTTGACTGCCTTATCCATACTGGTTACCTTCTTTGCAGCCAGTGTGGTGATGTACCAGAAATATAACAGTTATATGCGGCAGGATGTAAAAAATGAATCCCAGTATCTGCGCTATGTTCTGGAATACATGGGGGAAGAATATCTCACAGAGGAAGTGGCAGATATGACTAACAGCCGCGTAACCATTTTTCAGAAGGATGGGAGCGTTGCCTTTGATTCCAAGACAGATGTGGCTTCCATGGAAAACCACCAGGACCGTCCAGAAGTAAAAGCCGCCCTAAAAAAGGGGGAGGGGGAGATGATACGCATCTCAGAAACCCTGTCAGAACAGACCTTTTATTATGCGGTGAAGCTGAAAAACGGAGAAATTCTGCGGGTTGGGAAAACAACAGACAGCGTGCTTACCACACTTCTTTCCAGCTTTACACTTATGGGCCTTCTGCTGATTGCAGTGCTGGGGCTGGCTTTTGCTGTGGTAGAACGACAGACCAAGAAGCTGATTGACCCCATTAACCAGTTGGATTTGGAGCATCCTTTGGAGCATGTGGAATACGAAGAATTACGGCCTTTGTTAAACAGAGTGGATGAGCAGAATAAACAGATTGCAAAACAGGTGGAGGAACTGAAGCAGGCGGAGGAAGTGCGGAGAGAATTTTCTGCCAATGTTTCCCATGAATTAAAAACGCCCCTTATGTCCATATCAGGATATGCAGAGATTATAAAAAACGGTATGGTACGCCAGGAGGATGTGCCGGAGTTTGCAGGGCGTATTTATGATGAGGCCAGCCGCCTGACCAGCCTGGTAAAAGATATTATTGAAATTTCTAAAATTGATGAGAAAAGTGGAGAAATGCCATTTGAACAGGTGGATTTGCATGGGCTGATGGAGGACATCTGCCAGAATCTTACTCTTCCTGCCAAAAAGCGTAATGTCACTATTACCAGCAAGGGAAGCAGCGCTGAAGTTTACGGTGTCCGTCATGTATTGTATGAAATGATGTATAACCTTGTGGATAACGCAATCCGGTATAATCAGGAAGGTGGATATGTAAGAGTGATTCTTGCAAAAGAGAAAAACAAGGTTTGTTTTTCTGTAGAGGATAATGGAATCGGGATTCCCAAAGAAGAACAGGAGAGAATTTTTGAACGCTTTTATAGAGTGGATAAAAGCCATTCCAGAAAAACCGGAGGTACCGGACTGGGGCTTTCTATTGTAAAACATGCGGCAGCATTGCACCACGCTGAGATTCAACTAAAGAGTGAACTGGGAAAAGGAACCAGAATAGAAGTGTGGTTTCATGCCGGAAAATAGAAAGAATTTACTTGCTATGAGACAAGCCCTTTGATAAAATAAACGTAAGACACTACTTGAAAACGGTAGGCGGTTAGTCCTTCAACAGAGGGACTGGACCCTCTGATTACATAGAAATTCTGACAGCAGAAAATCTTGAAAAGGAGGGCAAACTTATGAGTGATTTTGAAATGCTTTCTATCGTGTTAATGATGCTGAGTATCGTTGTAACGATTTTAATAGCGTACATAAATCAAACAAAAAAGTAACCGCCCATTGCCAAAGGATACGGTTACTTTTTTGTAATTAGTATATTTGGATTATCCGTCTATCGGTAGTGTCTTTTTCTATTACATCTATAATATATCATTTTACTTAGGTATTGTAAACCTGTTTTTTAAAATTACAGATATATGCTAGTATTTCCTCCAGGTATCCGGCACAAAGAGCAACAGCATTGGGAACAGCTCCAGACGTCCGGCAAGCATATCAAAAATCAGCACCAGCTTTGACCCATCTGAAAAGATGGAAAAATTCTGTGTGGGTCCAACCAGTTCCAGACCAGGACCAATATTATTCAAAGTAGCAGCCACACCTGTGAAATTGGTAATCAGGTCAAAATCATTAAATCCAAGCAGTAATACGGACAGGGAAAAGATTAAAACATAAGCGATTAAAAATACATTTGTGGAGCGAACAACTTCATGCTCCAGAGTATGTCCGTCTATTTTCAGCTTTTTCACCATGCGGGGATGCAGCAGAGTGTGCAGCTCCTTCTGGATGGTTTTAATCAAAATGACAAAACGGGAAACCTTAATACCGCCTCCGGTACTTCCCGCACAGGCGCCAATAAACATAAGCATAATCAAAGTTGTTTTTGCAACCTGGGGCCAGACGTCAAAGTCTGTAGTGGCAAATCCTGTAGTGGTAATAATAGAAGCCACCTGGAAGGACGCATGACGGAAAACCTCTCCAATGGTTGGGAAAAGATGGCGGATATCCCATGCAATCATGAGAATCGCTGCCGCAATAATTCCCAGATAACAGCGCACCTCTGTCATAAGAAATGCCTGACGGAACTTTTTGCAAAGAATGAAAAAGTAAGCATTAAAGTTAATTCCAAAAAGAATCATGAAAATTGTGACTACAATCTGGATATAAGGAGAATATCCGCCCATACTGTCATTTTTAATACCAAAACCTCCGGTTCCGGCAGTACCGAAGCTGGTAGCCAGAGAGTCAAACAAAGGCATACCGCCTAAAAGCAGCAAAATAATTTCAATTACTGTGAGAACCACATAAATTAAATATAAAATTTTTGCAGTAGACTGTACAGTAGGAGTCAGCTTGCTTACAGAAGGTCCCGGACTTTCTGCTTTCATGAGGTTCATATGAGAACCGCTTCCATGCCCCTGAACAAAGGTAAGGAGAAATACCAGAACTCCCATACCGCCAATCCAGTGCGTGAAGCTTCGCCACATGAGGACGCATTTTGGAAGAATTTCCACATCCTTTAAAATACTGGCGCCTGTGGTAGTGAACCCGGAGACTGTTTCAAACAGGGCGTCCACAGGATTGGTAATAGAACCGCAGAATAAAAAGGGAAGCGCTCCCATAATACTTAAAACAATCCAGCTAAGAGCAACGGTTACAAACCCTTCTTTCACATAAAAAGTATTATTTGCAGGATGCTTTCGCGTAAGCAAATAAGCCAGTAAAATACACAACAGGGCAGTAAAGAAAAATGCCCAGCCGCTGTGCTCCTGATAAATAATAGCAGTTACACAGGGAAGTCCCATAAAGGCAGCTTCAAAATAAAGTACCTTACCAATAATATATCTTACAATTGAGTAATTCATCGTCTTTCCTGCCTCTTATTTTTTCAAAATGTCTTTTAAGTCACGAAGACCCTTTATAGAAGTAACAATAATAACGGTGTCGCCTACCTGGATGGTATCCTGTCCTCTTGGAATCTGAATGGAACCGTTGCGGTTGATACAGGCAATCAGCAGATTTTCTTTTAAATTTAACTGGCTTAAAGGAATATCTGTTACAGAAGAGGATTCCTTTACAGAAAATTCCAGAGCCTCTGCCTGGTTGTCCAGAATATGGTAGAGCGTTTCTACATTACTGCTCAGAGAATTTTCCATAGCGCGCACATACTGGAGAATATAGTCCGCAGTAATATACTTTGGATAAATCACACTGCCAATATCCAGCCCGTCAATAATATCATCAAAAGCAATACGGTTTACCTTGGTAATTAGTTTGGCCTTTGAATTCTTTTTAGCAAACAGCGACAGGAAAATATTTTCTTCATCCATATTAGTAAGCGTAATAAAAGACTCTGTCTGTGTCAGGCCCTCCTGCAGCAACAGCTTTTTGTCTGTTCCATCTCCGCAGATAACAGTAGCCTCAGGAAGAAGCTCACTTAGCTGCTGGCAGCGTTCCTGATTATTTTCCACAATGCGTACTTTGATTTTTAAATCAATGAGCAGAGCGGCCAGATAATATCCCAAAGTTCCTCCGCCTACAATCAGGGCATTTTTCACCTGATGGGTATGAATTCCTACTTTTTTAAAGAAAGAAGCGGAATTCTTTGGAGAAGCCATAATGGAAAGCAGGTCATTATCCTGAAGAATAAAATTACCTGAGGGAATAAATACTTCGTTTCCCCGCTCTACGCCGCAGATTAAAACATTGCAGCGCAGCTTTTCCACGATTTCCATAACAGACATGCCGCTTAACCGAAACTCTGGAAGCAGTTTAAATTTCAACAGCTCCACCCTGCCCTTTGCAAAGGTATCCAGCTCAATGGCAGAAGGGAAACGCAGCAGGCGTGAAATTTCAATGGCAGACGCCAGCTCTGGATTGATAATCATGGTAATTCCAAGACTTTTTCGGATGAAATTTCGTTCCTTGTTATACAAAGGATTTCGGACTCTGGCAATGGTATGACATTTACTTACTTTTTTTGCAATCACACAACATAAAAGGTTCAATTCGTCAGAGCCTGTTACAGCAATAAGCAGATGAGCATCCTCAATTCCTGCATCGGATAAAACATTGATGCTTGCGCCATTATCCACAATTCCCATAACATCAATGGACTCAGAAAGCTGCTGTATTTTCTGAGGATTGGTATCAATGACTACAAGGTCATGATGTTCTGAACTGAGCTGCTCTGCAAGAGTAGTACCGATTTTTCCGCAGCCCACAATAATGATTTTCATAGGAAACCTCCATATCATTTAGATTAAGATAGTATTAAAAAATATTATATTGGTATTAAATTTCTATAAAGGCATGAACTATTATAGCACTAATGCAGTTATTTGCAATGAGAGAATGTGATTTTCTCTGAGAAATTACAGGAACGTTTGACAAGTGCATGGTTTTTGCTATATCTTTAATAGAAACAGAGACAAAAGAGAGGGCTGGAAAATATGAAAAAAGAAAAACAGGCTCAGACAAGATGCGAATATTGCAGTAACTATATTTATGATGAAGAATTTGGATATTATATTTGTGACGTGAATCTGGATGAGGATGAAATGAGCCATTTTCTCAGGGATACGTTTTATCACTGTCCATATTTTCAGATGAATGATGAATATAAGATTGTGAGAAAGCAGATGTAATAAAGACAGAGGATTTTCGTTGCAGGATGAAGAGAATCCAGTTATAATGAGTAAAAATCTAGAAGAAAAGAGGGCAAGCCATGGATATCAGAAGCGAAGTAAAAAAAATGAAAGAGGACAGCCCGCAAATGGCAGCGCTTTCCATTGAGGTGCGTAATCAGGCGCTTTTGGCAGCAGCAGAGGCGCTTCTTAATGCCAGAGAGGAAATCTTTAAGGCAAATGAAGAAGATATGGAAGCAGCCAGGGTGGCCGGAGTTCCACAGGCAGTGATGAAGCGGTTGAAATTTGATCAACATAAATTAGAAGATGTGATTCAGGGTATCCGGGAACTGGTAAAGCTTAAAGACCCTCTGGCGAAGGTGCAGATGGCGCGGGAGCTGGATCAGGGGCTGAGGCTGTATCGCATATCCTGTCCTATTGGGGTCATTGGCATTATTTTTGAAGCAAGACCAGATGCTTTGGTGCAGATATCAGCGCTTTGCATCAAGAGCGGAAACTGCGCTGTCTTAAAAGGCGGAAAGGAAACAGCCAGAACCAATAAAGTGTTGTTTGATTTGATTTACCAGGCTGTGACAAAAGCAGGACTGCCAAAAGGCTGTATGCTCCAGGCAGAGCAGCATCAGGAAATTGATCAGCTATTAGACTGCCATGACTGTGTCGACTTGCTGATTCCAAGAGGTTCTAATGCCTTTGTGCAGTATATTATGAACCATACCAAGATTCCGGTGATGGGGCATGCAGATGGAATCTGCCATATTTATGTAGACGAAGAATATGATAAGGAAAAGGCAATTCCCATTCTTGTGGATGCCAAAACCCAGTATACAGCAGCCTGCAATGCCACAGAAACACTTTTGGTAAACCGTAAGATTGCAGGAGAATTTCTTCCAATGGCAGCCCAAGCGCTTACAGGGGCAGGGGTAAAACTGCGGGGAACTGAAGAAGTAAGCAGAATCATTGACTGCGAAATCATGGGGGAAGAGGAATTTCACACAGAATACCTGGATCTGGTACTCTCTATCAAGTTAGTAGACAGTCTGGAAGAAGCAGTGCAACATATTAATACCTATGGATCCCATCACACAGACTGTATTATTACTGAAAATCCGGAGCATGGGGAAAAATTTATGCAGCTGGTGGATTCCGCCGGGGTTTACCAGAATTGTTCTACCCGGTTTGCAGATGGATTCCGGTATGGATTTGGGGCAGAGGTTGGTATCAGTACAGGAAAAATTCACGCCAGAGGTCCCGTAGGGTTAGAAGGTCTGGTAACTTATAAATACCGTTTATTTGGAGAAGGACATATTGTAGAAGACTACGCTTCTGGAAAACGGAGTTTTTCCTTCCGGGATTTGCAGGTGTAAGATGATGAAAAAATGGAAAACAGTTGGAATGAGCCTCTTGCCGGCATGTCTGTGGCTCCTTTTGCAAATTTTATTATCAGCAGGATTTTCGGTATTCCTGGTGCTGCTTGGTGTGGTCTTTCAGAACACAGGAGGACTGGGGACAGACATTTTTAGGTATTTACAGACTCAGGGGGTATATATTCTTTCCTGTTGCATCAATGGGATTTTTCTTGTAATAGGGATTTTCTGGTATCGCTTCCTGCAAAAAAAGGAAGGAAGCACAGAAGTGCGGAGAATGGAGGCCAAAAGCTGGCTGCGGCTTCTGCTTCTTGGCCTGTGTCTGCAAATGGCTGTGAGTCTACTTTTATTTGGGGCGCAGATGCTGTTTCCCAGGACAATGGAAGCCTATGGACAGGTTTTGGAAAGTCTGGGAGTGAATCAGCCAGGTATCTGGTCAGCCCTTTATGTGGGAATCTTTGCTCCTGTGACAGAGGAATTGATTTTCAGGGGGCTTACCTTGAAGATTTTATGTCAAAGCTTTTCTTTTTCAGTGGCAAATGTGATTCAGGCGCTGTACTTTGCTGTTATACATGGAAATCTGGTACAGGGACTTTACGCCTTTGGAATTGGTCTTGTGCTGGGAAAAATTGTGGAAAAGCATAGAAATTTAAAAGGAGCTGTGGTGTGCCATTTTGCAGTGAACGTGTCGGGACTGTTGCTTGGAAGTGTTTCCCTGGGACCGGCAGGCATGGCAGTTGGTGTAGTAGTTTTGATTGGAATACTGGTTTTATTAAGAGACAGATAAAAATGAAACGGACGAAAAGATTGTTTTGGAAAAAAATTTCAAAGCAATCTTTTTTTGTGCCCCTTTTTATGTTGACAACTTTCTTTGTCATATGCTAAAATAATGACAATAAAAGTTGTCATTTTGACAAGAGATATTGTCAATCTTATAAGATAAGAAATTTTTTAGGGGGGGGGGTAAACATGTGCCGCTATATAATAATCTGAAGGAATACAGGGCAAGACTTGGAATTAACCAGCAGGAATTAGGCAGACGGGTGGGCGCGTCCAGACAGACCATCAGCCTGATTGAGAGAGGAGATTATTCTCCCTCTGTGACACTTGCTTTAAAAATAGCAAAGGAATGCAATGCAAGTGTAGAAGAAATTTTCCGTTATGAGGAGGGAGAAGAGGATGAGTAAGCAAAAGCAAGAAACAGGAAGAAAGGCAGGCTTTCTTCAAACTGGGATTTTAATGCTTATAGGAGCAATCATAGGAGGCGGAGGAAGCCTGGTGTTTTTTCTCTGGAGAGAGCCTCTTAGGGAGGGATTAAAAAATCTGGAGGCTTCCATATCCCTGTATAGTGCCTGGGCTTTGATAGCCTTATCTGTTTTAGGCTGCATTACAGGGACTGCGCTGGTTCTTTGGGCAAGGAGGAAATACAAAAACTGGGACAGAGAAGATGAGGAAGAGGCAGAGCGTATAGAAAAATCTTATGAGCGCTATCAGGCAGTGATAAGTCTGCTGAGTGTTGTTGGAATTTGTGTTTCAGGAATTGTGATTTCCCAGCTTTACAGGGAAGAAGCAGCAGGAAATGGAGCTGCAATTCATTTCTTTGTTATAGGGGCGTTCTGGAATCTGATTTGTCTGGATAGAATTGTAAACTATATGAAAAAACTGAATCCGGAGAGAAAGGGAAATGTTTTTAGCTGGAATTATGATAAAGAATGTCTGGCAAGCTGCGATGAACGGGAGAAAGTGCAGGTGTTTCATGCCGGCTATCAAGCTTATTTAAAATCCCAGTATGTATATTTAGGGCTGTTTGTGGCACTGATTTTACTGTCCACGATTCTGGATTTGGGGATTGCACCCTTTTTGTTACTGCTGATTATCTGGTGTTCCCAGACACTGATTTATGCTTATTATTGCAGGCATTATAAGAAATAGTGCTGCGAAGGAGGATGTTTTATGGGATTGATTGTAAATGAATTAACGAAAAAATTTGGTGAAAAGACTGCAGTAGACCATTTGTCTTTCGCCATGGAAAGCCCCGGTGTATTTGGACTTTTGGGAACCAATGGGGCAGGGAAAACAACAACCATACGAACCATTCTGGGAATTATGAACCCGGATTTTGGTTCTGCTACCTGGAATAGCACCAGGATTACCAGAGAAACCCTGTCCTTTGGGTATTTACCGGAGGAACGTGGGATTTATATGAAAACAAAAGTTTTAGAGCAGTTGGTTTATTTCGGGATGTTAAGAGGTATGAAAAAAGAAGCAGCCAGAAAATCAGCGTTGGATTACATGGAGCGTTTACAGGTAACAGAGTATAAAAACGTGCCTGCAGAGAAATTATCTAAGGGAAATCAGCAGAAGGTGCAGCTTATTGCAGCCATTATCCATAATCCCCGGCTGATTTTCCTGGATGAGCCATTCTCTGGTCTGGACCCGGTAAACGCCCAGGTTCTCAGGCAACTGGTGCGGGAGCTGGTGGAGGAAGGAAAATATATTATTTTAAGTACCCACCAGATGGAAACCGTAGAGGAGTATTGCAAGGATTTAGTGATCCTGGACAGGGGGAAAACCTTGCTAAAAGGTAATCTGAAAGAGATTAAGGCAGGCTATGGACATACCAATCTGGTGGTTTCCGCCCAGGAAGATGTAAGAAGTATTGCCGAACAAAACGGACTGCAGTTATTTGAAGAACGTGCGTCTGAGACAGAGTATAAAATCCAGGGAGATGACATGGCCCATAGATTTTTAAAAGGGCTGCTGGATGCAGATATCTACCCGGTGAAGTTTGAAATTCGTGAACCATCCTTACAGGAAATCTTCGTGAGAAAGGCAGGGGAAACAAAATGAAACAGGTTTTAACAGTATTTCAATATACCTTTAAAGAAGGCATCCGAAAAAAAGCCTTTTGGGTGTCCACCATTATTATTATGGCGTTGATTTTGCTTTTGTGTCTGGCTCCCAGGATTTGGTCAGCCTTTGATAAATCAGAAGAGGGAAGCCAGGAGCCAGGTGGCCAGACAGAGGTTTCTTCTGAAAAAGAAGGGATTTGTTATTTTATTGATGAAACAGGAGTTTTTGAGAAACATATGGAGGCATTCCAGGCATTGTACCCGGGACTGGAGTTTAAGAGTTCCAAAACCAAGGAGCTTTCTGCACTAAAAGAAGATGTAGCAAAGAATGAGAAGAATTCTATTCTCTACATCGAAGACCAGGAGGGAGTTCCCTTTATTCATGTGGTGAATACCAATTTTATGAAAGGGATTGATGCCGGTAAGGCTGGGGAACTGAGTACGAAAATCTGGCAGGCAGAGTTTTTGACAGCTCAGGGTGTCAGCGCAGAAAACATAGCAGCAGCTCAGATCCCTCTTGGATATGCGGAGGAAGCAGCAGGTGAAATGAATCTTACGGGATATGTGCTTGGGCTTGTGATGACCTTTGTGATGTTCTTTGCAGTGTATTATTACGGATATGGAGTTGCCATGTCTGTGGCATCTGAAAAAACCTCAAGAGTTATGGAAACCTTGATTATTTCCGCGAAACCTTCCAGGATTTTACTGGGAAAATGTCTTGCCATGGGTGCTGTGGGGCTTTTGCAGATGGGAGGACTTCTGGCTTTCGGACTGGCATGCTATGGGATTTTGATGCCAGATGGATTCCAGATTAATGGAATTGAAGTCAGCCTTACCGGATTTGGGGCAGATACGATTCTGGTATTGATTCTTTACTTTATTTTAGGCTATGCCCTGTACGCAGTGATGAATTCTGTATGCGGCGCAGCGGTGAGCAAGATAGAAGATTTGAATTCTGTGATGATGCCAGTATCTATAGTTGCCATTGTAGGATTCTATCTTGGCTATTTTACATCTGTAGCCGGTGGTGGAAGCAATGCATTGTCAAAGCTGGCTGTTTATCTGCCTGTTTCCTCACCCTTTGCAGTGCCATTTAAGATTCTCACCGGTGACATTACCACACCGGAACTGTTGCTGTCTATGGCAATTCTGGCAACATCCATTGTGATTATAGCTGCTTTATCTGCACAGATTTACAGCGCATCTGTGATGCATTATGGGAATCCGTTGAAATGGAAGGAAATTCGGAAGAATAGAATACGCAATAGTTAATGGTAACTATTAGGAAAAGATGCTGTGATATAAAATAACCCTCAGGAATCTGTATTAAGATTCTTGAGGGTGTTAAATATCACAGTTTTTTATTTTGTTTTCGATAAAGCAGCTTCGTCTGCTACGATTGTTACATCTGGATGAAGCTGAAGAATAGAAGCCGGTACCTGTGGAGTGATTGGTCCGTTGATGACTTTATTCAGGATTTCCGCTTTGTCTTCACCGCTTACAACAACCAGGATTTTCTTTGCGCTCATAATTGTGCCGATTCCCATGGTGTAAGCCTGGCGAGGAACATCTGCTTCACTTGCAAAGAAACGTTTGTTAGCCTGGATGGTGCTTTCTGTTAAATCTACCACATGAGTTCCTTTTGGAAATTCATCAGCAGGTTCATTGAAACCAATGTGGCCATTGTGTCCAAGGCCTAAAAGCTGTAAATCAATACCGCCCTGGTCAGCAATAATCTGATCGTAATCTCTGGCAGCTTTATCACTGTCTTCTTCCAATCCGTCTGGAACATAAGTACATTCTTTGCGGATATTTACATGGTCAAATAAGTTGTGGTTCATGAAATAACGGTAGCTCTGATCATGCTCCCCGCTTAATCCACGATATTCGTCCAGGTTACAGGAAGTAATCTGTGAGAAATCAAGATCTCCGTTGTTGTACCATTCAATCAGGTTTTTGTAGGTTCCAACAGGTGTAGAACCGGTAGCAAGTCCAAGTACGCAGTCAGGATTTAAAATCACCTGGGATGCAATGATGTGAGCTGCTTTCTTACTCATTTCTTCATAGTTTTTGGTTTTATAAATTTTCATGATAGATTCTCCTTTTCACAGACGTTTGCCTGTGTTGTCATAATATAATTTCATTATAATATGAAAGTAAGGGAAAAACAATGAAAAAAATTGAAAGTAAAATTTTCAGGGTTGTATTTCCTTATAAAAAAAGCTAAAATGAAAAAAAGAAAAGAAAGTGGCAAAATACAATGAAACATGTACAATTAATGATAAAACCCGCGTCTTCTAACTGTAATTTAAGATGCAGCTATTGCTTTTACGAAGATGAATGTAAAAACAGAGAAGTGCATTCCTACGGATTTATGAAAGATGAGGTTTTAGAAACAGTGGTAAAAAAAGCCCTGGATGCAGCAGAGCTTTCCTGTACCTTTGGATTTCAGGGAGGAGAACCCACTCTGGCTGGGCTGGATTTTTACCGGAAGTTTATAGACTATACAAAACAATATAAGAAGCCGGAAACCAGACTTCAGTTTTGTCTGCAGACAAACGGAAGCCTTTTAAACGAAGAATGGGGAGATTTCTTAAAAGAGCACCATTTTCTGGTGGGAATATCTCTGGATGGAACCAGGGAAATTCATGATAAAAACCGCCGCGATGGGAGTGGAAAGGAAACTTTTGCGCGGATTTTGAAAAATGCAAAAATGTTGCAGAAAAAAGGTGTAGATGTGAATATTCTCTGCGTCCTTACAAAACAAAGCGCAAAGAAGATTACCTCCATTTATCAGTATCTGAAAAAGGAAGGTTTTTACTACCAGCAGTATATTCCATGTCTGGATCCTCTGGGAGAGAAGAGAGGACAGCATCCATGGTCCTTAACGCCGGAGGTCTATGAGCGGGCTTTGAAAGATTTGTTTGACCTGTGGTTTGAGGACATTCGGAAGGGAACGATGGTTTCAGTACGGGAATTTGACAACTGGATGTCTGTGCTTAAGGGATATCCACCGGAGGCCTGCGCACAGACGGGAAGATGCTCCATGCAGAATATTGTGGAAGCCAATGGCGATATCTTTCCCTGTGATTTTTATGTACTGGATGAGCATCGCGTTGCCAATATTGCAGATGGAAATTTTCGGTTTTCGGAAGATGTGCCGGTAGAGAAGGATTTTTTCCGGGAAGGAATAAAGCGCGGTGAAAAGTGCAGTCAGTGCAGATGGTATCCCTTGTGCAGAGGCGGCTGTAAGCGGGATTATGCAGGGGAGAAGGAGAATTATTTTTGCCAGGCATATCAGGGATTTTTTGCTTATGCCATAGAACGTATGGAATGGCTGACCCGGTTTATAAGATAAAAAAATCGGAGGAAAAGATACTTGAATTCTGAGAAAAAAAGTGATAGAGTATAAACAAACATAAATAATGTTTTGAAACATAAAAAATAAAATCTAAATTCATGTTCTCAAAGGAGGAAGCAAAAATGGCAATTTTAGTAACAGGTGGGGCAGGTTATATTGGAAGCCATACTGTAGTAGAGCTTCAGAATGCTGGATATGAGGTAGTGGTTCTTGACAATCTTTCTAATGCAAGTGAGAAATCTCTGGAGAGAGTGGAAAAGATTACCGGAAAGCCAGTGAAATTTTACAAAGCAGATATTTTAGACAGAGAAGCATTGAATGAAGTTTTTGATAAAGAATCCATTGATTCCTGCATTCATTTCGCAGGATTAAAGGCAGTGGGAGAATCCGTAGCAAAACCATGGGAATATTATGAAAATAACATTGCCGGAACACTGACTCTGGTAGATGTTATGAGAAAACATGGAGTGAAAAACATTATCTTCTCATCTTCCGCAACCGTTTACGGAGATCCGGCTTTTGTACCAATTACAGAAGAATGTCCAAAAGGTCAGTGTACAAACCCATATGGCTGGACAAAATCCATGCTGGAGCAGATTTTATCTGATATCCAGAAGGCAGACCCGGAATGGAATGTAGTGTTATTAAGATATTTCAACCCAATCGGCGCACACAAGAGTGGAACCATTGGAGAGAATCCAAATGGTATTCCAAACAATCTGATGCCTTATATTACACAGGTAGCAGTAGGAAAGCTGAAAGAACTGGGCGTATTCGGAAATGATTACGATACACCGGACGGAACTGGCGTAAGAGACTATATCCATGTAGTAGACCTGGCAAAAGGTCATGTGAAAGCCCTGAAAAAGATTGAAGAAAAAGCGGGCTTAAAAATTTATAACCTGGGAACCGGAAACGGATACAGTGTTCTGGATATTGTGAAAAACTTTGAAGCAGCTACAGGAGTAAAAATTCCTTATGTAATCAAAGAACGTCGTCCCGGAGATATCGCTACCTGCTATGCAAGCGCAGAAAAAGCAGAGAAAGAACTGGGCTGGAAAGCAGAATTTGGAATCAAAGAAATGTGTGAGGACTCCTGGAGATGGCAGTCCAATAATCCAAACGGATACGAAGAATAAGAAATAAAAAAAGAGCTATTAGCATCAATATTCATGTAATGCGACGATGCTGATAGCTCTTTTTTATGTTATCATTTTAGTAAATCTTTTTATGCTCATACACCGGTTCAGAGGTAAGCTGCACCCCTAATTTTTTAAAGATGTTTTTGTCCACTGAGGACAGCATAACAGAGGAGTGTACCTGGCAGCCTTTTAGTTTTGGAAGCTGTTCCAGAGCCAGTTTTGCTACGTCGCTGGTAGCGGCGCTGCTGGAGAGGGCAATCAGCACTTCGTCTGTGTGCAGCCTTGGGTTTTTGCTTCCAAGATAAGCGGTTTTTAACTTCTGGATAGGCTCAATGGCTACCGGAGAAATTACATGAAGCTTATGCTGGATGCCAGCCAGTTCCTTTAAGGTATTTAAAAGCAAAGCAGCAGAAGCGCCTAAAAGGTCTGAAGTTTTTCCTGTGAGAATTCTACCGTCCTCCAGCTCAATAGCAGCCGCGGGAGCTCCTGTTTCTTCTGCCAGTTGTAAAGCAGCAGTGGTTGTTTTGCGGTCTTCGGTTGAAATACCGGCCTGTTTCATGAGCAGCTCCAGCTTAAATACTTCTTCATTGTTGCTGGTTTCCTCCAGGCGTCCTTCCAAAGCTTTATAATATCTGCGGATAATTTCCTGTTTGGAGGCATCTTTGCAGACCTCATCGTCAATGATACAATTTCCAGCCATATTAACACCCATGTCAGTAGGAGACTGGTATGGGCATTTTCCGAAAATTTTCTCAAAAATTGCGCTAAGTACAGGGAAAATTTCCACATCCCGGTTATAATTTACGGTAGTAGTGCCATAAGCTTCCAGATGGAAGGGGTCAATCATATTCACATCGTTTAAGTCTGCAGTGGCTGCTTCATAAGCCAGGTTTACCGGATGCTTTAAGGGGATATTCCAGATTGGGAAAGTCTCAAATTTGGCATATCCGGCATGGATGCCACGCTTGTGTTCATGATAAAGCTGGGAAAGGCAGGTTGCCATTTTTCCGCTTCCAGGTCCAGGCGCAGTCACAACCACCAGAGGACGGGTGGTTTCAATGTATTCATTTTTTCCGAAGCCTTCATCACTGACAATAAAAGGAATATTGCTGGGATATCCTGGAATCGGGTAGTGAATGTATGCTTTGATTCCCAGGTTTTCCAGTTTGGTCTTAAAATTATTGGCGCCAGCCTGTCCGGTGTATTGGGTAATTACCACACTGCCTACATAGAAGCCCCGGGACTTAAAGGCATCGATGAGACGCAGCACATCCAGATCATAAGTGATTCCAAGGTCACTACGGACTTTATTTTTTTCAATATCTCCGGCGCTGATAACAATAACGATTTCCGCATGGTCGGAAAGCTGCATCAGCATTTTTAACTTACTGTCCGGGGCAAATCCAGGAAGCACTCGGGAGGCATGGTAATCGTCAAACAGTTTTCCTCCGAATTCAAGGTACAGTTTATTGTCAAATTGATTAATGCGTTCTTTGATATGTTCAGATTGCATGGATAAATACTTATCATTATCAAATCCTATTTTCATGTTCTATATGCCCCTTTTCTTTTTATTTTTTCTAATACAGTAACTTAGTATACTAAAAAGCCGACAGGAATTCCAGTGGTAACAACAAAAATATTATATTTTGTATAGATTCTACAGAAATTTACAAAACTTTAATAAATGTGTTCGGTTTTTCACAATCTTATAGTTGATTTATAATTGGGGAATCCTTATAATAAAGAAGATAACGCAAGGAGGAGAGAGATGGAGCAAAATCAGAATAACGGCCCTAAAAATGACGGGCCTAAGAATAAACAGTCATTGCTGGTCATTCTTCTGTGCATCATGGTAAGCCTGGTGATGTTTAATGTGCTTGGCAGAATGACCAGAGGCGTGTCCAGCGAAGTCCCTTACAGCCAGTTTATCGAAATGCTGGAAAAGGGAGAGGTAGATCGTGTTGTGATGAAAGGTGAAACTCTGACGGTTACGCTTAAGAAACAGCAGAAAATGGGAGCGCCGACTACATTGTATACAACACTGATGGAGGATGCCAGTGAACTGGTAAAACGTCTGGAAAAGGCCGGTGTAGAGGATTTTAACAGAGAGAAGCCCAATGCGGCAACAGAAGTTCTTTACACAATTCTAAGCCTGGTTCTGCCGGTGCTGCTTATGTTTTTCCTTTTGAGTATGTTGTATAAGAGGATGAGCAAAAATGGCGGTATGATGGGCGGCGTAGGAAAAAGCAAGGCAAAGGCTTATGTTCAGAAGGAAACCGGTATTACTTTTAAAGATGTGGCAGGTCAGGACGAGGCAAAAGAGTCCCTGCAGGAAGTGGTGGATTTCCTTCATAATCCTGGAAAATATACCACCATTGGTGCGAAACTGCCAAAAGGCGCCCTGTTAGTGGGGCCTCCGGGAACAGGTAAAACCTTACTTGCCAAAGCAGTGGCAGGAGAAGCCCATGTTCCCTTCTTTTCCCTGTCTGGTTCCGATTTCGTGGAAATGTTTGTGGGTGTGGGCGCTTCGCGTGTAAGGGATTTGTTTGAAGAAGCCAAGAAAAATGCTCCCTGCATTATTTTTATTGATGAGGTAGATGCCATTGGTAAAAGTCGTGACGCCAGATATGGAGGAAATGATGAGCGGGAACAGACCCTGAATCAGTTGCTGGCGGAAATGGATGGCTTTGATACGTCCAAAGGACTTTTGATTCTGGCAGCCACCAACCGTCCGGAAGTATTAGATCCGGCGCTGTTAAGACCGGGACGCTTTGACCGAAGAGTCATTGTTGACCGTCCGGATTTAAAGGGAAGAGTGAATATCCTTAAAGTCCATGCAAAGAATGTTGCTTTGGATGAAAGCGTAGATTTAGAAGGAATTGCCCTGGCAACGTCAGGAGCTGTAGGCTCTGATTTGGCCAATATGATTAATGAGGCAGCTATTCTGGCTGTTAAAAATGGCAGACAGGCGGTTTCCCAGAAAGATTTACTGGAAGCAGTGGAAGTGGTTCTGGTAGGAAAAGAGAAGAAAGACCGGATTTTAAGCCAGGAAGAGCGCAAGATTGTTTCCTATCATGAGGTAGGGCATGCTCTGGTAAGCGCCCTTCAAAAGGATTCTGAACCGGTACAGAAGATTACCATTGTTCCAAGAACCATGGGCGCCCTTGGCTATGTTATGCATGTGCCGGAAGAGGAGAAGTTCTTAAATACCAGGAAGGAACTGGAAGCCATGCTGGTAGGCTATCTGGGCGGACGTGCAGCAGAAGAATTGGTTTTTGATACTGTGACTACAGGAGCTGCCAATGATATTGAACAGGCTACCAAGGTGGCGCGCGCTATGATTACCCAGTATGGTATGTCGGACCGTTTTGGACTGATGGGACTGTCAGAAACCCAGAATCAATATCTGGATGGCAGAGCAGTGTTAAACTGTGGTGATGCCACAGCAACGGAGATTGACCATGAGGTCATGAAACTTTTGAAGAAATCTTATGATGAGGCAAAAAGACTTCTCAGTGAAAACCGGGATGTTATGGATAAGATTGCAGAGTTTTTAATTCAAAAAGAAACCATTACAGGAAAAGAATTTATGAAGATTTTCCATGAGGCAAAAGGTATAGAAGAGCCAGAAGCAAAGGAAAAGCCTGTAGAACTGGAAGCGCCCGAAACTCCGGAAATACCGGAGAATCCCGTTGTGGAATAAAAGAGAATATGGGGCACAACATAAAGGGAAGGAGCTGTTGCACATAGAGGTGTCAGCCCTTCCCTTTTCTATCAGATAGAAGTAGAAAAGCTATGAAAAGCCAGGAGGATATGATGTTTAATATAGAGGAGGAATTGAAAAAACTCCCGTCTCTTCCGGGAGTATATATCATGCATGATAAGCATGATACCATTATTTATGTGGGCAAAGCCATTAGCCTGAAAAACAGAGTCAGACAATATTTTCAAAAGAGCAGGAATCTGGGAATTAAGAAAGAACAGATGGTAGAGCAGATAGAGCGGTTTGAATATATTGTTACCGATTCAGAGCTGGAGGCTCTGGTTCTGGAATCCAATCTGATTAAGGAACATAAGCCCAAGTATAATACCATGCTCAAGGATGATAAAAATTATCCTTTTATAAAAGTGACAGTTGGAGAAGCATTTCCAAGAATTATGACTGCAAGAACCATGAAAAAGGATAAGTCAAAGTATTTCGGACCTTATACCAATGCGGGGGCTGTGAAGGATGTGATAGAGCTTACCAGAAAGCTGTATCATCTCCGCACCTGCAGCAGAGTGCTTCCAAGAGACACAGGAAAAGAACGTCCCTGCCTGTATTATCATATTAAGCAGTGCGACGGACCTTGTCAGGGATATATTTCTCAGGAAGCCTATAGAGCGCAGGTGGACAGTCTGCTGGATTTTCTAAGTGGAAACCATAAAAAAATCCTGAAAGAATTGGAAGAGAAGATGTACCAGGCGTCGGAAGAAATGAAATTTGAGGATGCGGCTCAGTATCGGGATTTAATGCAAAGCGTACAGCGTATTGGAGAGAAACAGAAGATTACAGACCATCCCGGTGAGGACAAGGATATTATTGCCATGGCAGAGGAAGGACAGGATGCGGTGGTGCAGGTGTTTTTTGTCAGGGATGGTAAGCTGATTGGAAGGGATCATTTTTATATGAAAACAGCTCCGGGAGACAGCCGGGCTATGATTCTTTCCAGCTTTTTGAAGCAATTTTATGCAGGGACGCCGTTTATTCCAAGAGAGATTATGATTCAGGAAGAAATCGAGGAGCAGGATTTGATTGCCAAGTGGCTTGAAAAACGGAAAGGGAAGAAAGTACGGATTCTGGTACCTAAGAAGGGAACCAAGGAAAAGCTGGTGGAAATGGCATATCAAAATGCCAAGCTGGTTTTGCGTCAGGATAAGGAGAGGATAAAACGAGAAGAAGGCAGAACCATTGGAGCAGTCAAAGAGATTGCAGAATTATTGGGGCTGCAGGATATTCAGAGAATCGAAGCCTTTGATATTTCAAATATCAGCGGTTTTCAGTCAGTGGGTTCCATGATTGTCTATGAAAAAGGAAAGCCAAAACGCAGCGATTACCGGAAATTTAAGATTAAGTGGGTAAAAGGTCCCAATGATTATGCCAGCATGGAAGAGGTGCTTACCAGGCGTTTTGTCCATGGCATGAATGAGCAGGAAGAACGCAGAAATCAGGAGCTGGAACAGGAATTTGGAAGCTTTACCAGGTTTCCGGATTTGATTATGATGGATGGCGGAAGAGGTCAGGTGAATATTGCCCTGGCGGTTTTAGAAAAGCTGAATTTGCAGATTCCTGTGTGCGGTATGGTAAAAGATGACAAGCATAGAACCAGAGGACTTTATTTTAGAAACCAGGAAATCCCCATAAAACGGGACAGCGAAGGGTTTAAGCTCATTACCAGAATCCAGGATGAGGCGCACAGATTTGCCATTGAATACCACCGTTCTTTAAGAAGCAAGGGGCAGGTACATTCTGTTCTGGATGATATTCCGGGCATTGGACCAGCCAGAAGAAAAGCCCTTATGAAACAATTCAAAGGTCTGGAAGCTATTAAGGAAGCCAGTATCGAAGAGCTTGCCCAGGTGGAATCCATGAATGAAAAAGCGGCGGCGCAGGTCTTTGATTTTTTTCACCGTTGTTGAACTTAGAAGTTCTGTATGATAGAATGAAATGGAGAGAATTTAAGGCAGATGCCAGTACATGATAAAGGAGAAGAAACATGAAAGGTGTAGAATTAACAAAAATGGTGCAGGAACTGAACCTGTATAATAAAACACCGGATATTGATATCACCGCCATGCGGATTAATACGCCGGAAATCAACCGTCCTGCCCTGCAGTTGACTGGCTACCTGGAGCATTTTGAAAACGAACGTGTCCAGATTATTGGCTATGTTGAATATACGTATCTGCTCCATTTAGACAGGGAGGAAAAGATAAGAGCCTTTGAACGGTTTGTTGCCAGCAAAATTCCCTGTGTGGTATTTACAACCATGACAGAGCCGGATGAAGATATGCTGAGACTGGCAAGAAAATATGATGTGCCGGTTTTTGGAACTGATAATACCACATCTGCTTTTATGGCAGAGATTATCCGCTGGCTCAATGTACAGCTTGCGCCCTGCATTTCCATTCATGGAGTGCTGGTGGACGTATATGGTGAAGGCGTCCTGATTATGGGAGAAAGCGGCATCGGAAAAAGCGAGGCTGCCCTGGAGCTGATTAAGCGAGGTCACCGTCTTGTCAGTGATGATGTGGTGGAGCTTCGTCGGGTCAGTGATGTAACCCTGGTTGGCTCTGCGCCGGATATTACCCGTCACTTTATTGAGCTTCGCGGCATTGGAATTATTGATGTAAAGACTTTGTTTGGTGTTGAAAGTGTAAAAGATACCCAGTCCATTGATCTGGTTATTAAACTGGAGGAGTGGAACAGGGACAAAGAATATGACCGTCTTGGCATGGAAGAAGAGTATACAGAATTTTTAGGAAATAAGATTGTCTGCCATTCCTTACCTATCCGTCCGGGACGAAACCTGGCGGTCATTGTAGAATCCGCGGCAGTCAACCACCGTCAGAAAAAGATGGGATATAATGCAGCTCAGGAGCTGTATAGACGTGTACAGGAAAATATGGCAAAAAAAAGAGAAGAAGGGGAGTCATAAAACATGAGTAAATATTGTTTTGGAATTGATTTGGGAGGCACAACCGTAAAATGTGCATTGTTTCTGACAGACGGAACCATGGAAGAAAAATGGGAAATCAAAACCCATACAGAAAACAATGGAGAAAGAATCCTTCCTGATATTGCAAAAACCATTCTGGATAAAATGAAAGAAAAACATATGGACAAAGAAGCGGTTGTGGGAATTGGAATCGGGGTTCCGGGGCCAGTAGGAGAGAATGGAGAACTGCCTTACGCAGTCAACCTTCACTGGGGCAGAAAGAATATTGAAGAGGAACTTCAAAATCTTACAGGCATTCCGGTTAAAGCCGGAAATGACGCCAATGTTGCTGCCCTTGGAGAAATGTGGAAAGGCGGCGGACAGGGAGCCAGAAATATGATTATGGTAACCCTTGGTACCGGAGTAGGCGGCGGTATTATTATTAATGAGAAGATTCTGACAGGGGCTCATGGAGCAGGAGGAGAGCTGGGACATGCCTGTGTAAATCCAGAAGAAACAGTGGCTTGTAACTGTGGAAATAAGGGATGTCTGGAACAGTATGCTTCCGCTACGGGAATTGCCAGACTGGCGAAACAGGCATTGGCAGCCTCTGATGGGGCATCTCTTCTAAGAGGCAAAGAGAAGGTTACAGCAAAAGACGTTTTTGATGCATACAAAGAGCAGGATGCTCTGGCAAAAGAAATTGTGAAAGAGTTTTCCCAATATCTTGGAAAGGCGCTGGCAGTATTCTCCTGTGTAGCAGATCCGGAGATCATTGTATTAGGAGGAGGCGTTTCCAAGGCTGGCCAGGTTTTACTGGACTGTGTGAAAGAAGAATTTCATAAATATGCTTTTCCGGCATGTAAAGAGGCAGGCTTTGCGCTGGCAATGCTTGGAAATGATGCAGGGGTATATGGAGCGGCAAAACTGGTGTTAAGTAAATAAAAGAGTTGTCATAACATAAAAAGGAACCACATGCGGTGGTTCCTTTTTGTTGGTGCGCTTATTGCTCTGTGGGTGTCTGTGGATCTGTAGGAGGCGTCTCAGGAGTTTCGGGAACTTCCGGTGTTTCTGGCGTCTCAGGAGTTTCCGGCTCTTGTGGTGTCTCCGGAGGAGTGATTTCATCCGGTACATCTACAGAATCATCCGGCTTTGGTTCTTCCTCATCCTTCTCATCATCCGAGTTATTTCCTGGTTTAAAGAAGTTGAAGAAATGTCCGTCACAATATTTCTTAGGCAGTGTTTCTGTATCAAAATATTCGGTTACAGACTTGCAGCTATAGGTGGCAAGCAGTCCGGTTTTGGTACAAATGGATGCTTTCTCAACTGTGGATGGCATTTCAAATTCTTTGGAGGGCAGATCATTGTGGATTCTCTGCATAATGGTTCTCCATAAAGTCTGCTGATAAGTACGCGCTGTACCCGCAGGAAGCACTGTGTTATCATCATAGCCAGCCCAGACAGCACAGGTGTAATAAGGAGTATATCCTGCAAACCACAGGTTCTTATAGTTATCTGTAGTACCTGTTTTACCTGCAACCGGCATGTTGTTTAACTGGAGACGTTTACCAGTACCTTTTTTTACAACATCTTCCATAGCGCTGGTAAGAAGGTAAGCAGTGCTTGGTCTTACAACAGAAGTTTCCTCTGGGGTATTGTCAATAACCACATTTCCATCTGCATCCAGAATCTTGGTATAAAATACAGGTTTAATATAAGTACCGCCGTTGGCAATAGCTGCATAGGCTGCTGTTAATTCCAGATTGCTGACACCTTTTGTAATACCTCCAAGGGCAGTAGGAAGATTCACATCTGAGAAATATTTACCGCTTCCCGCAGGAAGTTCGGTATCTGTATCCAGAATAGAAGTAAAGCCGAACTTTTTCAAATACTCTACTCCAAGTGCAGGCGTAATTTCTTCCATGGCCTTTACCGTAGGAATATTGTAGGATTCCTGGATTGCTGTACGGATGGACACAGTACCATGATAAGCATGGTCATAGTTGTACAGAGGCGTTCCGTCTTTGTATTTGTACGGAGTATCTTCAAAGGTTGTAGCCAGAGTCATTCCGCCTTCATTCAAAGCAGCGGCAAAAGTAGCCAGAGGCTTGAAGGTAGAACCAGGCTGTCTTAACGTATTGGTAGCCCGGTTTAAAGTAAGGCTGGAAGATTTCTGTCCCCGTCCCCCCACAATGGCTTTTACATAACCTGTGTACTGGTCAATAATACAAATAGATGACTGAGGCTGTGGAATAAAGTTTGCACTCTCAGCAACTACTTCACTGCCATCAGCAAGAATGGAGGCCTTATAGGCATCTACATGTGCCTGGGCATCTTCCTGGCTGTTAAATAACAGGGTAAAGTTCTGATTTTCATTTTTAATAAAATAATCCTGGAGCATTTCCTTACTGTAATTCTCCTGCTCACCATTTGGATGCTTTACGGTAAGCCTGTAATCAAGAAGTACCTGGCTTCCAGCAGGAAAGTTATTAGGATTTTCATATTCTTCGTCACAAATCTGCTGGATAGCAGGATCCTGTGTTGTATAAATACGAAGACCGCCGCTGTAAAGCGCATTATAAGCCTGGGATTCTGTATAGCCCCTTTGCTCCTGTAAATCTTTGACTACCTGTTCTGTTAATTCATCAATAAAATAGCTGTATACCTTGTTTTCTTCTTCCTGTTGCTGCTGCGCTACCTGCTGAATACGTTCATAAACATGATCAGCAAGACACTCATCATACTGTTCTTTGGAAATATATTCCTGATCCAGCATATGGTCCAGAACCATTTCCCGGCGTTTGCTGTTTTCCTCCGGGTTTACAGCAGGGTTAAACTTGGTAGGGTTCTGGCTGATTCCAGCAATGACAGTACATTCAGAAAGGCTCAGCTCACTGACATCTTTTCCGAAATAGTCCTGGGCAGCAGCCTGCACGCCATAGTTTCCGTTTCCAAGGTTAATAGTGTTTAAATAATTCTCCAGGATCACTTTTTTGCTGGTGTGTTTCTCTAGTTGAAGAGCCAGATACTGTTCCTGGATTTTTCGTGTGAAACGCTGTACAGTAGACTCGTTGGTCCATCCTGTAAATACATTATTTTTCAAAAGCTGCTGGGTAATGGTGCTGGCACCCTCTGAAAAATTACCTCCGCTTAAAATACCTTTGACACCCGCACGAAGAATACCGCGTATATCAATACCATTATGTTCATAAAAACGTTCATCTTCAATGGCCACCACTGCATTTTGCAAATCCTTTGGAATCTTGTCCAAGGTAACCGGCATACGGTTGGAATTAGGAGCAGTGAGCTTTTGAAGCTGATTTCCATTGGCATCATAAACAAAAGTAGCTTCTCCTACAGGTACAATGTTTACGTCCTCTATGTCCGGCGCACTGTCCAGCAGCCCTTTAAATGCACCAAGCCCCGCGCAGGCGCCAATCACAAAGACTGCCAGAAGGGATAAGAATATCACGCGCAGCAGGGAAACATGTGCTTTTTTTCCGATCATAGTAGAACGGGATGTAAGGGCGTTTCGTTTTTTATTTGTGGCCCGTTTTCCAAAATTCATGTAGTCTTGCCTCCTTTTCCCGTCCATTATAACAAATGACAGAACCTAATTCAAGAAACTTTGCTCCTATGCACAGGAATTCATTTTTTCTTCATAAATGTTCCCATTTTTTAAGAAACTATGCTAAAATGCAAGGTACAAGGATGGAAAGGAATCAAAAATGTATGTTAGAACAATACAAGACCATATATGAAGGCGGAGTCGGAGAAATTGTAGAGAAGAAATCCCGATTTCTGGCAGAAGTCCGTCTGGTAAAATCAGAGGATGAGGCTTTAAAATTTATTGAAGAGAAGAAAAAACAGCATTGGGATGCAACCCATAATTGCTTTGCCTATGTAATCGGTGAGAGAAGAGAGCTGGTGCGCTGCAGTGACGACGGAGAACCCCAGGGAACTGCAGGACGCCCGATGCTGGATGTCCTTTTGGGGGAAGAGCTTTATAATACAGCAGTTGTGGTTACCAGATACTTCGGAGGAACTCTTCTGGGAACCGGAGGGCTGGTCCGGGCATATTCCAAAGCAGTGCAGGCAGGACTTGCAGCCAGCAGGGTAATTACCAAGTACCATGGGATTTTGACAGAAATCGGCATAGATTATACCGGAGTTGGGAAACTGCAGTATTTATTTGCACAAAACCAAATCCCTGTTATGGACTCCCAGTATGCAGAAAATGTAAAAATGCAGGTACTCCTTCCGGCAAAAGATGCAGAAAAGATAAAAAAAGCTGTGACAGAGGCTACCAATGCAAGAGCCTCCATCACAGATGTAAAAGAACTTTATTTTGCTGTTTCACAAGGAGAATATCTCCTTTTTGATGATTAACAGGTCACACAGTGATTAGCATTTTTCCGGTGCAGGATAATCCACGCCGAAGGTTTTAACAGTCATGGACTGGATGCGCTGCTCTTCTAATGGACGGTCACTGTAGTCTGTGCGGGTTTCTGCAATTTTGTTGACTACATCCATGCCTTCTGTGATTTTACCGAAAGCAGCATAAGAACCGTCTAAGTGTGGAGAGGTTTCATGCATAATGAAGAACTGGCTGCCAGCGGAATCAGGATGCATAGCGCGTGCCATGGAGAGAACACCAGGGGTATGTGCCAGGTCATTTTTGAATCCATTTTGAGAAAATTCTCCTTTGATAGAGTAGCCTGGGCCTCCCATGCCGGTTCCGTCTGGACAGCCGCCCTGAATCATGAAGCCGCGGATAACCCGGTGAAAAATCAGACCGTCATAGAAACCGTCTTTTACAAGACTGATGAAGTTGTTTACTGTATTTGGGGCGATTTCTGGATATAATTCTGCTTTCATTACATCCCCATTTGCCATGGTAATGGTTACAATTGGATTTGCCATAATCATTCTCCTTTGCTTAAATTATAATACTCCATTATAAGGGTAAAAAATAAAAGGTGCAAGCCGGAATTTTCTGTGCTATACTGAACACAGGAAAAAATAAAAAAGAGGATAGTATATGATTATTATAGAAACAACAAATGCGGAAGAAACCTTCCAGCTTGGTGTGAAAATCGGAAAACAGGCAAGACCTGGTGAAATCTATACGTTAAATGGAGACCTGGGGGTTGGGAAAACTGTATTTACCCAGGGAGTGGCCAGAGGGCTTGGGATAGAGGAACCGGTCAACAGCCCCACCTTTACCATTGTCCAGGTATATGAAGAGGGAAGAATGCCATTTTATCATTTTGATGTATACCGTATTGGGGATATTGAAGAAATGGAAGAAATCGGATATGATGATTATTTTTTCGGAAATGGTATATGCCTTATTGAATGGGCAGAACTGATTCAGGAGCTTTTGCCGGAACAGATTATTTCTGTGACCATAGAAAAAAATCCGGAAAAAGGCTTTGATTACCGGAAAATCACCATAGATGGATTGGAAGAAGAGAGGATGAAGTAAAACATGAAGATTTTAGCGCTGGACAGTTCAGGGTTAGTAGCTTCTGTGGCAATTATGGAGGATGATAATCTGGTTGCAGAATATACCATGAACTATAAAAAAACACATTCTCAAACCTTACTGCCTATGTTGGATGAATTGAAAAAGGCAGTACAGTTGGATTTGGAATCTATTGATGCCATTGCTGTGGCAGCAGGCCCGGGTTCTTTTACAGGACTGCGCATTGGTTCTGCAACAGCCAAAGGACTGGGACTGGCTTTAAATAAACCATTAATCGGAATTCCTACAACAGAAGCATTGGCATACAATCTCTACGGTACTGGAGAGGATACCCTTATTTGTCCAATTATGGATGCAAGGAGGAACCAGGTGTATACAGGCTTGTATTGCTTTCAGAAGGGACAGCTTCAGACAGTAAAAGAACAGGACGCCCTTCCTGTGGATGCCCTTTTGGAAGAATTGAACCAGATGGGGAAAAAGGTTATTTTCCTGGGAGATGGCGTACCGGTATTTCGTGAGAAGATTCAGGAAATGTGCCGGGTTCCTTATCTTTTCGCGCCGGGGCATGTAAGCCGCCAGCGGGCAGGGGCTGTGGCTGCTCTTGGAGCAATTTATTATGGCCAGGGAAAAACAGAGAGCGCCAGAGAACATCAGCCGGATTATCTTCGGGTATCTCAGGCAGAAAGGGAACGGGCAGAACGCCTGAAAAAAAGTCAGGATGCTTAGTATCAGGAACATGCAGGAGGAGGATCTTGCAGAAGTAGCTGCCATAGAAAAGGAAAATTTCTCCAGACCCTGGACAGAAGAAGGCTTTAGAGGAGCCATAGACAAGGAAAATACCTGTTATCTTTGTGCTTTTGTGGATAAAGTACCAGTGGGATATGCAGGCATGTGGATTGCTCTGGATGAAGGAGAAATTACCAATGTATCTGTAAAAAAAGAATATCAGGGACAAAGAATCGGAGCCAGACTTCTGGAAGAGCTTTTTCGTATGGGAGAGGCAAGAGGGGTTACGGATTATTTTCTGGAAGTACGCAAAAGTAATCAGGCGGCCATTGCCTTGTACTCCCGCCTGGGATTTCAGGAGGCCGGAGTGCGGAAGAACTTTTATGAGGATCCGATAGAGGATGGAATCGTTATGTGTAAAAGATAGCAGAATTGCTATCTTTTTCTAAGTTTACAGCTAATTCCCACTGGGATTTCGAAAAAAACTGAGTTATAATCCAGGGTGTCCACTTGAAATTGTTTTCTGCACAGGAGGAAAAATATGAGAAAATACAAAAATCAGGATGAAAATCAGGTATTGGAGATTTATTGTAACTGCTGTGGAAAGAAACTGAAAATAGAGAAAGGCCTGGTTCAGGAAGGGGTATTCCCTGTACACATGCAGTGGGGATATTTTTCAGAAAAAGATGGAGAATGCCACAGCTTTGATGTGTGTGAAAAATGTTATGACAAATGGGTGGCTTCTTTTCGGATTCCGGTGGAACGGAATTTGCAAAATGAGCTGTTGTAGCACAAAAAAATGTGTGTTATGATAGGAAGGATAATAGAAGCTAAATAGAAATGAGGAAAGAAACATGTTAGATGTATGCCTGCTGGGTACAGGGGGAATGATGCCTTTGCCCAGAAGAAAACTCACATCTTTAATGACACGATACAATGGAAGTAACTTAATGATTGACTGTGGGGAAGGAACCCAGGTAGCAGTAAAGGAAAAGGGATGGAGCTTTAAGCCCATTGACGTGATTTGCTTTACCCATTATCATGCAGACCATATCAGCGGTCTGCCGGGACTTTTGCTTACCATGGGAAATGCGGAACGTACAGAACCCCTTCTTCTGATTGGGCCAAAGGGCTTAACCAGGGTAGTTTCAGCCCTTCGGGTAATTGCCCCGGAGCTGCCTTTTGAGATTCAATATAAAGAACTGACCCAGCCAGAGGAAACGCTGGAAGTCAAAGGATATCATATTACAGCTTTCAGGGTCAACCATAATGTTACATGCTATGGCTACAGCCTGGAGATTAAAAGAACAGGAAAATTTGATGCGGCAAGAGCAAAGGAACAAAAGATTCCTTTGAAATGCTGGAATCCTCTTCAAAAAGGAGAAACGGTTACCATGGAGGGTATTACTTATACGCCGGATATGGTGCTGGGACCTGCCAGAAAAGGTATTAAACTTACTTATACTACAGATACAAGGCCGGTAAAAGCGATTTCAGATCATGCAGCAGATTCAGATTTATTTATCTGTGAGGGCATGTATGGGGAACAGGACAAAGAACAGAAGGCAAAGGCCTATAAACACATGACATTCCAGGAAGCAGCAACTCTGGCAAAAGAAGCGCAGGTAAAGGAAATGTGGCTGACCCATTACAGTCCTTCCCTGGTAAGACCGGAGGAAGCATTAGAAGAAGCAACGAAGATATTTCCTAATACCATAGCTGCAAGAGACAGGCAGTCTGTGGAATTGCAGTTTGAGGAGGAGTAGAAGATGGAGAAACAAAAAGATACCTTGATTTTAGCCATAGAAAGTTCCTGTGATGAAACAGCGGCATCTGTAGTGAAAAACGGACGCAGTGTGTTATCAAATGTGATTTCTTCTCAGATTGACCTGCATAAACTATATGGTGGCGTAGTGCCGGAAATTGCATCCAGAAAGCACATTGAAAAAATCAATCAGGTCATAGAAGAAGCCTTAAAAGAAGCAGACACTGCCTTAGAGGATTTAGACGCTATAGCTGTAACCTACGGACCTGGTTTAGTAGGAGCCCTGCTGGTGGGGGTAGCAGAGGCAAAAGCCATTAGCTTTGCGAAAAATATTCCCCTGGTAGGAGTACACCATATTGAGGGCCATATATCAGCGAATTATATTGAAAATTTAGACCTGGAGCCCCCATTTTTATGTCTGGTAGTTTCCGGAGGACATACCCATCTGGTTATTGTAAAGGATTACGGCGAATTTGAGATTCTGGGAAGAACCAGGGATGATGCTGCAGGTGAGGCTTTTGACAAAGTTGCAAGAGCTATTGGTTTAGGGTATCCGGGAGGCCCTAAGATTGATAAACTCTCAAAGGAAGGGAATGCCTATGCCATGGATTTTCCAAAAGCAAAAGTAGCAGATGAACCTTATGATTTTAGTTTCAGTGGTGTGAAATCAGCAGTATTGAACCATCTGAACAAATGTAAAATGATGGGAGAACCTATTGTGGAGGCTGATATTGCAGCATCCTTTCAAAGATGTGTAGTGGAAGTCTTGGTAGACCATGCCATTGCAGCAGCAAAAGATTATCATATTTCGAAGCTGGCCATTGCAGGGGGTGTAGCTTCCAATCAGACATTACGAAGGGCAATGAAGCAGGCGTGTGAGAAGAATGGCATTCAGTTTTATCATCCTTCGCCCATTTTTTGTACAGATAATGCAGCTATGATTGGTGTGGCTGGTTATTACGAATATATAAAAGGAACAAGACATGGATGGGATTTAAACGCAGTTCCTAACTTAAAACTGGGAGAACGCTAGGAGGAAAAAGATGAAGTGTACAGCGATTGTTCTGGCAGCAGGACAGGGGAAGAGAATGAACAGCAGTGTGCAGAAGCAGTTTTTAGTGCTTCATGGGAAGCCCTTGCTGTACTATAGTCTGGAATGTTTCCAGAAAAGTGAAGAAATAGATGATATTATTCTGGTAACAGGGAAAGAATGTATAGATTTCTGTAAAAAGGAAATTATAGAATTGTATGGTTTTACAAAAGTAAGCAGTATTGTTCCAGGTGGAAAAGAACGATATGATTCTGTATACGCAGGACTTTGCGCATGCCAAAATACGGATTACGTTTTTATTCATGATGGGGCAAGGCCTTTTGTTACGGAAGAAATTCTGAAACGTACCAAAGAAGCTGTTGTGAAGTTTCGGGCATGTGTAGTGGGAATGCCCTCTAAGGATACGGTCAAAATTGCAGATGAAAATGGAATGGTGAAAGAAACACCTAGGAGAAGTCAAGTTTGGAGTATTCAGACACCTCAGGCATTTTCTTATGATTTAATTAAGAAAGCACATGAATGTGCCAGAGTAGGAAGCATGGAAGGAATCACAGATGATGCTATGATTATAGAGGCTTATACACAGGTTTCGGTACGGCTGGTAGAAGGCTCCTATGAGAATATTAAAATTACGACGCCAGATGACCTTTTGGTGGCTGAGAAAAATCTTGAAAAAAATTTATAAAAGGTATTGACATTTCTTGTCAATACTGGTATTATACCACTTGTCGCTAACACAGCAACATACGGAGAGATATCGAAGTGGTCATAACGAGGCGGTCTTGAAAACCGTTTGTCCGCAAGGGCGCGTGGGTTCGAATCCCACTCTCTCCGTTTCGGGAAACCGAATAGAGAGTAAAAATCAGGCTAAGGAGAAATACCCAAGAGGCTGAAGGGGCTCCCCTGGAAAGGGAGTAGGTCGTTAATAGCGGCGCGAGGGTTCAAATCCCTCTTTCTCCGCTGATGACGAAAGTCATCAAAAAAGAAGTTGAAAAAACTTCAAAAAAGTTCTTGACAAGCCAAACAAGATGTGATAATCTAGACTG
>CATWQE010000015.1 GCA_958352855.1 uncultured Bacillota bacterium
GTGGTCCTAAGATTTTTGCTCCAATCAAAGCGCAAATTCCACCTACCATATGCACTGCTGTAGAACCGGCAAAATCATGAAAGCCCATCTGGGAGAGCCAGCCTCCGCCCCAGATCCAGTGCCCTGAAATCGGATAAATCAGAAGAGAAATTGCCGCTGAATAAATACAGTAAGCGCTAAATTTGGTTCTCTCTGCCATTGCTCCTGATACAATTGTGGCAGACGTTGCACAAAAGACCGTCTGAAAAACAACAAAAGCCCAAAGCGGAACACCTGAAGGAAGCACCTGACTGTAGTCCCCCTGAATCAGCGGATCAAAAGAACCAATGATTCCGGAACTGCTTCCAAACATAATCCCGAATCCCACCAGCCAGAAGGCCGGCGTTCCGATACAAAAATCCATCAGATTTTTCATCAGGATATTTCCCGTATTTTTAGTTCTGGTAAATCCGGCTTCACACATGGAGAATCCGGCCTGCATAAAAAAGACCAATGCAGCACCAAACAATACCCAAATTGTATTTACAGAACTATACATAGTAAACCACTCCTTTTCTCCTGAATGTCTTTTATTTCACGCTGAACAACAAGTCTCCATAGGTTGGGAAAGGCCAGTATTTTTTCGCTGTAACGGTTTCCGCTTCATCACAGGCAACTCTTAATTCCTGCATTCTTGCTAATACCTTATCCCGAATTTCACACGCTTGTGTTACAATCTCTTCCGCATTCTGGATTTCTACCAACGCTGTCTCCAGGGCATCTGTTCTGACTGCCATCTGATCCGTAAGAGTTGAAAGCTTCTTAATCAGGCTGCTCTCATAGCGGCATGCCAGTGTCTCATCCACACTTTTTTTCGCAGAAGCTGTTCTGGCCAGCTCCATGGCATAGGCTTCTACTGCCGGAATAATTTCTCTTTTTGCCATATCCACCATGGTATTTGCTTCTATTACAATGGTCTTGCAATAGTTTTCCAGCATAATCTCACATCTTGACTCCAGCTCTGTCTTAGAGAACACTTTATGTGAAGTAAGCATTCTGACATTCTTTTCATCTAACAGATGCGGCATACAGTCCGGTGTAGACGGATAGTTTACAAGTCCTCTTGTTTCTGTGGCTTCTTTTATCCATGCATCATCATAACCGTTTCCGTTGAATATAATCCGCTTATGATCTTTGATGGTTTTTTGAATCATGGCATGCAGGGCTTCCTCAAAGTTTTCTGCCTGTTCCAGTCTGTCTGCATAGATTTTCAGGCTTTCTGCCACTGCACTGTTAAGCATCATATTGGCACATGCAATGCTGTTGGAGGAACCAAGCATACGGAATTCAAATTTATTTCCAGTGAAAGCAAAGGGTGAAGTACGGTTTCTGTCTGTGGTATCCCTGTTAAATTTCGGAAGCACATCCACCCCAAGCTTCATTTGTGTTTTCTCTGCTCCTTCATAAGGAATATCTTTTTCAATGGCCTCTAAAACACCGTTTAACTCATCTCCCAAAAACATGGACACCACAGCAGGAGGAGCCTCATTTGCTCCAAGACGATGGTCATTTCCGGCAGTTGCTACAGACAGTCTCAGAAGATCTTGATAGTCATCTACAGCCTTGATCACTGCACACAGGAAGAGCAAAAACTGAGCGTTTTCATAAGGTGTTTCTCCCGGTGACAGCAGATTTACACCTGTATCTGTTGAAATAGACCAGTTATTGTGTTTTCCGCTTCCATTGACTCCTGCAAAAGGTTTTTCGTGGAGCAGGCAGACAAGCCCATGCTTTGCAGCTACTTTTTGCATGATTTCCATAGTAAGCTGGTTATGATCCGTAGCAATGTTGGTGGTTGTATAGATAGGAGCCAGTTCATGCTGTGCCGGAGCCACTTCGTTGTGCTGCGTCTTTGCAAGAATACCAAGCTTCCAGAGTTCCTCATTTAAGTCAGACATATAAGCTTCCACCCTTGGTTTAATCACACCGAAATAATGATCATCCATTTCCTGGCCTTTTGGAGGTCTTGCACCAAACAAAGTACGTCCTGTAAATTGGAGGTCTTTTCTCTGGTCATACATTTCTTTTGTAATGAGAAAGTATTCCTGCTCCGGCCCTACAGAGGTAGTGACATAGTTTACCTTGTCATTACCAAAGAGACGGAGAATCCGAAGTGCCTGTTTATTCAGAGCCTTCATGGAACGAAGCAGTGGTGTTTTCTTATCCAGGGCTTCTCCTCCATAGGAACAAAAAGCAGTTGGAATACATAAGGTTTTTCCCTTAATAAATGCATAAGAGGTAGGATCCCATGCAGTATATCCTCTTGCCTCAAAGGTCGCTCTTAAACCACCGGAAGGAAAAGAAGAGGCATCTGGTTCTCCCTTAATCAGCTCTTTTCCGGAAAACTCCATGATAACGCCTCCGTTTGGAGAAGGAGATATGAAGCTGTCATGTTTTTCCGCTGTGATTCCGGTAAGAGGCTGAAACCAGTGGGTATAATGAGTTGCACCTTTGGATACCGCCCATTCCTTCATGGCCTCTGCAACTGCATCTGCCACGCTGCTGTCCAGCTTTACACCTTCGTCTATGGTTTTTCGCAAAGACTGGTACACTTTTGCAGACAGGCTTGCTTTCATGACCCTGTCATCAAAAACCATACAGCCAAAATATTTTGAAACATTTTTTCTTTTCATAATGACCCTCCCTTCGTATTAAAAAAGGCAAGGATGCCTTTCCTGTTTTCCACATGAAAGACGCCCTTGCCTTTTATAGAAAAAGCGTCTCTGAGATTGTATTCTCAAAGACGCCCTTGCCTTTACGTGTTGCATGATAACACTGTATAAACCTCTTTGTCAATGGCTTTTTTGTTTTTTTACAAGTACAAAATTTTCTTCAATTTTTTTATTGACAAGCTTTTTTTTCAGTGCTATAATCCAAAATAATTTCATACAATAAACCGATGAAGCGGAGATAAAGGCAAGGATGCCTGTACAGAGAACCCGGATGCTGAGAAAGGGTGAGAAACAAATTGTCAAATGGACCGCTGAGGGTACAGTCAAAAGTATAAGTACTTCTTATACCCAGTATTCTGTAACGTGTAGGCATACGTCAGTTGCCGGGGATATGTTGGTATCCCGCTAAGAGCGCAGGCTTTGCCTGTGAAGCAAGGTGGCACCGCGGATTTTTCATTCGTCCTTGACAGATTTTGTAATTCTGTCAGGGACTTTTTTATTAGGAGGACAAGCTTATGAACATTACGCCAACACTGAAAGAGGTACAGCACATAGCAGCAGAAGGAATTTATCAGATGCTTCCTGTAAGCTGCGAGATTTTATCGGACTTTACAACTCCTATGGAAACCATGAAAATCCTAAAACAGGTTTCTACCCATTGTTATCTGCTGGAATCGGCTGCTCCTCAGGAACAATGGGGACGCTACACTTTCCTGGGATTTGATCCAAAGCTGGAAATCACCTGCAGAAACGGAAACCTGAAAATCGGAGACCTGAAACTGAAAACCAGGCATCCTTCCGACTACATCCGTCAGATTCTGGCTGACCGGAAAAGTCCGAAATTTTCTTACCTTCCACCCTTTACCGGCGGTCTGGTGGGATACTTTTCTTATGATTATTTCGGATACACAGAACCTTCTGTACCTGGATATCCAGAGGATGAGCATGCTTTCCAAGATGTGGATCTAATGCTTTTTGATAAAGTCATTGCCTTTGACCATCTCCGCCAAAAGCTCATTCTCATCGTAAATATGGAGTTAGAAGAACCGGAAACAGGATATCACAAAGCGGTGCTGGAGCTGGAACAGCTTATCCGGCTGCTGCGGCAAGGAAAAAAGAAAGAAGAACCAGGTGGAAAAATGCTGGATAAACCGGTTGTTCTCTTTAACAAAGAGCAGTTTTGTTCTATGGTAGAAAAAGCAAAACAGTCCATTAAAGAAGGGGATATTTTTCAGATTGTTCTGTCTAATTATTTTCATGCGCCTTTTCAGGGAAGCCTGCTCAATACCTATCGGCTTCTGCGCACCATGAATCCTTCTCCCTATATGTTTTACTTCTCCGGTACGGATGTAGAAGCGGCAGGAGCTTCCCCTGAGACCCTGGTAAAACTGGAAAACGGTGTTCTCCACACGTTTCCTCTTGCGGGAACCAGACCAAGGGGCAATACCAAAGAGCAGGACAAACTACTGGAGCAGGAGCTGCTGGCAGATGAGAAGGAATTGGCTGAGCACAATATGCTGGTAGATTTGGGAAGAAATGATCTTGGAAAAATCAGCAGGATTGGCTCCGTTCAGGTAGAAAAATTTCATACCATCCAGCGTTTCTCCCATGTGATGCACATTGGCTCCACCATTCGCAGTGAAATTCGTGAAGAAAAAGATGCCCTGGATGCCATTGAAGCAGTCCTTCCGGCGGGAACTCTGTCCGGAGCGCCGAAAATCAGAGCCTGCCAGCTTATCCGTCATCTGGAAAACAACAAACGGGGAATGTATGGCGGCGCTATTGGCTACATAGCTTTCACCGGCAATATGGATACCTGCATTGCCATACGTATTGCCTATAAAAAAGACGGACAAGTGTATGTACGAAGCGGAGCTGGAATCGTAGCAGATTCCGTACCGGAAAAAGAATATGAAGAGTGCCTGAATAAAGCCAGGGCTTCCCTGCATGCACTGGAACTGGCACAGGAGGAGGACTTATGATCTTATTAATTGATAATTATGACAGCTTCTCTTTTAATCTTTATCAGTTTCTCGGAGAATGGAATCCCGATATTCTGGTAGTTCGAAATGATGAAATGACGCTGGAAGAAATCCAGGAAAAGCAACCTAATAAAATCGTACTTTCTCCCGGTCCCGGCAGACCGGAGGATGCGGGAAACATTATTGATGTGGTAAAGACCCTGGGAAAAGACATCCCCATACTCGGCGTGTGCCTGGGACATCAGGCTATTTGCTCTGCTTTTGGGGCTTCCATTGTCTATGCCGGACAGATGATGCACGGAAAGCAGTCTGAAATCAGCCTGGATTTAACCTGTCCGCTGTTTCATGGTTGCAAAAGCAAAAGTCTTGTAGGAAGGTACCACTCTCTCGCTGCCGCACCCCATACACTTCCGGATTCCCTGAAAGTAACTGCTCTTACCTCAGATGGGGAAATTATGGGTGTGCAGCATCAGGAATATCCCATTTTCGGCGTACAGTTCCATCCGGAATCTGTCATGACTCCAGAAGGAAAAACCATGATCAAAAATTTTATAAAGGAGATATGAACCATGATTAAAGAAGCCATTGTAAAAATTGTAGACAAAGAAGACCTGACCTATGATGAGGCTTATGAGGTGATAAATGAAATCATGAGCGGAAAGACAACGCCTACACAAAACGCTGCATTTCTTGCTGCACTGTCTACCAAAAGTGCCAGGGCAGAAACCACGGATGAAATCGCAGGGTGTGCTTCCTCCATGAGAGCCCACGCCATAAAAGTCGATACCGGTATGGAACTTTTCGAAATCGTAGGTACTGGAGGCGACAATGCACACAGCTTTAATATCTCCACAACCTCTGCACTTGTGGCAGCGGCAGGAGGAATGAAGGTAGCCAAGCACGGAAACAGGGCAGCCTCCTCCCAGTGCGGTACAGCAGACTGCCTGGAAGCTCTGGGGGTAAATATCCACCAGACACCAGAAAAATGTGTTGAGCTTCTGAAAAAAGCAGGAATGTGTTTCTTCTTTGCACAGGACTATCATACTTCCATGAAATATGTGGGAGCCATCCGCAAAGAACTGGGCTTCCGTACTGTATTTAATATTCTTGGTCCCCTGACTAACCCGGGAACACCATCCATGCAGCTTCTTGGCGTGTATGACGAATATCTTGTGGAACCTCTTGCCCAGGTTCTGATTAATCTTGGTGTGAAACGCGGCATGGTGGTGTACGGACAGGATAAACTGGATGAAATTTCCCTGAGTGCTCCTACTACAATCTGTGAAATCCGTGATGGCTGGTTTAAGACTTCTGTAATCGCTCCGGAGGATTTCGGCTTTCAACGGTGCACCCGGGAGGATCTAAAGGGAGGGACCCCAAAAGAAAATGCAGACATTACCCTGGATCTTCTAAAGGGTGAAAAAGGCCCAAAAAGAAATGCGGTGTTAATGAATGCAGGGGCTGCACTGTATATCGGAGGAAAAGCTGAAACCTTAAAGGATGGAATTGCTCTTGCCGGGGAACTGATTGATTCCAAGAAGGCTCTTGCAGTACTGGAAAAGCTGATTCAAATCAGCAATCAGGAGGTGATGGTATGAACATCTTAGAGCAGTTAGCTGCCCATGCAAGGGAGCGTACCGAACAGGCAAAAAAAAGCATCTCCCTGTCTGAACTTCGCCAAACAGCCCTATCCCTTCCAAAAGGAACCTTTCCCTTTGAGGCAGCACTGAGAAAACCTGGTCTCTCCTTTATCTGCGAATGTAAAAAAGCATCTCCTTCTAAGGGAGTGATCGCACCAGATTTTCCCTACCTTCAGATTGCAAAAGATTATGAAGCAGCCGGGGCAGATGCCATTTCCGTCCTGACAGAACCAAGATGGTTTCTGGGAAGTGATGAATATCTAAGAGGAATTGCAGAACAGGTATCTGTGCCATGTCTCAGAAAGGACTTTCTTGTAGATGAATATATGATTTACCAGGCAAAGGTTCTGGGGGCATCTGCCGTTCTTCTGATCTGTTCTCTCCTCTCTCAGGAGCAGATAAAAGAATACCTGGAGATTTCCAAAGAGTTGGGGCTTTCTGCCCTGACAGAGGCACATAATGAAGAAGAGGTGGAAAAAGCCCTCTGTGCCGGAGCTACTATTGTGGGCGTTAATAACCGGAATTTAAAGGATTTTTCGGTAAATACAGAGAACAGCCGGAGTCTGAGACAAATGGTGCCCAGGGACATTCTCTTTGTTTCGGAAAGCGGTATTCAAAATGCAGGAGATGTAGCAGCAATCCGGGAAACCGGTGCAGATGCCCTTTTGATCGGGGAAGCATTCATGAAAGCCAAAAATAAAAAAGCACTGCTTTTAGAACTGCGAGGCAGCCTATGACAAAAATCAAGCTTTGCGGAATTTCCAGACCTGAGGACATTATGGCTGTAAACCAGTGGAAACCAGATTATATTGGCTTTGTATTTTATAAAAAAAGTGTGCGGTGTGTTTCTCCCGAAAACGCCAGAAGATTAAAGGAACAACTGCTGCCGGGGATTCTGAGCGTAGGTGTCTTTGTGAACGAAGCTCCTGAAGTCATTGCAGGGCTTCTTGAAGAAGGCGTCATTGATGCCGCACAGCTCCATGGACAGGAGAATTCCCAATATCTTCATACCCTTCGGGAACTTACCTGCCACCCTTTGATACAAGCCATTCAGATTCATTCCAGGGATGATTTGTACAAAGCCGCAGATAATACAGCAGATTTTCTGCTTCTGGATTCCGGAGCAGGCACAGGCCAGACCTTTGACTGGAATCTCTTAAAAAACATCCGCCAGGATTTTTTTCTGGCAGGAGGGCTGGATGCTCAAAATGTGACAGACGCAATTTGCCAGGTTCACCCTTATGGGGTGGACGTAAGCTCAGGTATTGAAACCAATGGAAAAAAGGATAAGGATAAAATAGCAGCTTTTGTAGCTGCGGTAAGAAAGAGAGGAGAAAAGCTATGACAAATTCCAAAGGACGCTTTGGCATTCATGGAGGACAGTATATTCCCGAAACCTTGATGAATGCTGTGATTGAACTGGAAAAAGCCTATGACTTTTATAAACAGGACCCTGCCTTTAACCGGGAATTAAGCCAGTTATTTCAGGATTATGCAGGAAGACCTTCCCGGCTTTATTATGGGGAAAAGATGACCCGTAATCTGGGAGGTGCTAAAATTTACCTGAAGCGGGAAGATTTGAACCACACAGGGGCACATAAAATCAACAATGTACTGGGACAGGCACTGCTGGCTAAGAAAATGGGAAAGACAAGGCTGATTGCTGAAACCGGAGCCGGACAGCATGGCGTTGCAACTGCAACTGCTGCTGCCCTGTTCGGTATGGAATGTAAGGTATTTATGGGGGAAGAGGATACCATAAGACAGGCTTTAAATGTTTACCGCATGAGGCTGTTAGGCGCTGAAGTTGTTCCGGTAAAAAGCGGTACTGCCACCTTAAAGGATGCTGTCTCAGAGGCCATGCGGGAATGGACTTCCCGAATCTCTGATACCCATTACTGTCTTGGTTCTGTCATGGGTCCACATCCCTTTCCTACTATTGTGCGGGATTTTCAGGCTGTAATTTCAAAAGAAATCAAAGAGCAGATTTTAGAAAAAGAGGGAAAACTTCCAGACGCTGTGCTTGCATGTGTGGGAGGCGGTTCTAACGCCATAGGAAGCTTCTATCATTTCATAGAAGACAGAGAGGTTTCTCTGATTGGCTGTGAAGCCGCAGGACGGGGTGTTCATACCAAAGAAACAGCAGCCACCATTGCAACTGGAAAACCTGGTATTTTCCATGGTATGAAATCCTATTTCTGTCAGGATGAATATGGACAGATTGCCCCTGTGTATTCTATTTCTGCAGGACTTGATTATCCTGGTGTGGGACCTGAGCATGCTTATCTTTATGATATTGGCCGCGCCCAGTATGTGCCGGTTACAGACGAAGAAGCAGTATGCGCCTTTGAGTATCTGGCTAAAACAGAAGGCATTATTCCGGCTATTGAATCTGCGCACGCTGTGGCACATGCCATTAAGCTTGCGCCCACTATGAAAAAAGACCAGATACTTGTAATCACCATCTCCGGACGAGGAGATAAAGACTGCGCTGCCATTGCGCGCTATAGAGGGGAGGATCTTCATGAGTAATATCAAACATGCCTTTCAAAACGGAAAAGCTTTTATTGCTTTTATCACCTGCGGCGATCCGGATCTGGAAACTACTGCCGCTGCTGTCCTTGCCGCCCAGGAAAACGGAGCAGATCTCATTGAGCTTGGAATTCCTTTTTCGGACCCTACAGCCGAAGGTCCTGTGATTCAGAGTGCCAATCTCAGAGCTTTACAAGGGGGTATTACTACAGATAAAATCTTTGCATTTGTAAAAAGGCTCAGAAAGAAGGTACACATCCCTCTGGTTTTTATGACTTATGCCAATGTAGTATTTTCTTATGGTACACAGCGTTTCTTACAAAACTGCGCTGCTGTTGGAATAGATGGTCTGATTCTTCCGGATCTCCCCTTTGAGGAAAAAGAAGACTTTCTTCCTGCCTGCCTGGAATATGGCATTGATCTCATTTCATTGATTGCTCCCACTTCCAAAGAGCGTATCGCCATGATTGCCAGAGAAGCCCAGGGATTTCTCTACATTGTTTCCAGCCTTGGCGTTACCGGAACCAGAGAAGAAATCAAAACAGATTTAACCCCCATTCTGAAAGAGGTACGGAAAAATACAAAGGTTCCCTGCGCAGTAGGATTTGGAATCTCCACTCCCAAGCAGGCCAGACAGATGTCCGCCATCTCAGACGGTGTCATTGTAGGCTCTGCTATCGTCAAACTCCTTGCTCAATATGGAAAAGAATCCCCTTCCTATATCGGAGCCTATGTAAAATCCATGAAGGATGCAATAAATTGTAATTGACAAACATTTTAAATCGTTGTATAAATATGCATATGAGCAAAGGCGTTCATTTCGAAAGCAGAACTTTTCTGCTTTTAAAATGGACGCCTTTGTTTTGATATTGAAGAAAGGAAGGTAAAGGAAAATGAAAATAGAAGGTCAGGTACGGATTCCTTCCGGATGTGCCATTGCAGCTATGATTTCCAGAGAGGGAAACCGGATATCCGGAGAAGCCATTACCAATGCCATGAAACCCATGCATGACCGTTCCAATGGTTTGGGAGGAGGTTTTGCCGCTTACGGGATTTATCCGGAATATAAGGAGTTTTATGCATTTCATATGTTTTTTGACAGCAGAGCTACCAGAAAAGAATGTGAAGCATTTTTAAAGGAGCGGTTTGAAATTGTGCAGTCAGAAATCATTCCCACCAGAAAAATACCGGAGATTACAGACGAGCCTATTATCTGGAGATATTTTGTAGCTCCCTTAAAGTCTCTCCTCACATCCATGCAGTTGGATGAAAAGGAATATGTGGTACGGACAGTAATGAAGATTAATACCAAAATGCCTGGAGCTTATGTCTTTTCCAGCGGAAAAAACATGGGCACCTTCAAGGCTGTGGGTTATCCGGAAGACATTGGTGTTTTTTATAAATTAGACGAATACCGGGGATATTCCTGGACTGCCCATGGACGTTATCCTACCAACACCCCTGGCTGGTGGGGCGGCGCACACCCCTTTACTCTTCTGGACTATTCTGTTGTACATAACGGAGAAATCTCTTCCTATGATGCCAACCGCCGTTTCATGGAAATGTTTGGTTATCAATGCACCCTTCAGACGGATACTGAAGTTATTACATATATTCTGGACTATCTGCTTCGCAGACAGGGACTGACCCTTGGAGAAGCTGCCAGCGTTATTGCCGCCCCGTTCTGGAGTACCATTGCATCAAAAACGGATCTAAAGGACCAGAAAAAACACACATATTTAAGAACCATGTTTCCCAGCCTCCTGATCACCGGACCTTTTTCCATTGTGTTTGGATTTAACGGAGGTCTCATGGCGCTTAATGACCGCCTGAAACTCCGTTCCATGGTGGTAGGCGAAAAAAAGGATATGGTCTATATTGCCAGTGAAGAAACTGCCATACGTGCCATGGAACCAACTGCTGAAAATATCTGGGCGCCTGCTGGCGGCGAACCGGTTATTGTAACCGTAAAGGAAGGAGTTTTGGTATGAGCATTGAATTTATCTACCCTGAATTTGAAGTAATCCGAAATGAAAGCCGGTGTATTTCCTGCCGAATCTGTGTGCAGCAATGCGCCAATGGCGTTCATTCCTATAACAGTGAAACAAAACGTATGGAATGTGACGAAAGTAAATGTGTCAACTGCCACCGGTGTGTTGCCTTCTGCCCCACCAGAGCATTAAAAATTACCAAAAGCGACTGTTCTTTTTGCGAAAATGCCAACTGGTCCGAAAACACTATGAAGGAAATCTACAAGCAGGCCAACAGCGGTGGGGTTCTTCTCTCTTCCATGGGAAATCCCAATCCCCTTCCTGTTTACTGGGACCGTATTTTGATCAATGCTTCCCAGGTAACCAATCCTCCTATTGACCCCTTGCGGGAGCCTATGGAAACCAGAGTTTATCTGGGGAAAAAGCCAGAGCAGATATGCCGGCTTGCTGACGGGACTTTAGACTGTACACTTCCTCCCCAACTGGAGCTGTCTATGCCCGTCATGTTCTCTGCCATGAGTTATGGCTCCATCAGCTATAACGCACACAAATCTCTGGCTCTTGCCGCAACAGAGCTTGGAATCCTTTATAATACCGGAGAAGGGGGACTCCACGAAGATTTTTACTGTTACGGAGAAAACACCATTGTCCAGGTGGCATCCGGGCGCTTTGGCGTTCATGAGGAATATTTAAAAGCAGGCGCCGGTATTGAAATTAAAATGGGACAGGGAGCGAAGCCTGGCATTGGCGGACATCTTCCTGGCGCTAAAATTGTGGGAGACGTATCACGCACCCGAATGATTCCAGAAGGCTCTGATGCCATCTCCCCTGCTCCTCATCATGATATTTATTCCATTGAAGATTTACGCCAACTGGTTTATTCACTAAAGGAAGCCACTGAATATAAAAAGCCGATTATTGTAAAAGTAGCTGCTGTTCACAACATTGCTGCCATTGCCAGCGGAATTGCCAGAAGTGGCGCAGATATTATTGCCATTGATGGATTTCGGGGAGGCACCGGAGCCGCGCCTACCAGAATTCGTGACAACGTGGGGATTCCTGTGGAGCTGGCCCTGGCTGCTGTAGACCAGAGGCTTCGGGATGAAGGCATCCGAAATCAGGTTTCCCTTGTGGTAGGAGGCAGTATCCGCAGCGCTTCCGATGTGGTAAAGGCCATTGCCCTTGGCGCAGATGCCTGTTATGTGGCAACAGCGGCTCTCCTGGCTCTGGGCTGTCATCTCTGCCGCACCTGCCAAAGCGGCAAATGCAACTGGGGAATCGCTACCCAGCGTCCTGAGCTTGTGAAAAGGCTGAACCCGGAAACAGGAAGTCAGCGTCTCATAAACCTGATGACCGCCTGGAAGCACGAAATCAAAGAACTTATGGGCGGCATGGGGATTAATTCCATTGAAGCTCTCAGGGGCAACCGTCTGATGCTTCGTGGCATTGGTTTAAACGAAAAAGAGCTGGAAATCCTGGGAATTTCTCATGCCGGAGAATAAATTATCGTATCATTTTAGCAAGGAGATGTGTTATACTATGAAAGTAATTGATGCTGCTGCTTTAGATTATAAAGCTTTAAATGAAGCCCTGAGACAACCGGAACACAACTATGTAATTCAGAACTGCTGTGGCCAGCGCTTCATTGGAGCAGGAATGTCTGACCGGACTATTACCATCTACGGAATTTCCGGAAATGCTCTTGGCGCTTACCTAAACAGCGCCAGTATCACCGTAAATGCCAATGCGCAGGATGCTGTGGGAGATACCATGAACGCAGGAAAAATTTTGATTCATGGCAGTATCGGAGACGCAGCCGGATATGCCATGAGAGGCGGCAAAATCTATGTCCGTAACCACGCTGGATATCGGGCAGGGATTCATATGAAGGCTTACAAGGACAAAGTTCCTGTCATGATTATTGGCGGATGCGCCGGAAGTTTCCTGGGTGAATACCAGGCCGGAGGGATTCTGGTAGTGCTTGGGCTGAACGCATCTGGCCGCCCTATTGTTGGAAATTTCCCCTGTACAGGCATGCATGGAGGAAAATTATTTCTCCGGGGAGATTGCAGAAGCCTGAATTTTCCTGCACAGGTTACTGCAGCCATTGCCTCTTGTGAAGACTTAGAGGAAATTATGGAGGATTTAAAGGAGTATTGTAATGATTTCCATTATGATCTGGAAACCATACTCTCCTCTCCTTTTACTGTAGTTACCCCGGACAGCAAAAATCCATATAAACAAATGTATGTAGCAAATTAACAGGAAAGAGGTTGAGCAATGAAATATTCCCAGGAAGAAATTATTCAGTATGTTCAGGAAGAGGATGTGAAATTTATCCGTCTGGCTTTCTGTGACGTATTCGGAAAGCAGAAAAACATATCCATTATGCCCGATGAGCTTCCAAGAGCTTTCACTTATGGCATTGCCATTGACGGGTCTGCCATTGACGGATTTGGTGACGAAACCCACTCAGACTTGTTTCTCCACCCGGAACCGGACACCCTTATGCCACTGCCCTGGAGACCGGAAGAAGGCAGTGTGGTTCGCATGTTCTGCAATATTACCTATCCAAATGGCACTCCTTTTGAATACGATTCCCGCGCAATTCTGAAACAGGCCATTGAAGAAGCTTCCAAAGAAGGGCTTCAGTTCTTCTTTGGCACAGAACAGGAGTTTTATCTCTTCCAGCTGGATGACCATGGTGAACCTACCAAGATTCCATATGATCATGCAGGGTATATGGACATTGCACCGGAAGACAAGGGTGAAAACATCCGAAGAGAAATCTGTCTGACTCTGGAGCAAATGGGCATCCGGCCGGAAAGCTCCCATCATGAACAAGGACCTGGACAGAATGAGATTGATTTCCGCTACTCAGATCCTCTGACAGCAGCTGACAATGCCATGACCTTCCAGACCGTGGTAAAAGCAGTTGCCCTTAGAAATGGTCTTTATGCTGATTTCAGCCCTAAACCGCTGCACCATCAGCCCGGAAATGGATTTCACATCAATATATCTGTGAAATCTGCTTATGACCAGGATTGTATGAACTCTATGATTGCCGGGATTCTGGATAAAGCTTCGGAAATGACTCTTTTTCTGAATCCTCTTGAGAATTCCTATGAACGTTTTGGCCAGGATAAGGCACCACGCTATATCTCCTGGTCCAGCGAAAACCGCTCCCAGCTTGTCCGTGTTCCTGCTGCACTGGGAGAATACCGCCGAGCAGAGCTGCGTTCTCCTGACCCTGCTGCAAATTCTTATCTTGCATTTGCCCTGTTGATCTATGCCAGCATGTATGGAATCAAAGCAAATCTAGAGCTTCCAGAACCTGCAGATCTGAACCTTTTTAAAGCACCCATTGAAGTTCTTGCAAATTTCCGCCAGCTTCCCGGAAATCTTCCTGCTGCTTGTCAAGAAGCAAAAAACAGCAGTTTTATCAAAAAATGTATTCCTAACGCCATCACAGAACTTTACTGCAGCCGGTAAGCGTAAGAAAAATCAAAAAGGAGGGGGAACAAAATGAGTTTAAAAGAACGCATTTACAGTGTTTTACTTGTATCCTCAAACGATAGCTTTACCTCTGCCTTTACCGGTTTTCTTCCGCCTTCCAGATATAAACTGGTTCACAAGGTTTCCAGTGTCAGTGCTGCAAAAAGACTTCTGACGGAGAATACCTTTGATTTTATCATCATCAATTCTCCCCTCACAGATGAAAGTGGCATACGTCTGGCTATTGACACCTGTGCCGGAAAATCTTGTGCGGTTCTTCTGCTGGTGAAGCGGGAGCTGCATAACGAGATTCATGATAAAGTGGTGGACTATGGCGTATTTACCCTGCCAAAACCTACTTCAAAGCCTACGTTACTTCAGTCACTTGGATGGATGGAAAGTGCCAGAGAACGGCTGCGGCAATTTGAGAAAAAATCTATATCTGTTGATGAAAAGATGGCAGAAATACGTCTGGTAAACAGAGCGAAATGGCTTCTGATCAGTGAACTGAAAATGAGTGAGCCGGATGCTCACCATTACATAGGAAAGCAGGCCATGGATCGTTGTGTTTCCAAAAAAATTGTAGCAGAGGAAATCATAAAAACTTATTCCTGAACAGAAAAAGAACCTTTCGCAGATTCCCGGAAACCCGGTCCTATCTGAGAAAGGTTCTTTTTCACTAAATTATTTTATTCAGGCAACCATACAAAAGTCAATCTTTTCTAATAAACCATTGCAAGTTTCATCCAGCACTTGAAGTTCTAATCTTTTTTCTATACCCAAGCTTAAAACACCAAGAAGCGATTTCGCATCTACAACAATTCTTCCATGACGAAGGTCCATATCCGAATCGTAATGTTCTACAATATTCACAAATTGAACAATTTGATTGATAGATGTAAATTTAACCTCTACACTTTTCATGACGCATCTGCCTTTCTACTGTCTTTTAATCAGAAAATTTCATATTCCGAACAACCTGTCTTAGCTTTAGAATCATCGAAGGGGCAACCGAAAGTTCATCGACCCCCATTTTTACAAAAGTCTCTGTTAATTCCAAATCAGCACCTAATTCTCCACAGATTCCTGCCCACTTGCCTTTTTTGTGAGCATTATCCACTACCATCTGGATCATTTTCAGGATTGCTTTATGATGTGGATTATAAAATGCATCTAAACGTTCATTCTGCCTGTCAATTGCAAGTGTGTACTGTGTCAAGTCATTTGTCCCAATGCTGAAAAAGTCTACCATATCTGCAAGTTCATCACTGATCAGTGCAGATGCTGGCGTTTCAATCATAATTCCTTGTTCTGGCATTTTATAAGGGATTGCTTCTTTCTCCAGTTCATCTTTTACTGCTTCCACAATAGTATAAATCTGCTGTACTTCTTCAACGGATGTAATCATAGGATACATGATAGACAGATTACCAAATGCTGCTGCACGAAGCAATGCTCTTAGCTGGGTACGGAAAATTTCCGGCTGCTTCAGGCAGATACGGATAGCACGATATCCAAGTGCAGGATTTTCTTCTTTTCCAAGGTTAAAATAATCCACCTGCTTATCTGCTCCGATATCCAGGGTACGAATAATGACTTTTTTACCTGCCATCACCTGCACTACTTGCTTATATGCCTGAAATTGTTCTTCTTCCGTAGGGAAATCATCTTTTCCAAGATATAAGAATTCACTTCGGAAAAGACCAATCCCACCGGCATCATTTTCCATTACATATCCGACATCACTGACACTTCCTATATTAGCATAAATTTGAATTTTTTTACCATCTATAGTAATATTCTCTTTGCCCTTCATGCTCTGCAAGAGCTGTATTTTTTCCTGTTCTTCCTGTATTTTTTGTCTCGTTTCAATACAAAATTCCTCTGTAGGATCCAATACCACACTGGCAGAATATGCATCAACAACAGCAGTCATTCCTGTATGGATTTTTTCCAGTTTCAAAGGTACACCAATCAAAGCAGGGATATTCATCATGCGGGCGAGAATGGCTGTGTGTGAATTCGTAGAACCATGAACTGTGACAAATGCCAGGATTTTATCCTTATCCATCTGTACGGTCTCGCTTGGGCTCAGATCATCCGCTATGATAATGGCAGGTCCGGAGGTATTCAAATCCGTTTCTTCTTCCCCTTGCAGGTTGCGAACCAGACGGTTGGAAATATCACGGATGTCTGCTGCTCTGGCCTTCATATAGTCATCATCCATGCTTGCAAACATTTCTGCAAAATTATCCCCGGTAACCGCTGCTGCATATTCTGCATTTACCATTTCTGTATGGATCATATTTTTGATTGCATCCAGATAATCCTCATCTTCTACCATCATTTGATGCACTTCAAAAATGGCTGCACTTGTCTCTCCTACTTCCCTGACCGCTTTATCATATAAAATCTGCAGCTGTTCTTTTGCTTTTTCTACTGCACACTGCAAGCGTTTCGCTTCTTGTGTACTGTCCTGAATTTTCTGTCTTTTTACTGCCAGGTCATTCCCTTTCAGGACAAGTACCGGCCCCATCACAATTCCTTTATGGACGGATCTCCCACTAAATTTCTGCATTTTCCTGCTCCTTTTTCCCTGTTAGCTTTGCCTTTTTTATTTCATCATATCTTCCCTTACTTACAGGTTTTCTTTAAAAAATGCTTCGATTCCAGCTACTGCGGCCTCCTCGTCAGCTCCTTCTACCGACACAATAATCTGTTCTCCACATTTTATTCCAAGGCACATAATTGCCATAAGTTTAGATGCATCTGCTGACTTTTCTCCTTTTTTCAGCATAATCCTGCTGGTATATTTTTTAGCCTCTTTTACTAATGCACCTGCCGGTCTCGCATGAATACCAAGTTCATCCTGAATCGTATAATTAAATTCTCTCATCTTCTTTAGTTCCTTTCATTACAGATTTTCTCCATTGCTTTTGATAACATTCTGATACCAATAAAATGATTTTTTCTTTTTTCTTTCCAAAGTTCCGTTTCCTGCATTATCACGGTCCACATATATAAAGCCATATCTCTTTTTCATTTCACCAGTGGTAAAAGATACGCAGTCAATACATCCCCATGGTGTATATCCCATAAGTTCCACGCCATCCTCCGTCACTGCCTTCTTTAATTCCTCAATATGTGCTTTTAAATATGTGATTCTGTTATCATCGGAAATACTTCCGTCAGGGCTTATCTCATCTACTGCACCGAATCCATTTTCTACAATGAAAAGTGGTTTCTGATACCTTTCATATAACATATTCAGGGAATACCTCAGCCCTACCGGGTCAATTTGCCATCCCCAGTCACTTTTCTTTACAAAGGGATTGCTTACGCTTCCCGGGAAGCCGTCAAGACCATTCCCTTCTGCTACTGCATTTGCCTTTACTGCATTGGACATATAATAACTGAATCCTACATAATCAACGGTTCCTTCTTTTAAGACTTTCTTATCTTCTTCTGTAATCTGGATATGGAAACCTTTTCTCTCCCACTCCTTAATGATATAGGAAGGATATGCCCCACGCACATGAACATCCCCAAACAGATAACGGTCATGCATGGCAAGTGCTGCAAACATAATATCATCCGGATGACAGGAGTATGGGTACAGCGGTACACATGCCATCATACAGCCAATCTGGAAATCTGGATTAATCTCATGCCCTTTTTTCACAACCAATGCACTTGCAACCAGTTCATGATGTACAACCTGATACATACATTCTTCCGGATTTGGCTCTTCAGGGAAGATTACTCCAGAACAGGTATATCCAAACAACGGGTATTTAAAATTCTTCTGATTATTAATTTCATTAAATGTCATCCAGTATTTTACTTTGTTCTTGTAACGTTCCATAACTGTTACTGCATAGGTCACAAAGAAATCAATCACTTTTCTGTTTTTCCATCCCCCATATTTCTTTACCAGATGATAGGGCATTTCAAAATGTGAAAGAGTAACTACTGGCTGAATCCCATATTTTAAAAGTTCATCAATTAAATTATCGTAAAATTGGAGTCCTGCCTCGTTTGGAACAGCATCGTCTCCATTGGGGAAAATCCTGGTCCATGCAATGGATGTCCGGAAACATTTAAATCCCATTTCCGCAAATAATTTTACATCTTCTTTATAATGATGGTAAAAATCAATGGCATCATGATTCGGATAATAACAATCTTCTTTGATTCCATCTGTAATGCGGCGGTCAACACCATGTGCTCCAGCCGTAAGTACATCTACAATGCTGACTCCTTTTCCATCTACATTCCATGCACCTTCCACCTGGTGGGCGGCTACTGCACCACCCCATAGAAAGTTATCTGGCAATTTACTCATATGATAAACCTCCCTATCTTATTTTCATAACTGTTTCCAAAGTATCTACATCTTTTTCACCGCAGCACTCTGCAATCTGTTTCTCTCCTGTCTCTGTTGCAATAAAAACTACAGTAGAATCATATCCTTCATCTTCAATAAATTCTTTATCAAACGTGACAAGCAAATCCCCTTTTTTTACTTTATCACCCTGTTTTACATACGCCTGAAATCCTTTTCCATCAAGTTCTACTGTATTCAGTCCTATATGAATCAGTAACTCAACATCACCATTAGAAATACCAATTGCATGACCTGTAGGAAATACCACTTCTACCATACCATCACAAGGTGCATATACCTGTTCTTTTCTAGGAAGGATACCAATTCCGTCTCCCATGGCTTTAGAAGCAAACACATCATCTTTTACCTGCTCCAATGGAATCACATGGCCTTCTACAGGGCTTCCCAAAATCAGTGTTTCATCTGTTTCCACATCAGAAACGGCTTTTTCTTCCGCCTTTTTTTCTTCTATATTTTCTGTTGCTGTTACTTCTTCCTTAAATCCTGCTACCCATGTGAATACAGCACCTAAAATGAAAGAAATCAGAATAGACAGAAGAAATCCAAGAAACTGCCCCATATATCCAGCCTTGAAATATGCCGGAATAGTAGCAATACCAGGCATATTATATCCCCAAGATACTGCATGGAAACCGCCTGCAACAGCACCACCGATAGCACCTGCGATACATCCACAGATCATAGGCTTTTTCAGTCTCAGGTTTACACCGTAAATAGCAGGTTCCGTGATACCAAACAGTCCTGTCACGGCTGCTGAAGCAGAAATCCCTTTCATATCTTTATCTTTTGTTTTCAGGAATACCCCAAGAGTAGCACCTGCCTGGGCAAAAACTGCGGAAGCTTGAAGCCCTGTAAATGTATCATATCCTAATGCTGCATAATTCCCTACGGTTACCGGTGTGATTCCCCAGTGCACTCCAAAAATAACCAGAACCTCCCAGAAACCACCGACCACGATACCAGCCACAATCGGGCTTAAATCATATAGGAAATTATAAGCTCCTGCAATTGCACCGCCAACTGTATTTCCAATAGGCCCAAAAGCCAGGAGAGTCAGCGGAACCATGATTGTAATGGTAAACATTGGAGAAAACAGGTTCTGCACCACAATAGGAAGATATTTGTCAAAGAATTTTTGCACATAGGATGCCACCCAGATAGTCAGGATAATTGGGATTACTGACGAGGTGTAGCTCAAAAGCTGAACCCTCATTCCGAGGAAATAAACAGGATCGCCTGCATTTACCATCTTGATGTAATCCGGACAAACCAGTGCACATGCAATGACAAGTGCAGTATAGATATTCATGCCGAATTTTTTTGCTGCTGTCGCTGCAATTAATACCGGAAGAAATGTAAAAGCTGTCCAGGAAATAAAATTTAAAATCTGGTAAGTACCACCGGCTGTATCAATGGCTCCTAATGCAACAAAGATTCCAAGGATTCCCTGCAATATACCACAAGCTGCTAATGTGTATAAAAACGGTGCAAAAATGCTGGAGATTATGTCAATAATTCTGCTGAAAACGCCCACCTTGTTTCCGGAACCTGCCTCTTTCTGTGTTTCATCAACCGTTACAAGTTCCATTACAAAACCAAATGCATCTTTTACATGGTTTCCAATTACTACCTGATACTGTCCGCCCGCCTGTACTACTGTGATAACACCTGGAATTTTTTTGACCTTTTCAGAATCAATTCCGGATTCATTTTTTAAAATAAACCGAAGCCTTGTCGCACAATGTGTAACATTTAAAATATTATCATTTCCGCCTAATTCTTTTACCAGCTCTCTCGCTGTAATCCTATAATCTATAGCCATGCCAGCTACCCCTTTCTTTTTATTCAGCACCGGTTGCTTTGTGATTTTATTATATAATACTCACAAAAAAAATCTATAGTTTTACCATGTTTTGAAACATGTCACATCAATAAAAACATGTTTTTTCCATAAAACATCCTGTTACTTACATCTGTCAATATTTTACTTTCTCATGGAAAAAGCAGAAAAATCCCAAGGCCGTGATACCTTGGGATTTTCCGGGTGATAGTTATGAATATTCAAATAAGACGCCGTCCTATGGTTTCCAATAGATAGAGAACCGGAACCTGAGTGGTAATATTATATTCCTCGTGTATCATGTTCCGTGCAACAAAATAACTTAGATGGTAGTCTGAAATTCTGGCTAGTGTGCATGCATTTCCATTGGTAATACTGAAAATTCTGGCATTATGCCGCTTAAAGCGTTCCGCCATCTGTAATACCTGCTGTGTCTCACCGGACTCAGACAATGCAATCACAATTGCTGAATCAAGATCTTCATGGATAGGATAATATGGATCCTCTATGTACTGGCTGTATTTGCCTATATTTGAGAAATATCTGGCCCCATATTTTCCTAAAACACCGGAGGTTCCGATACCTATAAAAATAAGTTGCTTTGCTTCCTGTATATAGCTGACAATCTCATTAATCTGTTCTTCATATTGTGTTGATGTGGTTGTATGAAAAAAATACATAATTTCATCAATACCAGTATCTTTTATCTGTTTTTTCTTACGATTTTCTTCCAGATACTGTTTGAATTTAATTTTAAATTCTGAATAGCCGTCACATCCTGTTTTTTTACAAAACCGGAGTACCGTAGAAGTTGATACATGAACTGCATCTGCCAGTTCACGTACTGTCATATATTTCACTTCTTCTTTATGCTCCATCACATAACTGTAAACCAGAGTTTCCAAATCATTGTAGGACTGTAAGATTTTATATTCAAACATATCGTAATCCCCCGTCTTTTGCTATATTTTATTATAAAAAAAATCTGGAAATCCGGCAAGACATCTACACAAACACTTACACATTTATATTTTTGTCAGCATATGATTTTATCCTTTTACGCCGCCTATCATGAAATATTTTTGGATAAATGGATAAAAAATCAACATAGGAACTGTCGAAACTACAATCACAGCATATTTCTTCGGTACACCTTGAAGATATATCATTGGCCCGAACCAGTCATTCCAATGCCCTAGTGCATAATACAGAACAAGAACTGCTATCGTTGCTTTAGACAAAGGCAAAAAATCTTAAACAAAATAGTCAGATGACTTGCTCCATCAATTCTAGCTGCTTCTTCCAGACTGTCTGGTATAGCCCCTTTTTTGTTTTATCCTTTTTTCTTTTCACAACACAAAAGCCCAATATAGATTAGATCAAATATACTACAAAAAATTCCGCATGTAAGCACAACCACATTATAACTGATAACCCCCATTAGAATGGTGGGAGCAAGGGTTCCTATCCACTTTGATACAGCAAGCAGAACCGACTGCCCCCTTGAATTTTTCCGATTCCGGTACATAGAAATAAAAAGCACCGACATCAAAAGATTTTGTATTAATGCAGAATATTGTGCTGCCATAACAAATCCAAACTCAGCAATAAAAACTATCTGAAGTGCAAAACAACAAATCAGCCCAAGGATACTCCATGGGAAAAACCATGTTTTTTCCTTCTCGTTTTTACATTCCTTTTTCCCAAAACGAAAGTATGTATAAAGAATCACAACATCCATGCACACCCAAATTGCATTTACAACGGTTTGTGCCAGGTTCATCCCTTCCAACGGGCCATGTGCTTCAAACACAACATCAGAAACTGTATAAATCAGTTCCCAGGCAAAATTTAAACCCAAAGCCCAAAAAGGCATAGCATAGGTTTTTTGCCTGAATCCAAGACGGATACATTCTTCATATACAACCATCCAACCGATTCCGCTTAATAATGTTAAAAAAAGAGTCATTTTTTAACCTCCTTGACAAGTTATTTTTTTTATTCCATAATTATCTTAGTTAAAAACACTTACACTTGTCAATTTTCATTTTTAAGTTGTACATATCAAAAAAAATGTCAGTCTTTGATTCAGGATATTTTCTATCCAATACCATTTAGAGGAGGATTCATCATGTACACAGGAAGTAACCCATCTGCATTACGTTCCAGAAAATGGCTTCACGACGCATTACTCCAATTATTAAAAATCAAGAAATATCATCAAATTTCTATCAAGGACATCTGCACCCAGGCTGATCTGTCCAGACAGACTTTTTATCAAATTTTTCATTCCAAAGATGAAATCATGGAGTATCACTTTTCCATTTTGTTCGCAGAATTCATAAAATGCTGCGAACAGTATCAGGATATTACAATTTATAACATCTCACATTGCTTTTTTGATTTTTTCTATACCCATCGGGAATTCATAGAAATTCTTATTGAAAATAATCTAACATCTTTATTGGAATGTCAATTTGAATATTATCTGCAAAAAATCGAATTCTTTCGACGCTACGAAACAGAAGAAGAAAATACAGATTATACTGTATCTTTCATATCAGGTGCATTAACCCAGATGCTAATTCACTGGTTTCAAAAAGACTTTGACTTAAGTGTCGAACAGATTAGCCGGATAACTCAGCGTACACTAACTGGAATGGTCTTTCAAAACAAACTTTGATCCGTCTCCTTACAACAGGGGGTTGTCGGGAAAATAGACAGCCCCTGTTGTTTTATAATTCTTACGGAAGCAAATTTCCGGCAGCAAGGTAGATGCTATACCATTCTTCCCTGGTAAGTGTTATTTCACTTGCCTGGCAGATTTGACGGAAACGGTTCTTGTTCATTGTGCCTGACAACACCTGTATGTGAGCCGGATGCCGGAGAATCCACGCTGCTGCAATGGTTGTATCACTAACATCATATTTTTCAGCAATCTGTAAAATCTTTTTGTTTAATTCTGGAAACTTTTCATTGTTAAGAAAAACACCTTCAAACATCCCATATTGGAACGGAGACCATGCCTGGACAGTGATATCCTGTAGCCGGCAGTAATCCAGCACACTTCCATCACGGTTTACTGCCCCGGAAGTATTCATATTGACCTCCAGGGAGCTCTGTATCATAGAAGAGTGTGCAATGCCGAATTGAAGCTGGTTCGCCATCAATGGCATATTAATGTATCGCTTTAACAGTTCCATCTGCATAGGATTCTGGTTAGAAACACCGAAATACCGTACTTTTCCTGCTGCGTGCAGTTCGTCAAAAGCTTCCGCCACCTCTTCTGGCTCCATCAGAACATCCGGCCTGTGTAGAAGCAGGGAATCCAGATAATCTGTTCCCAGCCTTTTTAAAGAGCCTTCCACAGAATCCAGAATATGCTTCTTAGAAAAATCATACATCACTCCAGGAACGATTCCACATTTACTTTGAATCCAGATTTTATCCCTTGTTACACCTGCTTCCTTAACTGCTTTTCTAAATTGCTCCTCGCAAACTCCATTTCCATAAATATCTGCGTGGTCAAAAAAATTTACCTGCTCTTCCATAGCCATATCTATGATTTTTGCAGCCTCATGGATATCAATATCACTGATTCTCATACACCCCATAGCAATCTCTGGAACCTGTAAGGACGAATTTCCCCAGTTGATTTTTTTCATAATATTTTCCACCTTTCTATGTATTTTTCATCCTGTATTCCCTGGGAGACATCCCTGTTATTTTTTTAAATACTTTTGAAAAATACTTTTCATCTTTAAACCCTACTTTATATGCAATTTCATAGTTTTTCAAGTAATTTTGCTCCAAATAACACCCTGCCCGTTCAATACGCACACGGTTTAAAAATACATTAAAACCACATCCCAGGTTCTGATCCATCAGCGTAGACAGGTAGCCATCTGATATACCTACTTTTTCTGCTGTCATAGATAGTGAAATATCTTCTGCATAGTGTTCCCTGATATATTCCACAGCACACTTAACAAACGGATTTATTCCATCTTTCTCTGTGGAAGAATCTAATTTTTCCTGTTCGATATAGCTATCTGCCAACGTATGCAGGGAATTTAGAATATCTGCTGCCCGCATGGGTTTCAGAAAATACTCCTTGGCCCCGAACTTGATGGCTTCCTGTGCATAAAGAAATTCATCATACCCGCTTAAAATAATGGTTACAGGTTGAAGCCCTGCCTTTTTTGCCTCCTTCATCACATCTAATCCGCTTTTCAAGGGCATCTGGATATCCAGGATCAGAATATCAGGATGAAATTTCAGCAAAAGATCAATGGCCTGCTGCCCGTTTTCTGCTTCATAGATTTTATCAAACCGGTCTGTATGTAATTTGATATATTTTGCCAATCCATTGCGTATCATGTCTTCATCATCTGCAATTAATAGTTTTATTGACACACTGCTTCCTCCTCATAAGGGATTATCAGAATCACGGTTGTTCCTTTCCCTATATTGCTCTTAATCTCCAGAGAAAAATCATCCTGATATTTCAGCTTCAGCCTTTCTCTGATGTTTTTAATGGCATATCTTCCTATCCTTTGTTTTGCATATCTGGCAGGTTCTTCTTCCCACAAAGCATCGATCTGATCTTGCCGCATGCCGATTCCCGTGTCCTGGATTTCAAACCATAGAGTTTCATTTACCAGTTTTCCAGACACCTTTAAAAAGCATTCAGTGCTTACATTTTCAAATCCATGGACAATTGCATTCTCTACAAAAGGCTGCAGGATAAGTTTAGGAATTTTTGCTTTTTTAATGGTTTCCTCCACGCAAATCTCATAATTCAGCCGTTTGGAAAAACGCATTTTCTGAATTTGAAGATACCTTGCCACCAGCTCCATCTCCTGTCCCACAGTGATTTCACTTTTTCCCTGGCCAAGTACCAGGCGGAACAACTGAGATAATGCCAGAATACTTTCAGCTATTTCCTCATTTCCTGCTCCTGTTGCCTGCCAGTACAGCGAATCCAGGGTATTGTAGAGAAAATGTGGATTGATCTGTGCCTGCAGTGCCGCCAGTTCACTCTCTTTTTCCCGTAAAGTGATTACATAGTTTTTATCGATCAGGCTGCGTATATCATCCACCATTTTGTTGAAGCACTGTGCAACCTCTCCAATTTCGTCCTTTGTCTCTACGATTACCTGCTGTTCAAAGTCCCCTGTTGAAAACTTTTGAATTGCCTCACTGACTTTACGTAAAGGTTTTGTCACAATATTAGATATGATCAAAAGTAACGGCAAAAGCCCCACAAGCATCCCCAGCAAAAGAGAAAACGGCATATTTACAATGTTCAGAATCTGCATCTGAATATTATACTTGGGGAAAATTTTACAAACAATACTGGAATTTTCACTGATCTGTCTGCATATAATGTCATATTTTCCATAGACAAGATGCTTTTCCCTGCTCTGATATTCCTGCTCCATAAATTCTCTGCTTTTCAGATACTGCTCTACTTTTTTATCAAGATTACCCACTCTGCTCAGCTCGCCACCATTGGAGTCCAGCACAATGACACATTCTTTTTCTCCCTGCACCATATTTTGACACAGTTCTTTGAAAATCTCCTGGCTGACTCCGATCACGATATAACCCAATGTTTTTTTCTGTGCCAAATCAAAAATTTCACGGCATAATACCACTTTATTATCTCTGCTTGACAGATAAATTTCACTATTCCCCTTTGGTATCTGTTTCCAGAGCATTCCACTTTTACTCTCTATCGTTTCTCTGTAAATGGTAGTGCTTTTGACACTCTCCATGTCAGAATAATAAACACTTCCATCCATGCCGCGCAGATATGGCCGGACACCATTCTCCGGGTAAATAGAAATGGTTTTGATATGTCCCTTCAATGCAATCATATCCTGCACGATCTGCATAGGAGCTTCATGAAACCATAGTTTTGCATCTTTATTCCATTCTTCTGGATGATCCGTTGTAAGCAGCCTATGGATTTCATCATTAATGCAAATATAAGTTGAAAAATCTTTAATGTCTGTCTGTAGTACATGGATACTTTCTGCCAGCGTATTCACATTTCCAAAATTGGTATCAAGACGTTCCTGAGATACCTTCTGATAATTATAAAAAAGAAGAGCAATGCATACAAAAATTAAGACAGGGGTAATAATCAAATATCCATAGAATACCAACTTTGCCCTTACACTCAATTTATTGATCCATTGCTTTATCTTTTTCATCTTTTCTTTCCTCTCTAACCTTTCACTGCTCCCATTGCAACTCCTTTTGTTATATGTTTATTCAAAAGAATATACACAATCACAGCCGGGGCTGCAGTTAATGCCATGACTGCAAACTGTACTGCATAATTGGAAGAATACTGCCCTGTAAATTCAAGGACAGAAAACGGCAGAGTTTTCCACTTTGGTGAACTCAAATAGGTACTTGCCATCATAAATTCATTCCAGTTGTTCAAAAATGTCATAATTGCTACTGTTGCAATAGAGGATTTAAGCATCGGTGTAATAATCTGGAATACAATACGGTAGATTCCGCAGCCATCCATAACTGCTGCTTCTTCCAGTTCTACTGGTATGGATTCCATAAAACTTGTCATTAGGAATAATCCCTGAGGAAGAGAAAATGCAACATAAGGAATCAGCAGTGCCCACATGGTATCTGTAAGCCCTAATGTACTGTATATCTTATAATTTGGTAAAAGAGTGGCATGTATAGGTATCATCATTCCCATAAGAAGCAGCATCTTTACAAATCCGCTAAGCTTCCACCGCATCCTTCTGCATGCAAACCCAGCCATGATAGACACCAGGATTACCAGCAGCACAGCCAGTGCATTGATAAACACACTATTTTTCAAGTATAGCAGAAAATGTCCGTCAACAAAAGCCTTTACATAATTTCCCCATTGTATTTTTTCAGGTATAATCAGCAACCCATTTGTAAACATCTCATTGCTGCTTGCAAGAGAAAAATCTACCAGCCAGATAAGAGGAAAAATCTGAATCACTGCAACAATACTTAAAACAATCCATAAAAGAGGTTTTGTAAGGTTTATTTTATTTTTTTTATTCATGATGCTGTCTCCCTTCTGCACTGTTTCTTCCGTACAGTCTGCCCGTCACGTTCCTCAAAAATCTTATTTAAAACTACTGTTGCTGCAAGGCAGATGATAATAAATACCACACCAATGGCATTTCCATATCCATATTTAAATGCTTTAAATGCCTGCTGATATAAATAATTTGCTGCAAATTGTGTGCTGTTGCCCGGTCCTCCATTTGTAAGCAGATATACTGTTTCCATTTGTTTCAAAGCAGAAATCACTGCCATAGTTACATTCACCTGAATTACTGGTTTCATAAGAGGAAGAGTAATGCGCAGAAAGATGGTTCTTTGATTTGCTCCATCAATGGCAGCTGCCTCATAAAGAACAGGGTCAATATTTTTGATGCCTGTATAATAGATTAGCATCCCCCATCCAAAACCATGCCAGATTAAAACCACCAGTACAGACCAGATAGCAGTATCGTTGGAAAACCAGTTGATATCTCCTTTTCCACCAAAGGCTTTTATAATATTGTTCAGCAGTCCAAAATCTGGATTATAAATAAATTTCCATAGATATGCAATCACAGCAACCGAAATAACATTTGGTATAAAATATATGCACCGGAAAAAATTTTCACCTCTTCCTCTCAATTTATCCAGCACAGCTGCAACAATAAGAGCCAATGGATGCTGGATAAAAATAAATCCAATAGCAAGCAGCAAAGAATTCCTAAGAGATGTCCAAAAAGCCTCATCGTGCATCAGTGTCTTGTAGTTTTCAATACCAATCATCTGGTATGTTCCCATGCCGGAGTAATCTGTAAATCCGTAATATACACTGAGACAGATAGGTGCCAGGATAGCAAACAAGAACAAAAGAAGTCCAGGTAGAACAAGGCTGAGAATTACAAGTTTATTGCTATATAACTTTTTCATGGTTCTATTACCTCCTTTTTTGAAAAAAATGCGACTACTGACTCTAATCAGCAGTCACATTTTTTAATTCTTTCTACTTACATGCTGCTCCGATAGTAGAAAGGAAGTTTTCTACATCAGTACTTCCATTGGATACGCTCTGGATTTCACTTTCAATGCTTGTTTTGAAAGCAGACGGGCCACAGTCATTGATTGGCGTACCTGAGACGCTGGTTGCATTATTTACAGCATCCACAATCTGCATCTGCAATTCTGTTTCTGAATCTGTCATATAATCTGACTGATCCTGAGCAGACATACCAACACCATTTTCCCATCCATATTTTGATAATTTATCCGGCTGGTACATATAGTTCAAGAACTTCACTGCTTCTTCTTTCACTTTTGAATTCGCAGATACTGCATATCCGCCCCCATTCCATGCTGCGATATCTGTGGTCTTTGCTTTTCCGCCATCTATCACCGGCATAGTAAATACACGGATATTGTCTCTGATTTCTTCTGGAATATCTTCATTTAATGCCATGGAAGATTCCCAGCTTCCCATATAAAACATAGCTGCCTGACCATTTGTAAACAAGTTCATCGCTGTACCGTAATCTTGTGAATCATATCCATTCTGGAATAGTTTTGCATCAGCTGCTGCTTTTAAAAGCTCTGTTGCTTTTTTCAGGTTTTTATCTGAGAAGTCTCCCGTTGTCACTGCATTGCTAACAACATCCGAATAATCTTCTCCTGTAAGTTTAAACAAAACATCGGAAAGATAGACCGCCATAGGCCATCCGTCACCACCATCCATTGCCATAGGAACAATATCTTCTGCATTGATTTTATCTGCAAGTGCTAACAATTCATCATAGGTTTCCGGCACCTCCCAGTTATGATCCTGAAACATTTTTTGGTTGTAATAGATACAGGCAACATCTGTATTTCTTGGCAATCCATAAAGCTTTCCATCATATGTAAATCCATTTAGGGAGCCTTCAATAAATTTGTAATCCTTATAATCATCCTGATTTAATTCTGCAAGCACACCAGCATCCACCACTTCGTCCAGGAATGCAGGCTGTCCCCAGATACTCACCACATCCGGCATTCCTTCCATAGAATATGCTTTGAATTTTGTCTTGTAAGCTTCTTCATCTAGTGCCTCAACCTCTATCGTCACATTTTTGTTTTCCTCCATATACTCGTCAATGATCATCTGTTCTACCAGGCCCTGACCATTTTTCCTGTCTGGAAGATTTGAAAATACTTTTAAAGTGACTTTATCGCTGTCTGCTGATTTTTTCTCATCTGTTGCAGCTCCTTCTTTATTTCCACATCCTGCCAGCATGGTTAATACCATTGCTCCCGTCAGCAGCATAGATACTATTTTTTTGTTCATTTCTATTTTCCTCCCTGCTTTTTTTCTTTTTTCTCAAACGTTTGATGTTTATGGATAAATCTTATCACGCAGGAAGGTGAATGAACAGATAACAAATTTCCAAAAAAGGGGAATTTTATTAACAAAAACGGTACTGACTCTAAAATCTGTCAGCACCGTTTTTTTCGATTTCTTCTTACTTTTTTATAATCTCCTGAAATCATTAAACATCACAAATATCATCAACAACATGAGTAACATAAATCCTGCAAAATGTATCATACCCTCCACATTGGGATTTAAACGCTTCTTTCTCACTGCTTCAATGAGAAGAAATACTAATCTTCCTCCATCCAAAGCAGGAATCGGCAGAAGATTCATAACACCCAGGTTGGCAGACAATAAAATCGCCCAGTATAACATTTGCATCCATACCATGACTGCGCCTTCTTCTTTCGCTTCTTCATAGGAATCCCCAATGACGTCTATGATACCCACTGGTCCGGATAAATCATTCACAGAAAATTGTCCTTTTACAAACATCATCAAACTTTCTACGGTGCTGGAAATCCAATACCGGACCTCCACAGCGCTGTATTTCATCACGCCTAGAAAATTCGTCTTTTCCCTGTAAATATTATAAACAAATCCAGAATCCACGGTCTTAGTCATCTGCGGCGTTGCAACAATGGTTTCAACTTTTCCATCCCGCTCCATACCAAGAGTGACTTCTGACCCATTCAGCGGATGCTCGGCAAGATAATCTTGAAGTTCTTCTGCATCTGCCACAGCTACACCGTTAATTTCCCGAATAATATCCCCTGGCATGACACCAGCCTCAGCCATAGAGCTTCCAATCATCACCTGAGTTATCTGTGGTTCTCCCTCTGACATATAATAAAAGCCTAACATATAACGTTCTTCACTGTCTGCTGTATAGGCAATATTATATTTTTTTCCATCCCGTTTATAAGTCAAGGAAATCTCCTCATCCTGCAGACCATGGAGATTCATGTAGGAATCCAAGTCTCGCCCAATGGAAATGTGTCTTCCCTGAAATTCTGTAATCACATCTCCTTCTTGAAGCCCTGCTTCTGCTGCCGGAGAACCTTCTGTCACCTGTAAAACCTTAGCCGGATCATAACCAACCACACTGGTAATAATCATGGCAAACACAAAGGCTAAAATAAAGTTAAAAATTGGCCCTGCTGCAACTACAGATATTCTGGCCCAGACAGATGCATTGTTAAAAGAACCTTCCGTGGTGTCATCATCATCTTCCCCTACCATCATACAGGAGCCTCCAATAGGAAACAGCTTCAGGGAATATCTGGTTCCCCCTTTTTCTGTAGAGAGAAGTCTTGGTCCCATTCCCAGGGAAAACTCTGTCACTGCAATATTATTTCTCTTAGCCAAAAGGAAATGTCCCAGCTCATGAAACAATATAATCACAGAAAATACCAGTAGTGCAATTATAAATTTCAATTTACCACCTGCTTTCAATCCTCTTGTATATTTCTTGTTCAATCTTTAAAATTTCTTCCACGGTAGGATTAGAAACTACCTCATGTCTTTCCATAGCATCTTCAATAATTGTATAAATATCCAGGAAACGAATTTTTCTCTGGAGAAAAAGGGCTACTGCTTTTTCGTTTGCCGCATTAAATACTGTAGGCATGGAACCGCCCACCTTGGCAGCTTCCATAGCCAGCGGCAATCCTTTAAAGGTTTCTACATCTGGATTTTCAAAGGTAATGGAACCTAATTTTGCAAAATCCAGTCTTTCTCCATCCAGATATTTTCTGGTTCCTCCGTAAATGGCATACTGAATAGGCAGCCGCATATCCGGTGTCCCAAGCTGAGCAATAATGCTTCCATCTGTAAACTGCACCATAGAATGAATCACACTTTGAGGCTGCACTACCACCTGAATCTGATTCAAGTCCACGCCGAAGAGCCATTTTGCTTCCACGACTTCCAACCCTTTATTTACCAAGGTCGCAGAATCAATGGTAATTTTTTGTCCCATAGCCCAATTTGGATGCTTCAAAGCATCTTCCACTTGTATGTGTTCCAAATCCTTTGTCTTTCTTCCCCTAAAAGGACCTCCAGACGCCGTAATAAGAAGTTTATCAATACTCTTATGTTCTTCTCCATTTAATGCCTGAAAAATAGCGCTATGTTCACTGTCTACTGGCAGGATTTTCACCCCATATTCTTTTGCAAGGGGCATAATCAAATGCCCTGCCGTCACCAGGGTTTCTTTATTTGCCAAAGCAATATCCTTGCCTGCTTTTATCCCTTCAATGGTAGGACGAATACCAATCATTCCCACAATAGCAGTCACCAGAATCTGAGATTCTTCCATGGCAGCCAATTCCAGAAGTCCATCCATACCTCCTACTACTTTACAGTTCGTATCTTTAACGCGTACACTCAATTCTTCTGCTTTCTTTTCGTCACCCACAGCAGCCAGCCTTGGGTGAAATTCCCGAATCTGTTCTTCCAGCATGGCAATATTGCTTCCGGCAGCTATTCCAACTACTTCTAAATCTTTATTTTTCCGTACAATATCCAGAGTCTGGGTTCCAATAGAACCTGTAGAGCCTAAAATTGCAATTTTTATCATAACTTTCTCCTTAAATCAATACTGTTGCTAAAAAGTAAATAAACGGCGCTGTAAAAATCACACTGTCAAACCGGTCTAAAATTCCTCCATGCCCAGGAATCAAAGTACCATAATCCTTAATTTCTTTGTTTCTTTTAATAGCAGAAGCAGCTAAATCTCCTATCATGGAAATTAATGCACCTACTGCACAAATAATTCCATACATAAGAGGTGTGTGTCCAGATGCCGGATTTACTCCAGAAATAGCAAAGGCATAGAGCCCTCCTAAAAGTGCTGCTCCTAAAACACCTCCAACGCCGCCTTCCACGGATTTTTTCGGACTTAGAACCGGCGCCATTTTATGTTTGCCAAAGAGCATTCCTACACAATATGCACAGGTATCGCTGCCCCAAGAGCTTAAGAAAATAAGGCCCACCAGCCATACCCCGCCTTCCATGTTCCTAGTTTTAAAGATGTAAGAAAGCATAACAGCCACATAGATAACTCCAAATAAAGCCGCCATAACCTGTTCTGCCTGGTATTTTGGATAAGAAAATACATAAACACTCATAATCAGTACCAATGCAAACAGAACTGCCATCATAGAATAACTATGCAATGGAGTCCACAGTAGGGTCAGATAATAAAGCACCGTTCCAATATAGCCTACCATTTCCAAAGGAGTAAATCCTTTTTGATGTACTCCCATGGCTTTATACAGCTCATAAACTCCTATGAGAGAAATAGCCAGCAATACGCCAAATAATACCGGACCGCCTGCCGCAATGGAGGCAACAGCAATGATTACAAGAACAATTCCACTTAAAAGTCTGGTTTTAAACATGTTCCTCCTCCTTTACTCCTCCAAATCTGCGTTCTCTTCCATTATACTTTTCTATGGCTCTTACAAATTCTGCCTTATCAAAATCCGGCCATGGAACATCCGTAAAATAAAACTCTGTATAGGCTAGCTGCCACAAAAGATAATTGGAAAGTCTCTCTTCCCCACTGGTGCGAATCAATAAATCCGGATCTGGAAGCCCTTTGGTATCAAGATAATCCGAAATCGTTTCTTCTGTGATATCCTCTGGATTCAGTACACCACTTTTCACATCTCTTGCCATATCCTGTACTGCTCTACGGATTTCATCCCTGCTTCCATAGTTCAGTGCTATCTGAAAATGCAGTTCATCAAACTGGCTGGAAAATTCTTCAAGTTCTTTGATTTTCTGCTGCAAATCTTCATCAAAAGCCCTTGGATCACCAATCACACGCACACGCATTTTATTCTCTGCAGAAATCTTTAAACATTTTTTCATATAATTACGAAACAGTTTCATCAATCCATCTACTTCTTCTCTGGAACGTTTCCAGTTCTCTGTAGAAAAAGCATAGACCGTCAGATATTTTACCCCCAACTCTTTTGCCATACTACAGATTTTTTCCAGATTTTCACAACCTTTAATATGGCCATAAGTCCTGGGCATTCCCTTGGACTTTGCCCAACGTCCATTGCCATCTAAAATAATTGCCACATGATTTGGAATTTTCATTTTTTCCTCCTACGCATAAAAGAGGCACAATACTGGATTCTGTACGTGCCCCTTCCCTTTCTTTACAGTATATTATACAGTAAGAATTTCCTTTGATTTATCTTCCACTGCCTTCTCGATTTCTTTTATAAATTTATCTGTCAGCTTCTGCACTTTATCTTCTAATTCTTTGATTTCATCCTCAGACACATCCTGTTTTGCCAGTTTCTTAAAAGCATCATTGGCATCTCTGCGGATATTTCTTACAGCTACTTTGGCAGCCTCACCTTTTTTCTTAACATCTTTTACCAGTTCTTTTCTGCGTTCTTCCGTAAGTTCTGGCAATACCAGACGAATGAGTTTTCCGTCTGTATTTGGATTGAGTCCCAGATCAGATGCAAGAATTGCCTTGCTGATTTCTTTAATCAGAGATGCTTCCCAAGGCTGAATCTGAATCATGCGGGCTTCCGGTACGGTAATATTTGCCACCTGCTGAAGCGGTGTCTGTGTTCCGTAATAGTCTACGGTTAATTTATCCAGAATATGCGGATTTGCGCGACCTGCACGGATAGTTAAATATTCTTTTCTCAGTCCATCTAAAGTCTTTGTCATTTTGCTCTCATATACTTCTAATCTTTCATCTGCCATGATTTTTTCCTCTTCTTTCTTCGCTTTTCTGTTTTATACCAGCACCTTTGTGCCTGTAAACTTTCCGTGTGCAGTATTCACAATACTATTTTCTTCGTTTAATCCAAATACCAACATAGGCATTTTGTTTTCCATACACAAAATAGATGCAGTCATATCTACCACTGCCAGCTTCTGATCAATAACTTCCTGGATGCTCACTTCATCATATTTCTTTGCCTCTGGATTCACCTTTGGATCACTATCATAAACACCATCGACTGCTTTTGCCAGGAAAATGGTTTCTGCTTCAATTTCAATGGCTCTTAGCACCGTTGCTGTATCGGTTGAAAAATATGGATGACCTGTACCTCCAGCCATAAATACCACGGTACCTCTTTCCAGATATTTCACTGCCCTATCCTTAGAGAACAACTTGGTAAAGGAACCACATTCAAAAGGAGTGAGAACAGTAGTATTCATCCCTGCTGACCGGAAAATTTCTGATACATAAATACAGTTCATCACAGTAGCCAACATTCCAATCTGGTCTGCCTTTGTCCGGTCTATATTCTCACTGGTACGTCCTCTCCAGAAGTTTCCTCCTCCGATCACAATACCTACCTGAATCCCTTCCTCCACAAGAACCTTCACCTGTTTTGCCACTTCCATAACCGTTGCTTCGTCAAATCCTGTTTTCTTTGGTCCTGCCAAAGCTTCTCCGCTTAATTTCAGTAATATTCTCTTCATGCTCTAAAGCTCCTTTATCTTTCATTATCTTTAGTCACTGTATTAAGTATACCCATAATATGCCTTGATTTCAAGAAATATTTCAGAAAAAAAGAACTGTTGCATGAAAATGTCTCTTTGGAGGGTAAATACCGTTCCTGATTGTCATACCATGCCACAGTTCCTATTAAATTTTATAAGCTCTTAAACAAACTTACATATCCCTGTACAAAAATATAAAGGACAATAAGCGGAAGAATGAAGGTGAGATATACCTTGATTTTTTCGGGGAAAGATACGCCTTCCCCTGTATTGGCCTCTTTTAAGAAATTCTTCCATCCCCAACCGTACCGTGTTACACAGAACAACAAATAAACAAGAGAACCAAGCGGCAGCATATTGTTGCTTACCAGGAAATCCTCAAAGTCTAAAATACTCTTTCCTAAAATACTGAAATCACTCCAAATAGTCATACCAAAAATACATGGTAATGACAGTATAGCAATAGCAATTCCATTAATGAGTACTGCTTTTTTCAGGCTCCAGTTCCACAAATCCTGCGCAAAAGAAATAATGTTCTGGAATACCGCAATAATAGTAGACAGCGCTGCAAAAGTCATAAACAGGAAAAACAGACTTCCCCAAAGTCTTCCTCCCTTCATGTTGTTAAACACATTAGGAAGGGTTACAAAAACCAATCCAGGACCCTCTCCTGGGTCTACGCCAAAAGCAGAACATGCCGGAAAAATAATTAAGCCAGCAGTAAGAGCTACAAAAGTATCAAGCACCAAAATGTTAACCGCTTCTCCAGTGAGCTTTCGCTCTTTTCCAATATAACTTCCAAAAATAGCCAAGGCGCCAATTCCAAGACTTAGCGTAAAGAACGCCTGTCCCATAGCAGCAAAAATAACCTCAGATAAACCATATTCTGTCAGCTTTTTAAAATCTGGTTTCAATCCTTCTGATGCTCCAGGAAGAAGACAGGAATTCACAGCCAGAACAATCATAAGAAACAGTAAGATTACCATCATGCCCTTGGTAATTCGTTCCACACCACTTTGTAACCCCAGGGAACAAATAACAAACCCAATCACTACCACCAGAAGCATCCAGAACAACATGGTTCCCAAATCTGTAGTAAGACTGCCAAATGCCTGTTCCACACCAGAAGCATCCAGACCTTTAAAGTCACCCTTTACCATTTTCACAAAATACGCCAGCATCCAGCCTCCAATGGTAGTATAGAACATCATAAGCAAATAATTACCTGCCATACCGAAATACCGGTAAATATGCCACTTACTTCCCTTCTTTTCCAGCACATTAAAGGATGTTGCAATACTTTTCTGACTGGCGCGCCCTACTGCAAACTCCATAACCATGATGGGAAGCCCCATTACAATCAGGAAAAACAAGTAAATCAGAACAAAGGCTGCTCCGCCATACTTACCTGTTATGTAGGGAAAACGCCATACGTTTCCAAGCCCAATGGCACATCCCGCTGAAATAAGAATGAAGCCAAGGCGTGAAGAAAATTTTTCTCTTTCCATTTTCATTACCTCTTCTATTTCTTCTCTTCGTCTGTAACAAGCCAACGCTTCAACTTGTTAGCACATAAACACTTCAAACAGACGTTATGCCGGAATTATACCATGATTTTTTCTGAATCTCAAGGTTGATTTTCATATTTTCTCTTAGCGGCTTTCAATACTCCCGATATTTTTAATCAAAACAGAAATCGTCCCATCCGGGTTGGTAATAAATTCGATTCTATCCTTATTGTTATACTCTTCCATAGGAATTTTCAGTTCAATTCCCGTATCGGTCATTAAATGTTGTTTTGTAAATTTCCTGGTGGTATTGGGATTTTGTGGCTCTACGGTAGCTTCCTTCAGATTGTATTTCTCCAGTTTTTCCTGAACCTCTTCCTTCATTTCCGGATGTTCCTTAAAAATCTTGTCAATGACTACCGGCACCTCAAAGCCTCCCTGCTGGGTAAACTCTTCATTGAGAATGCTTTTGGTCTCCATCCGCACCTCAAACTGCTCCGATTCATTGAAATATTTTTTCTGCACCTCTTCCACTGCTTTGTTCACAATAGCCAGCTTGGTTTTCGAAGATAAAGAACCGCTGCATTTTAAAAACAGCCTGGAAAAATAATTTGTCTTTACCCCGTTCACATCATATTTTTTCTCCACCAGCCGGACGTACTGGGGCGCTTCCAGGTCAATGAGGGCTGCCTCAGAAAGCTTCTGTGTCTCTCCCGGCAAAATAGCTTTTTGCATAATAATATCATTATTATTCCCCCATGGGTCTGAATTGGTCATATGAGTATAAGACGTTTTATAATTCATTTTCAGAAGCGCCAGATATCTATGCTTCTCCACCCGATACTCCACAGCCAGCAAATCCGCCGCAGGAATATCAATATTCTGGTTCATAATGGTATATAGCTCTCCGGCTATTTTCTGAGTAATCTCAATAAACTTCTCTGAATTCCATTCTTCTGCCAGATGAAACACCGAAGATTCCTCCTGAAAGGTACAGCTTCTGATTTCGTCACTGGAATCCACCTTGAAAATATGCCCTTTCAAAAAATCCGAAAAATCAGAACCACAGTCCAGCGCCACATCGGATAACACCGGCATTCCAAGAGAGGAATCCAAAATATGGACTATCGCCTGTTCAATTCTGATTTCATCCTTTGTTCCTAACATCACAACCTCCTACATCTGTTTTCCATTCATCATCCCCTGGCAGGCAACCATTATTAAAATAGACACCCCAAAGTTCAGTACCAGGGTAACGATGGAAGTAACCATCACAATCATATTCAAATCTCTGAAAATAAAATAGCAAAGAACTCCCAAAACACTGGAAGGAATGGCGCATACCAGAATAATCAGCATCCGCAGAAGATTTTCCATCATCACATTGGTTCTACTCTTCAAAAGCCGCACAGACAGCACTGTTCCTGCCAGAAAAATCATGGCATAGCCCAAAAGCATGAGCGCATACTGCACAATATCAAGAACCGGCATACGGTTTAAAACTCCGGAGAAGATAATCGCAGTTCCCAGAATGATTCCGATTTTCAGATAAGCCGGAATGACGGCATAGAACAGCTTTTTCAAAGGCTTCTCCGGAATCAGATAAATCTGATAATTTTTCAAATCTCCCAAAAGCTCTGCATCATTCATTAATCCAAACATCCAGATCATCATCATATAGCAGAACATATAAAACCGGTGACCTGGCATACACACATAGCTGATCACAAAATATAGCACAATCACAAAAATATCCTGCTTGCGTAAGAAGTTGCCTGTTTTCCGCATCATCAGCATATTTTTATAAAAAATAGCCTTTGCTCCTTCTGGAAATTCCCCTTTGATACCTTTGACTTTTTTGGTATCCATAATAGAATTTCCCTTGTTTGCCCGCACCTTACGCATATAGTCGCTGACAGACTGGGCGTCCTCCACTGCCTGTTCTACAATATCCTTCTGAAAATGCAAAAACAAAATGCCCAATACCAGATTGCAGCCAACAAGCAATAGGATTCCCCAAAGCATGGACACATAATTTCCCTGGCTAAAGGCATTGATTGCCCATTTCCCCCATCCAAAGAAGGGTACCATATAAAACTCCTGGCTCAGGGCAAAATCCATATACCCATTTTTCAAATCATAACCTGTACGCTGTACGGATAAAAAGAACACCGCCGCTGCGGAAAAAACCACAAGCAATACAACAACATAATTCCAGATTTCATGCTTCTTCTTCACCAGAGACCAGAGATAAATATAATCTGTAAGGGTAAGGAAAAATGCCATAATCAGCCAATATATCACAAGAGAAAACAGCATCATGGACACTGTAAAGCCACTGCCAAAGGACATCATGGCTGTGACATAGGAACAGATCAAACCATATATGGCAGACTGGAACCAGGTCTGCACCAGAATAAAACCATTTATCTGCTTTCTGGTATAAGGGCCTGCAAAGAGATAAAAAGCATCAGTGTCATATACCAGGGCCTTTCTCTTATTCATTAACACCGTAACACATAAAAGAGCCAGTACCCCAAGCCCCATAAGCAGGGCTGTGTTAAACTGCATGTTCATAACTTCAGACATGGCGTCTGAAGGAATCAGAAACACCGCCACAAAAAGCCCTCCATATAAAAGCACCATAAAAATAGTAAGAATAGCGGAGCTGATACTGCGAAACTGGTTGCGGATGGTTCCCTTCCATTTCGTCATAGATAAATAAAGCAATGATTTCATGCAGATTCCTCCGTTGTGGTTTCAAAGAATATTTGTTTCAGAGTTTCACTTCCCTCTTCACCTCTTCGGATGCTTCTTACAATCTCTCCCTTATTCATAATGTGGGCGCAGTCCCAGATGTCATTGACCACATCTATAATGTGGGTACTGATTAGAATGGAGGTTCCCTGCTGTTTTAAAGCCACAAAAAGCTGAAGCAGCTCTTCAATACTGGCCGGGTCCAGCCCCACCATGGGCTCATCAACCAGCAGGGCTTTGGGCTGAATCAGCAGAGCCAGAATCATACTGAGCTTTTGCCGCATTCCCTTACTCAGCTCTTTTGCCAGCTTTCCTCTTTGCTCCGAAAGCTGAAACAGTTCCAGATAATGCTCTCCCACTTCCTTATAATCTGAAAGCCGGTAAGCCTTTCCAATAAACTCAATCGTCTCATCCACAGTCAGCAGATCATACAGCATAGGCACCTCTGGAACATAGCCAAAGCGCCTTTTTGCCTCAAGGGAATCATTTGGATAACCACAGATGAAAATTTTTCCATTATAATCCAGAAGATTTACAATACTTTTAATGGTTGTGGATTTCCCCGCCCCATTAGGTCCCAGCAAAATAGTAATTTCCCCGGGATTGGCACAAAAAGATACGTTTTTTACCGCCGGTGCCAAAACACCGCTGTAATATTTTGTCAGGTTCTTCACTTCAATCATAGAAAATCCTCCCTCTTTTCTCTGATAGCTTTTGATTTTGTACATAATTGTATAAAAATTTACAGCTTTGTACCTTAGTATAACAGGAAATTTTCTGGAGGTAAAGAAAATCCTTCCAATATCCTCTGGGAATCTGATATTTTTTCTTGCGTCTGCAAGTTTGTGGTGTTATACTTGTCCTGATTAAACTAATGGTACAATAAAAATATATTATGGAGGTTCTTTATGCCAAAGAGAAGTGATATTAACAAAATTCTTATTATCGGTTCCGGTCCTATCATCATTGGCCAGGCTTGCGAATTTGACTACTCCGGTACACAGGCATGTAAAGCCTTGAGAAATCTTGGATATGAAATCGTCTTAGTAAACTCAAACCCGGCTACTATTATGACCGACCCTTCCACAGCAGATGTAACTTACATTGAACCCTTAAACGTAGACCGTCTCACTGAGATTATTGAAAAAGAAAGACCCGATGCCCTTCTTCCAAACCTGGGAGGACAGTCAGGTCTTAATCTCTGTGAAGAATTGTATCACGCAGGTGTGTTAGACAAATATCATGTAGAAGTTATCGGCGTTCAGGTAGATGCCATCAGCCGCGGTGAAGACCGTATTGAATTTAAAAAAGCCATGGATGAGCTTGGTGTTGAAATGGCAAGAAGCGCTCCTGCTTATTCTGTAGAAGAAGCAGTAAACATTGCCAAAGATCTTGGTTATCCCTGTGTTATCCGTCCTGCTTATACCATGGGCGGTACTGGCGGCGGACTTGTTTATAATGAAGAAGAATTAAAGAAGGTTGCTGCAAGAGGTATTGCCGCTTCTATGATTAATCAGGTTCTGGTAGAGGAATCCATTCTGGGATGGGAAGAACTGGAAGTAGAGGTTGTTCGTGATGCCAAAGGAAACAAGGTTTCTGTGTGCTTCATTGAAAATATTGACCCGGTTGGTATTCATACCGGTGATTCCTTCTGTTCTGCTCCTATGCTTACCATTTCACAGGAATTACAGGACCGTCTGGAAAAACAGGCTCACGCTATTGTAGAGTCCGTAGGCGTTATCGGTGGTACAAACGTGCAGTTTGCCCATGATCCGGTATCAGATCGTGTGGTAATTATTGAAATCAACCCAAGAACATCACGTTCCTCTGCTCTTGCAAGTAAGGCAACCGGATTCCCTATTGCTTATGTATCTGCTCTTCTTGCTGCAGGACTTACTCTGGATGAAATTCCATACTGGAAAGAAGGAACTCTGGATAAATACAAACCATCCGGCGACTATGTGGTAATCAAATTTGCCCGCTGGGCATTTGAAAAATTCAAAGGCTCTCAGGACAAACTGGGCACACAGATGAAAGCTGTTGGCGAAGTTATGTCCATTGGTAAGAACTACAAGGAAGCTCTCCAGAAAGCCATCCGTTCTCTGGAAAAAGGCTGCTATGGTCTTGGCTTTATGAAAGACCTTCATGAGCTCAGCTTAGATGAACTGTATGCAAAACTGGCAGAGCCAACCAGCGAAAGACAGTTTATCTTATATGAAGCAATCCGCAAGGGCGCTCCTCTGGAAGAACTTCACAAAATGACTTACATCAAAATGTGGTTCTTAGAGCAGATGAAAGAATTAGTAGACGAAGAAGAAAAAATCCTTTCCTACAAAGGACAGGAGCTTCCTGATGAACTGCTGATTCAGGCGAAAAAAGATGGTTTCTCTGATAAATACCTGGCACAGCTTCTGGAAACAGATGAATGGGAATTATTCAAACGCAGAGAGGCTCTTGGCATGCAGGAACGCTGGGATGCAGTACCAGTAAGCGGTGTCAAAGACCCAACTGCTTACTACTACTCCACTTATATTGGAGAAGACAAGGCTCCTGTATCAAACGGCAGAAAAGTTATGGTTCTTGGCGGCGGTCCAAACCGTATTGGACAGGGTATTGAATTTGACTACTGCTGTGTACACGCTGCTCTTACTTTAAGAGAGTTAGGCTTTGAAACTATTATGGTAAACTGTAACCCGGAAACCGTTTCTACAGACTATGATACCTCTGACAAACTGTATTTTGAGCCTCTGACTGTAGAAGACGTTATGTCCATTTACAATAAAGAAAAACCGCTTGGTATTATTGTTCAGTTCGGCGGACAGACTCCTTTGAACATTGCAGCAGAGCTGGAAAGACGCGGCGCTCATATTCTGGGAACTTCTCCTGCTGTCATTGATATGGCAGAAGACCGCGACTTGTTCAATGCAATGATGCACAAGCTGGAAATTCCTATGCCGGAATCAGGAATGGCTGTCAATGTAGAAGAAGCTCTGGAAATCGCACACCGCATTGGTTATCCTATGATGGTTCGTCCTTCTTATGTATTAGGCGGACGCGGTATGGAAGTAGTTTATGATGATGATATGCTGAGAAACTACATGGCTGCTGCTATTGATGTGACACCGGAACGTCCAATCCTTATGGATAAATTCCTTCAGAATGCTCTGGAATGTGAAACCGACGCCATTTCTGATGGTACTCATGCATTTGTTCCTACTGTTATGCAGCACATTGAGCAGGCTGGTATTCACTCCGGTGACTCTGCATGTGTCATTCCTTCTGTAGAAATTTCAGAAGAAAATAAGGCTTTAATCCGCAAATATACCACTGCTATTGCATGTGAAATGGGTGTTGTAGGTCTTATGAACATGCAGTATGCAATCTGTGAAGGTAAGGTTTATGTTCTGGAAGCCAACCCGCGTGCTTCCCGTACTGTACCTCTGGTATCTAAGGTTTGCAACATCAATATGGCAAACATTGCTACCAAGCTCATGGCTTACGAATTAACAGGAGAACGTCCTGATGTAACAGCCTTTACAGAACAGGCTCATCCATACTATGGTGTAAAAGAAGCTGTGTTCCCATTCAATATGTTCCCTGAAGTTGACCCTCTTCTGGGACCGGAAATGCGCTCCACCGGTGAGGTACTGGGACTTAGCGAATCCTTTGGAATGGCTTACTACAAAGCACAGGAAGCAACTGGTTCTAAACTGCCACTTGGGGGAACTGCTTTAGTCAGCGTTAATAAAAATGACCGTACAGGCGCTCTGGAAGTTGCAAAACAGCTTCACGAACTGGGATTCAAGATTGTTTCCACTTCCGGATGCTCACAGTATTTCAACGAAAACGGAGTACCTTGTGAAACTCTGAAGAAAATGCAGGAAGGACGTCCAAATATTCACGATGCTATGATTAACGGAAAAATCGACTTAATTGTCAACACTCCATCTGGTAAGCAGAGTAAATATGATGACTCTTATCTGAGAAAAACTGCAATCAACAAAAAGATTCCATATATCACCACCATGTCAGCCGCTCTGGCAAGTGTGAAAGGAATCCATGCAGTACAGAACAAGACGGTTTCCAACCTGAAATCCTTACAGGAATATCACAAAACTCTGGAAAACGCATAAAATCCAAATGATGAAAAAGGGGTTGCTGTATGTTTACAATACAGTAGCCCCTTTTTTGTATCGACATGAAGGAGTACAAAAGAAAATGTCTGTAAAATCATCAAAAAATTCTATCTTGCTGTTTGTGGCAGCAATAATCTGGGGCGTTGCCTTTGTGGCCCAGAGCGCCGGGATGGACTATGTAGGTCCTTTTACCTTTAATGCGGTGCGCTCTCTTCTGGGAGGGGTGGTGCTCATCCCCTGTGTCTTTCTGCTAAACCGTATCAATAGCAGGCAGACAGAAGGCGCAACGGACAACGCTGCTCCAAAAGACCAGCCCAAGGACTTACTCATAGGCGGCCTTGCCTGTGGCTTTCTCATGTTTGTATCTACCAGCCTGCAGCAGGTTGGAATCATGTACACAACCGTTGCAAAAGCTGGTTTTATTACTGCTCTTTATATTATTATGGTGCCCATCCTGGGTATTTTTTTGAAACGAAAAGCAGGATTGAAGATCTGGATCAGTGTTCTCATTGCGGTGGTGGGATTATATCTTCTCTGTATGAAAGGCAGTTTTTCCATCAGCAAGGGAGATTTTCTGATTCTCCTGTGTTCTCTTACCTTTGCCATGCATATTATGGTGGTAGATTATTTCACAGAAAAGGTCAGCGGAACCAAGTTATCCTGCATTCAGTTTCTCTTTGCAGGAGGCCTCTCCGCGGTACTGATGTTCCTGTATGAAGAACCAAAGCTGTCCTCCATCTGTGCTGCCTGGCTGCCCATTGCCTATGCCGGTATTCTTTCCTGTGGCGTTGCCTACACCTTCCAGATTATCGGTCAAAGAGGTACAGATCCTACTATTGCATCCCTGATCCTCAGTCTGGAATCTGTGATTTCCGTACTGGCCGGATGGGTGCTTTTAGGAGAGAAATTATCTGCCAGAGAACTTATAGGCTGTGTCCTCATGTTTGCGGCTATTTTGCTGGCTCAGATAAATCCCAAACAATTTTTAAAGAAGAAACGATAATATAAAGGAGAATGCCCCTATACTGCCAAAACAGACAGCCTGGGGCATTCTCCTTTATATTTGTTTCCACATATCACTTTGCAAAATATCTCTTATGGTCTGCATAGACAAATCCACAGAAGCAATTTCATCCGCACACCTCTTTAATTCCTTTCGAATCGTTTCTTCGTGTTGTACATTTCTTTTGTATTTCATCTGATGTTCTAATATAGCCCAAAAATCAATGGCAATAGTACGAAGCTGAATCTCTGCAGTAATGTCCTTTAAGTCCTTTGTCCCAAATCGTATAATTAAATGAAGACTTCTGTAACCATTCGGTTTCGGATAGGAAATGTAGTCTTTCTTTTCTATGATTTGAAGCTCTTCTCTTTTTTCAAGCCACTTTGCAATATGGTACACTTCCTCCACAAAGGAGCAAATAACCCGAATTCCGATTGCATCATGGGTATTTTGAAGAGCGGTGTGAGCATCTTCCCTAAGTCCACGTTTTCTTAATTTTTCCATCATGCTTTCTGGTGTCTTGATTCTGGTTTTAATATATAAAATCGATTGCAATTCATCTTCAGCGCAGCCATTGGGATAATGTTCTATTAATTTCTTTAAATAGGATTCTCCTTGTTTTAATAAAGGAAATACATTTCCATAATATTCTTCTGGTGTCAAAAAACCACCTCCCTAATATACCCTGGAATTCTTTTGCAGCAAATACAGCAGATTTCCCAAAAAAAGAAACATTCCTCCAAGGATAAAGTATAAGATTACCAGACGGTTGGTTGTTCCATAAATTTCCAGTATTCCACAGAAGATACACCCCACCGTTAAGGTGGAAATTCCAAAATGATGAAAACGACGTGCCCAGGGTTTGGGAACTTTGTTTCGGAAATGCAGAACACAAGAAAAGGGAAAGGCTGCACCAAGCAGAGGAATCATAAAAGCATAGATCATATAGTAAGAATAAACTCCATGGCTGAAGCATTCATAAACAGCTCCAAAGCCAGCACAAGCTATGGTGATAAGCAGGTAGGTAAACACAAGCTTCTCTATCTCTTTTCTGGATTTCTTAATATCCGATGTAGACAATATCGCTCACACTCCTTTCTTTCACACTTCGTCCGTTGGTTGTAGGATTGTTGATAAGCTCTCCATTAAAATACATGGTAGAAGAACCACCGCCATCCAGATTGTAGGCAGTTTCCACGCCAAGACCATCCATAAATTCTGCCAGTTCCAAAAGAGATAAGCCCTCGCTTTCTTCTGTCCGCCCATCGGAAACAACAAAGACATAATGAAGCTTATCTATAATACCAATGGCTGTTCTTGGATTACTGGCCATTGCTTTTCCTACCTCATCTTCTTCTGTTACAGCAATGGTTCCATTTTCTATCAGCCCTGGGCCAAAAGATAAAACTTCCTGTGCCCCTTGTTCTACAAGCTCTTCTCCGGTAATTTCTTCTTCTGAAATGATTTCAAAGCTTCCATCCTCATAAATAACCAGATCTTCCTGCCCTTCTTCTGCTTCACTGCGGTACAAAGTTCCATTTTTAAGGACATAGCCTTTCTCCTGTGCGCCGTAATAATCTCCGTTAATTGCCAGTATGGCATTTACTTCCTCTGCAATTTCTGAGGTTTTCTCTGTCACATTTTTCCCATAGCTGTTTTGTGCAAAAGCAGTTTTAAGATATTCTGGGGAAGAAAGTACAAGATCTGCCACATAAATACTGGTATCCTCTTCCCTGTATTCTGTCAGAGTAATGGAAATATTCTCATCCTCATAAGATGTTTCCGAAGTCTCTGCCACAGTTTCTTCCTGATTCTCTTCCAGAACAGTATTCTGCTCTTCTGTTTCCTCCGCCACACGATAAACCTTTGAGATAAAAAAGGTATCCATGAATAAATAAACAGTGAAGCCCGTCAGCAAGACACCATACAAAAGACCAATCCCATGCGCCTTTAAACATCTGAACATCTTAACATCCTCTCCTTTGCCGCCTGAATATGAAGGTTCTTTGAACAAACCAGCTTATGAAGAAAAATATCAGTTCCGTACAAAGCTTTCCTATATACTGGTTCATACCAAGATGTACAAGAACTTCCAGAAGCAGCGTATTTCCTGCCAAAATCCCTGCGGCTAATAACACATATTGTACTGCTGTTCTTCCAGAATTTGTTTTTTCCTGAAAAACCAGGTTTCGGTTTACCTGATAATTAAAATATCCACTCAAAATTCTTGCTGTCACATTTGAAAGGAACAGAGAAATACTTTTTGAAAATCCGCCGGTAACCCAAAGAAGCAGGCTGTATATTCCATAGTCCAGAAAAAAACTTACCAGGGATGAAGCAGAAAACTTTAAAATTTCTTTATAAATTCTGCATGAATCTTTCAGAGGATTAAAATGAGAACCTGCGTTGTCATTGATATAAATAGTTTCAATCCCGATTTCTTTCATGGGAATCTTTTTTCTGGAACATACTAACAATACGTTCATTTCATACTCATACCGTTCCCCTGGAATTGCCAGAAGTTCGGGAAGAATCGTATGGTCAAAAGCGCGAAGCCCTGTCTGGGTATCATAAATACTGACACCTGTAGTAAGCGCATAGACCATACGGGTAATCTGGTTCCCCAGCCTGCTTTTTAAAGGCGTCTCCTTCTGTATTTTTCTGCTTCCAAGAATCAGATATCCCGGATGCTTCTGAGCTGCCTTATAAACCATTTCCACATCTTTGGGACGATGCTGTCCATCTGCGTCCAGGGTTACAACAATATAATTTTCTGCTATATACTTTTGAATATACGTCAGACCTGTTTTTAAGGCACTGCCTTTTCCTTTGTTTTTTGTATGTGTAAGAATCAGTACGCTTCCGGCATCCTCAATCTCCTTAAAGATTTCCTTATGTTCCCCTGTGCTTCCATCATCGACTACTAAAATCCAGAACCCTTTTTCTTTTAATTGCTGTATCACCTGAATCAGACAAGCCTCAGGATTATAGGCTGGAATTAATGCAATTTTCAAACATTGACTCATTGGCGCCTTCCTCCTTTCCCAGGTTCACCCTGCATACCGCCTTCTTTCATACCGCCTTCCTTCATACCACCTTTTTCTTCACCATTGTTTCCGGGCATTCCTCCTGCCGGAGAACCGTTTCCATAAACCAGACTATCCATGGTAATACTTTCTTCTGTTGTTCCGGCTTTTAAGGTATAAGTTTCTCCCTCTTTCATATCCGGACTGCTTACAATAATAGAAGAGTATGCTTTTTCGGCTGTCCAGCTAAGAAGCTCTGTTCCGCTGATATCCAGAAGTGCAATCTCCGTATTCCCTTCCTGCTCCTCTACATTCAGCATAATAACGCCCTGGGTGGATGAAGAGTCAAAATTTTGCGCCATACCGGAGGAACCGGACGCTGCAAAGATACCGCCTGTTATCTGAGCAGTTCCGCTGTAATCTAAGGTTCCATTTCCATCATTCGTAGGTCCCAAGACATAAGTTTCACCTCCTGAAACTGTAATATCCCCATTAGAATCAATGCCATCTCCTGAGGCATTTACATACAGTACACCTCCTGAAATATGAATATAAGCTCCTTCTGTGGACGCAAATTCATCGCCACCTGCTCCTGCCCCGTCAAAGCCACTGCTGTCATTGCCACCGGCAGCGTTCATTCCATCATCTGATGCCAATACAGAAATCTCACCTCCGGTAACGTCAACACTCAAGCCCTCGATTCCTTCATAACTTTTTGCAATATCTATATTTCCGCCGGAAATGGTTACATTGGAATCAGCATGAATTCCGTCATCACCGGATGATAAAACATATGTTCCTCCAAGCATAGCAAGATTTCCATTGGAATGGAGCGCATCATCTTCCGCGTCAATGGTGTATGTACCTCCTTTCAACACCATCTGCGTAGCTGCTTTCATTCCCTTGATGCTGGTTGTATCTTCTTCTGTTGTTTCTGTCTGAGCTGTCCGTTGTTCCATAGGCTTCTCGCCTCCACCTATCTGCGTTTGTACGCTGGCGCTGCCCTCTCCTGTCAAAATAGCATAGGTTCCCTCTTCTGCCTGTAACCATGAGCTGGCGCTGATTCCGTCCTGCTGGGATGTAATATTAAAGGTTCCTCCTGCCAGATATACAAATCCCAGGCTGCTGTCTTCTGTATTTTCTCCATGGATTCCATCTTTTCCCGCTACAATGGTATAAGAGCCATTGGCAATGCGAACACTGTCCTTTCCTGAAATCCCATGACCCGCACTGGTAATTACATAGGTTCCGCTTGTCAGAATCAGATCATCTTTTGATACAATCCCATGTCCTTCCTGCGCTGTTACCGTAAGGCTTCCTTCTCCATTAAAGGTCAGGTCTGCTTTTGAAAACACTGCTGCATCAATATTATTTTCATCTATGGTAGTATAAGTACCACTATGTTCCAAAAGGTTTTCCGTTTCAGAAGCAGTAGTAACAAACACTTTATCTGCCGAACGGACATATAATGCGGCTGACTGAGTGTTCGTGATGCTTACCCCGTTAAGAACAATCTGAATTTTATCTGTATCCTCTGCTTCCACAATCACCATCCCATTAGAAAGAGAACCGGAAAGAATATAGGTTCCTTCCTCCTTAATGGTTACTGTATTTTCTGTAATGGACACAGCATCCGATTCACAGGAAGAGCCATCGTCAGCCAGAGAAATCGTAACGCATTCTGCCTCTTCATACCCCACTTCTTTGTCACGATCTGAAAACATGTCAGAAGTATCTATTTCCGTAGCTGAGGTGCTTACCTCAACAGAAGCTTCTGTATTTTGTTTCGTACTTTGCTCCGCCTGTGTATTACAGCCGGACAACATCATTGTACCCATCATGAAGAATAATAAAATTTCTCTTTTACGCATTGGTCATCATCTCCTATATTTCTATAATTCTCCGATTACCGTTTCTTGTCTGCACATAGTAATCTCCAGATTTCCATTTCTGCACCGGAGAGCATCAATTAATTCCTTTTCCTTTGCAGGATCTTTTAATGTCAGGTTATACGTGAGTTTAAACAAGCTTCCCATGTTGGTGGTTTTAATCTGTACAACTTCGTAATCTGTGGTATATTTCTTTAATATTTTGTCAAATACCCCACTGTAATCCAAATCTTCCGGTATGGTAATATGTAAGGTCTTATAACGCAATCCATGTTTTTTTGTTCCAAAATCCATGCGCTTATACAGCATCATGATTCCTCCCAGAAGCAGTGCAGATAACAGCGCATAGGACAAATACCCCATTCCTGCTACCAGACCAGAGCACATAGCCAGGAAAATTGCCCCGATTTCTTTGGCAGAACCAGGAACAGAACGAAACCTTACCAGACTGAAGGCGCCTGCAACCGCTACCCCGGTTCCCACATTTCCATTGACCATCATAATGACCACACAGACCACTGCCGGAAGCAAGGCCAGGGTTGCCACAAAGCTCTTTGTATATTTTGTTCCATACATGTAAGTGCCTGCCAGAATCAATCCAATGATCAGAGCACATCCCACACATAAAAGAAAATCAGAAATAGAAATTACACTGGTCATATTAGTATCAAAAATTCCCTGAAATAAAGTATTAGACATTGCTGTATCCTCCCTGTAAAGATTCTGCCAGCATACGCTGATAGGCAGAACCATATTTTGAAAATGATGTTTTATATAAATGAAGTTTTGTAAGTGTTTCACTCATCCATAGTGGAATCCCACCGGAAGTTTTAATTTCCATTAAGGTCTGGTCTTCACCCAGCAAAGAAACTCCATATATTTCACTGCCAAGAGAAAAGTCTTTTCTTCTATAAAGAATATTTTCATCAAAGGTTACCCTAAAGTCGCTGCCATCCAGGGAATAATAGGCTTCCCTTTCATAAGATAAAAATACGGACGGGCGAAGGTTTCCATAGTAATCACGAAAATATTGAATCTCGTCTCCAATTTGAGAATGTACCGGAAGAGGTTCCCCTGTCTGAAAGCTTT